>NZ_JBITKM010000009.1:36747-248313 GCF_044461025.1 Micromonospora sp. NPDC049900
AGTGGCGGCATGAGTGAGCGTGAGCGAGCGAATCATCGATGCGGTGTGGTGGTGCCTCGTGGCGGCACGCAGCGGAGCGGAGTGGCGGCATGAGTGAGCGTGAGCGAGCGAATCATCGATGCGGTGTGGTGGTGCCTCGTGGCGGCACGCAGCGGAGCGGAGTGGCGGCATGAGTGCAGAGGTTCGGATCGGGATCCTGTTCGGTGGGCCGTCGGCGGAGCATGACGTCTCCTGCGCCTCGGCGCTCGGGGTGGCGCGGGCGCTGTCCGGCGGCGGGTACCGGGTCGTCGCCATCGGGGTGACCCGCAGCGGCCGGTTCCGGCTGATGCCCGACGACGTGTTACGCCAGTTCCTGGAAGGTACCGGTGGAGAGCGGGCCATCGACGACCGGTTCACAGTGACCGGTCCGGCGGTGGAGCTGCGGGCCGGGTGGCGGCGCGGCACCGCGCTGGTCACCGCGGCGGACCCGCCCGGCGCGGTGCAGGCCGAGCTGGACGTGGTCTTCCCGGTGCTGCACGGCCCGTTCGGCGAGGACGGCGTGGTGCAGGGGCTGCTCGAATCGCTCGGTGTGCCGTACGCGGGCTGCGGCATCCTCGCCTCTGCGGTCGGCATGGACAAGGTGGCCATGAAGCGGGCGCTGCGCGCCGAAGGGGTGCCGGTCACGCCGTACGTCTCCTTCGACGCGCCGACCTACCGGGCCACCGAGGACCCGGAGAAGCTGGTGGTCGAGCTGCGTCGGCCGCTGTTCGTCAAGCCGGCCCGGATGGGTTCCTCGATCGGGATCTCCCGGGTCGGTGAGGGCGACGACCTGGCGGCGGCGATCGAGGAGGCGCTGCGACACGACAACCTGGTCATCGTGGAGCAGGGGGTCACCGCACGGGAACTGGAGTGCGGCGTACTCGGTGGCAGCCGCCCGGAGGCGTCGGCGGTCGGTGAGGTCACGGTCACCGGCGGTTGGTTCGACTACCGGCAGAAGTACTTCGGCGACAGCGACCCGATGGTGGTCCCCGCGTCGCTTCCGGACGAGGTGGCCGAGCGGATCCGGGAGTTGTCGCTGCGCGCGTTCGCCGCGATCGGCGGCTGGGGGTTGGCCCGGGTCGACTTCCTCTATGACGAGGAGGCCGGCGAACTGTACGTCAACGAACTGAACACGATGCCCGGCTTCACCGCGCACTCGATGTACCCGAAGGTGTGGGCGGAGAGCGGCGTCGGCTACCGGGAGATCGTGGACCGTCTGGTCGCGTTGGCGATCAGCCGGCACGCGGAGCGTCCCGGTGGCACGGGGGACGTGCCGTGATCCTGCTCTGCGATCCGCGGGTCGCGGCGGTGCCCGGTGCCGACGACGGCGAGCCGCTGGTCGACCTGCGGGGGATCCCGGAACTGCGGTTGGACGGGCGGGCGGCCGACCCCGAGGGCGCGTACGCGCGACTGCGCAAGGGGGTGGTGGAGCGGTTGCTCGCCGCGCAGGACGCACTGCCCGACGGGCTGCGCCTGCTGGTGATCGAGGGGTACCGGCCGTACCGGGCGCAGTTGGAGATCTTCACCGGCTACCACGACGAGCTGCGGCGGGCGCATCCCGACTGGTCGCCGGAGCGGGTGTACGAGGAGACCACGAAGTTCGTCTCGCCGGTCGAGGTGGCGCCGCACAGCACCGGTGGTGCGGTGGACCTGACGCTCTGCACCGCTGACGGGGTGGAGGTGGACATGGGCACGGCGGTCGACGCCACCCCGGAGGCGAGCGGGAACGCCTGCTTCACGGCCGCGCCGACGATCGGGGACGCGGCCCGCCGTAACCGTCGTGTCCTGGTCGACGCGATGACCGGCGCGGGCATGGTCAACTACCCGACCGAGTGGTGGCACTGGTCGTACGGCGACCGGTACTGGGCACTGCTGACCAGGGCGCCGCACACCTGTTACGGGCCGGTCTGACCGGGCCGACGCGAGGTTCATCCGAAACTTTGTTTTCGATACGCGTCACGCCGGTGAACTGGGTAGCGCTCCCAGTCCGTACCGACACCCGAACGCAGGTGGGAGTACGGGAGGCGACAGGTGAGGCTGCAACGCAAGCACGTGTTGGCGGCGGGGGTGGCGGTGGTCGCCGCGGCGACCGTGGCGGTGGGCACCGGACTCGGGTTCGCCGACAGCGGCCCAAGTGGGCAGAGCGCCTGCCCCGGCTCCATCACATTCTCGGCGGAGGGCGGCGCGCCCGGCGCCACCAGCGACCGGTTCCCGGTCGGCACCCGGTTGCGGGTGACCAACCTGGACAACGACAGGTCGACGGAGGTGACGGTGGTCGGCCCGTCCGGCAGTTGCGTGCTGCTCAACTCCGCGGCCATGGAGTTGGTGCGCGAGCCGGGTCGGAACGTCATCCGACGCCACCTCGTCGAGCGGCTGGACGGCCCGGCGGCGCCGCCGGACGGCGCGGCGCCGAGCGGGCCCGCCGACCGGCCCGGCTCGTTCTCGCCGCCGGCCGCCCGCCCCGGCACGGCGTCGGCCTGCCCGGGCCCGATCACCTTCTTCGAGGAGGCGGCCGGGCCGGGCGCGACCAGCGACCGGTTCCCGGTCGGCACCCGGTTGCGGGTGACCAACCTGGACAACGACCGGGCGACCACGGTGACCGTGACCGGCCCGTCGGCGAGCTGCGTGCTGCTCAACTCCGCCGCGATGGAGCAGATCCGCGAGCCGGGCAAGAACCTCGTCCGCAACAACGTGGTCGAGGTGCTGCGCTGAGCTGAGATGTAAGGAAGGGTCCCCTGCTATACGCGAGGCGTTAGCAGGGGACCCTTCCTTACACAAAGGCGGCGTCGAGGATGTCCAGGCCGCGGGTGAGGTCGGCGTCGGAGATCACCAGCGGGGGCAGGAAACGCAGCACGTTGCCGTAGGTGCCGCAGGTGAGGGTGAGCAGACCGGCGGTGTGGCAGGCGGCCGAGATCGCCGACGCGGCGGCCGGGTCCGGGGTCAGGGTGCCCGGCTGCACCAGCTCCACGGCGAGCATCGCGCCCCGGCCGCGTACCTCGGCGATCCGGGGATCGCGTGCGGCGATGCTCCGCAGCCGGTCCGTCATGGTCGCGCCGATCCGCCGGGCGGCGGTGGCCAGGTCCAGCTCGTGCAGGGTCTCGATGGTGGCCAGCGCGGCGGCGCAGGCGATCGGGTTGCCGCCGTACGTGCCGCCGAGGCCGCCGACGTGCACCGCGTCCATCAGCTCCGCCCGCCCGGTCACCGCGGCCAGTGGCAGCCCACCGGCGATGCCCTTGGCCAGCGTGATCAGGTCCGGCTCGACCTCCTCGTGCCGGCAGGCGAACCAGTCGCCGGTGCGGCAGAAGCCGGTCTGGATCTCGTCGGCCACGAAGACCACCCCGGCCGCCGTCGCCCAGGTGCGCAGCGCGGGCAGGAAACCCTCGGCGGGTACGACGAAGCCGCCCTCGCCCTGGATCGGCTCGATCAGCAGCGCGGCCACGTTCTCCGCGCCGACCTGCTTCTCCACCATCTCGATGGCCCGGGCGGCGGCGGTGGCGCCGTCGAGCCCACCGTCGCGCAGCGGGTACGACATGGGCACCCGGTAGACCTCACCGGCGAACGGCCCGAACCGGTGCTTGTACGGCATGTTCTTCGCGGTCAACGCCATGGTCAGGTTGGTCCGGCCGTGGTACGCGTGGTCGAACACGATCACCGCCGGCCGTCCGGTGGCGTGTCGGGCGATCTTCACCGCGTTCTCCACCGCCTCGGCACCGGAGTTGAACAGCGCCGACCGCTTCTCGAAGGCACCCGGGGTGAGTGCGTTGAGCTGCTCGCAGACCGCCACGTACGACTCGTACGGTGCGACCATGAAGCAGGTGTGCGTGAAACGTTCGACCTGGGCGCGTACCGCCTCGACCACCCGGGGAGCGGAGTTGCCGACGTTGGTGACGGCGATTCCGGCGGCGAAGTCGATCCACTCCCGACCGTCGACGTCGGTGACCGTGCCGCCCGAGGCACTGTGCACGTAGGACGAGATCACGCTGCCCACACCCCGGGCCACGGCGGCACCCCGCCGCTCGTGCAGTACGTGCGAGGACGGCACCGGCGGCACCGGCCCGCTTCCGACGCTCACCGGCTCAGCCCTCGATGTTGTGCATGACGTGCTTGAGCCGGGTGTAGTCCTCCAGGCTGTAGACCGAGAGGTCCTTGCCGTGCCCGGAGTGCTTGAACCCGCCGTGTGGCATCTCGGAGACGAACGGGATGTGCGTGTTCACCCAGACGCAGCCGAAGTCGAGCCGCCGGGTCATCCGCATCGCCCGCCCGTGGTCGCGGGTCCATACCGAGGCGGACAGGCCGTAGTCGACGCCGTTGGCCCAACGCACCGCCTCGTCCTCGTCGGAGAAGCGCTGCACGGTGATGACCGGCCCGAACACCTCGTCCTGGATGATCTCGTCCTGCTGGCGCAGGCCGGAGACGACGGTGGGCGCGTAGAAGTAGCCCCGCTCGCCGACCTGCGTACCGCCGGTCTGCACCGCGGCGTGGTCCGGCAGACGGTCGACGAAGCCGCGTACCCGGGCGAGCTGGTTGGCGTTGTTCAGCGGGCCGTAGAGCACGTCCTCGTCGTCCGGCGCGCCGGTGCGGGTGTTGCGGGCCTGCTCGGTCAGAGCGGCGACGAAGTCGTCGTGCACGCCGGGGCCGGTGAGCACGCGCGTGGCGGCGGTGCAGTCCTGCCCGGCGTTGAAGTAGCCGCCGGTCGCGATGGCCTCGGCCGCCGCCGCGACGTCCGCGTCGTCGAAGACCACCACCGGCGCCTTGCCGCCCAGTTCCAGGTGGGTGCGCTTGAGGTCGGGCGCGGCGGCGGCGGCCACCTCCATGCCGGCCCGGGTGGAGCCGGTGATCGACACCAGTTGCGGAGTGGGGTGCGCGACGAGCGCCCGGCCGGTGTCCCGGTCGCCGCAGACCACGTTGAACACGCCCGGCGGCAGGTACTCGGCGGCGATCTCCGCCAGCAGCAGCGTCGACACCGGCGTGGTGTCCGACGGCTTGAGCACCACCGTGTTGCCGGCCGCGAGCGCCGGGGCGATCTTCCAGACCGCCATCATCAGCGGGTAGTTCCAGGGCGTGACCTGGGCGCAGACCCCGATCGGCTCACGCCGCACGTACGAGGTGTGCCCGGCCATGTACTCACCGGCCGAGCGGCCCTCCAGCAGCCGGGCGGCCCCGGCGAAGAAGCGGAACTCGTCCACGGCCGGCGGCAGCTCCTCGTCGGCGGTGAGCTGCCGGGGCTTGCCGGTGTTGCGTACCTCGGCGTCGACCAGGTCGGCGGCCCGCGCCTCCACGGCGTCGGCGAGTTTCAGCAGCGCCTTCTGCCGCTCGGCCGGAGTGCTGTCCCGCCAGCTCTCGAAGGCGGTCGCGGCGGCCTTCATGGCGGCGTCGACGTCGGCGGCACCGGAGACCGGGGCCTGGGCGAACGCCTCCCCGGTACACGGATCGATCAGGTCGGCGTAGCCGCCGTCGGCCGGCTCGACGTACTCGCCGTTGACGAAGTTGCGCAGCTTCTGCTGGTCACTCATGACTGGATCACTCCGAGGGGTCCGGGGGCCGCGCTGCGGCGGTTATCGCAATCTTCGTGCCATCTTCGCTACTGAATTCGCGGCAGACAAGGTCTGACGCGACCGTTTCCGTGGGCGACTGCCGGGGTTACGCTGCGATACGTGGAACCCACCCCGTTCTTCGTGGCCGGCCGTCCCACCCACGGTGCCGGCGAGCTGACCGTGCATCACCCGTACGACGGCCGGGCGGTGGGTCGTACCACCCTGGCCACCGCCGAGCAGGTCGAGGCCGCACTGTCGGCGGCGGCCGAGGTGGCTGCGACCGCCGCCGAACTGCCCGCGCACGCGCGCGCCGCCGCGCTGGACCACGTCTCGCGTCGGCTCGCCGAGCGGGCCGACGAGGTGGCCGGGCTGATCACCGCCGAGAACGGCAAGCCGGTCAAGTGGGCCCGGGCCGAGGTGGGCCGCGCGGTCTCCACCTTCCGGTGGGCGGCCGAGGAGGCCCGGCGCTTCTCCGGCGAACTGCAACGGCTCGACACCGACCCGGCCGCCACCGGCCGCATCGCCCTGGTGCGGCGGGTGCCGAAGGGGCCGGTGCTGGGCATCACCCCGTTCAACTTCCCGCTGAACCTGGTGGCACACAAGGTCGCCCCGGCCGTCGCGGTCGGCGCACCGGTGGTGGTCAAACCGGCCCCGGCCACCCCGCTCACCGCCCTGCTGCTCGGCGAGATCCTGGCCGAGACCGACCTGCCGACCGGGATGTTCTCGGTGCTGCCGCTGCCCAACGACCGGGCCGCCGAACTGGTCACCGATCCCCGACTACCGGTCGTCTCGTTCACCGGCTCCGGACCGGTCGGCGCGGCGGTGCGCCGGGCCGCGCCGGACAAGCACGTCACGCTGGAACTGGGTGGCAACGCGGCGGCGCTGATCTGCGCGGACTGGGCCGAGGACGCCGACCTGACCTTCGCCGCACAGCGGATCGCCACCTTCTCCAACTACCAGGCCGGGCAGTCCTGCATCGCGGTGCAGCGGGTCTTCGTGCACGAGTGGCTCTACGACGGCTTCCTGCCCCGCCTGGTCGCGGCCGTGCGGGAACTGCGCACCGGTGATCCGTCCGAGGAGTCCACCGACGTGGGGCCGCTGGTCTCCGAGGAGGCGGCGCGACGGGTGGAGGCGTGGGTGGACGAGGCGGTGACGGCCGGGGCCGCTGTCGAGACCGGTGGCCGACGGTCCGGGGCGACGTACCCGCCGACGGTGCTCAGCGGGGTGCCCGCTCGGGCTAGGGTCCGCGCCGAGGAGGTGTTCGGGCCGGTGCTCGTGGTGGACCGGGTCACCGACGACGAGGCCGGCTTCGCGGCGATCAACGACTCGGCGTACGGGCTCCAGGCCGGTGTCTTCACCCGACGGCTGGACGTCGCCTTCGCGGCGGCGCGGACGCTGGAGGTGGGTGGGGTGATCGTCGGTGACGTGCCGTCGTACCGGGCCGACCAGATGCCGTACGGCGGGGTGAAGGGGAGCGGGGTGGGACGGGAGGGGCTGCGTAGCGCCATGGACGACTACACCGACCCACGGGTCACCGTCCTCACCGGCCTCCGGCTCTAGGCTCCGCTCACCACGATCCGTCGTCGCGTACCCGGGCCGGGGCGTGGCCGGACAGCAGAGTCACCAGGGCGGCGTCCAGGTCCGGGCCGAGGAACCACTCGCCCGCCTGGTCCAGCGCGAAGACCCGGCCCTGCTCGTCCACCGCGAGGACGCTGTGCTGTTCCTCGCTGCCGATCGGGAACAGCCGCGCCCCGAGCACCGCCCCGAAGTCGGCGAGCGAGTCGGCGGTGTGCGCCACCTGCCGTGCCAGCAGGTCGAACGGGGAGATCCGGACCTGTCGCCCCGGTCCGCGCAGTCGGCTGGCCAGGTTCGGGAACGCGGCGAGGGCGGCGACGGCGGCGGGGAAGCCCGGGTGCGCGTACGCCCGGCCGCGGATCGCGCGGACGTCCCGGAGGGTCGCGGTCGCCACCGCCTCGTCGCGGTGCTGTGGACGCCAACCGGCGGCGACGAGAGCGTGCGCGACCTGCGGCGGGAACCGGCCCTGGGACGGGTCGGTCGGCGGATCGGGCGAGGTGGGCGTGACCTGCTCCCGGGTGTCCGGCAGGACGGCGAAGTCCGCCAGCAGGGTCAGGCACGAGTCACAGGGCCGCTCGGCCGGGCCGGCGTGCGGGTCGCTCGGCTCGCGAACCCGGAACATCTCGATGCGGGCGGACGACAGCAGGCCCTTGGCGTCGCCCAGGCTCATCGGGGCGATGCCCTCGGCGGCGCGTCGGTGGTCGTGGTCGTGGAGCACGTCGGAGACGACCACGGCCTCCGCGTGCCGCTCGGCCCCCCGGACCAGATGCCCGGCCGGCAGCCCGTCCAGGTACGCGTCGAGCAGTGGATGGGGGCGCAACGGCAGGTCGCCCTTTGCGCCCTGGGCGGTGAAGATCCGCCCGTCGACGGTGAGGTGGGCGGTGACCGTCGGGGTGGGCAGTCGGTGGATCTCCCGTATGAGCTGACCGGCCGGGTCCACGGTGCGTGGCACCGGTGGCCCGCTCGGGCGACTGCGTCGATAGAGCCGCTCGACCACCTCGGCTGCCACCCGGGGCCAGGTGCTCACCTCGCCGGTGCGTCTGTCGACCACCGTGCTCGGCAGGTCGCCGGGGAGCGCCCTGGTCGGTGTGGCGACCGTGGAGGTGATGACGTAGCCGAGGTCGAACTCGGTGACCGATGGTCGACACTCGTGCCCGAGGCGTATCGAGTCGCGACGGGCCCACACCGCGGCGATCTGCTCGGCCTGTTCGCGGTCGATCACACCGGGAACTTACCGGAGAAGCACTCTTTCGTGGCGCTGCGTACGACGGTTTTCACCGAGGGTGAGCGGGATGTGCGGCGCTCGGTGGCGCCTGACGGGCCTCGGCGGACCGGCGTGGGCGTGATGCGGCACACCTGTGGGGTGCTCGCCGACCAGCCGAGGTCGTGCCCCGGTAGTAGCCTGACCGCGGTCCCTCGTCAGGGGGAAGAACGGTGGGTGATCATGTCGGTACGTCGTCACGCGGCGCGCCTCGCGACGCTCTGCGTGTTCCTGGGCGGCCTGGTGGCGCTCGGTGGCGCGCCGGCTCACGCCGGAGACGGGGCGCACTCCGTCCAGGCCGTCAACCAGTCCTCCGGCGGATCGCCGGTGATGTTCTTCGGCATCGGCATGGTCGCCCTCGGCGCACTGCTCATCGTGTTCCTGATCGTCCGGTCCCGGAGGGACCGGCGGCAGCGTCGGGACCGGGTCGAGATCCCGCAGCCGCGCAACCCGGGTGGCACCACCTACCGCTCCGGCGCGAGCCACGGTGCCGCGTCGGTGCCGCCGGGTCCGGGTGCCGTGCCGTCGGGCCCGGTCGTCGCGCCGCCGATGCCGCCGGGTGTGGTCGCCCCACCACCGTCGCCGTCCGGCTGGGGCGTCCCGCCGGTGCCGTCCGGCCCGGTGCCGCCCGCGGCTCCCGGACAGGTGTACGGCAGCGCCCGGCCCGCCGCGCCCCGGGTCTACGGTGCCCCGGCGTCGCCGCGCCCGTCCGGTGGTCTGTACGGCGCCCGGCCGGAGCCCGATGGCCAGCCCCGCACGTCACCACCGGTCGCCACCGGGTCCGCCGTGCCACCGGTGTCGGCGCCGCCGATGGTCCCGCCGGTCTCCGCGCCGCCGATGGTCCCGCCGGTGTCGGCTCCGCCCGTGATTCCCCCGGTCTCGGCACCTGCGGCGGTCCCGCCGGTGTCGGCTCCGCCGACGCCGCCGACACCGGGTCCGACCGGGTCCGCAGCGGTGCCGGGACGGCCGGCGGACGAGGACGGGGACGAACCGGGGCGCGGGCTCTCCGGCTGAGCCGGGACGCGGCCCGGCGCTCCGTTACGCTCAGGTGCGTTGACCGACCTGCGGCCGAGGAGTGGAACCGGTGTCTGATCTGTCCCAGATCGTGAAGGCCTACGACGTCCGTGGGACGGTGCCGGACCAATGGGACGAGCGGGTGGCCGGTGCCCTGGGCACCGCGTTCGCGCAGATGCTCGACGGTGCCGGCGCACCCGGCGAGGCCGTCCTGATCGGCCACGACATGCGTGCCTCCGGGCCCGGGTTGGCCGAGGCGTTCGCCACCGGCGTACGCGCCGAGGGCCGCCCGGTCATCGAGATCGGGCTCGCCTCGACGGACATGGTCTACTACGCCTCCGGCGCGCTCGGGTTGCCCGGCGCGATGTTCACCGCGAGTCACAACCCGGCGCAGTACAACGGCATCAAGATGTGCCACGCCGGTGCCCGCCCGGTGGGGCAGGACAGTGGGCTGGCCGAGGTCCGGGACCGGGCGCAGGCCCTGCTCGACAAGGACGAGCCGCTCGGCGAGCCGACCGCGCCGACCGAGCGTCGGGACCTGCTCGCCGCGTACGCCGCACACCTGCGCACGCTGGTGGACCTGGCCGACATCCGGCCGCTGACCGTGGTGGTCGACGCGGGCAACGGCATGGGCGGGCACACCGTGCCGAGCGTGCTGGGCGACGCCGCGTTGTCGGCGCTGCCGCTGCGGATCGTGCCGCTCTACTTCGAGCTGGACGGCACCTTCCCCAACCACGAGGCCAACCCGCTCGACCCGGCCAACCTGGTCGACCTGCAACGCGCCGTGGTGGCGCACGGCGCCGACCTCGGGCTGGCGTTCGACGGCGACGCGGACCGCTGCTTCGTGGTCGACGAGCGCGGCGAGCCGGTCTCGCCCTCGGCGATCACCGCGCTGGTCGCGGCCCGGGAACTGGCCCGCCACCCCGGCTCCACGGTGATCCACAACCTGATCACCTCGCGCGCCGTGCCGGAGATCATCCGGGAGCACGGCGGTGAACCGGTGGTGGCCCGGGTCGGGCACTCGTTCATCAAGGCCGAGATGGCCCGGACCAACGCCGTCTTCGGCGGCGAGCACTCGGCGCACTACTACTTCCGGGACTTCTGGTTCGCCGACACCGGGATGCTGGCCGCCATGCACACCCTGGCGGCGCTCGGCGAGCAGCCGCTGCCGTTGTCCACGCTGGCCGCCGAGTACGAGCGGTACGTCGCCTCGGGGGAGATCAACTCCACCGTACGGGACCAGGCGGCGAAGGTGGCCGAGGTGCGGGCCGCGTACCCCGACGCCGAGGTGGACGAGTTGGACGGGCTCACCCTGCGCTTCCCGGACGGGGCGTGGCTCAACCTGCGTGCCTCCAACACCGAGCCGTTGCTGCGGCTCAACGTGGAGGCACCGACCGCCGAGCGGATGACCGCCCTGCGCGACGACGTGCTGGCCGTGGTTCGCCGATAGGATCGCTCGCGCCGGTCGGCACCGTCGATCGGTGAAGCCGCACACGTGGAAGGAGCCGCGCAGTGGCCCTCGACCCGCAGTTGCTGGAAATCCTCGCCTGCCCGGACACACACCATGCCCCGCTGGACTACGACGCGCAGGCCCAGACGCTGACCTGCACGGAGTGCGGCCGGATCTTCGAGGTCCGCGACGACGTGCCGGTGCTGCTGCTGGACGAGGCGCGCGGCCCCGCGGGGCAGTCGTGATCGACGGGACGGCCGGGGTCAGCGGCCACCGCCACGCCGACGACCGACTCCTCGACGACCCGCAGGCGCTGGCCGAACGGGACCCGGGCGGGATGCTGCGGCACACCGCCTCGGCCGGCGCGCAGGTCCGTGAGTCGGCGGCCCTGGCCGCCGAGGCCAACCTCGGTGTGCTCGGCGACGACGGGCGTCCCCGGGCGGTCGTCATCGCCGGCATCGGCACGGCCGGTCGTACCGGTGACGTGCTGGCCACCGTCGCCGGACCACGCTGCCCGGTGCCGGTCATCGCGCACCGCAGCGCGGGCGTGCCCGGCTGGGTCGGCGCGGCCGACGTGGTGATCGCGGTGAGCGCCTCCGGTCGCAGCCCCGAGGCGCTCGGCGCGGCCGAGGCCGCCCACCGGCGCGGGGCCCGGCTGGTCGCGGTGGCCCCGCCGGACTCGCCGCTGCACTCGGTGGCCGAGCGGGCCCGGGCCCCGTTCATCCCGGTGCCCCGGCGGGCCCCGGCCCGGGCCAGCCTGTGGGGGCTCACCGTGCCGGTCCTGATGGCCGCGCGGGCCCTCGGCCTGGTCAAGGTGAACGAGGCCGACCTGGCCGAGACGGCGGCGCGGCTGGACGCCGACGCCGACCGGTGCCGTCCGACCGCCGAGTCCTTCGTCAACCCGGCGAAGTCGCTGGCGCTCGGCCTGGCCGGCTCGATCCCGATCGTCTGGGGTTCGTCGCCGCTGGCGTCGGTCGCCGCCCGTCGCTTCGGTGACACGCTCTCCGCGAACGCCCGGTACCCGGTGGTCACCGGGGCGCTCGGTGAGGCGGGCCGGGGACGCGTCGGTCTGCTCGACGGCGTGTTCGGCGGCCTCGCCGAGGGGGATCGGGACATCTTCGCCGACCCGGACGACGCCGAGGGCGGCGACACCCGCCTGCGGCTGGTCCTGCTGCGTGACGGTGGCCTGAACGCCGAGGACGACACCGACGAGCCGCTCGCGGTCGAGGAGCGACGCGCGGAGGCGGTGCAGACCCTCGCCGAGCGACGTGGCGTACGGTGCGACGTGGTCACCGCCGAGGGCGGCTCGGCGCTGGAACGGCTGGCCTCCCTGGTGGCGGTGCCCGACTTCGCGTCGATCTACCTCGCGCTGGCGCACGGCCTGGACCCGATGGCGGTGCCGGCGATCACGGAGATGAAGGAGCTGTCCAACCAGTGAGCGGGCGCAGCGTGCGAGCCGGCCGGCCCGGTGGTCCGGCCGCTCGCACCGGTTGCTCACGTCGCGGGAGATCCGCGGCGTGAGCAGCCAGGGTGGCACACGGGCGATCGTCGCGGCGCTGCTTGCCAATCTCGGCATCGCGGTGACGAAGTTCGTCGCGTACCTGCTGACCAGCTCGTCGTCGATGCTGGCCGAGTCGATCCACTCGGTCGCCGACACCGGTAACCAGGCGCTGCTGCTGCTCGGCGGCAAGCGGGCCCGCCGGGCGGCCACCCCGCAGCACCCCTTCGGCTACGGCCGGGAGCGTTACGTCTACGCCTTCCTGGTCTCGATCGTGCTGTTCAGCCTCGGTGGTCTCTTCGCGCTCTACGAGGCCTGGCACAAGTGGTCCGACCCGCACGGCATCACCAGTTGGCAGTGGGTGCCGGTGACCGTGCTGCTGGTGGCCATCGTGCTGGAGTCCTTCTCCTTCCGCACCGCCATCGTCGAGTCGAACCTGATCCGGGGGCGCGAGTCGTGGACCAGGTTCATCCGGCGATCCAAGGCACCCGAGCTGCCGGTGGTGCTGCTGGAGGACTTCGGCGCGCTCGTCGGTCTGGTCTTCGCCCTGTTCGGCGTGGGCATGACGCTGGCGACCGGGGACGGCCGGTGGGACGCGGCGGGCACCGCGATGATCGGCGTGCTGCTGGTGGCCATCGCGGTGGTGCTGGCGATCGAGACCAAGAGCCTGCTGCTCGGTGAGGGTGCGGAACCGGCCGACGTGGCCGCCATCGAGCAGGCGGTCACCGCCGGCCCGGAGGTGGAGCGGATCATCCACATGAAGACCCTCTACCTGGGCCCCGAGGAGTTGTTGGTGGCCGCGAAGATCGCGGTGTCGCGCTGCGAGACCGCCGAGGAGGTGGCCCGGAACATCGACGCCGTGGAGGCGCGGATCCGGGCGGCGGTGCCGGTGGCCCGGGTGATCTATCTGGAGCCGGACGTGTATCACGCGGATGCGGGGCCGGCGGAGGCGTCCGGTCGACGGGAGAGCTGACCGGTGGAACTGCTGAACGGACCGATCAAGGACTACGCCTGGGGCTCCCGCTCGGCGATCGCCGCGCTCCAGGGGCGGCCGGTGCCCAGCGACGGTCCGGAGGCCGAGCTGTGGCTGGGCGCGCATCCGGGCGCGCCGGCCACCGTGTCGCGTGCGGACGGTCCGGCCACGCTGACCGACGTGCTCACCACCGACCCGGCCCGGTGGCTGGGCGAGCCGGCGATCGAGCGCTTCGGGGTACGGCTGCCGTTCCTGCTCAAGGTGCTGGCGGCCGAGGCTCCGCTCAGTCTCCAGGCGCACCCGGACGCGGAGCAGGCTCGGGCCGGTTACGCCGCCGAGTACGCCCGGGCCGACGGCGTGCGCAACTACGTCGACCCGTTCCACAAGCCGGAGTTGCTGGTGGCGCTCGGGCCGATGGAGGCGCTGTGCGGGTTCCGGGACCCGTCGGTCTCGGCGAAGGTGTTGGCCGGGTTGGGCGTACCGGAGCTGAGGCCGGTGCTGGACGCGTTGGGTGCCGGGCCGGCGGGCCTGGCCGATGCGGTCCGCGCGCTGCTGACCTGGCCGGAGTCGGAGCGGGAGGGGCTGGTCACGGCGGCCCGGACGGCGGCGGTGACCGGCCCGGACGCCGACCTGGTGGCGATGCTGGCGCAGACGTATCCGGCCGACCCGGGGGTGCTGGTGGCGCTGTTGCTCAACCGGGTACGGCTGGCCGAGGGCGAGGCGATCTGGATGCCGGCCGGAAACCTGCACGCCTACCTGCGCGGTACCGGTGTGGAGGTGATGGCGGCCAGCGACAACGTGCTGCGTGGCGGCCTGACCCCCAAGCACGTCGACGTGGCCGAGCTGCTGCGGGTGCTCCGGTTCGAGGTGCTCGACCAGCCGGTGGTGTCGTCCCGGCCGGTCGCCGACGGGGTGGTGACCTGGCCGGTACCGGTGCCGGACTTCGCGTTGCACCGGGTGACCGTGCAGGACGACCGGCCCGAGGTGACGCTCACCGTGCCGGGGCCGCGCGTGCTGCTCTGCACCGTCGGGGAGGTCACCGTCGCCGACGGTGTCGCGCCGTTGACGCTGGAGCGCGGCCGGGCTGCGGTGGGACCGGCCGACGGTGGTGCGTTGACGGTGCGCGGTGCCGGCGAGATCTACGTCGCCTCGACCGGCTCCCTCTGATTCCGACAGACCAGGATCCTGCCGCCTTCGCCTGAACCGGCAAGTCCGACTTTCCCGAAATCGCTTGACTCGCGTCTGACTCAGTGTGACTCTATGGGTGCGCAGCGTTATCGCGACATAGTCCGAGAACGCGCGGGGGAACCAAACCGGGGGGATGCACGGGGCGGGCGGGACTGGACGGCACACGTCCACGACCGGCCGCCCCGTGTGCTGTCCGCAACCAGGCCGTCCCGCATCGGGCGGCGCGCGTAAGGTGGGTGGTTGCGCAGCACCATCGTCCGACAGGAGCTTTCATGACCAGCACCCTCCCGGCGTCCGGCAACGGAACGTCGTCCGAGGCCCGCCCGCGTACCCTCGCCGAGGGTGACTACAAGGTGGCGGACCTGTCGCTCGCCGAGTTCGGGCGCAAGGAGATCCGTCTCGCCGAGCACGAGATGCCCGGCCTGATGGCGATCCGTCGTGAGTTCGCCGAGGCACAGCCACTCGCGGGCGCACGGATCACCGGTTCGCTGCACATGACGATCCAGACCGCCGTCCTGATCGAGACCCTGGTCGCGCTCGGCGCGGAGGTCCGCTGGGCGTCCTGCAACATCTTCTCCACCCAGGACCACGCCGCCGCCGCGATCGTGGTCGGCGCGGACGGCACCCCCGAGGCCCCTGCCGGTGTCCCGGTCTACGCCTGGAAGGGCGAGACGCTGGAGGAGTACTGGTGGTGCACCGAGCAGGTGCTGGCCTGGCCGGACGGGCACGGCCCCAACATGATCCTCGACGACGGCGGTGACGCCACCCTGCTGGTGCACAAGGGTGCGGAGTTCGAGAAGGCCGGCACCGTGCCGCCGGTCGAGTCCGCCGACTCCGAGGAGTACGCGGTCATCCTCGGCCTGCTGCACCGCACGATCGCCGAGGACGGCGGACGCTGGACCCGGATCGCGGCCGACATCAAGGGCGTGACCGAGGAGACCACCACCGGCGTGCACCGGCTCTACGAGATGCACCGCAACGGCACGCTGCTCTTCCCGGCCATCAACGTCAACGACTCGGTGACCAAGAGCAAGTTCGACAACAAGTACGGCTGCCGCCACTCGCTCATCGACGGCATCAACCGCGCCACCGACGTGCTGATCGGCGGCAAGATGGCGGTCGTGCTCGGCTACGGCGACGTCGGCAAGGGCTGCGCCGAGTCGCTGCGCGGCCAGGGCGCCCGGGTCGTGGTGACCGAGGTCGACCCGATCTGCGCGCTCCAGGCGGCGATGGACGGCTACCAGGTCGCCACCCTGGAGGACGTGGTCGAGCAGGCGGACCTCTTCATCACCGCCACCGGCTGCTTCGACGTCATCACCAACGAGCACA
This sequence comes from Micromonospora sp. NPDC049900, assembly GCF_044461025.1. Taxonomy (NCBI): domain Bacteria; kingdom Bacillati; phylum Actinomycetota; class Actinomycetes; order Micromonosporales; family Micromonosporaceae; genus Micromonospora; species Micromonospora sp. NPDC049900. The sequence goes on from NZ_JBITKM010000009.1 coordinate 52,588, forward strand.
TGGCCCGGATGAAGCACCAGGCCATCGTCGGCAACATCGGCCACTTCGACAACGAGATCGACATGGCCGGTCTGGCCAAGCGCTCGGACGTCACCCGGGAGAACATCAAGCCGCAGGTCGACCTCTGGACGTTCGACGACGGCCACTCGATCATCGTGCTCTCCGAGGGCCGTCTGCTGAACCTGGGCAACGCCACCGGCCACCCGAGCTTCGTGATGTCGAACTCGTTCGCCAACCAGACGATCGCCCAGATCGAGCTGTTCACCAAGACCGACGAGTACCCGATCGGCGTGTACGTGCTGCCCAAGCACCTGGACGAGAAGGTCGCCCGGCTGCACCTGGGCGCGCTCGGCGCCAAGCTGACCACGCTCACCAAGGTGCAGGCCGAGTACCTCGGCGTCAGCCAGGAGGGGCCGTTCAAGCCGGAGCACTACCGCTACTGATCGACGCGTACCGGGCCGGGTCGACCTCAGGTCGGCCCGGCCCGTTCGTGCGTCTCCGCTGTCGGCGGGGCGGACGGTTCAGCGGGGCCGGTCCTGGCGGCGGGCGGGCCGGACCCAGGTCCAGACGCACCAGACCAGCCAGGTGAGCGAGACCACCGCCGCCAGGGTGCGCAGCCGCAGCGCACTGAGCAGCAGCACCAGCCCGAGCACGGCCAACCACGGCAACAGACCTCTCATCACGGCCTCCCCGGTGTGCGATCGACCTCGGGCACCGGAGCCTGGTCGGACTCGGCGACCGGGGACGGTCGTACCGCCGGTCGGCCCTGGGCCGGCACCGGTGCGCGGGGCGGTTCCGGCGCCACGGTGCCCGGCTGCCCGGGAGCGGCGGGCCGTGGCCACGGTACGCCGAGTGGCGCGCTCGCCGGGCCGTCCGTCCGGTCGGTCTCGGGCAGCAGACCGAGCCGGGGCCAGAGCGCGGCGGTGAGCACGCGCTCCTCGGCGAGCCGGTGCCGGGCCCGCCGATGCCGTTCACCGAGCACGGCGGCCAGGTAGACCGCCGCCGGATATCCGTCCGGTGCGGGCGGGGTGACGGCCGCGCCGACCTCCCGCCACAACCGCCGGGCCAGGTCGTCGGAGGCCGGACCGGTGAACAGATGTGCCCGGGCTAGGTACTGCCGGGTGGCCAGCGCCAGCTTCGGATCGAGTCGGCTCAGATCCAGCGTGTACGCCCAGTTCCGCAACGCCGGCACGGTGGCCGGGACCGGACGCCAGGACGTCGCGGTGCGGGTGTGCACCACCAGGGTGCCCGCCACCAGGTCACCGAGACGCCGCCCCCGGGAGTCGGTGAGCATCACCGTCACCCCGGCCACCCAGGACAGCAGCGGCAGCACCAGACCGGGCCACTCGACGGCCACCCCGACCAGCGCCCGGGCCAGCGACTGGCGCAGCCCGACCGGGGCACCGTCGACACTGACCACCCGCAGGCCCACCGCCGCCTTGCCGGGGGTGCGGCCGTGGTTGAGTCGCTCGCACAGCACCGGGTAGCCCACCAGCAGCAGCACCACCCCGATGGTGAGCAGTGCCCGCTCGGTGGCGGCGTCGATCGCGCCGTCCGGCAGCGCGGCCAGTCCCAACCCGACCAGCGCGGCCAGCAGCAGACCGAACAGGAGTTGGATCAGCACGTCGAGCAGCAGCGCGAGCACCCGGGAGCCGATCCGGGCGGCGCGTACGTCCAGCTCCACCGCCTCACCGCTGACCAGCTCGGCATCGCCCCAGGCCGGGGCGTTCCACGGTCGCGATGCTGCTGTGCTCACCCGCACAGTGAACACTATGATCGCGCGGACGGGGGTGGACGGTGGATCTCGACGCGTACGTCGCCGAGCACGGCGGGGAGTGGCGCCGGCTGGACCAGCTCTCCGGCCGCCGACGGTTGACCGTGGACGAGGTCGACGAGTTGGTCGCGCTCTACCAGCGCGCCACCACCCAGCTCTCCATGCTGCGCAGTCGCTCGCCCGACCCGGCCCTGGTCGGCCAGCTCTCCCAGGTGGTGCTCCGGGCCCGGGCGCGTCTCACCGGTCGACCGCGTCCCTCGTGGGCGGTCGTCGGACGGTTCGTGCTGGTCGACTTCCCCGGGGCGGTCTGGCGCGCGGCCCCCTGGTGGTGCGCGGTGGCGACCGCCTTCACGCTGCTCACCTTCACCCTGATCGGGTTCGTGGCGGACAACCCGGAGACGGCGGCGGCGTTCGTCGGCGAGGCGGAGGCCGCCCACCTGGTGGAGTCCGGCTTCGCCGGCTACTACACCGAGTTCTCCGCACCGACGTTCGCCTTCCACCTGTGGACGCACAACGCCTGGCTGGCCGCGAAGTGCCTGGCGGCGGGCGTGCTGATCGTCCCGGTGGTGTACCTGCTGTGGCAGAACGTGGTGAACATCGGCGTGGTCGGTGGCGTGATGGTCGGGTACGGCCGGGGGGACGTGTTCTTCGGCCTGATCACCCCGCACGGGCTGCTTGAACTGACCGGGGTGTTCGTGGCCGCCGGAGTCGGGCTGCGCCTCGGGTGGGCGTGGATCGCGCCGCCCGAGCAACTCACCCGGGGACAGGCGGTGGCCCGGGCCGGTCGCGACGGCGTGGTGGTCGCCCTCGGCCTGGTGGTGGTCTTCGCGATCTCGGCGGTGATCGAAGCCTTCGTCACCCCCGCCCCGGTGCCGACGGCCCTGCGCATCACCGTCGGCGCCGCGGCCTGGCTCGCCTTCCTGACGTACGTCTTCGTGCTCGGCTATCGGGCCCGTGGCGAGGGCGGCGATGCCCCGGCCGTGCCGAACTGACCGTCGGGCGGCAGCCGATCGGATCAGAGTCGACCGGTGAACTTGAGCCGCAGGTAGGCGTCGGTCAGCGCGGGGGCGAGGTCAGGCGCCGGAGCGTCGATGACGGTGACGTCGTGGCCGACCAGGGCTGCCGTGAGCCGGTCACGTTCGGCGAGCGTCCGCCAGGCCGCAGCAGCCGCGTAGGCGTCCTCGACCCGGTGGGGCGCTGCGGTGGCGAGCGTGGCGAGCACCGGGTCCTGGGCCGCCGCCACCACCACCCGGTGCCGGGCGGCCAGCCGGGGCAGCACCGGCAGCAGACCCTCACCGAGGGCGCCGGGCTCCAGCGCGGTGAGCAGGACGACCAGGCTGCGTGGGCGGTGCCGGCGCAGCAGTTCGCCGGCGATCAGGCGGAAGTCGGTCTCCACCAGGGCGGGTTGCAGTGGCGCGAGGGCGTGCGCCAGTCGGCTCCACTGCGCCGGCCGCTCCGCGCCACTGACCGACGCCCGGGTGACCGCGTCGGCGGCGAACACGTCGACCCGGTCACCCGCCCGGGTGGCCAGCGCGGTGAGCAGCAGTGCCGCCTCGATCGAGGTGTCCAGTCGCGGCTCGTCCCCGAGGCGCACCGCCGAGGTCCGTCCGGTGTCCAGCACGCAGACCACCCGGCGGTCCCGTTCGGGGCGCCAGGTGCGGACCAGCACCTCGGCCCGCCGGGCGGTGGCCCGCCAGTCGACGGACCGCACGTCGTCGCCGGGTACGTACTCGCGCAGGGTGTCGAACTCGGTGCCCGCGCCGCGTCCCCGGCCGACCTGGCGGCCGTCGATGACCCGCAGCCGGGACAGCTTCTCGGGCAGGTGCCGCCGCGAGTCGAAGCGGGGCAGCACCCGCAGGGTCCACGGCGGCGTCGCGGGTCGCCCGTTCCACTGCCGGAACGCCAGCCCGAGCGGCCCGAGCGAACGGACCGTCAGCGTCACGGCGGGCCGGTCGCCCCGGCGGGTCGGGGTCAACCGGCTGGGTAGCGCCACCACCGTCCCGGGGGCGACGTGCACCGCGCGGCTCGGCGACACGTCGGGCCGGGCTCCGGCCGAGGGCACCCAGGCGTCGCGGACCTGGGCCCGCAGTGGCCGACCGGAGAGGTTGCCCAGGTGCAGCACGACGGTGGCGGTCCCGCCGAGCCGGACGGCCCGTTCGCCGTCCCGCGAGGCGGTGAGCGACCGCAGCGGCGCGGCGAGCGCGAGGTCCACGACGAGCAGCAGCAGGACCGCGCCGACCATCACCGCCACCCCGACGAACGGGGCCGGCCACAGCGGCAGGGTCAGCGCGCCCACCGCGAGCAGCGCCGCCGCCCGCCAGGTCATCGCGGGGTCGGCACGGTGGCCAGCACCGTGTCCAGCACGGCGTCGACCGCGACACCCTCCAGCTCGGCCTCGGGGCGCAGCCGGAGCCGGTGCCGCAGGGTCGGCCGGGCCATCGCCTTGACGTCGTCGGGCAGCACGTGGTCGCGACCGCTGAGCCAGGCCCACGCCTTGGCGGTGCCGAGCAGACCGGTGGCGCCACGGGGCGAGGCGCCCAGTTCCAGCGCGGGTACGACCCGGGTGGCCCGGCACAGGTCGACGACGTAGCCGAGCAGCGGTTCCGCGACGTGTACCCGGCTCACCGCCGCGCGCGCCGTGGCGAGGTCGGCGGCACCGGCCACCGGGCCCACCCCGGCACCGGCCAGGTCGCCCGGGTCGAAGCCGGCGTGATGGGCGCGCAGCACCCCCAGTTCCTCGTCCCGGTTGGGCAGCGGCACGGTCAGCTTGAGCAGGAAACGGTCCAGTTGGGCTTCCGGCAGCGGATAGGTGCCCTCGTACTCCACCGGGTTCTGGGTGGCCACCACGATGAACGGGTCGGGCAGTGCACGCCGCTCGCCCTCGACGGTGACCTGCCGCTCCTCCATCACTTCGAGCAGCGCGGACTGGGTCTTCGGCGGCGTCCGATTGATCTCGTCGGCGAGCAGCAGGTTGGTGAAGACCGGCCCTTCGCGGAAGGTGAACGCGGCGGTCCGCGAGTCGAAGACCATCGAGCCGGTGACGTCGCCGGGCATCAGGTCCGGGGTGAACTGCACCCGCCGGGCCGTCAGGTCCAGCGCGGCGGCGAGCGTCCGCACCAGCAGCGTCTTGGCCACCCCCGGTACGCCCTCCAGCAGTACGTGGCCCCGGCAGAGCAGCGCGACGACGAGGCCGGCGACGACGGCGTCCTGCCCGACGACCGCCTTGGCCACCTCGGCGCGCAACCGGTGCAGCGCGGCCCGGGCGGGGTCGGCGGCGAGCGGGTCGGCGGTGGTGGTGGCGGGTCGGGTCACCGGGGGTCTCCTTCGGTTCGGGGCTGCGGTACGGGGGGTGACGGTCGTGCCACGACAGGATCGGCGCAGGTTGCCCGGTCCAGACCGGTCGCCAGGTCCAGCAGATCCTGGTCGGTGTCCGGCGGCGGGCCGTGCAGCAGGCGGTCGACGGCCTCCCGGGAGGTGCCGGTACGGGCCGCCACGGCGGCGGCCACGCCTTCGTGCCCGGTCTGCGCGGGCAGGTGCAGTCGGCGGGCCAACCGGGTCCGGGCGGCGGCCCGCAGTGTCTCGGCGGTGCTCTCGTGAGCCTGCGCCCGCTGATAGAGGCGGGCCCGTCCGTGCACGGTCTCGGCGGCGGGGACGGTCACCGGCAACGGCTCCGGCGTCGGCGGACCGAGCCGACGGGCCCGCCACACACCGACCAGCAGGGCGGCCAGGAGCAGTTGCAGCAGCAGTGCCCAGAACCAGGGCGGGAAGGCGGACCAGAGCGGGTTGGTCGAGTCGTCCGGCCCGGACCGGCCGGGTCCGGAGGCGTCCCGCCCCGACCGGTCGCCGGGGGTGCTGCCCTCGCCGTCGCCGGTGCTCACGTCGGTGTCGTCCCCGGGCTCGCCGTACCCGGAGTCGGTCCGGTCCGGTGGTGGGGCGACCGGACCCGGGGGTGGCGCGGGCGGCGGTGGCGCGGGGCCGTCCAGGTCGAGCCAGACCACCCGGCCGGTGCCGGCGAGCAGGCCGGTGGCGAAGGCGCGGTTGTCCCGCTCGTCGATGCGGCTGTTGCGGAACGGGTCGCTGGCTCCCACCACCAGGCTCTCGCTGGGCCCCGGCAACCGGGCCAGACCGGCGGCGAAGCAGAGTTCGACCGGTTCCACGCGACCGGTGGGCGTGTACCGCGTCCGGGTGACGGCGGCGGTGTCGACGCCGGCCATCTCGGGCAGCGGGCAGGCCCGGCCGTCGTGGTGCGGTGCGACCGCCCGCGCCGCCCAGCGTCGCGCGACGGGTCGGATCGGCAGCCCGGCGGCGTCCAGCACCCGCCGGGGCGGATCGACCAGCACCAGCCGGGTGCCGGTGGGCAGCAGACCGAGATCGTCGACGGTACGCGGGTGCAGCAGTTCGGGCGCCGGGACGAACAGGGTGGCCGGTGCTCCCCGGACGGCCCGCAGCGCCTGCATCGTCTCGGTCTCCCGCTGCACCACGACACCGTCGCGGGTCAGGCTGGCCGCGAGCCGGCTGCCGCCGTCGTCCCCGGTGGACACCGGGGAGAGGAAGCCCGGGTCGGTCTGGTCGGGCTGGTCGAACTCGCGACTGACCAGGGTGACGGTGAGGAGCAGGGCGGCGAGGACGACCGGGATCACCACCCGGTGTCGGCGGCGGGTGGTCCGGGGCGTCACCACGTGGACCCCACCGACGCGTCGGCGGCGAGGATCTGCCGCAGCCGGTCGGCGTGTTCCCGCATCCGGTGGTCGTGGTCGGCGGTGGCGCCGCGTTGGGCGTACCAGAGCTCGGAGAAGATGTCCGCCGCGGCGGACAGCGGCGGACCGACGGGTGGGTGCGTGGCCCGGGCGTCGCTGACGACCTCGGCGACGGTCATGCCCGGCCGGATCCAGACCACCCGCCGGTCGGTGAGTTCGTGCAGCATGGCGCGGAGCCGTTCCCGGACGGCCTCGGCGTAGCGGCCGTCGGCGGAGAGCCGGTCGGCCAGGTCGGGCGCGGCGACCGGCGGCAGGGCCGGGGCCGGTACACCGACGACGGTGGACGTGGGCACCGCCCGGACCGTCTCGGTGCGTTCCGGTCGGCTCCGGGTGCGGCGACGCAGTCGGGGGATCCGTCGGGGCACCCAGCTCGGGAAGGTGTACCAGCCGACCGCCACCATGGCCGTGACCAGCGCCAGCACCAGCGTGACCAGCGGCAGCGGCACGTGGTCGCCGAGTGCCGCCGTGGTCTCGGTCCACCACCGGCTCGGGTTCATCCGCGCACCGCCAGGGCGGTCGGTGTCGCGTCGGCCGGTTGTCGGGACAGGTGGATGTCCAGCCCTTCGGTGCGGATGCGGGTCTCCAGGTGCAGGACCGCGTCCAGACAGGCCAGCGCGGCGTACGCGACGGTGTTGACCGCGGCCCAGAGCAGGGCGGCGGTCACGACCAGGGCACCCTCGCCCTCGATCAGGCCGAGGGTGGACAACCCGATGAACATGCCCCAGCCGAGACCGACCCGGATGATCCACCAGACCAGGTACCCGAGTGTCCGCAGGGCGGCGGCCCGACCCTCGACCCGCAGGGCGAGCGAGGCCGAACGGGTGAGCGCCCGCAGCGGGACGACCCGGTCCAGCACGAGGGCGGGAGCCACCGCGCCGAGCAGGGCCCATCCGACGAACCACGCCGGGCCGAACAGCGACAGGAACAGCATCACGGCACCCACCAGCAGGGCGAGCAGCAGGGTCGCGCCCCACCGGCCGCCGGTGGGGCGTACCAGGTGCCGGGCGGTGCGGCGGTGACCGAGCAGCGCGCCCCCGGCGGCTCGGGCGGCCGGGTTGCCGAGCAGGACGACGATCGTCGCCTCGGTCGCCGCGCCGAGCGCGAGCAGCAGCCAGAACCCGCCGAGGTTGTTGAGGTTCGGCAGCCACCACAGTGGTGGACCGACGCCGAGGGTGGCGCGCAGCGGCAGCAGGAGGAGTTGCTCGCCGACGGCGAGGACGGCGGCGAGAGGGAGCAGCGTCGAGGCGTGGTGACGCAGCAGGAGTACGGCGGAGTCGAGGAGTTCACCGACGGTGAGTGGGCGGCCGGGGAGCACGGCGGTGGGGCCTGCTTCGGGCACGCGTACTCCTGGGAGGCGTGGATGGTGGCGCGCGGCGGCGCACCCGGGGATCATGTTGACACGCGCGGTCCGCCCGGGTGCAGCCCCGGCCCGGGGTGGCGCGCGCGAGCGGTGCAACCGGCCGGTGTTGGGCACCGCGCGTCCTTCGGCAGTAGCGTGCCGTAGGACGCCGAGCCCAACCGAACTGACGGGATGGAAACATTAACCCCATGAGAGCCCGGGTACTGGTGGTCGACGACGACCCTGCGCTCGCCGAGATGCTCGGCATCGTGCTGCGCAGTGAAGGCTTCATGCCGTCCTTCGTGGCGGACGGGGAACGGGCATTGGCCGCGTTCCGCGACAACCGACCCGATATCGTCTTGCTAGACCTCATGTTGCCTGGAATGAGCGGAATCGACGTGGCGCGGGCGATCCGGGCCGAATCGGGCGTGCCGATCGTCATGCTCACCGCCAAGAGCGACACCGTCGACGTGGTGCTCGGCCTGGAGTCCGGGGCGGACGACTACGTGGTGAAGCCGTTCAAGCCCAAGGAGCTGGTCGCCCGGATGCGGGCCCGGCTGCGGCGGGGCGAGGACGCGGCACCGGAGATGCTCACCATCGGCCCGCCCGGCAACCAGATCTCCATCGACGTGCCGGCGCACACCGTCAGCCGCAACGGCGAGGAGGTGAAGCTGACGCCGCTGGAGTTCGACCTGCTGGTGGCGCTCGCCCGCAAGCCGCGGCAGGTCTTCACCCGCGAGGTGCTGCTGGAGCAGGTCTGGGGATACCGGCACGCGGCGGACACCCGGTTGGTCAACGTGCACGTCCAGCGGCTGCGTGCCAAGATCGAACCAGATCCGGAGCGCCCGGAAATCATCCTCACCGTGCGCGGCGTGGGCTACAAGGCGGGTACCGGATAGCCTGGTCGCACTGTGACCAACTCCCCGCTACCGGATCTTGACACGACGTCCCACCGGCGAGGTGCCGGGTGGGAGCTGTGGCGTGGGCTCAGTGGCCGGGCCGCGCGGCTGTTCGCCGGACTGCACCAGACCTGGCGGCGCTCGTTGCAGGTCCGGGTGGTGACCATCACCCTGGTCGTCTCCAGTCTGCTGGTGGGCGGGTTCGCCTTCCTCATCGCCGACAAGATCACCAGCATCCTGCTGGACAACGCCAAGACCGACGTCCAGCTCCGGCTGACGAACGGCGCCGAGTACGCGGCCAAGCAGTTCAGCCTCTACGGCCAGCCCCAGGAGGCCCAGCTCCAGGAGACCATCGACGGCACGGTCAACTACCTGGCCGGCGGGGACCCCCAGCAGAACAGCGGTGTCGTGGTGGCCCTCACCGCGGACAGCTACCCCGGGGTGATCGAGCCCCGCACCTCGCCGTCGGTGAACGTCCGGCCGCTGATCAGCCCCGAGCTGCGAGCCGCGGTCACCGACGGCAACGTGGCCAACCAGATCGTCACCGGTCGCCTGACCAGCGACGACGACACGAAGTACCTGGTCTACGGCACGCCGGTGCCGACCCAGTTCGGCCAGGTGGAGCTCTACTACTTCGTGCCGCTGACGGTGCAGGACGTGACGTCCGGCCAGGCCCGGGCCACCGTGATCGGCACCGGCGTGGCGCTGGTGCTGCTGCTCGGCGTGCTGGCCGCGCTGGTGACCCGGCTCGTGGTGCTGCCGGTGCGGGTCGCCGCCCGGACCGCCCAGCGGCTCTCCGCCGGTCTGCTCGACCAGCGGATGGCGGTCAACGGCGAGGACGACCTGGCCCTGCTCGCCGCCTCGTTCAACCAGATGGCCACCAACCTGCAACGACAGATCCTGCGGCTGGAGGAGATGTCCCGGCTGCAACGTCGGTTCACCTCGGACGTCTCGCACGAGTTGCGTACCCCGCTGACCACGGTCCGGATGGCCGCCGACCTGATCTTCGCCGAGCGGGACGAGTTCGACCCGGCGGTGGCCCGAAGCGCCGAGCTGCTCCAGGCCGAGCTGGACCGGTTCGAGGAGTTGCTGACCGACCTGCTGGAGATCAGCCGGTTCGACGCCGGCTTCGCGGTGCTCGACTCCGAGCCGACCGACCTGGTACCGGTGGTGCACCGGGTGGTGGACCGGCTCTCCGGTCTGGCCGAGCGGGTCGGGGTGACGATCGAGCTGGACGTGCCGTCCGCCCCGGTGATCGCCGAGATCGATCCGCGCCGGGTCGAGCGGGTGCTGCGCAACCTGGTCGGCAACGCCGTGGAGCACGGCGAGGGCCGACCGGTGCGGATCACGCTCGGGATGGACGAGACCGCGGTGGCGCTCACCGTCCGCGACCACGGCGTCGGGCTCAAGCCCGGCGAGGAGAAGTTGGTGTTCAACCGGTTCTGGCGGGCCGACCCGTCGCGGGCGCGGCAGACCGGCGGCACCGGGCTGGGGCTGTCGATCAGCCTGGAGGACGCCCGGCTGCACGGCGGCTGGCTGGAGGCGTGGGGCGCGCCCGGACAGGGTGCCCAGTTCCGGCTCACTCTGCCGGCGCGGGCCGGGGACCGGCTGACCACCTCGCCGTTGCGTCTGGTGCCGGCCGACGCGACGCTGCCGTTCGGCGGTGCCCCGGCCGGGAGCCTGCTGGCCATCGGCCCCGCACCGGCCGGCGGGCTCACCGTCGTTCGGACGGGCAGCGGGACCAGCGGGACCACGCCGCCGGTGCCCGAGCAGCGCGCGGAGGTGGGCTCGTGAGGCGCCGGGTGGCCGGCGCCGTGTTCGGCACCGCCCTGGCGCTGACTCTCACCGCAGGATGCGGCATCCCGGATCAGTCCGAGGTGCAGGTCGAGCAGCGTGGGCCGGCCGCCGAGGCGAGTTGGTCGCTGGGACGGGGCAGCGAGCCGCCGACCCGCACGGCCAGCGGTAGCGACGCCGAGGCGTTCGTCCGCAACTTCCTGGCCGCCGCCGCGGGCGAGCCGGACCGGGCGTACGAGCGGGTCAAGCAGTTCATCGCGGCGGCCGACAAACCCAGCCTGCAGGAGCGGCAGGGCAGCGAGGTGGCGCTGTCGGTGGTACGTCTGACCGACGACCCGGTGATCGAGCCGGACGTGGACAGCATGAAGGTCACCATCACCGTGCAGCAGGTCGGCCTGCTGCGGGCCAACGGCATGCTGGTGCCCCCGCTCGCCACCGAGTCGACCTACGAGTTCCGGCTGATCAGTGCCGGCCCGGCGGGCCAGGACGACGCCGGCTTCTATGTCAGCGACCCGCCCAACGTGCTGCTGCTCAGCGACGAGGCACTGCGCCGCTACTACCAGGCCCAGTCGATCTACTTCTGGAACTCCGACCGCACCCGGCTGGTGCCCGACCAGCGCTACCTCTCCTCTGCCGTGCCGCCCGAACGCCGGGTCAGCGAGGTGGTCCGCTGGTTGACCGCAGGCCCCTCGGAATGGCTGCGGGCCGGCGCCTCCGGCCTGCCCGACCGCACCGAGATGATCAACAATGCCACCGGCGCGGACGGCCGGTGGGAGGTCAACCTGGACATGCCCGGCGCCGACGACGGGCGTCTGGAGCAGCTTGCCACCCAGCTCGCCTGGTCTCTGCCGGAGCTGGAGGGCACCGTCGAGATCAAGATTCTGAACCAGTCCCGCAAGGTGGTCGACCTGGGCGGGCAGCGGTCGTCCAACCCGCTGTACACACTCGACGGCACCGCCCGGTACTGCGTCTACGACGGAGCGATCCACGGGCTGGCCGTGACCAGCGAGCCGAATCGGCCGGTCCCGGTCGCCGCCGAGGCCAACCGCGGAATCGTCTCCGCCGGGCTGCGCCGGGCCGGCCCCGACGTGCTGGCCGCGCTGGTGGTGACCGGCGAGGACGGGAAGCAGCGGCTGAGCGTGGGGCGGGGCCGGGACGTGGTGGAGGACCTCGTGACCGAACCGGCCCGTGGCCACACCGCGATCAGCCGGCCGGTCTGGCTGCGCAGCGACCACGGTCGCCCGTACGGGCTGGTGGTCGCCGACAGCCGGCTGTACCGCTTCGACGACCAGGCGGCACTGCGGCCGGTGCAGTTGGGCCTGCCGGGCCGGGTCAGCGCCGTCGCTGCGGCACTGGACGGGCACCGGGTCGCCCTGATCGTCGACGGTGCGCTGTACGTGGCGGCGATCAGTTGGGAGGGCGGCGTGCCCACGGTCGGCCCGGCGCGGCGACTGGTCACCTCGTTGACCCGGACGACGGCCGTCGACTGGGGCGCGGAGAACCGGCTGCTGGTGGCCGGCTCGGCGGGTCGACCGGCGATCTACGACGTCAGCGTGGACGGTGCCCTGGAGACCCCGCTGCGGGAGGACGCCGGAGCCGAGGTGAGCCACCTGGCCGCGTACCCGACGATGCCGCTGTCCCCGTACGCGGGCTCGTTCATGTACGAGGCGAACGGTGTCGCGTACCGCAGCAACCCGTTCGAGCGGATCGTCCGGGACCAGGTCCAGGACGTCACCCCGCCGCCGGCCGGAGTGCGCCCGGGCAACCCCACCGCGCCCTTCTTCCTCTACTAGGCGTCGCCGTGCTGGGCGGGCTCTGGGCGGACCTGACCGACCTGGTGCTGCCCGCCGACTGTGCCGGTTGCCGGGAACGCCGGTCGGGGCTGCGGCACGGGGTGTGTCCGGAGTGCGTCGCCACGCTCGGGGCACTGCGTCCCGGGCCGGTGCGGCCGGTGCCCGCGCCACCCGGGCTGCCGCCCTGTCACGCCCTGGGCCCGTACGGCGGGCCGTTGCGGGAGACCCTGCTGGCGTACAAGGACCATGGCCGGCACGGGCTGGCCCGACCGCTCGGTGCCCTGCTCGCCGAGGTCGTCGCGGCGGCGGTCGGCCCGGTGCGCCCGGTGCTGCTGGTGCCGGTGCCGGACACCCCGGCGGCGGCCCGGGCCCGGTACGGCGACCACCTCGCCCGGTTGACCCGCCACTGTGCCCACCGGCTCCGCGCGGCGGGCTGGCCGGTGCGGGTCCACCGGCCGCTACGCGCCACGCCACGGCCGGACTCGGTGACGCTGGACAGCGTCGGCCGTGCGGCTGCCGCCGTGGAGGCGTTCCGGGTGCGACCCGGCCTCGGATCGGTGCCGGACGGGGCGCGTGTGGTGCTGCTGGACGACATCGTCACCACCGGGGCCACCCTGGCGGCGGTCAGTCGCGTGCTGACCGTCCACGGCTGGTCGCCGTCGGTGGCGACGGTGCTCGCGGCGACCGAGCGAAGGCGCCAACCGTAACCGATTGTGTTTCCGTTTCACCCCTTCGTGTATGAGCTGTGGAAATCACCCGGTGGTCTTGGCGACGGGGGGTGACTGCCGGGCGAACAGGAGTTAGCGTTTGGCTGTCGAGGGTAGGAAGGCAACTCCACCCACCCCCGGCGGTGAGAGGAGGCGTAGCCGTATTGACCGGTCGACGCCGAACGGGGCCGTCCCCACCACGCGCGACCGGGTTGCTCGGATCGAAGACCATCCGATCGAGGGAGGTCACGTGGACATCGTGGTCAAGGGCCGTAACGTCGAAGTGCCGGATCACTACCGGGTACACGTCGCAGACAAGCTCGCGAAGATCGAACGCTACGACCACAAACTTATTCGTGTCGATGTGGAGCTGTTCCACGAGCGCAATCCGCGCCAGGCCGATCACTGCCAGCGGGTGGAGATCACCTGCTACTCCCGGGGCCCGGTGATCCGGGCGGAAGCCTGCACCGACGACTTCTACAGTGCGCTCGACGCGGCCATCGCCAAGCTCGACGCCCGGCTGCGCCGCGCCGCCGACCGACGCCGCGTACACCGTGGCCGGCACACGCCGATCTCGGTCGCCGCCGCCACCGCCGGCCTGCCGGTGACCGACCTGCCCGCGCTCGCCGCGCCCGCGGAGTCCGGCACCGCCACCGCCGTGGCCGAGCGGCCCGAGGACGAGCACGAGCAGGACCAGCCCTGGCACATCGCCCGGGAGAAGGTCCACCCGGCCGAGCCGATGACCGTCGACGACGCCCTCTTCCAGATGGAACTGGTCGGCCACGACTTCTACCTGTTCCACGACAAGGAGTCCGGACGGCCGAGCGTGGTCTACCGACGGCACGCCTACGACTACGGCATCATCTCGCTGGACATCTGAGCGGCCCGCCGCCGCCTCCGGGTCGGGGAGCGCCCGAGCCGGAGGCGGCGCGACCGGTCACCGGCCCAGCGTCTCAGTCCACCGGGTCGGTGCGGAGCAGCCCGTACACCGTGGAGTCGGCCCGGGTGCCCTCCGCGCCGGGCAGCCGCCCGCGCAGCAGGCCCTCCCGGCGGAAGCCGGCCTTCTCCAGGACCCGCTGCGAGGCGAGGTTCTCCGGCAGGGTGCCCGCCCAGAGCCGCGCCAGCCCGACGTGGTCGAACCCCCACCTGGTCAGCAGCCGGACGGCGCGGGTGGCGTACCCGCGCCCGTACCAGGGCGGCAGCAGGCTGTAGCCGATCATGGCCTGGCTCGCGGGTGGCTCGTGGACCAGCGAGCACCCGCCGACGAACGCATCGCTGGCCGCGTCCCGGAGGACCAGGGCGGCGGTCCGGCCGACCAGCCACTGGCTCTGCGCGGCGGCGCACCTGCGGTCCACCGCGTCGCGCGCGTACGGCTCGGGTGGCACCATGCTGGCCACCACCTCCGGCGTGCTGTGCAGGCGGTACATGTCGTCCGCGTCGTCGGGGCCGAGCGGGCGCAGCACGACCACCCCGTCGGTGAGCCGACCGTCGGGCAGGTCCGGCAGCGGACGCGGGGACGGTCCGGGCGGATCGTCGGCGAGGCGTACCCAGACCGTCAGGTCCCGCCGGCCGCCACCGCGCACCGGCCCGCCGCTGCGGCGTACCCCCTCCGGTCGGAAGCCGGCGGCCAGCGCGACCCGCTGGCTGGCCGTGTTCTCGACGTGGGTGAGCAGTTCCAGCCGGGCGGTGCCGGTGGCGAAGGCCCGCTGCGCCAGGGCTCGGGTGGCGGCGGTGGCGACGCCCCGGCCGCGCGCCCACGGCGCCACCCAGTAACCGATCTCGGCCTGGGCGCGCTGCGGTACCGGATGGCTCAGCCCGACCGTGCCGAGCAACCGGTCGTCGTCGAGGTCGGCGACGGCGTAGGCGGCGCCGCCGGTGGCGAAGGCCGCCGGAGCCCCCTCGGTCACCCACCAGCGACCATCGGCCTCGGTGTACGGGCTGGGCAGCCCGTCCAGGTAGCGCCGGACCAGCGGGTCGGCGCAGCCGGCGACGACGTCGGGGACGTCGTCGGGGCGGAACGGGCGCAGCCGGACGTCCGCCGTCTCGATGGTCTCCGGGGTCATGCCAGATCCTCCGCGAGGAGGCCGCCGACCCAGGCGTCGACCCGGGTGCCGCGGTGGGTGAGTGTCCGCCGGGCGGTGCCCTCGACGGTGAAGCCGACCTTCTCGGCGACCCGCCGGGAGGCGACGTTGCCGACGCCGGCCCGCCACTCGACGCGGGCCAGGCCGAGCACGGCGAAGCCCCAGGTGCAGAGCGCGGCCAGCGCCGCGGTCTGGTGCCCCCGGCCACGGGCGTACGGCGCGGTCATGAAGCCGACGTCGGCCAGCAGCGGGTCGGTGGCGGACAGCCGCAGGTCGATCGTGCCGACGTAGCGGTCCTGCCGGTCGGCGAGCGCGTAACAGGCGGCGGTGCCCCCGGCCCACGCCTGGCGGCAGTACTCCAGGAACGACTCGGCGTCCCGTCGCCGGTAGTCCGTCGGGAGGCTGGTCCAGCGCCGTGTCTCCGGATCACGGCAGGTGGCCTCGATCGCGTCGAGGTCGTCCTCCTCCATGGCCCGCAGCCGCAACTCCTGGTCGTCGGAGGTGGCGAACAGGACGGGCTGCGGCCGACCGAAGACCGCCGCCCGCCGGGCCGGCAGGGTGCCCGGCCCGGCCGGACCCGTCTCGCCCGGTGCCGGCACCTCCTCGGGCGACAGCGACCCGATCCAGCCCTCCGGTCGACCCTCCGGTGCCGGATCGGCCAGCCGGAGTCGGCCCTCGACCCGGAAACCCGCCCGCAGCGCGACCAGCCGGGAGGCGTGGTTGCCCAGTTCCGCCTGCCAGATCAGGCGGCGTAGCGGCACCGCGTCGAACGCCCAGCGGGCGACCGCCCGGGTGGCGCGTACCGCCACACCGCGTCGCCGGGCCCACGGGGCGGTCCAGTAACCGACCTCGCCGGTGCCCTGGTGGATCGAGACGAGGCCGCAGGAGCCGAGCAGGGTGCCGGTGGTGGCGTCGCAGACCGCGAAGGGCGCCCCGGTGCCGGCCGCCCAGGCCGCCGGGGCGAGTTCGGCGACGAACCGTCGGGCGTCCACCGCCCGGTACGGGCGGGGTACGGTGGTCCAGCGCTGGATGTCCGGATCCTGGCAGGCGCGGTACACGTCGGCGGCGTCCTCGGGTTGCCACGGACGCAGCAGTACGCCGTCCTCGGCGATCTCCACGGGCTCCATCCGAGACATCGTGCCGGATCGTTCGCCCACGGCGTAACCGGAAGACCGAGCGGTGGGCGGCCCGTCGGAGCGTTATGTCGGTTTCGCGGCGGCCGACCACCGCCACCAGTGACCATCGGCCCGACGGAACGCCTACGATGGTTCGAGACTGTCTAGGGGAGCGTTGATCCGTGTCGATTCTGGAAAAGGTCCTCCGCGCGGGCGAGGGGCGCATGGTGCGCCGGCTCAAGGCGATCGCCGCCGCCGTCAACTCGATCGAGGACGACTACGTCAACCTCACCGACGAAGAGCTGAGCGGCATGACCGAGCAGTTCAGGGAACGGCTCGCCGAGGGCGAGACCCTGGACGACCTGTTGCCCGAGGCCTTCGCGGTCTGTCGGGAGGCGGCGGCGCGCGTGCTCGGCCAACGGCCGTACGACGTGCAGGTGATGGGCGGCGCGGCGCTGCACTTCGGCAACATCGCCGAGATGAAGACCGGTGAGGGCAAGACCCTGACCTCGGTGATGCCGGTCTATCTCAACGCGTTGTCCGGCGAGGGCGTGCACGTGGTCACGGTGAACGACTACCTGGCCCAGCGTGACGCCGCCTGGATGGGCCGGGTGCACGAGTTCCTCGGCCTGAGCGTCGGTGTGGTGCTGCCGAACCGTCCGGCCGCCGAGCACCGCGCGGCCTACGAGTGCGACATCACCTACGGCACGAACAACGAGTTCGGCTTCGACTACCTGCGCGACAACATGGCGTGGTCGAAGGACGAGCTGGTCCAGCGCGGCCACAACTTCGCCGTGGTCGACGAGGTCGACTCGATCCTGATCGACGAGGCCCGGACCCCGCTGATCATCTCCGGCCCGGCCGAGCACTCCGCCCGCTGGTACGGCGAGTTCGCCGCCGTGGTGGCCCGCCTCCAGGCGGGCAAGGACGGCGAGGGCGACTACGAGGTCGACTTCTCCAAGCGCACCATCGCCGTCACCGAGCGCGGGGTGGCCAAGGTCGAGGACCGGCTCGGCATCGACAACCTCTACGAGTCGGTGAACACCCCGCTGGTCGGCTACCTGAACAACGCCATCAAGGCCAAGGAGCTCTACAAGCGCGACAAGGACTACATCGTCAGCGACGGCGAGGTCCTGATCGTCGACGAGTTCACCGGCCGCATCCTGCACGGTCGGCGTTACAACGAGGGCATGCACCAGGCGATCGAGGCCAAGGAGGGGGTGGAGATCAAGCAGGAGAACCAGACCCTGGCCACCATCACCCTCCAGAACTACTTCCGCCTCTACGACAAGCTCTCCGGCATGACCGGTACGGCCCAGACCGAGGCGGGCGAGTTCAACAAGGTCTACAAGGTCGGCGTGGTGACCATCCCGACCCACCGGCCGATGGTCCGCGAGGACCGCGCCGACGTCATCTACAAGACCGAGAAGGCCAAGTTCAACGCGGTCATCGAGGACATCGCCGAGCGGCACCAGGCCGGTCAGCCGGTGCTGGTCGGCACGGTCTCGGTGGAGAACTCCGAGATCCTGTCGCAGCTCCTGCGCCGCCGGGGCATCCCGCACTCGGTGCTGAACGCGAAGTTCCACGCCCGCGAGGCGGAGATCGTCGCCCAGGCCGGTCGCAAGGGCGCGGTCACGGTCGCCACCAACATGGCCGGTCGAGGCACCGACATCCTGCTCGGCGGCAACCCCGAGTTCCTCGCCGCGAGCGAGCTGCGCCAGCGCGGCCTCGACCCGCAGGAGAACGCCGAGGAGTACGACAAGGCGCTCGAAGAGGTCATGCCGAAGTGGAAGCAGGCCTGCGACGCCGAGGCCGAGGAGGTCGCCGGTGCCGGCGGACTCTATGTGCTGGGCACCGAGCGGCACGAGTCCCGCCGGATCGACAACCAGCTTCGCGGTCGTTCCGGCCGACAGGGCGACCCGGGTGAGTCGCGGTTCTACCTGTCCCTCCAGGACGACCTGATGAAGCGGTTCCGCTCCGGCGCGGTCGAGGCGGTGATGGAGCGCTTCAACATCCCGGAGGACGTGCCCATCGAGTCGAAGATGGTCACCCGGCAGATCAAGGGCGCGCAGGCCCAGATCGAGGGCCAGAACGCCGAGATCCGGAAGAACGTCCTCAAGTACGACGAGGTCATGAACAAGCAGCGCCAGGTGATCTACGCCGAGCGGCTGCGCGTACTCAACGGTGAGGATCTCTCCGACCAGGTCCGCAATATGATCAACGATGTGGTCGAGGCGTACGTGCGGGGGGCCACCTCCGAGGGGTACGCCGAGGACTGGGACCTCGAACAGCTCTGGACCAACCTCAAGCAGCTCTACCCGGTCGGCCTCACCATCGAGGACATCGAGGAGGAGGTCGGCGGCTCGCGCGCCAGCATCGACGCCGACTTCCTGGTCGCGCAGTTCCGGGACGACGCGAACGCCGCGTACGACCGGCGCGAGGAGGAGCTCGGCGCCGAGGGCGCCCGGCAGCTCGAGCGGATGGTGCTGCTCCAGGTCATCGACCGCAAGTGGCGTGAACACCTCTACGAGATGGACTACCTCCAGGAGGGCATCTCGCTGCGCGCCTACGCCCAGCGTGACCCGGTGGTGGAATACCAGCGCGAGGGCTTCGCGATGTTCACCACCATGATGGAGGGCATCAAGGAGGAGACGGTCGGCTTCCTCTACAACCTGGACGTCCAGGTCAACGAGCCGGAGCCGGAGGCCGAGGAGGTCCAGCTACTGGACAAGCCGGTGGAGGTCCGGGCCAAGGGTCTGGGTCGGGCACCGCAGCAGCAGGGCCTGCAATACTCCGCGCCGACCATCGACGGGGAGGCCGGGGCCGGTGCGGTCGCCGTCCAGCGCGACGACCAGCGTGCCCCCGCCCTCGGTATCGGTGGCCCGGAGCCGGCGGCTCCGGCGACACCCGGTCGGACGGCTCCCTCGGCACCGCAGCGTTCGGCTGCCAACCGGGGTGCCGGTGTGGCCGCCAGCACGGCCCGCCAGTCGGCTCCGACCGGGCAGGCGAGTGCCGGCAACGGGCCGTCCCGCAACGCGCCGTGCCCCTGTGGCTCGGGTCGCAAGTACAAGCGGTGCCACGGTGCCCCCGGGGGCGGCTCGGCGGACTGACGCCGCAGTCGGCGGGACCTGACGGTCCCACCGCGACGGGTTCTCGACGGAGCCGTGGTCCTGGTGGCCACGGCTCCGTCGTGTCCGGCCCGGAAGTGTTCGCTCCTGGCCGCGGCCGTCGTGGCCGTGCCCGGCTCGTCCGGCCCGAGGCATCCCGTCCGGAGCCGACATGGTCCGTTCGGCCTCGTCTCCGCCGGGACGGCCTCGTCCCGGCCCGGACGGCCTCGCTCGGTCGGGGCGCTCAGAGGACGCGGAGGTCGGTGCAGAGCCAGGTGCCGCGCCGGTGTTCCAGGCGCAGCGCCATCGCCCAGGTGCGGCCGGCGGCACCGGCGAACACCGCGGCGACCTCGATGGCGGCCGGACGCGGCTCGCAGACACGTAGCCGGCGCAGCCGGAGACCGGGTCGGGTCGACCGGCGGCGGGTCGGAGCGCCCCGGGCGGCGGCCCGCGCCAGCTCGGGCAGCAGGTGGGCGGTGCGGGTCGGGTCGAGGTGACGCCGCAACTGCACCGGTGGCCGGAAGCCGTTGAACACCTCCAGGCAGGTCGCCACGAAGCGGTGCGCCACCCGGGTGGCTGCCGGTGTGGCCGTGGCGAGTGCCCCGGGGGGTAGTCGTCGGGCTCGCTCGGACCCCGGCCCGGACGGTGCCGGGTGGGTCTGCGGGCCGGGTTCGCCGACCGGCCGACGGGTGGGTGGCCGGTCGGGCTCGCGTCGGACGGGCCACGGTGCGGCCCCGGCGAAGAGGTCGAGGGCGAGCTGGCCGTGTACTGCGACGGGCCAACCGGCGGCGTCCTCGTCCAGGAACGGCGGGTCGATCGCGGGGGCGGGTCGTAGCCGTACGGGAGGGCGGGGTGGCCCGGGTCGCCGTAGGTCGGTCATCGCACTGCGCCTCGCCTCGGATGTCAGCGGTTTTTGCTTGCGTTTACCTTCGTTTACCTTCGACAGCCTCCATCTTGAGACATGAATCAGGGTCGGTCAATGGCGTGGCGGAATCAGGTGACTACTCCGGGTCGCGGTCGGTGAGCGGGTTGCCCCGGATCCAGTCGGCGGTCTCCGCGTACTTGCGCTGGATGTACTCCTCCAGCCGCGCACGCTCCACCCGCCACTGGCCCCGGCCGCCGATCTTGATCGCGGGTAGCTCGCCGCTGCGTACCATGTGGTAGACCTGCGAGTCCGACACGTTCAGCTCGGTGGCCACGTCGGACAGGAGCAGGAACCTCGGCTCCACGGAGACTCCCCGGGTTGGCGTCGTTTGCCTCAGTTTGCCATTGTCTACCTGGTCCGGCCCAGCCGCTGCGCCGTCCGTCGGCCGGCGACCCGGACACACCCGACCGGCGCGGAACTTCCACCCGAGCGGTACGGGGTGTATGACGGTGGTCGTACGGCAGACCGGCGGGGCCGGTCCACGAGAGCGGGGGAGACCACCGGTGACCGACGAGCTAGTGCGGGTCTACGTACCGGCGACCGTGCCGATGCTGGCCAGGCTCTCCGAGGACGGCCTCGGGATGACGCAGGCGCACGCGGTGACGCCGATGCTGCGCGAGTGGTACGCCGAGGGCGACGAGGAGGAGTTGGAGTACGTCGCCTTCACCCGGGCCGCCCAGGACGCCCTGCAACTGATCCGGCACGACCCCGCCGCCCCGCGTCGCCGGGTGGTGGTCTCGGCGGACCTGCCCGCGCGGGCGGTCGGGCGCGGCGACGGCGAACTCGGGTCCAGCGTGGTCGAGTTGGGCGGCGTGGTGCCGGCCGCCGCGGTCGCCGCCATCCACGTGGACGGCGCGGACGCCGCCAAGGACGTCGCCGCCGCCGCGGAGGTGGTGGCGGAGGCGTTGGCCGGCGACCCGGACGCGCAGTTCACCGTCGACAGCGCCGAGGACCACGAACTGGAGTGGTACGACCCGAGCGAACTGGAGGTGCTGCTGCGCGCGACCGCCGACGAGAGCTGAGTCGACGCGGGTCTCAGCGACCAGCGGTGGTCGAGTCGTCGGCGGTGGTGGCCTCGGTGTCGCTCTCCGGCTCGTCGTCGTGCGAGGCGGGGCCGAGCGTGCGGCCGAACGCGACCAGCGCGGTCAGCGCGCCCACGAACAGCACCCAGATCCCGTTGTCCACCCGGGAGGTGCCCAGCGAGGTCTGTGCCACCGCGTCGGCCTCGCTCAGCGCGGCGGCCAGGTCGATCAACGAGCGCCCGCCGATGCGGATGATCACCTCGGCGAGCAGCAGCAGGAGTCCCGGACCGGCCCCGGCGACGAGGTACGCCGGCCAGCGCGGCCCGGTGGCGCCCGGGTCGACCCGGGCGGCCCGCCGCCGGGCCCAGGCGAGGTAGCCGAAGGCCAGGGCACCGGCGATCAGCCCGGCGAGCAGCGATTCGGTACGCGAGACCCAGGCGGCGGCGTCGACCAGCGACTGCTGGCTGTCACCCGCGCCGAACAGGTTGAACAGCGGATCCCGGGCCGCGCTGAAGGCCACCACGAACAGCAGTGTGCCCAGCGTGGCGGTGGCCACCGCGCCGACGACGGCGCCGTTGCGCGCACCCGCCAGCGCGCCACCGATGACCGCTGCGGCGGCGGTGGTGCTCGCGATCGTGCGGGTGGTGGTGTTGCCGACGTAGGTCTGGTCGATCACGAGTGCGGCGGCGAGCCCGACCAGCAGACCGGCCCCGACCGCCGCCGCGAACCGCAGGGTCACCCGGTCCCGGTGGCGGGTCACCGGCTCGGCGGCGGCCAGCCCGACCGCGGCACCGGCCACCAGCGCGGCCGAGATCACCCCGGGCAGCGCGAAGGCCGACAGACTGACCGCGGTGACCCCGGCGGTGGCCGAGCTGATCGCCTCCCGGGTGGACCAGAGCATGGCGGCCAGCCAGCCCAGCGCCAGCAGCGCCAGCACCGGGGCACCCGGGGCGCGTAGGGGCCGACCGGCGAGGGCGCCGGTAGCCGCCGGATCGCCGGTCTCGGCCCGATCGGGCTGCGCAGCGGTCGCACCGCCGGGCTGGTCGCTCATCGTCTCCCCTTCACCACCGGGCCCGACGACCTGGCCCGGGTACGTCACCGGCAACCCAGCGTACGCGTCCCGCCCGGATACCGGCCCGAACCCCGAGCAGCACCCCGGCAGCCTTCTTTCCTTCGGTCGAACATCCCATCGGGGTACGAATCCATGCCGAGAGGGCGAGTCCGCCTCGCGATCGACGGCGATCGGGCGGCCGGGCTGTGATCGACGTGCGGTGGGCGTGGGAGGATTGGCCGAGGTCCCGCCACCGTGGGACGGTTTCGTCACCGCGTCCCGCCACCGCGGGACGGTTTCGCCACTGCCGTCGAGATCGCCAGGAGCCCTGATGGACGCCGTGTTCTCCGTACCCGAGCCACACAACGAGCCGGTACGCGCCTACGAGCCGGGCAGCACCGACCGGGAACGGCTCCAGCGGCGGCTCACCGAACTGGCCGCCGAGCGTATCGACCTGCCGATGACCATCGCGGGCGCGCAGCGGATGGCCGGCGGCGACCCGATCGACGTGGTGCAGCCGCACCGCCACGCGCACGTCCTCGGGGTGACCGGGCACGCCACCCGGGACGACGCCCGGGCCGCCGTCACGGCGGCCAAGGAGGCCGCCCCCGGCTGGCGGGCCCTGCCGTTCGAGGAGCGCGCGGCGGTCTTCCTCCGCGCCGCCGAACTGCTCTCCGGCCCGTGGCGCGACACGCTCAACGCGGCCACCATGCTCGGCCAGTCGAAGACCGCCGTGCAGGCCGAGATCGACGCCGCCTGCGAGTTCATCGACTTCCTGCGGTTCAACGTGCACTTCGCCCGCAAGCTGCTCGCCGAGCAGCCGATCTCCTCGCCCGGGGTGTGGAACAGGTTCGACCACCGGCCGCTGGAGGGATTCGTCTACGCGGTCACCCCGTTCAACTTCACCGCGATCGCCGGGAACCTGCCCTCGGCGCCGGCCCTGCTGGGCAACACCGTGGTCTGGAAGCCGGGCCCGACACAGCAGTTCGCGGCGCACTTCACCATGCGCCTCTTCGAGGCGGCCGGGCTGCCGCCCGGCGTGATCAACATGGTCACCGGGCGGGGCGAGGAGGTCTCCGAGGTCGTACTGGCCGACCCCGACCTGGCCGGCATCCACTTCACCGGCTCCACGAAGGTGTTCCAGCACCTGTGGCGCACGGTCGGGGAGAACATCGCCGGCTATCGCGGCTACCCGCGGCTGGTCGGCGAGACCGGCGGTAAGGACTTCGTGGTCGCGCACCCCAGCGCCGACGTCGACGCCCTGCACACCGCGCTGATCCGGGGCGCCTTCGAGTACCAGGGCCAGAAGTGCTCGGCCGCCTCCCGGGCGTACGTGCCGCGGTCGATCTGGGAGGCTGGCCTGCGCGACCGGCTGGCCGCCACCGCCGACGGACTGGCCTACGGCGACGTCACCGACTTCCGCAACTTCGGCGGTGCGGTCATCGACGACAGGGCGTTCGCCCGGCACACCGCCGCGCTGGAGCTGATCTCCGGCGACGACAGTTGCCGGGTCATCGCGGGCGGTACCGCCGACGACTCGGTCGGCTGGTTCGTCCGCCCGACGATCTTCGAGTGCGCCGATCCCGCCCACGAGACCTTCACCACCGAGTACTTCGGCCCGATCCTCGGCGTGCACGTCTTCGACGACGCCCGCTTCGACGACGTGGTCACCCAGGCCGAGTCGATCGCCCCGTACGCCCTGACCGGGTCGATCTTCGCCACCG
This sequence comes from Micromonospora sp. NPDC049900, assembly GCF_044461025.1. NCBI lineage: Bacteria > Bacillati > Actinomycetota > Actinomycetes > Micromonosporales > Micromonosporaceae > Micromonospora > Micromonospora sp. NPDC049900. The sequence goes on from NZ_JBITKM010000009.1 coordinate 76,676, forward strand.
ACCGCCGGGTGGTCGAGGCGGTGGCGGAGCGGATGCGGTACGCGGCCGGCAACTTCTATGTCAACGACAAGCCCACCGGCGCGGTGGTCGGGCAGCAGCCCTTCGGCGGGGCCCGGGCCAGCGGCACCAACGACAAGGCCGGCTCCTGGCACAACCTGGTCCGCTGGACGTCGCCCCGGACGATCAAGGAGACCTTCGTCCCGCCGACCGACCACACCTACCCCCACATGGGCTGAGATGAAAGGAAGGGTCCCCTGCTAACGCCTCGTGCATAGCAGGGGACCCTTCCTTTCATCCGGGCGGTCGCCGGAGGGCGGAACGGTGCAGGTGGGGGCGGCTTGGGGGACCGTCGTGCGCCGACAGTGCACATAGGAAACCCCAATGGGTGGCGAAACGGTGAAATCCTGGACGCCGGCTCAGCAAAGTGGCAGCGTAAGCGGCATGGCGGAATCCGGAGTCAACCCCACGGCGGCGGCCCTACTCGGGCTGCTCCACGAGGGCCCCATGACAGGTGGCCAGTTGATGGCCGCCGCCGAGCGCCGACTGGCGCCGTACTGGTCGATGACCCGCAGCCAGGTCTACCGGGAGTTGCCGGTGCTGGCCGAGCGAGGTTTCGTCCGGCTGGGCAAACCCGGGCCGCGGATGAGTCAACCGTACGCGATCACGGCCGCCGGCAAGCGGACATTCTCCCGCTGGCTCGCGGAGGACCCCGGGCGGGACACCATCCGCAACCCGATCGCCCTCCGCATCGCCTTCGGGCAGTTGCACTCGTCGAGCCAGCTCAAGAACCTCCAGGCGGCGGCCAACGAATACCACACCGAGGCCCTGGCCCGGGTTCGTGAGCAGGTCAAGAACGCCAAGAAGGAAGGCGACAACTTCGACGCCAGCGCGTTGGAGTTCGCCGTGGCCTACCACAAGGCCGCCCTGAGCTGGCTCAAGAGCGCCCCCGTCGGCTGACCGCCCGCCGCCTGCCGACGAGGTGCGCAGGTCGGCTGCTCGGTCGAGCGGGGCGAATTTCGGCCCGGGACTGCGGGGCTCGCACGCTCACTCCTCGCCCGAGCGGGGAGGTATTTGGCCCGGGACTGCGGGGCTCGCACGCTCACTCCTCGCCCGAGCAGTAGTCTTGTCTGTCGTGACCGCTGCCGACTACGCCGAACAGCTCAAGGACCTCGACGCCACCCTGCGCAACATCGAGGCGGTGCTCGACCTCGATCGCCTGCGCGCGGACAAGGCCCGCCTGGAGCAGGAGGCGTCCGCCCCGGACCTGTGGGACGACCAGGCCCGGGCGCAGCAGGTGACCTCCCAGCTCTCCTACGTCAACGGGGAGATCGACCGGCTCGGCAGCCTGCGCTCGCGACTCGACGACGCGCACGTGCTGCTGGAACTCGCCGAGGCCGAGTCCGACTCCGGTGTCCTCACCGAGGTCGAGACGGAGATCTCCGGGCTGGGCAAGGCCATCCAGGAGATGGAGGTCCGCACCCTGCTCTCCGGCGAGTACGACTCCCGGGAGGCGCTGGTGGCCATCCGCGCCGGTGCCGGTGGCGTGGACGCGGCGGACTTCGCCGAGATGCTGCTGCGGATGTACCTGCGCTGGGCGGAGCGGCACGGCTACCCGACGGAGGTCTACGAGACCTCGTACGCCGAGGAGGCGGGCCTGAAGTCGGCCACCTTCACCGTGAAGGTGCCGTACGCGTACGGCACGCTCAGCGTGGAGTCCGGCACCCACCGGTTGGTGCGGATCAGCCCCTTCGACAACCAGGGCCGACGGCAGACCAGCTTCGCCGGGGTCGAGGTGCTGCCGGTGGTGGAGCAGACCGACCACATCGACATCCCCGAGAACGAGATGCGGATCGACGTCTACCGGTCGTCCGGACCGGGTGGACAGAGCGTCAACACCACCGACTCCGCGGTGCGGATCACGCACATCCCGACCGGCATCGTGGTGACCTGCCAGAACGAGAAGTCGCAGCTCCAGAACAAGGCGTCGGCGTTGCGGGTGCTCCAGGCCCGACTGCTGGAGCGCAAGCGCCAGGAGGAGCAGGCCAAGCTCCAGGGTCTGAAGACCGACGCGGCGGGCTCCTGGGGCGACCAGATGCGCTCGTACGTTCTGCACCCTTATCAGATGGTGAAGGATCTGCGTACCGAGCAGGAGACCGGCAACCCGAGCTCGGTCTTCGACGGTGAGCTGGACTCCTTCATCGAGGCGGGCATCCGTTGGCGTAAGCAGCAGCAACTGGCCGGCGACAGTGCGTGATCGATCGTGGGCGGATTGCAGCATCGATCTCCACCTGACGTGCTGATTAGATGACATGGCCCGCAACGGCGGGGCGTGGGACTTGGCACGACAGTTACACCGCGTAGACTCACCACCCGTGATTCAGCTTGAGCAAGTGACGAAGACGTACCCGAAGGCGTCGCGGCCTTCGCTCGACAACGTGTCCGTGTCGATCGACAAGGGCGAGTTCGTCTTCTTCATCGGCCCATCCGGCTCCGGCAAGTCCACGATCATCAAGATGCTGCTGCACGAGGTGGCCCCCAACAAGGGCCGTGTCGTGGTGAACGGCAAGGACGTCACGTCGATGCGGTCCTGGAAGCGCCCGCACTTCCGCCGTTCGATCGGCTGCGTCTTCCAGGACTTCCGGCTGCTGCCGAACCGCACCGCGTACGAGAACGTGGCCTTCGCGCTCGAGGTGATCGGCAAGACCAAGGCGGTGGCCCGCCGGGTCGTGCCGGAGGTCCTGGAGCTGGTCGGCCTCGGCGGCAAGGAGCACCGTTACCCGCACGAGCTCTCCGGTGGTGAGCAGCAGCGTGTGGCGGTGGCCCGGGCGTTCGTGAACCGCCCGCTGATCCTGCTGGCGGACGAGCCGACCGGAAACCTGGACCCGGACACCTCCATCGAGATCATGCGCCTGCTGGACCGGATCAACCGCACCGGCACGACCGTCGTGATGGTCACGCACGACTCCAACATCGTGAACCAGATGCGGCGCCGCGTCATCGAGATCGAGAGTGGGCGCATCGTTCGCGACCAGGCCCGCGGCGTCTACGGGTGACGAGCGCAACCCACCGCACCCCGATCTGACGACGAACACCTCACGCCGGAGAGCCGGAGGAAATCCCGATGCGGATGAAATACGTCATGTCCGAGGTACTGGTCGGACTGTGGCGCAACGTGACCATGACCATCGCGATGATCATCACGATGGGGGTCTCGCTGACCATGCTCGGCGCCAGCGGCCTGATCTACACCAAGGTCGCCGACATGAAGCAGTTGTACTTCGAGAACATCGAGGTCTCGATCTTCCTCGAGGCCGACGTCACCGAGGAGCAGCGGACCGCGATCGCCGGCCAACTGGACGCCGACCCGCTGATCTCGCAGGTCACCTACGTCAACAAGGACGAGGCGTTCCAGCGTTTCCAGGAGATGTTCCGCGACTCGCCGGACCTGCTCAGCGCGGTCAAGGCCGACCAGCTTCCCGAGTCGTACCGGCTCCGGCTGGTGGACCCGGAGCAGTACCGGACCATCGCCGACCAGTACACCGGGACGGCCGGGGTCGACCAGGTCGTCGACCAGAGTCAGGTGCTCGACAAGATCTTCAACCTGTTCACCGCCGGGCAGAACATCGCCCTCGTCGCGGCCATCGCGATGGCTGTCGCGGCGCTGCTGCTGGTGGCCAACACGATCCAGGTGGCGGCGTACAGCAAGCGGCGTGAGGTCGCGGTCATGAAGCTGGTCGGTGCCTCCAACTGGTTCATCCAGGCACCCTTCGTGCTGGAGGCGGTGGTCGCGGGTCTGATCGGCTCGGTCCTCGGCCTCGGGGCGCTGGTCGCGTTGAAGGTGTTCCTGTTCGACGGCGCGCTCAGCGCGCTCCAGGGACTCTTCGCGCCGGTGAGCTGGGGCGAGATCCTGCTGACCTTCCCGGTGATGGCCGGTGTCGGTGGTCTGATCAGTGCGGTCACCGCCTGGGTCACCCTCCGGTTCTACCTGCGGGTCTAGCTCTCCTCGACAGGGCCCGTCGGCGTCGGAATAAACGACGCGGGCGGGCCCTTGTCGTTCGGGTAGCATGATCTCCGCTCTGCGGCGGGCCACGTCGCCGGTCGGGGCGTTGACGAGAGAGGGGGCCGCCGATGCCACGGGAAAAGGGGCGCAAGGTCGTCGCCTCCAACAAGAAGGCCCGACACGACTACGCCATCCTCGACACGTACGAGGCGGGCATGGCGTTGACCGGCACCGAGGTCAAGTCGCTGCGGGCCGGGCGGGCGTCGCTGGTCGACGCGTTCGCCCAGGAGCGCGACGGTGAGATGTATCTGCACGGCATGCACATCCCCGAGTACACCCAGGGCACCTGGACCAACCACGAGCCCCGGCGGACCCGCAAGCTGCTGCTCAAGCGGCTGGAGATCGACCGGCTGATCGGCAAGATCCGGGAGAGCGGTCTGACGCTGGTGCCGTTGCAGGTCTACTTCCACGACGGCTGGGCCAAGGTGGAGATCGGCCTCGCCAAGGGCAAGAAGGCGTACGACAAGCGCCAGGACCTCGCCAAGCGGGACGCAGATCGGGAGATCGCGCGGGCCGTCGGTCGGCGCGGTAAAGGGATGGATGGTTGATTTGTCCGGATTCTCCGGTCCCTGGTCGATCGACCCGGGCTCGGGATGAATCCGGTTGCGGCAGGCGTTAGGCTTGTCGGAGTCGCCGGAGATCCGGCGGCACGTCGAGGGGGTGACTGGTTTCGACTTCGTGTGTTGCGGCAGGGGAAGCGAGCCGAGGAAGCCGACGTCGTCTCGAGAATCGTTCGTCGGAAACCAATAAGCGCCAAGAACAATCGCGCTGACTTCGCTCTCGCCGCCTGAGGCGAGTAGCAAGTCTGTCGGCCTGGGAGCGCCTTCGACCCAGATAGCCGGCATCAGCTAGAAGGCTGGCCAACCGGACCCGGTCGCGGGGTCCGTGCGGCGAGATCAATCAGCGACTGGGCCCGTCACACCGACTCGCTCGCGTGATCGGAGGGGCCGAGTAGAGGCACAGCGAGCTGCGCTCGGAGAAGCCCTGACAAGGCAGCGAAGGACCCGGGTTCGATTCCCGGCACCTCCACCCCCGTACTGCGCGCCCCGGTCGTCACGACCGGGGCGCGCAGTCGTTCCCGCTCCGATTGCGGAACCCCGTCGGGCGTGCACCCGTCGAACCCGGTATGCGCCGATCACTCGCCCTGTTGGGCCTGCCCCTGATGATGATCGTGGCCGGGTGCGCCCCGGTGGGTACCGAGCCGGACGAGTCCGGTGCCGCCTCCGGCGGGTCGGGTGGCCCGCAGGACCGTCCGGGGGCGTTCACCCAACGGGCGGCGGCCGTGGCGCAGGCGTGGCAGCCCGACGACGCGTGGACCACCGGCTTCGTGCCGTTGCAGGAACCCACCGTGCTCGTCGGCGAGCCCGACTTCACCCCGCAGACCAAGACCGCCTTCCAGGCCGGGTGGTACCGCGCCACCGTGGACCTGCCCGACCGGAAGCCGGCCGAGGGGACCGTACGCTTCCCGGACGGATCGACGCGGGTGCCGCTGGTCAGCGCGGCACAGGCGTACCGCGAACTGCGCCAGGGCGACCCCGGTGCCTGTCCGGGTCCGACGGACCCCGCCATCCCACCGGCGCCCGCGCCGGGTGGGGGACCGGACGGCGCGGTCGGCAGCCGGCCGCAGGGTGACTGTGTCGCGCTCACCGTGACCAGGGTCGAGCTGGGCACCGCGCCGGTGCACACCACCCGGGGAGCGGCGCAGGTGCCGGCGTGGCTGTTCACCGTGCCGGAGATCGGCGCGGTGGTGGCCCGGGTCGCGGTCGCGGCCGAGGCCGTCGCCACCCCGCCGGCACCGGTGCCGCCGTCCGGGCCGCCGGAGCCGGGCCTGGTGGGAGCGCAGGACATCGAGGCGATCGAGGGGGCGACGCTTCGCTACCGGCTCGGGGTGGGTAGCTGCGACACCGAGATCACCCCGCTGGTCTGGGAACGGGACCACGTGATCGTGGTGGGCGGCACGGTCGTGCCGCCGACCGGCGGCTGCGACGAGATGCTCAACCTGCACCCGGCCGAGGTGACGCTGAAGGCCCCGCTGGGCGCGCGCCCCGTCCTGGACGTGCTCAGCGGTTCCCCGCTCCGCGTCGCCGCCGGCTGACGGGTGTGTGTGTAAGGAGGGGTCCCCTGCTAACGCCTTGTGCATAGCAGGGGACCCCTCCTTACGACACCGACGTCAGAGGATCGGGGGGATGTCGGTGCGGATGGGGACGGGCAGCACGGTCGGGCCGTCGGCGCGCAGCGCGGTGCCGAGGGCCGCGCCGAGTGCGTCCGGGGTGTCGACCACGGCGGCGGCGCAGCCGTAGCCGCGCGCGATCGCGGCGATGTCCAGTCCGGGCAGGTCCAGTCCGGGTACGCCGGGTGTCTGCTTGAGGTCGGCGAACGCCTTCAGGATGGCGTACTGCTGGTTCACCGGCACCACCACGGCCAGCGGCAGCCGCAGTTGGGCGGCGGTCCACAGCGCCTGCACGGAGTAGTGGAACGAGCCGTCGCCGATCACCGCGACCACCGGCCGGTGTCGGCCGGTGTCACGTTGCGCCAGCGCGATGCCGACCGCCGCCGGCAGCCCGTAACCGAGCCCGCCGCTGGCCATGGTGAAGTACGACCCGGGTCGGGTGAACCGCAGCCGCCGCCGGAGCGCGGCCAGGTTCGACGGGGACTCCTGCACCAGCACCCCGTCCTCGGGCCAGTGTGCGGCCAACGCGGCGAAGAGGGCGTCGGCACTGAGCGGGACGCCGTCCGTCATCGCCGGGGACTCGGCGCGGACCGGCGGCGCGGGCCGGTCGGTGGGCGGCACCCGGTCGGCCAGCGCGGCGAGGGCGAGCCCGGCGTCGCCGAGCAGGCTGTCACCGACCGGAGCCCGGGCCGCCTCCTCCGGGTCGTCGGTGACGTGCAGCAGACGGACGCCGTCGGGCAGCGTCTCGCCCGGTACGTGCGGGTAGTAGCGGAACACCGGGGCGCCGACCACCAGCACCGTGTCGTGCCCGCGGAGGCGCTCGGCCAGCGGGGCGATCGCGAAGGGCAGCACACCCTGGAAGTGCGGGTGGTCCTCGGGGAAGGCGGTCCGTTCCGGTGCGGGTGCCGTCCAGACCGGGGCGGCCAGCCGCTCCGCCAGGGTGACGGCGTGCTCCCATGCCCCGGCACGGTCCACCGCCGCGCCGAGCACGATCACCGGTGACCGGCTGTCCGCCAGCGCCGTGGCGAACTCGGCGAGCCGGTGCGGGTCGGGAGCGAACCGGGTGGCCACCGTCCGGGCCTGGGGCGGCGGATCGGCGGGCTGGGCCCAGTCGTCCAGCGGCAGGGAGAGGAAGACCGGCCCGGTGGGCGGTTGGACGGCGGTGGCGTACGCGCGCATCAGCGCCGCCGGTACGTCCTGCGCGCGGACCGGTTCGTGGGCCCACTTGACGTACGGCTGGGGCAGTTCGGTGGGGTGTCGGGCGGCGAGCCGGGGTTCGAGCAGCAGCATCTCCCGGGTCTGCTGGCCGGCGGTGACGATCAGCGGGGTCTTGTTGTGCCAGGCGGTGACGATGTTGCCCATGGCGTTGCCGGTGCCCGGCGCGGTGTGCAGGTTGACGTGGGCCGGTGCACCGGTGGCCTGTGCGTACCCGTCGGCCATGCCAACCGCCGACGCCTCCTGGAGGGCCAGCACGTAGTGGAAGTCGTCGGGGAAGTCCTGGAGGAAGGGTTCCTCGGTGGAACCGGGGTTGCCGAAGACGGTGGTCATGCCGAGGGCGCGGAGCAGCTCGTAGGTGGTGTCCCGGACCGTTGTCATCGCCTTCGAATCTATCCGGGCGACCGGGTTGTCCAGGGCTTTTCGCGTCTGCCCGGCGGCCCGTTCCGCTCGCTGCCCCGGCGCTCGGCCCGGTTTGGTCCCGCCCTGCCGGCACCGGTGTCGATCACCCGACGATCAGACCTTCGCGACCGCCGCGGACGCAGGCTATGGTGCCAGGCATGGCAAAGACAGCGGGGATGGTGCCGATCGGGACCGCCGTCCCGATGTGTGATCGCTTCCGCCGTCCGGTACACGGTTGACGGGTGCGGTGATGCAGGGAGAGGGGCAGGCGATCGGCGGACGGGCGACGGAGTCGATGGCGGGCAAGCTGATGGTGGCGACGCCGGCGCTGAAGGACCCGAACTTCGACCGCACAGTCGTGTTGTTGGTCGCGCACGAACCCGGCGGCGCGCTCGGCGTGGTGCTCAACCGGGCGACCGAGGTGGCGGTGGCCGACGTGCTGCGCGACTGGGGTGACCTGGCCCGCCACCCGGCCGTGTTGTTCGAGGGCGGCCCGGTGCAGCCCGACTCGGCGATCTGCCTGGCCCGGATGCGGCAGCCGGTCCGTCGACTCAAGGGCTTCCACCAGGTCTCCGGAGCGGTCGGCACCCTCGACCTCTCGGTCGACCCGCAGCGGCTGCGGGAGAGCGTGGAGAGCATCCGGGTCTTCGCCGGGTACGCGGGCTGGGGCGCGGGGCAGTTGGAGCAGGAGATCGAGGACGGCTCCTGGTTCGTGCTGGACGCGCTGCCCGGTGACGCGTTCGTCGACCGCCCGGACGACCTGTGGCCGATGGTGCTGCGCCGGCAGGGCGGCATGATGGCCGCGGTGGCGCACTTCCCACCGGACGTGGCACTGAACTGAGCCCGCCCGCGACGCCGTCTCGCGGGGGACCCCGCGAGATGACCATGCCGACGGCCGTGTGTATAGTTCTTCCAGTGCCCGGGTGACCGGGCGCGACAGCAAGGGGCCGTGGCGCAGCTGGTAGCGCACCACACTGGCAGTGTGGGGGTCAGGGGTTCGAGTCCCCTCGGCTCCACCTTGTTTCACAGCAGGTGGGAGGTAGGAATCCATCGACTTGATTCGATGGATTCCGATCTTGTGCTCACCGTTGTGCTCACAATGATCCGTTACGCTGATTCCCATGGCGCTCGGCTGTGAGCATGGGAGGAACCGGTGGCGGTGTGCAATCCAAGTGCAGGGCTAGTTCCTGACGCCCCGTCGTACTCAAGGCGTGGCACCTCGGCGGCCCGACGCGGGTCGACGATGAGAAGGGCCGCTGCGCGGTCAGATTTCCACCTGTCCCCCCGTAACGCCTCCGCTCGCCGCTTCTGCGGTACTTACGCGGGACGGCCCTCTCAGCCGTAGCGCTCCCGATAACCCTGGCCGCTCACGATGAGCGCGGTGAGATCACCGCGCTCCGGATCGTCGCGCCTAGGCACAGAAGGCGGTCCCGGCCACGTGCTCCACCACCTGACCGGGACCTTGATTGGACTCAGGAGGTCCAACCCATGAACCACCCTAGGACCCGACGATCGCGGACCGCTCAGCCGGTCGCATTCGCGATTGTCCCGGCAAGCCGTCTAGCCGCGTACGAGGCGGCCTACGGCCGGTGGGTCGCCGCCCGTCGAGCAACCGCGAATGAACGCTTCTACGCCCACGCCTCGCTGAACGGGGGCGTGCGATGAGCGTCCGACAAGATCCGAAGCGGAGCACCTGGTACTACGTCATCGACCTGCCGCGCGGAGATGACGGCAAGCGTAACCAGAAGTTCGTCCGTGGGTTCGAGACGGAGAAGGAGGCGCTAAAGGCCGAGGACTTGGCTCGCAAGCAGTTCGGCCAAGCCGAGTTGGCGGCAGACGGCACGGTCGCCGCAGAACTCGTCAAGTGGCTGGAAGAGCGCGAGCTAGACGTTGCGGTGACGACGTTGAGCAACTACCGCAACGCGATCATGAAGTACATCATCCCACGGCTGGGTGCTCGGCGACTGTATGACCTGGACAAGCAAGTCATCAATGACTTCTATCGTTATCTCTTGAAGAAGGGGGGAAGGAAGGGTGCAGGGCTATCCGCAGAGACGGTCAGACACGTCCATCGCACACTGATGAAGGCGCTCAAGGACTTTGGTGTCGTGATCGATGGCGTCCGGCAGCCTCGCCCGGGCGAACGTGAGGAGTATGGCCGTAAGGGGATTTGGACGGCGAAGCAGTGTGCTCAATTTCTGGAGTATGTCGCCGGTGACCGGCTCTACGCAGCCTGGGTGCTCGTCATCGTGGCCGGTATGCGCCGTGGAGAACTGGCCGGGTTAAAGTGGCCGAAAATCGACCTGGAGCGCAAGATCGTGTATGTCCACTGGCAGCGCGCTGTTGCGTCGGGCGAAGTCGAGGGCGGTGTCGTAGAGAAGGCGCCGAAGGGCAAAAGCAAGAGGGCCGTTCTCTTCGGCTCTGCGCTGGGCATAGTGCTGTCGGATCACCAGCGCCGACAGCAGAAGGAGATGGCCGACGCTGGTCTGTTGTACAAGGAACTCGGGTACGTCTTTTGTAAGGAAGACGGCACGCCTTACCACCCGAAGTATTTTACGGACCGGTTCCGGGCTCTCTGCATTGCCGCAGGTGTACCCGTGATCGTGTTGCACGACGGGCGCCACACATCCGCGACCGTTGGTGCCGATCATGGGGTGCCGCGACACGCAATGCAGAAGCGGCTGGGTCATGCGCGGGCGAGGATGACGGACGAGGTCTACACCCACGTTCTACCGGAGTCGGAGCGACGATCCGCTGAGATCATGGAAGAGACGATCCTGGGAAGGCTTGGCCAGCAGTAATCAAGGCGGTACGGACGACGGGGCGGAGTCTCATTGGGGCTCCGCCCCTGCCGTGCTTCCTTCGATACCCCTAGGTCTGCGGACCGATTAACTGATTCCTCGTGCCGCCCGCCCTCCTGTCGGACGTGCGGTGCTTGTATACGCGTGGGCCGCCGGGTGGGATACCTGAGAACCCAAGGCGGTGACCAGCATTCGTAGCCGTTCAGCGGCGAGTTGCGCGGCGCGGGCCTGGTGAAGCCTGCCCTGGGCCTCGCGTACAGCGGCTAGGTTGTCCGCGATCATCGACATGCGCAGTACTAGTTGCAGCGCGGCGGCGGTGTCATCTTCGCTGGTGAGCCGGCCTGCTGCTGAGATGAGTCGAGACATGGACCGGAGCTGACCCGCAGCAGGATGCAGGGAACGGGGACGCCGTCGGCGTGGCTCGCGCGCCGCCCGGTCGAAGGTTTCCGAGGCGTCGGTAAGGTGCCCACCTTTGCGGCCCTCGAACGCCCGCGCCGTGGACGCTAGGACGTCGGCTGCGGCCTCGGCGAGGGATGCGATGTTTTCCTCGTCGCCGATTGGGTCAGCCCTGAGATGACGGGCGCCTTTGTCCGCCTCTGCTGTTGCCCGACGGAACGCGTTCGTCCGGTGCTGGACCCCTGGGCGCCCCGGGTGCTGGGCGCTGCCGTGCGAGATCGTCCCGGAGCCTGAGCCCCAGCGTCGTCGGAGCTGGGGGAGGGTGAGATCCGGGGCGAGCCGCCCGCCGCCGTACCAGACGGTGTCGCCGGTGCTGGTGTGGTGGTCGGCGAGCCCGACGGCGTAGCCGGTGACCTCGTCCGGGTTGGTTGTGCTGTGCCGGAGCCGCACGAGCACACCCGCCGCTTGGAGGCGATCAACGAAGTCGTTCTCGGCGATCGCTGCGGCTGCGGCGGCACGCACCTCGCGGCGGAGCCTGTCCCTGGGAACCTCTGGCCGGCCCTGTCGTTGGGACTTGTTCTGCTCGGCGGCCGTAGGTCGGCGGTGGCTGGTGTGGTCGACCGGGCCGACCTGGTGCAGGCCGTAGCGTTGTTCGAGGTCTCGGGCGGCGGTTTGGGCCTTGAGGCGTTCGTTCCAGGCCCAGGCGGTTTCGCCGTCCTGTCGGACGAGTGTGGCCACGATGTGGATGTGGTCGTCGGCGTGGCGGACGGCCACCCATCGCACTGCATCTGGGTCGCCGTGCGGGGCGATGCCGACGGCGGCGACGATCTCGGCGGCGATGTGGGCCCATTGGCTGTCGCTGAGGATGCGGTCGGTGATGTGGTTGCGGACGGAGGTGTGCCAGACGAACTTCTGCGGAGGGTTCTTGCCGGCGCGGACCGGCTGTTCGAGCAGGCGGGCCAAGGCCCGGACGTCGTGGCGCCCGGATGCTTGGGTCGGCGGTTCCAGAGACGGTAGTTGGCCGGGGCCGGACCATGCGGCGACGAGGTGGGGGTTGATGTGTTCCTCAGCCTTTCCCGGGCCGAACAGGTAGCGGAGTAGGCCGCTTACATTCGAGCCGCGGGGATGGATGGCGGGGATCAGTGCAGCCGCCGGTCGATGTCGGCCACGAGGGCGTCGAGCCTGTCGAGCGCCTGTACGCACCGCCTGACGGCGTGGTCGAGCCAGACCGGCGCCTCGCCGGTGGCGTTGAGTGCGGCGGTGGCTTGGTTGAGGTTGGTGCCGGTACGCGTTATGGCGGTCCGAGCAGCGAAGAGTTCCCGTTGTACGGCAGCGAGTTCCGCCCGGGTGACGCCGGTCCCGGCGATCAGCCCTCCGGGAGCGGCGGTGCCCCTGGCGGTGGCCAAGGCGGCATCGGCGCAGAAGCCGGTCGGGGTCAGGCCGGCACGGCTTGCGGCGGTCACGACATCACGGTGCTCGGCGTCGTTGAGCCGGAGGTTGATCCGTTTTGGCCGGCCCGGAAACTGGTGACGCCGGTCGGCGCCACGTGGACTTGGCGTGTCGCTGGTCGCTGCTCGCGTACGGGTGTCCACCCTCGTCGCCTCCGCTTCGCACGTTCCTGTGTCCGAACGTGCGGCGGCGGGGTTATCGGCGACGCTACGGGTAGCGGCTCCGATTGACGTTGCCTCCGGTTCCGGTTGGCGGTGACGGCGGAAGCAAAGGCCCGCGACCGGAAGCGAACGTGCCGGAGCCGCCGGGTGCGGAAGCGGAACCAGGCGGAGCTGGCTCGACAGGAGTAGAACGCTTGCCCTTGAAGGCGGAAGCTTGCCGGAGCGTCGGGGTGGCAGCTGTCGTACGAGCGGCAGCGTCGCGTTAGCTTGTCCACTGACCCCGCTGGGTCAGTGGTCTTGCCGGTTGCCGGATGTGCCGACCGCGCTCGGTCGGCACATCCGGTGACCGGTACTACAACTTGCTGGCGCCCTTCCATGCACACGGGTTCCGGGCCGGGGCGAGACGGTGTTGACCCGAATCACCGATAGGGCGGTGAGCAGCCTTATCTCGATCTTGGATTGCGCTCCGAGACGGCTCGGTTGTCGGCCCATGGACGGTGGTCGGAGCAGTCCTCGCGCACTTTGTTCTCCAGTTCAACTGGGTCAGGCTGCTGCCTTTTCGAGTTTAATGCGGTATCATTACAAGTGGGAGGGTTGAATCCCTTCCGGACAGAACCCAGCCCCCTTCTGGAGGTTCGTATGCCCCGTAAAGTCTTGACTCCCGAGGAGCGTTTCAGTGCGATCCGTCTGGTCCTGGTCGACGCTCAACGCCAGATCGCGACGGCCATCGAAGCCGTGCACCCGGCTGCCGCCGAGTGTCTTCCGATGCCCGACATGGTCCTGCCGGACGTTGACGGCTTCGCTGCCGCCTCTTCCGCGTTGAACGCCAACCTCTTCACCGCCATCGGTGGGCGGGCTGCGGCCTGGGTCGATGCCCGGTCCGCATGCGCTCACGACCCGAAGGCTGCTATGGCGGTCTACGAACTCTGCTACTCCTGGTACCAGCTCATCAACGCCGGTCGCTCGCGCATCGAGGCGATTCCCGGCTGGGCCAACCACATCGAAGTGCTGTTGGAAATGCTTCCGGGGCGCATCGCTCAGTTGTCCGGCACGGCGGGCGTGGGGCGCGGCGGGACTCCGCCTGTCTCTGGCGGGGCTGTGGCGGACTAGCTCTGCGAAGTTGATGCGGCATCAATACAAGATTTAAGTGAGGGGCGACGACCCGTCGTCGCTTCCGGCGCGACGAGGAGAAGCCCTCGGACCGTGGTTCTTCTGCCGAAGAACCACCTCGGCCGGACTCGCACTGAGCCTGACTCTTCGACGTGGCCCTCGGGTGTCGCTACCACCCGGCACACGTCGTCATCGACAACCCGCCAGACAGAAGGAAGTCCCGTGACTGCCGAAGGCAAGAAGACCACGACCCGCTTGACGCGGGGCGATCGGATTCTCATCACCGACGATGCGACCAAGGCATCGACCCGTAACCCGGGCACCTGGCACCCGAGCCGGGTCAAGACCGGCGCGACCGCTGCGACGGTCCTCGACAAGCAGGCCCTCTCCGGGCGGCGTACCCGGTACAACGTCGTCACCGACGTCGGCACGGTCCTGGACCTGTCCGGCGGGCAGACGTTCCTGCTCGCCCTGCCGACCAACCTGGCTGGGCAGACCGAGGCGGCAGCGGAGGCCACGAACGGTAGCGCACGCTCAAGCGGTGCACAGTGACCGGCCAGCAGCCAGCCGACGCCGGAAACCCGGTCATCGTGCCAGCAGAGAACGCGATACCCACCCGGCAGACCGTGACCTACATCATCCTGACCACGCTGCGCCCCGACTCCGGCCTCATCGTCGGAGGCGTCCGGGCGGTCGCCCACGCGGAGATTATCCGACTTCTGGGTGGCCCCGGCAGCCCTGACGCGCTGGTCGCTGCCTACATCCGCGTAGCCGACGTGCTAGTGCCGGTTGACGTGGAGGCCACCGAGTTGCCCGCCGCTGACGGGCGGACCCAGTACCGGATTCGTACCTGGCTGGGACAGCAACTGATCAGTCAGTGCGAGATGGAGACCTCACAGCACCGGACGTAGCGGTGTCGGCTCGCGCGCTCTTGCGTCGCGCGGGCCGACACCAGGCTCCAGGCCGCTACAACCCGAGCCCGACGTACCGCCAGACGGTCCGCACCGGCCAGCGTAACCGCTGCGGCGACCCGTAGCGCCACTCGTCGCCATTCCACCCCTTTTCGCCCCAACCGCCGCCGACGCGGTGGGCCAGCCGTGCCCGCTGCCGTCGCCAACGCTGCTGCCCGCACATCCGTAGGAAGGAACCGCACCGTGACGCTCTCTGCTCCCACGACGGCCACAGCCACGGCGGCTGCCGTCGAAGACGAGCAGTTCGAGGATGAACTGCTGCGTGTCGACCCCGCGACCCTGGTCGTCGGCGCCAACGTGCGCCTGAACCCCCGGCTACGGAAGTCCTACGTGGACAACGTCCGCACGCGTGGCGTCCTGGAGCCGATCGTCGCCTACCGCGACGACGACGGCCGCCTCGTGGTGCTGTTCGGCCAACGCCGGACTCTCGCGGCCGTGCAAGCCCAGCGCCCGTGGGTGCGGGTGATGGTCGTTCCGAAGCCGGACGAAGCCGATCGGCTGACCGACCAGGTCAACGAGAACGATCACCGAGAGGCCCTCACGGTCGCTGAGCGCGTGACCGCGTACGAGCAACTCGCCCTGTGTGGTGTCCCGGCCGGGGAAATCGCCAAGCGGATGTCCACGAGCCGACCCGTGGTCGACAAGGCGCTCACTGTGGCCCGCAGCAAACTCGCTCGCGGCGCGACGCAACGGTGGGAGTTCCTGAGCATCGACCAGGCTGCGGTGGTCGCGGAGTTCGAGAACGACGCGGAGGCAGTCAAGCAACTCGTGGTCGCCGCCCAGCGCGGCGGGTTCGACCACGAGGCGCAGAAGCTGCGGGACGCCCGCGCGGAGGCGGCGGCGAAGGCCGAAGCTGCCGCTGCCCTCGCCGCTGCCGGGATCACCGTGGTTGACCGGCCGTCGTGGAACGACGAGAAGATCAAGCGGCTGTCGGAGTTGAAGCACGGCGAAGACCAACTCACCGAGGACAACCACACCTCCTGCCCGGGGCACGCTGCCTATCTCGACGACGAATGGGTCTACCCGCAGGAGGACGAGGGGAACAGCGACGACGAGGACGATCCGTGGGGCGACCACACCCCGGCCGAGGCAGACGAGGACGCGCAGGAGCCGGAACCCGCGCCGCCGTACCGCGCCTGGCTGCCCGAGTACGTGTGCACCGACTTCACCGCCCACGGGCACGCGCTGCGCTGGCAGGGGCACGACTCCGGCAGCGGACGCAAGACCGTCGCGGAGATGACCGACGCCGAACGGGAAGAGGCCCGCGCTCAGCGCCGGGATGTGATCCAGTCGAACAAGGCGTGGGATAGCGCCGAGACGGTCCGTCGGACCTGGCTGGCCACGTTCCTCGCTCGCAAGGCCGCGCCGAAGACGGCCGCCGGGTTCATCGCCGGGAGCCTCGCCCGTACCGACCACGCCGTGACGTCGGCGCTGACCGGCGGCAACCGGCTGGCCCACGACCTGCTCGGCCTGTCCGACCAGGCCCCCACGTTTGGCCGACGAGCCCCGGCGATGGTCGAACTCGTCGGCAAGGCCAGCGGCGAGCGTGCCCAGATGATCGCGCTGGGCCTGCTACTGGCCGCATACGAGGAGGCGACGAGCCGCAACTCCTGGCGCACCGTCAGCGACAGCACCACCCGCTACCTGCGCTATCTCGAAGCCAACGGGTACGAGCTGTCCACGGTCGAGCTGCGGGCCTGCGGTGAGTCACCGCTGCCGGTCACCGACACCAACCCCATCACCCTCGCTGCCGCCGAGGCGTAGCCGACGCGACCCTCCGGCCGCCACCGAACGGCGGCGGCCGGAGGAACCGGCGACCAGCAGCGCGCCATCGGCGCACATGTCGACCTGCCCAGGGCGGAGACCCGCCCGCTCAACCCTTCGAACAGATCCGCAGGGACACACCATGCTTGAACAACTCTCCCTGTTCGACCCTGCCTTCTGCCAGCGATGGCGGGGCGGGAACCACACCTGGCGGCCGGTGCACGAGGGTGGCTTCGACCAGCGCCGCTACCGGCTGGAACCGGTACCGGAGGCTGAGGCCCGCCGGTTCGTCGCCGAGCACCACTACAGCAGGAGCTTTCCCGCTGCCCGGATGTCTTTCGGGCTGCTCGAAGGCGACCACCTGGTCGGGGCGGTCGTGCTCGGCGTGCCGATGCATCCCGCCGTGCTGACCAAGCCGTTCCCCACCCTCTGCCCCGGCCGGGCTGCCGAGATCAGCCGCCTCGTCCTGCTCGATGAGGTGCCGTCCAATGCGGAAAGTGCGCACTGTTGCGGCAGGTGCAACAAATTCGCTGTGCCGGTCCAGTCTCGCAGCCTGGACCGGCCAAAGCGTATATCTGCTGGTCAGGGTAGCGCGCCCCCTTGACCTGTTGCATCAGATGCGACAATGATGCGTTGCATGGGTCGTGGTCCTTCGGCGTTGACAGCCGCGCGGGCGCAGCGCGCGTTGCGTGCGCCGTTGGGCGCCGCGGCGTTCCTCGACGGGTCGGTTGTTCATCTGGACCTGCCTCAGGCGGTGTTCGATGCGATGTTGGAGGAGTTTGATCGGCAGCAGGCGGCTCGGGGGCTGGCGGTGGATACCCGGCGGGGTCGGGAGCGGTTGGCGCGGCAGTTGCGGGCGTCGTCGGGTGCGTGGCCGTGGGAGTGGACGCCGAGCCATTTCGATGCCTGGAGTGCTACGCATCTGCGGCTTGGGCGGACTCGGGCGACGTTGCGCGGGTATCAGAACGCGATCGTGGCGTTCTGCGCCTTCGTCGCCGATGCGCGCTACCAGTGGGGCGAGGTGTGTGAGCGGCTGTTCGGGATGGTGCCGGCGCGGGTGACGCACGAGTTGAATTTGGTGCGGCACAAGGGTGATTACGAGGGGCGGCCGGAGGCGAACCGGCCGTTGACGCGGGCGGAGCAGGATCGGTTTTTCCGGGTAGTCGATGACCGTGCCCGGTCGGCGTCGTCGTTGCATCGCAAGGGCGCGGCGACGGCGCATCGAGACGCGGTGATGTTCCTGACGATGTTGGGGTGGGGGACGCGGCGTACGGAGACGGCGGGAGTGGACGTCGATGACTTCCGGCGCAACGCGAAGACGCCGCAGTTCGGCCGGTTCGGCGTGCTGGTGGTCCGCAACGCGAAGAGCTTTCCTGGTGGTCCGCCGCGGCGGCGCAGCGTGTTGACGGTGTTCCCGTGGGCGGCGGAGGCGGCGCGTCACTGGGTGGAGGCCGGCCGGTCGGCGTGCTACCCGGGGGTGGACGGCAAGGTGTTGCTGCCGACGGAACGGCAGGGGCGGATCACGCCTCGGCAGATCAACCTGCGCTTTGCCTCGATCCGCGATGAGGCGGGGCTGCCGGACTATCTGAACCCGCACTGTCTGCGCCATACCTACGCCACGACGTTGATCGAGATGGGGTGGCCGATGGCGTTGGTGCAGGAACAGCTCGGGCACACGCACGTGGCGACGACGGCCGTGTACACCGCGTTGTCGGACGACTTCAAGGACCGGGTGCTCTACCAGAGTTTGGGCATGGACTGGGACGACGATGCGGGGGTGGTGCGGTGAGCGGGCCGGCGTTCGAGTGGAAGCTACGCGAGTTAATGGCGATGCGGCAGATGTTCAGCACCTCCGATCTGATCGCCCCGCTCGCGGAGCGGGGGATCGCGTTGTCCCGCTCGCAGGTCTATCGGCTGGTGGCCGAAACCCCGGAGCGGGTGACAATCCCGCTGCTGCTGGCCCTGTGCGACATCCTGAGTTGCCAGCTGACTGATCTTGCGGCCCCGGTCGCGGCTGGGCAGGCAGCAGCGAAGGCCGCCGGGAGGAAGAGCCGGAAGAAGGCTGTGGGTGAGGTGCCGCTGCCGCCGTCGGTGGTGCCGACCTCGTTCTTCGAGAGGGAGTAGCGATGGCGGCGGCATGTACCCGGTGCGGTGGGACCGCGAAGCGCATTGCCGCCCGGGGCATGTGCTCGCGCTGCTACGACCAGACCAAACCGCCGATCGTCTGCCTCGACTGCGGCAACGAACGCCGTCAACACAAGAAGCTCGACATCGGCGCGGTATGCGCGCGGTGTTGGGGCCTGCGCAACCAGTTGCCTTGTTCACGCTGCGGGAACCTCCGGCCGCGCGTCAACCGGGCGAGCGACCCGCCGTTGTGCAGCGCGTGCTGGACAGCGGCCCGCCCCGCCGTGGCGTGCGCTACCTGCGGGGCGCTGCGTCGGCCTGGTGGTGTCGATGAGCATGGTAGGCGGATCTGCCGGCGCTGCGCCCACCATCGTCGCGCCCTGGTCTCCTGTGTGGGCTGCGGCCAGCAGCGACGCCCGCACTCCCGGTCCGGGAACGGGTACCTGTGCTCGGTGTGCGCGGGCAAGCGGCGCGCGCCGGAGGTCTGCGGGAGCTGCGGCAGGGAACGGACGGTAGTGGTGCGGGCGGAGGACGGATCGGCTCGCTGCCACCGCTGTTGGGCGGTGACCCACCGGGCGCCGTGCGTCGGGTGCGGCCAGGACCGCAAAATCGTCACGCGCACCGCATCCGGACAGCCACTGTGCGGCACCTGCAACCCGCTGCGCGGCGGGCCAGTTGCCTGCCCGGGGTGTGGCCGCGAGGGAGTCCATCCGACCCGCGACGGGCTGGGCCGCCCACAGTGTGCCTCGTGCTGGCGGAACAAGCCGTTGCCCTGCGTCCGTTGCGGGGAGGTGACACTGGTCGCGTTGCGGTGGCCAGCCGGCCCGGTCTGCGCCGGCTGCGTGGATGACACCCTGGCCAATCCACATACCTGCGCTGGCTGTGGGTTGCTTCGGCCGAACGTGGCCGGCGACGGTGAGCCGGCGCGGTGCCCGGACTGCGCCGACCTGCGGTTCGACTACCAGTGCGCAGGCTGCGGCCGGTTCACCCGCCCGCTACGTCGCGGCAACTGCCCGGCCTGCCGGCTGACCGCCGCGATCCGGGCAGCCGTACCCGAGGGCGTGTCCGACGAGCTGACCGAGTTCGTGGAGGAGGCCCTACTGGTTAATCCCGGCCGGGGCCTGCGCATCCTCGGCGCCCCGGAGACCGCGGCACTGCTGCGCGGCATCCTCAGCACCGGCCGGCGACCGCAGGCCCGGATCTACGGCGGGCCGGCCCGACTGCGGCACCAGCAAGGCACGGGCCAACCGCCCTGTGGCAACGGTGAGCACCACGACGGGGAGCTGCTCGCAGAGCTACGCACCGCGCTGGCCGTGGCGGGCATCCTGCCATCCGAGCCCAGCCTCGACCGCTACCAGGAGCGGGTCGACGAACTCGTCGCGTCCGTACCGGAATCCGCCCGGCTCGTGGTACGCCGCTACGTCCGGTGGGCGCTGACTCGACCGTTGCAGCGCCAGGTCGACGACGGTGCGACCATCACCGCCAGCCTCGTGCGGTGGCCCCTGCTGCGCGCCAGGGTCGCCACCGAGTTCACCACCGCAGCCTGCACCCACAGCGGTGGCCTGGACGGGATCGGCCAGTCGCACCTTGACGCCTGGCTCACCGAGCTACCCAGCCACCGCGCGCCGCTACGTGCCTTCGTGCGCTGGGCCACCGCCCACGGCTACATGCACCTGGGGCTGGACGTGCCGGCGGCGAGCAGCCGCGAGAGACGTACCGCGATGGACGACACCGCCCGGCTGGATCTCGCGCGGCATCTGCTGCGGGAGCGCACCGAGGATCCGCCGGCCCGGCTCGCCGCCGTGTTGGTCCTGCTGTTCGGCCAGCGCGTGACCCGACTGGCCACGCTGGAACACACCGCGCTCACCCTCGACGACGACGGTCGGGTCACCATTACGCTCGCCGACACGCCGGTGCGATTACGCGAACCCCTCGCCGGCCTTGCCGTGCAGGTGGCCGACAGCGCGCGAGCATCCGGCTCGGCATGGATGTTCCCCAGCAGCCAGGGCAACCGACCGCTGTCCGCCGACCGCCTCCGTGGCCGCCTCGCTTACCTGGGGTTGACCCGAGTGTTGGAAGCACGGAACGCGGCGGTCGGTGCCCTCGCCGCCCAGGTACCGCCAGCGCTGCTGGCCGAGCACCTCGGCCTGTCGTTGTCAGCCGCCGCGGCCTGGTCGAAGGCCGCAGGAGCCGCCCGCAGCGACTACGCCGCCCTCCGATCCGGTCGATGACGTCGCACGACCACGGCGGCCCACGGCAAGGTTGGTGCACGAGACGAACGGCGAACCGCATGTGTACGGGCGCCTGCCGCCTGCCGTTGGGCGAAGACCCGCCCGGTCGTCAGCTACAGCAGCCGCCGGTCGGACCCCCGGTGTCGCCGCCTACGGCCTCCAGGGTCAGCGGTGTGGACAGCAGGCCGCCGGAAAGGCCGGTGCTGAGCCCTTTGCCGACAGGCTCCGGGGTGGGGCCGCAGCAGCTGTCGGTGCCGGTCGCGTCGGCGGGGTTGCTGCTGCAGACGCCGGTTTCGGGCAGGTCGAGTTGGACATCGCGGGCTGCCTGCCAGTCGCCGGCGAGGGCGGCGACGATGGAGCGGACCTGTTCGTAGCCGGTGGCCATGAGGAAGGTGGGTGCGCGGCCGTAGCTTTTCATGCCGACGGCGTAGTAGCCGGGCTCGGGGTGGGCGAGTTCGTCGACGCCGTGTGGGGGGACGGTGCCGCAGGAGTGCTCGTTGGGGTCGATGAGGGGGGCGAGGGTCCGGGTGGCGCCCATGATCGGGTCGAGGTCCAGGCGCAGTTCGGTGGTGATGGAGTGGTCGGGGCGGAAGCCGGTGGCGGCCACGATCCGGTCGACGGTGATGGCCTCTTCGGTGCCGTCGGCGTGACGGACGATCACGGCGACGCGGCCGTCGGTCGGGGTGATGGCGTGGACGGAGAATCCGGTCAGCAGGCGGATCCGGCCGGCGTCGACGTGTGCGCGTAGGCGGGAGCCGAGCGCGCCCCGGGCCGGGAGGGCATCGGCGTCTCCGCCGCCGTAGGTGCGGGCGGGTGAGGCGGACCGGATGGCCCACGTCACCTCGGTGCCCGGCGCTGCGGCGGCCAACTCGGCGAGGGAGAGCAGCGTGTTGGCGGCGGAGTGGCCGGCGCCGACGACGAGGGTGTGCCGACCGGCGAACCGGGCACGGTCCGCGCCGAGAACGTCCGGCAGGGCGTGCTCCAGGTACGCAGCGGCGGTGGCTTCGCCGCGGGCGGGGAGGCCGGAGGCGCCGAGGACGTTGGGGGTGTGCCAGGTGCCGGAGGCGTCGATGACGGCGCGGGCGAGGATCTCCTGTCCGTCGGCGAGGCGGATCAGGAAGGGGGCGTGCTCGCGTCCGGCGGTGCGGAGCCGGTCGTAGCCGAGGCGGCTGATCGCCTCGACCCGGGCGGCGTAGCGCAGGTGCGGCTTGAGGTGTGGCAGGTCCGCGAGGGGTTGCAGGTACCGGTCGGCGAGGTCGGCGCCGGTGGGCAGGGCGTCGGGGTCGGGTGTGATCCAGCCGGCGTCGTCGAGGAGGCGGCGGGCGGCGGGGTCGATGTTGTAGCGCCAGGGCGAGAAGACGCGGACGTGTGCCCACTGCTGTACGGCGGTGCCGGGGGTGTCGCCGGCTTCGAGGAGAGTGAAGGACAGGCCGCGTTCGTGCAGGTGGGCGGCGGCGGCGAGGCCGACGGGGCCGGCGCCGATGACGGCGATGGGCAGGTGGTCCACGGCACTCATCACACAACTCCTTATGTTGGCGTCTATCGCATCAGCCGGGCAGGTGGATCCCCCTGCTCTGGGTGAGGGGAAGGTGATGGGTGCCCGGCGATTCTGTCTCGATGCTTCTCGAAACAGAGAGTTGCACGCTGGTTAGACAGCTGTCAACCTAGAGGAATGTCGAAGCAGGCGGGGCCGCTTTCCCTTCTTGATCTCACGGCCGACACGGCGTGCTGCCCTCCGCTGGCGCAACAGCGGGTCGCGGGCGAGACGGCTGCGCTGTTGGCGCCCGCGTTCAAGGCTCTCGGTGACCCGGTGCGGCTTCAGCTGCTGTCGATGATCGCTTCCGCCGAGGGCGGCGAGGTGTGCGTGTGTGATCTGACGCCGGCCTTCGACCTGACCGGGCCGACGATCTCGCACCACCTCAAGACGTTGCGCGAGGCGGGTCTGGTGGACGCCGAACGGCGTGGCACGTGGGTGTACTACCGGGCCCGGCCGCAGCTGCTGCGGCAGCTGGCCGCGCTGTTGTCGGTTGAGCCGGCACCAGCGTCGCGCTCGTAGGCCGCGGGCCTGGCTGGGGGAGAACTGCGGTGGCCGCAAGCGGGAACAGCTGCCGGCCGCCTGCGGGAGGTCAGAGAGATCGTTGACGCCCCGGCTCGCCGATCGGGGCGGATTCGGCGGCGAGCGCGTGTTGCAGGGCGGCGCGGATGCGCTGATCGGTGGGCAGATCCAGCCGGCATGAGGCCGCGCCGTCGCCGATGCCGCCCATTACGTCCACCCCGTTGATCAGCACTGACGGGGACGGGTAGTCCCCGACCAGTTCGGTGACGACCGGAGGCAGGGCGAGGTCGGCCAGCGCCGCGTGCAGGGCCTGCCGGGCCGGGCCAAGGTTCGGACAGTCCGGCACGGAACGCAGCTCGATCATCACCCCACCAGTATCAACGCTGCATCTGACCCAGACCGAGGTAGGCCAGGTAGGCATCCGCCGCGTCGTGAAGCCTCGGTGTCCGGCTCCGGCATGGAAAGGCATGCGGAATGCCGGCCGGCGGGACGCGGTTAGGCCCTGACCGTGCACCCAGGCTCGCCGCAGAACTCCGGCGTGACGGCGTCGATTGCCGGTGGGGCGTCATGCGCGGGCCGCCGCGACGAGCCGTTCGGTACCGGCACCGACATCGGTGTTCCGTCGTCGCCGACGACCGCGGGCGGCGCGCACACCGTTGAGGATGACCACGACCTCCGCGACCTCGTGCACCAGGACGACGCCGGCCAGGCCGAGGACGCCGAACAGGGCGAGCGGGAACAGCACGATGATGATGGCGAGGGCGAGGGCGATGTTGCCGGTCATGATGCGCCGACCCCGTCGCGCGTGGGCGAGGGCTTCGGGGATGAGCCGTAGGTCGTTGCCGGTGAAGGCGACGGCAGCGGATTCGACAGCGGCGGCCGAACCGGTGGCGCCCATGGCGATGCCGACGGTGGCGGCGGCGAGCGCGGGTGCGTCGTTGATGCCGTCACCGATCATCGCGGTCGGCGCGGTGGCGGTCGACTCCTGAACGACCGCAGCCTTTTCCTGCGGCAACTGCTCGGCCCGTACGTCGGTGATCCCGACCTGGTCGGCGAGCGCGCGTGCCGTGCGGGCGTTGTCGCCGGTGAGCATGATGACGCTCACGCCCTGCTGCCGCAGTGCCTGCACGGCGTCGGCGGCCTCCGGCCGCAGCTCGTCGCGGATGCCGATCGCCCCCGCCGGAGTCCCGTCGATCTCGACGAGGATCACGCTCATGCCCTGCTGTGCCATGCGGTCAACGGTCACGGTGAGTACGCCGGCCGGGATCCACCGTGGGCTGCCGGCCCGCACCGGTCGGCCGTCGACACGTCCGGCAACTCCTTGACCCGCATGCTCCTCGATCTGGGTCACCTCGACGGGCGCGTCCACGGCCGCGGTGATCGCCGCCGCGAGCGGATGGGTGCTGGTCGCCTCAAGCCCCGCCGCGACGGCCAGCACCCTCGCCCGGTCCGCATCGGCCGCCGTCTCCACCGCGACCACCTCCGGGCGGTTGCGGGTCAGCGTCCCGGTCTTGTCGATGGCGACCCGACGGATAGTGCCGAGGTGTTCGAACGCCTCACCCGACTTGATCACGATGCCGAGCTTGCTCGCCGACCCGATCGCCGAGATGACCGTGACCGGTACCGCGATCGCCAACGCGCACGGGGACGCCGCGACCAGCACGACGAGGGCCCGCTCCAACCACAGGCCGGGATCGCCGAAGAGCGCGCCCAGCAGGGCGACCGACGCCGCGGCGACCAGCACGACCGGCACCAGGGGCCGGGCGATCCGGTCCGCCAGCCGCGCACGCTCGCCCTTCTTGGCGTGCGCCTCCTCGACCAACCGCACGATCGTGGTCAGCGAGTTGTCCCGCCCATCCGCGGTCGCCTCGATATGCAGGCTGCCGGACCCGTTCACCGACCCGGCAAGCACGGCCTCGCCCGGACCGACCTCCACCGGTATGGACTCCCCGGTGACCGCCGAGGTGTCGACGCTCGACCGGCCACGCACCACGACGCCGTCGGTGGCGATCCGTTCACCGGCGCCGACGACCAGGATGTCGAAGGCACGCACCTCGACCGCGGGCACGGTCACGTCACCGCTCAACCGGGACAGCCGGGCGGTCTCGGGGATCAACGACAGCAACGCCCGCAACCCGTGACGGGCCCGGTCCATCGCCCGTTCCTCCAACGCCTCGGCGATCGAGAACAGGAACGCCAAGGCCGCAGCCTCCCCGACGTGGCCCAACGCGACCGCACCCACCGCGGCGATCGTCATCAGCAGACCGACGCCGACCCTCCCACGCAGCAGACGCCGCACCGCGCCGGGCACGAACGTCCGCGCCCCGGCGAGCACACCACCAGCGAACAGCACCATCGACACGGCATGCGGGCCGCCAACCCACTCCGTCAGATACCCGGCGAGCAGTAACACACCGGACACCGCGGGCAGCAGCAGGACCCGATCCCGCCACCACACCGGCATCTCCTCGTGATCGTGACGCTCACCCGGGGCGCAGCAGTCGTCGACCTCTGCCGACACGCTGGACACCTCGTCAGGACCGCAGCACTCCCGGCTCATCGCACAACAACACCCCCGACCGCGCTACGGTCGCCGCAGCACAACGGCACCTCGCACGCCGCGTCGACGCACGGGATGCCGTCATCCACGGCTAGGACCACGTCGAGCAGCAGGGTCAGCGCCCGCGTCAGGTGCGGATCCGCGATCTCGTACCGGGTCTGCCGCCCCTGCGGCACGGCGACCACGATCCCGCACCCCCGCAGGCACGACAGGTGATTCGACACGTTGCTCCGCGTCAGATCCAGACTCCGGGCCAACTCCGCCGGGTAGCCGGGACCATCGAGGAGGCTCAACAGAATCCGGGACCGGGTCGGATCGGCCATCGCCCGACCCAACCTGGCCATCACGTCAACACGCGAAGCACTGGTCAGCATGTGCTGAACCATACAGTAGATGCTGACCATTCAAAGGCGCTGCGGCCTGGCAGTCTTCGCGACACGGCCGCCAGAGTCCCCGCCACCGCCGATAAAGCCCAGCCCAACCTGCATGGGCGCCCTCGGCGTCGCCGGCAACGCGCCCGCCACCCGGCATCCACGAACCCGCCGCCGGCAACCTGGCCGGCCGGGTCTCTCGCTAGGCCACGCTGAAGGGAGTTCGCGGGTCCGCAGGAGGCCGCATGGCTGCCGCTCCGACGGCGCCCACGTGAGGGGCCCTCGATCCGGCTCGGACCCGGACGTCTGCGGGCCGTGGCATTCGGCACTCCGGGCTTGACGAAGCCATCTAGGTCAGCAAGTATTGAGTCAATGGACGCTGAGTCTTATTCGTTGGATGTGCGGGCCCGGATCCATGCCGCGCTCGGTGACCCGGCGCGCTTGGCGATCGTGGACGCCCTCACCCTGGGCGACGCCTCTCCTGGGGAGATCGCCCATCGTCTCGCCATGCCGACGAACCTGGTCGCTCACCACGTCAAGGTCCTCTCCGTGGCGGGGCTGGTGGTCAAGGGCCGTTCCGAGGGCGACCGCCGCCGCACCTACCTGCGGCTGCGCCCCGACACACTCGCCGCGCTGGCCACCCCGCACCTGACCGGAGTCGGGCGGGTGGTGTTCGTCTGCACCCACAACTCGGCCCGCTCACAGCTCGCCGCCGCACTGTGGGTCAAGCGCACCCGCCGGGCCGCCGCCTCCGCCGGCACGAAACCGGCCGTCCGGGTCCATCCCCGCGCGCTCGCCGTGGCCCACCGTCACGACCTGGACCTCGACCCCACCGGCACCGCCCACGTCACCGACGTCGTCCGCGACAACGACCTCGTGATCGCCGTGTGCGACAACGCCCACGAAGACCTCACCGGGCCGATCCGCCCTCGCCTGCACTGGTCGATCCCCGACCCCGTCCGCGTGGACACCGACGAGGCGTTCGAAGCCGCCTACGCCGACCTCGCCGACCGCGTCGACCGGCTCGCGCCCGCCGTCCTTCCCGGAGGCCACCGATGACCGACACCAGCCCCTACCTGCGCCCCGACCTCTCAATCAACCAACAGGTCGCCCTACGCACCGCCGCTGCCCGCCTCGCCGCCGAGTTCGACGGCACCTACGGCACCGAGACGATCGAACGGTTCCTGCACAGCAGCTACGACCAACTCGCCACCGACGGCCGGATCCTCCACTACCTGCCCCTGCTCGCCGAACGTTTCGCCCGCCAACGGCTGCACGCCCTGGCGCGGGTGGAAGGACACCACCGCGACGGTCGACCGGTCGTGCTGTTCCTGTGCACCCACAACGCCGGCCGCTCCCAGATGGCCCTCGGATTCCTCGCCCACCTCGCCGGCGAACGGGCCGTCGGCTGGTCCGGCGGCAGCGAACCCGGCATCGAGGTCAACCCCGCCGCCGTCGCCGCGATGGCCGAACGCGGCATCGACATCTCCGACGAGTTCCCCAAACCCTGGACCGACGAAGTCGTCCGCGCCGCCGACGTCGTGGTCACCATGGGCTGCGGCGACGCCTGCCCCGTGTTTCCCGGCACCCGCTACGAGAATTGGGACCTCGACGACCCCGCCGGCCTCGACATCACCGGCGTCCGCCCCATCCGCGACGACATCGAACGCCGCGTACGCCGCCTTCTCGCCGACCTGAACATCCCCACCCGATAAACCCGGCCCCGGCCGAACGAGGATCGACCACCGAGGAGAAGAACAGACCGATGACCATCACCCTGTGGCGGCGCCTGCTGGCCGAGTTCACCGGCACCGCCCTGCTGGTCACCGCCGTGGTCGGCTCCGGAATCATGGCCACTGCCCTCTCACCCGACGACGTCGGCCTGCAACTGCTCCAGAACTCGATCGCCACCGCGTTCGCCCTCGCCGTGCTGATCCTGATGTTCGGTCCGGTCTCCGGAGCGCACTTCAACCCGGCAGTCTCCGCCGCCGACTGGCTCCTCGGCCGCCGCACCCGCACCGGCCTCACCGCCCACCAACTGGCCGCCTACGTCGTAGCGCAGGTACTCGGCGCGGTCGCCGGATCGATCCTGGCGAACCTGATGTTCAACCTCGCCGCCGTCAGCCTCTCCCACAAGGACCGCACCGGGGCCAACCTGTGGCTCGGCGAGATCGTCGCCACCACCGGACTGATCCTGCTGATCTTCGCCCTCGCCCGCTCCGGCCGCGCCCCGGTGGCACCAGCCGCCGTCGGCGCCTACATCGGCGCCGCCTACTGGTTCACCTCATCCACCTCGTTCGCCAACCCCGCCGTCACCATCGGCCGGGCGTTCACCGACACCTTCGCCGGCATCGCCCCCGCATCCGTGCCCGGCTTCGTCCTGGCCCAGGTCGTCGGCCTCGCTGTTGGCGTCGGCCTGCTCGCTGCCCTCTACCCCGATGCCGGCGCCACCGCCGACCAGGTCGTCGTCCCCGCGGACGGGCAGGCGGCCCCCGCCCGCCGCCCATGACACCAGCGTCGCCGGAGCACGGCACCGCTGCTCGTGGGCTCATCAACCGTCGACACGACCCCGGCCGCTACCAGCGGATCGACCGCAACGACACGGCGGGCCACATCCCGACCCGCAACGACGGCGGCACGCCGGTCAACCGGCCCCACGACCCGCACCCCACGAAAGGCAAACCATGACCGACAAGCCCACAGTCCTGTTCGTCTGCGTCCACAACGCCGGCCGCTCCCAGATGGCCGCCGGCTGGCTCCGCCACCTCGCCGGCGACAGCGTCGAGGTCCGCTCCGCCGGCTCAGCCCCCGCCGACACCATCAACCCCGCCGCCATCGAAGCCATGGCCGAGGTCGGCATCGACATCACCGACCAAACCCCGAAACTCCTCGAATACGAGGCGGCTGAATCCTCCGACGTCATCATCACCATGGGCTGCGGCGACGCCTGCCCCGTCTTTCCGGGCAAACGCTACGAGGACTGGAAACTCGACGACCCCGCCGGCAAAGGCATCGACGCCGTCCGCCCCATCCGCGACGACATCCGCACCCGAGTCGAGACACTGCTCGCCGAACTACACACCGCCGCCTGACACCGCCCACGCACCCCAACCAGGAAAGGCCGGATCCACCTCTTACCACCACGACGCCCACCCCTGACCGCCATCACACCTCCCGACAGGTCAGCAAGCGGGGTCGCGCAACAGTCGGACCTGACGGCCACGATCTAGGACTTGCATCCGGTACCCGGGTACAGGCTTACCGTCAGGTGGACGGCGCCGACGCGGCGCCGAACCCGACCTGGATCGAGGAGGCTGGTGTGTCACTCGTCATCCCTGACGCCTGCACGCTACCCACGGCCGAACGCCCGCTGCGGTCGGCCGAGTTCGACAACCTGTTCACCACAGCGGTCCGCGACGTCGAGGCCATCAGCCCGACCCACGCCCGACTGCGGCTGACCGGACCCACCACCTTCGCCGACAAGGTGCGTGACCTGGCCGACCGCGAGACCGAGTGCTGTTCCTTCTTCACCTTCACCGTGACCACCGAACCGACCGACACCGGTCAGACGGTGGTCCTCGACGTACGGGTACCCGCCCAGTACGCCGACGTACTGCACTCCCTCACCACGCAGGCCGCCACCGTCATGACCCGGCAGACACCGTGACCGGCGAGCGGGCAAGCCTGCGCACCAGCGAGGTCGCCGACCAAGCCGGCGTGAACGTGCAAACGCTGCGCTACTACGAACGCCGCGGCCTGCTCGCCGAACCCACCCGATCCACCGGCGGACACCGTCTGTATCCACCGGACACCGTCGCGCTGCTACAGGTCATCAAGGCCGCGCAGCGACTCGGGTTCACCCTCGACGAGGTGGCCGAACTCCTCGACACCGGCCGGCGTCGGCACCCCACGCCCGACCTACGCCAGCGGGCGATCGACAAAATCACCGAAATCGACGCGCGCATCGCCGACCTCACCGCCATCCGCACCACCCTGACCCAAGTCGTCGACGCCCGCTGCGACAGCCTCACCCACTGCACCTGCACCGACTGCCCGATCCCATACCTGACCATCGGCCACCGCCCGGACGGAGACACTGCATGACCGCCCCCACCCCCACGCCTTCCGCCCACCACAGCCAGCACCTGCCGGCGGCAGGGAACACGGCACCGACCGGCAGCAAGGTCACCGGAGGACTCGCCGTCCTCGCGTGCGCCGCGTGCTGCGCCATACCGCTGCTCATCGCCGCCGGCATCATCACCGGCGCGGGCGCGGCGATCCTCGAAAAGTCCCTCCTCGCCGGCGCGGCCGGCCTCGCCACGCTGGCGGTCACCATCTGGTGGCTCCACCGACGCCGCGCAGCAGCGGCGGGAGCCGGATGTGGATGCGGCGGCACGGGGTGCGGCGGCGCAACCCCACGGTGACCACCACCGTCAGCGTCACCGCCGCACCACACCTGGTCGCCATCTACGCGACGCCGATCACACGCGCACCCCGACGGACCGAACCGTGCCGGCAGAATGGCCGGGCCAGTCGACGGCAGCACGACGAACGGAACATTCAGTGACACGACGATGGGACAAGGCCGCAGTGGTCCTGGAACGGCACCAGGTGGCCGTGTACCTCGCGGCGATCGCAACCGGCGTGCTGCTGGGCTGGGCCGCACCCGGAGCTGGTCCCGGGCTCGAATATGTGATCAACCCCGTCCTCGCCGCACTGCTGTACGCGACGTTCATGCAGGTGCCCGTCGGTCAGTTGGCGCGGTCGCTGCGTGACTGGCGGTTCCTGACCGCGACGATGACCGTCAACTTCGCGGTCGTACCGCTCGTCGTGGGCGGAATGTTCGTCTTCCTCCCGGCCAGCCAGGCGGTCCAGATCGGGGTGCTGCTGGTGTTACTCACACCCTGCATCGACTACGTCATCGTGTTCAGCAAACTGGCCGGCGGCAGCAGTCAACGGCTGCTGGCGGCGACTCCGCTGCTCCTGATCGCCCAGATGCTGCTGCTGCCCGTGTTCCTTCTGCTGTTCCTCGGCCCCACCCTCGCGGACACCGTCGAAGCCGGCCCGTTCATCCACGCGTTCATCACCCTCATCGTGATCCCACTGGCACTGGCCTGGGCCACTCAGTGGTGGGCTGCACGACACCGCAGCGGAACGGTCGTTGCGGGCGCGGTCGGCACGGCGATGGTGCCCCTGATGGCCGCGACCCTGTTCGTCGTCGTAGCGTCCCAGGTACCCAAGGTCCGCGACGACATCACCGACGTGATCGCCGTCGTGCCGTACTACGTACTGTTCCTGATCGTCATGGCCGTCACCGGCCTGGTGGTCGCGCGTGTCTTCCGGCTGGACACCCCCGCGTCCCGAGCCGTGGTGTTCTCCGGCGCCACCCGCAACTCCCTCGTCGTCCTGCCGCTGGCCCTCGCGCTCCCGGACCACCTGGCCGTAGCAGCCGCCATCGTCGTGACACAAACGCTCGTGGAAGTCATCGGAATGGTCGCCTACGTCCGAATCGTGCCCCGCATGATCCCCACGAAGACACCATCAGCCCATACAGCAGCGTGAGGCGGCGCGGTCTGGGGTGGGGATTGATGTCGATGCGTACCCCGGCCACTGAGCGGTGCGCTGCGCCGTCTCAGTTTCTGGTGGCAGCGTCGGCCCTACTGATCAGCTCGGCGTAGTAGTTGTGTCGCTCGTCCACATGTGTCTCGTCGCGTACGAGCGTGCCTTCCACGGGGCGGTAGGTGTGTGTGGGCTGGTCGCGGAACGACAGCCATTCGAAGCCGCTGTTCACCCACGTGTCGTCGAAGATCAGGATATTCGGATGGGGGTCGGGTACGTGGGCCAGCTTGAGCAGGGGGTATCGACGGGCGAGTGCGCGCAGCCGGCTGAGGGCGTTGTCGTCGCTGTGCGCGGGGTCTTGGCCGAGTCCGTAGCCGATGTGAGCGGTCAGGCCGGACCTGCGCAGCATGATGTCTAGTTTGGCTAGGAAGTCGCCATTGACGACGGCGTCGCGGACGAACGGTGCGGCCAGCAAGAACCTGCTGCGGGCGGTGTTGAGCGCGGTTGTCAGCAGTTCCCGGTGCTCAAACAGCGGTACGGAGCGGACGGTCAGGGCTTCCAGCGCGCTGCGGGCGGTGACACTTTCGTGCTCCTTGGTGCCGGTCGATGCCGCGCCGGGTGTGCTGTCGTCGGGCGGCGGTGGGTTGTCGGCCCGGCGTTGCAGGTCTCGGACTGCGTCGTATGGTGTGCGCTGCTGCTGTAGCGGTGGTGGGAGATCCGGTTCACCGACGGCGGGCGCTACGTGGATCTTGGTTCGTTCGACGCCGCCCACCTGGTGCAGCGCGTTGTCGTGGTGCTCGCTGAGCATGTCGTCGACGACGATGTTGAAGCGCAGGTCGTCGGCTGCGTCGGAGGCGAAGACCAGCAGCACGGCGGGCAAGTAGAGCCGGGGCTGGCGGGTGATCGCCTCGACGCTGAGCACTTCGATCGCCGCGCGACCGCTGTCCTGCTGAGCTTGGTCCAGCAGGACGTTGAGCCGTCGGGGGGATACATCGCTGGTGTCGACGTCAGCAGTGCGCAAGGACGGCAGGATTCGCATGCCCTGCGCTTCGGCGTCGACGCGGGTCACCAGGTCCGCTCGGCCGTGTGAGATCGGTTGCCACAGCATCCGGTCGAAGGCTTGCGGATACTCGGTGCGTTGCGGGGTGACGGTCGAGAGTTCCTCGACCGCTCGCCGGCCGCCTTGGGTCAGCAGCACCTTGTAGCCACCCAGGCTGTCCGGCCGGTATTCGACAGTTTCGGCCGACATTTGAGAGGTGACGGCAGCGGAGATGGTCGCCGCGTCGATGCCGAGAACGGCTGCCATGTTGTCAACCTTGTGGATGCCGTGGTCTGCGAGTCGCAGCACGAACTCGTCCACCAGGGGAAGCCTCTTGCGTTCCTGCGCCAGCACATTGAGGGTGAGCAGCGATACCGGGATGGCTGCTTCGCCGGCGTAGGCAAGCTGGTAGCCGGGATGCTGGTCGCTGTAGCGACGGGCCGCGATGACGGTGGTGTCAGCCATTGCGCGCGTCTCCGATCCGACAGGTGTCGCCGTTGCCCCGGATGTGGGTCAGCACGGTGCTCAACGGGCCGGACATCGACTCGCAGAACGGGGCGTCACCGACGATGACCAGGCCATACCGCGACCGGGACAGCGCGACGTTGATGCGCCGCCAGTGCAACGGTCCGAGGAACCCCAGCCGGCGTTGCGTGTTGCTGCGGACGACTGAGTAGAACGTGATGTCGGCTTCGCGACCCTGGACGGCGTCGACGGTGTTGACCTCGATCTCCAGGTTCGGCGACCGTGGTCCGGCCACTGCGCGGCGCAGCTGCTCCATCTGCTTGCTGTAGGCGGTCAGCACCAGCACCCGCAGCGGTTTGCCGTCCGGAGCCTTGATCACGCCCTTGTCCAGGGCACCGCGGAGAGAGGCGATCGTGCGCCGGATTATACGTTCCTCGCAGTGGTTGACCATGCTCGTGCCGTCGGCCCGTTCGCGCCGGTCGGCCATGGAACCCGTGTCCAGCCAGGTGACCGGCTTGTACAGCGCCTCCCAGCCGGGCAGGGCATGGGTCGACATCGACACCAGCTGGCCGTCGTAGAAGCAAGCCGACACGAGGTCGCCGATGCCTGGGACCATCCGGTACTGATTGGTCAACCGATGCCGGGCGCCTGCCGGCGCGTGGTCCAGCAGCCTCTGGAAGAGGCTTTGCTCGATTTCGGCGGCTTCCAGGTTGTGGCGCCGCATCAGGTCGGGCTGGTCGAGGACTTCCTCCTGCATCGGCGGAAGCTGGTGCGGGTCGCCGACCAGCACCCATCGTTTGGACCTCGACAGCGGCACCAACGTCTCGGTCGCGGTCGCCTTCGACGCTTCGTCCAGGATGCACAGGTCGAACTCGAGGTCACGCACGGCGGGGTGTGATAGGAACCCGAGACAGGTGCCCGCGACCACCCGGGAGCCGCGCAGCACCACGCCCTCCAGCTCGCGGCCCGATTCGATCCGCTGGAACCACTCTGCTTGCAGGGTCAGCAGGTCAACGAGCTTGCGCAGCTGTCCGTCGTCCCCGACGACAGCGTCGAACGCGTCCCGTGCGCCCTGCAGTGTCAGGTCCTGCGGCAGCTCCAGATCGCCACCCAAGGCCAGGTTCGCACGCTGGCGCAGCTCATCGGCCCGCTCGGCGAGCACCTGAATGCGGTCGTTGAGCGCGGCGGTCTTCGCCTCGGTGTCCTGCTCGCCGAAGTCGGGCAGCTGCCCGCCCGTACTGCCGGGTGCCGTGTCGACGCCAGCGAGCCGGGCCTGGGCGACACCAAGCTGACGAAGTGCCTCGATCAGCTCAAGGATCGCCGCAGCGCCCGCCACATGCCCGGGGTCGACGCCGACGGCCGTGGCGCGACGTTTCAGTTCCGCTTCGGCCCGCTGCCGGACCTGACGGACGATACCGGGCATCTTCCGGTCCAGCAGATGCTCACGGGCCTCGGCGGCGATGCGAGGGTTGTCCTCCTTGCCGAGCCGGACGAGGTCTGCCACACCGGCCTCGGCGAGCCGGACCAGCGCATTGTCGACCGCCACGTGGGTCTGGCTGACCAGCAGGACCCGCGCGTCGGGCTTGCGCTTCAGCGCCTGCTGCACCAGTTCAGTGATGAACCTGGTCTTACCGGTTCCCGGCGGACCCTCCAGCAGGTAAAAGTCGGGACTTCCCATCGCTGCGGCGACAGCGGCCTTCTTGTCCTCATCCAGTTCCCGGTCCGACCACGACTCGATCGCGCGAGCGACCGGAACGGCGATCCGGGTCGGGTCGAGCAGCAGCCTGCGTAGCTGCGGGCGGACCGAGATCCCGGCCCGGACGTTGACGACGGCTTCACGCTGCCGGCGCAGCGCCTCCGCAGTCGGGCCGATGTTTCGCACGAGCTCGCCGGTTCCCGGCAGGTTCTTGATCTTTCTCGGGTAGGCGAGCGTGATCGTCGTGTCGTCCTGCTCGATCACGACTCCAGGGCCGCCGACGAGCCGGCCGGCGGGTCCGCGGCAGATCCGATCCTTTCCCAGGATGTCCGAGCCGCTGGCCTCCGTGAGAAAGAACTTGACGCGCCGGCCGTCCACGTCGATCGACGTGTATGTCAGCGGCGGCTCCCGCTCGATCTCCAGAGTCTCCTTCGCGTCGAGCAGGTTGACCCACGTGTCGAACATGCGGTTTTCAAGCTGACGATGCTCCTCGTCGTTGAGCCGGATGTAATGGTCATCGACACCGGCGAGGATCAACTCCTTGGCCTGCATCGCCTTTTCGGGCGGCTGCGGACGCGACGTCCAGACGATCTGATCGCTCACGGGCCAGCCCCGTCGGCGCAGACCTTCGAGGACCGATTCGGGGGCCTCGTTGATCTTGGACAGGACGAACTCGGGCCGGCCGGATACCACCGCGAGCCGCAGTCGGCGGTCCCGGCCGATCAGCTCCAAAGTGTCGGCCGAGACGATGCCGGCGCCATCGACGTAGCGCACCAAGTGCGCGCCCTGGGCCAACTCATTCGTGAGGGCCTGTTCGATCGCCTCGGGGTCGCGGTCCATTGGGGGCGCGGCAAGCCGTCGGGCCGCGTCTTCGCTGACCTGCACCTGCGCCCGCCGGACATAATCCGAGAACCCTCGCCGTCGGGGAATCTGGATCTCCCGCAGAAGGCTGCGTAGCACGATCGCGTTCTGCGGCCGAGTCTGCGGGTCGTAGCTGAGGCACTGGGTGAGCAACTCATGCACAGCCGGGTGCACATCGATATCCGCAAGAGCGGTCTGAATGTCCGGGTAGTCGTCGAACGGGCCGCTGGTCAGGCACCGCAACGCCGTCGCCGCGAAGCCCCACACGTCGCGGCTCGCGCTGGCCATGCCCTGCCGATCCGGCGGCGCGTACGGACGGGAGAAATGCTCGACAAGCGTCAACTCGGTGACCATCTGGCTGCGGATCTTGCTGATGCCGAAGTCGGCGAGCTTCGGGCTGCCGTCCTCGGCGATCAAAATGTTCGCGGGCTTGACGTCGCGGTGCACGACGTCACGCTCATGTGCGTGAGCCAGTGCCTCCACCAAGGGAAGCCCATACCGGTCGGCGAAGTCGTCCCAGCCCAAGTCCTCCTCGACCGCCAGAGCCTGCGGCAGGTTCTTGTCGAACCACGGCATCACCAGGTAGAAGGCGTCCTGCTGCTCATCCTCACCGAAGTCACGCAACGACACGATGTTCGGGTGATCCAGCAGGTAGAGGGCATCGACCTCGCGTCGGAAGAAGGCACGCTGTGTCGCATCCGCGTCGCTCCGGGAAATCAGCTTCAGGGCAACCCGGGCCCTGTCTTCGCCGTCGACTGCCTCGACAACCTTGCCTTGACCGCCGATACGCTCAGCGTCGGTGTTGACGAGATACCTGTTCGCCACTAGGCGCAACGTTGAGCCCCCTCACCGCGTCAGCGCGAGGTAGCCTACCGGATCGCCTAGTCGGACCGAACAGACGTTCGAGGCGTGGCGTGCCGGGCGCACCGCCAGCCTGAGCCGTCACGACCGAGCGAGGGCGGCTCGAACGCCACTACCCACCCTTTCCATCAGACTATCTCTAGTCCGAAATGGTCAATCCACCCTATTTTGCCACAGCTGCCAACGGGCTGGCTCAACCGACGTGGATCGTCCCCGCGCGGTCTCGCGCTTGCTCGGACGAATTCGTCACCTACGAATCCGTACACTCCGCCAGGAGAGCTGGGTCCTCGGCCAACTGTTCCGGCTTGCCGCCGAGCAGGGCATTCGCGGGCTCGTCGCCTTCTCCGACCCGATGCCCCGGATCCTGGGCGGGGAAGTCCTCATGCCCGGCCACGTCGGGCACGTGTACCGCGCAACTCGCGGAAAGTACCTGGGCCGGGGGACCGCTAGGACCATCACGATCCTGCCGAACGGCACGGTACTGACTGACCGAGCGGCGCAGAAGGTGCGCGCCGGAGAACGCGGGGCGGCGGGCGTCTGGGCTCGGCTCGTGGCGCTGGGCGCCCGGCCTCTGCCGGAGATGGTGGCCGAGTACGCGCGGGCCGGGGCGGACCTGACCCCCGGCGAGTGGCTGGAACTCGCGCTCGCCCAGATCGGCGCTCGAAGGGTCCGTCATCGCGGCTGCCACCGCTTCGCCTGGCCGGTGGGGGATAGGGGCTGGCGCAGGCGCTGCCCGATCGGCCTGGTCGAACTGCCCTACCCGCTCGCCATGGACCCGGCGGTGACCCTGTGAACCCGCTGCGCACCGCGGCTGACCTGCTGCGCACCCTAGAGCGTGGCTGCTACACCCTGCCCGAGCTGTATCGGCTGGCCGAGCAGGCGGGCCTGGCCGACCGGGCGGACGGCCGCCGGATCATCCAGGACGGTCAGGCTCAGTACAAACGGCGGCTGCGCTCGGCGCTGCACGCCTTCAAACGCCAGGGTCGCGCCCGGCCAGCGGGTACCGGGAAAGCCGCCTGGCTGATCGAGGGATCGACCACCCGGCCACGCCGGGCGCTGCTGATCTGGCTGCCCGCCGACCCGTCGCACGTCGAGCTGGTGCTCGGCGCGGCAGCCACCGTGCTGCGCGAGGCGGCCGAGCCGATCGACCTCATCGTCGCCGACCCGCCGTGGGCGCTCGGACGAGCCGACCACCGCTCTGCCTACCGGCGCACGTACGGCCGGAACCATGACCAGGTAATGCCGGGATACGTGGACGTCGACCCGGCCGAGTACGCCGCGTTCACCTCGGAGTGGATCGGGGCGGCCAGCGCGACGCTTCGCCCCGGCGGCTACCTCGCCGTGGTCACCGGCGCACAGCAGGCAGCGCGGGTGCAGGTGACGGCCGAAGACGCCGGGCTCACCTACGTCAACTCGATCGCCGTCGCGCGCCGATTCGGTCTCTACACCCGGCGCCGCTTCGTCCACCAACACCACCGGGTCACGCTGCTGTGCAAGGGATCGCTCACCGCCGCCGCCCGGGTGTTCCACCTACCGCCGGAGATGCCCCGAGGCCGTACCGGGCAGATCTACGCCACGGACCTGTGGACCGACATCCCCGAGCAGCGCCGCCGGAACCTCCTGCGCTACGACAACGCGCTACATCCGGCGCTGGTGTCCAGGGTGATCCGGGCCACCACCGACCTTGACCATCTGGTCGCGGACCCGTTCCTCGGCTCAGGCACCACCGCCATCGCCGCCCTTCAGGACGGGCGACGCTTCTACGGCGGGGACCTGAACGCGGAGAGCTTGCGCTTCACCATGGGACGCATCCTCGCCGAGGTCGTACCCGTCATCCGGCCCGAGACCGAGCAGCTCACGCTCTTCGGGGCGCCGGCCGGAGCGCCGGCATGACCGTCGACACGGCCCGCCGCGTCACCGTCCCAGCCTCCGGCGTCTCCCCGCGACGGGCGGCGAAACTGCTGGCGTTCCTGCGAAAGCAGAACCTGCCGCAGTGGCCCCCACCGCCACCAACGGCGCAGGAGCGTCGCGCCCGCTGGGACGCGCACGTGGCCCGGTTCGGCCTCGGCCCCGAACGCGTGGACACGCCCTGGGGGCAGGTCACTCCCTGGACCATCAGCGAGTTCCACTCAGACCCTGCGCGCCGGACCATCTTCTACCTCGGGGTGGGGCATCCCCATAGGCTGAACGAATCACCCGTGCCGCTGTTCCTCTCGGCGACAACCCTGTCCCGCTACCGGCGGCGCGGCGACGACTTCCCGGTGCGGATGAACGGGACACCGTGGGCCGGCGACTCCGGCGCCTACGCAGCGCTGATCCTGCGCGCCGACCCGGAGGGACATCCCTGGTTCGCGCACCCGAACGAGTACGCGGCCATGTGGACCCGCTTCCAGGAGGACGTGGGACCGCCCGATGTCGTCGGCATTCAGGACTGGCCCTGCGAACCGCAGTGCCTGCGCCGCACCGGAGCGACCGTGCGGGAGCATCAGGAAGCGACCCTGACCAACTACCTCTACCTAGCCGAACAGTTCCCCCACGTCCCGTGGCTGCCGACGTTGCAGGGATGGCATCCGTGGGAGTACGTCGAGCACCACCGCATGTACCAGGACGCGGGGGTGGACCTGGCCGGCATGCGTGTCGGCGTCGGCAGCCTGTGCCGGCGCGGCTCTCAGCGCGAGGTTGCCCGCGTCCTGGGCACCCTCGCGCCGCTCGGCATGCGGATGCACGGATTCGGCGTGAGCATCAACGCGCTACGGCTCGTCGGCCCGCTGTTGGCCAGCTCCGACAGCCAAGCCTGGTCAGCCACCGCCCGAAGAGAACGCATCCGCCTGTCAGGCTGCACGCACCTGAGCCGTCCGGAGCCGCTGACCGGCTGCCGCGTACTCACCGACTGCCGTAACTGCTTCCGCTACGCCCTGGCCTACCGGGAGGAGGTGATGGACGCCCTTCGGTACGCCGCACGTGCTACGCCCACGCCGTCCACACCGCTGGTTGAACTGCCGTCAGTCCTGCCCCTAACGTCGCTAAGCGGCCGGCGTAGAACATCGCCACGACGCTCCCGGCCTCGGGCTCCGCACCCCGACCAGCTCACGCTTTTCGATGATCCGGGCGGCAACACCCAATAAGTGCGGTATCATTACAAGTCTTGTCGGGTGGTTCTGTCGGTGCCCGGCGTCAAGTCCTTGGGGGACCTCATGACAACGCGCGTGACAAGCCACCTCAACGGTGCGGGTCGCCTCGGCGGTTGGCCAGGTGACCCGCTCGCTGCCGCCGAACTCGGTGAGGTGTGGCTGCACCTGCCGACCGGGTCCGCCGGCCTGATCGGGATCCGTCCCCACCACGACAACGGCCCGGTCCCGGCCCGCGGGTTCAGATTGCTGGAGGCGACCACGCCGGTGCCGCTACCGGCCGGGTATCCCCTCGCCGAGCGGACGACGGCCGAAGTGGAGGCCGTGTTGCACGCGGAGGGGTGGTGCGTCATCAGCCGCGCCGACGCCGCAACCCGGCTTCGCACCGCCGGGTACCGGCTCGGCACCCGCCGGGCCGCCGGTCACCTGCTCTACGCCGATGACGCCGACGACACCACCTGGAGGGAACACTGCTCCGGCTACTGCGTCAAGGCGTTCACCGCGCCGATCTACGCCCCGCCCGGCCAGCCGCCCGCGCGCTGAGCGGCGTCAGCCGGCGCGTGTGCTCCGGGCGACCCGTCGGGAGGGAAAGCCGAGCACCGTACACCGGGCGCGTTACCCGTAGCGCTGCCGATAACCCGTAGCTCTCACGATGAGCCGGATGATCACCCACCGCTGGTGCCCTATCCGGTCCGCAAACGCAGGCGGCCCCGGTCGGTGGAGGCAACCCACCGGCCGGGACCTTGATCGGACAACGGAGGTCCGACTGATGACAGACCTTACGGCTTTGACACCGCCGTTCCCTCGACCCCCGGCTCGCCGGGTGCCGCCAGGGTCGGTGCCGGTGCGCGGGGTGCTGGAAGGCCCGGTGGCGCGATGAGCACCGACTTGACCGACCTGGCCAGGGCCGACCGGCGGGTCGCCCGTGAGCTGGCGACCGCTGAGCGGGAGCGGCTGGTCGGCGCGCAGCGGATCGCGGACGAGGATGCGGCGGTGCAGCGACGCCTGCGCGAGCAGGAAGGGCGGCTGCGCCTGGACGATCAGCGTGATCGGCAGAAGGCTGACCGCGCCGAGCGTCGCCGCAAGGAACGCGAGGACAAGCGCGAGGCGAGACGGAAACGGCGGCAGGCACGCCGGCAGGACGCGGCGGCGTGGTACGCGCGTCGCGTCGAGTACGTACGGGCCAACGCCGCTGCGGTCTACTCCGGCGTGATCTACGGCCTCGCCGTAGCGGGCGCCGTGTATGGGCAGGTCGACGCTGCCAGGATCAACGGTCTGCCCACGCCGATCGGCGTCGTGGCGGCGGTCGCCATCGAGGGCACGGGCTTGGCGATGGCCCTGACCGCGCAGCAGCAGCGACTCGCCGGGGAGCGGGCGCTCGCGGCGCGGGCGCTGATCTGGATCTGCACGGCGGCGGCGGTCGCGATCAACGCCATCGGCCACCACGCCGATCCGGTCAAGGCGGTCGGGCTGTCGTTCCTCTCGGCGCTCGGCATCATCGTCTACGAGGTCCGCAGCGGAGCCAAGCACCGGCCGACGCTGCGGGACCGGGGCATGCTGCCGCCACCGCCGGAGCGGTTCGGATGGCGGCGGTGGCTGGTGGCACCTCGCTCGACCTTCACCGCCTGGCGGCTGGACGTGCTGGACCGGCTGAGCCCCGGCGCGTCTGCCCTGGTCGCTCGTGCTGATGCCGCCCGCCGTGAGCGCCGTCGGCTCGCCGCCGCCGAGCATGACCGGGAACGGCGGGAGGCGCTTGCAGCCGACGTGCGGAAGCAGGCGCGTGCCGCCGCCCGCAAGGCTGCTCGTGCCGGGGAGACCGGCAAGGCGCTCACGCTGCTGCTGCACCTCGCCCAGACCGGCACCTCGGTACCGTCGCTGGCGCTACCCGGGCCGGCGCGCAAGGAGATGGAAGCGGCTCAGGAGGCTGCCCGTCTGGCCCGCGCGGTGCTGGCGGAAGCGGAGGCGCGACTGGCGGCGGAAGCGACGCGGCGCGCTCAGGCGGAAGCGGAAACCCGGGCGGCTCGGCAGTCGGCGGAAGCGGAAGCAGTGCGGCGAGCGGAAGCAGCCGAGGAGGCGCACCGAGCGGCGCGGCGGGCAGAGCACGAAGCGGCCTTGCGGGCGGTGGCTGAGGAAGCAGCAGCGACTGCCCGAGCGGAAGCAGAGCAGGCGGCCCGGAGGCGGGGGCAGGCGGAAGCGGAAGCTCAGCAGTGGCGCCAGCGCGGCGAGCTGGCGGAAACGGAGGCCGCCAACGTCCGGCTCACGGGCCGGGAACAGGCGCGGGCACAGAAGGACCTAGAGGTGCGGGCGGCGACCACCGAGCGTGCCCTCGCCGACGAGCAGCAGCGCCGCGAGGCTGCGGAGGAGCAGCTTCGCGGGCTCATGGAGCGGATGTCGCCACGCCGCCGCCGGACGACGTCGAACCCGCCAGCAGGCGAGCCACTGATGTTCGACGGGCAGCCGGTGCCACAGGTCGACCGGGTCAGCCCGGCCACCGTCCTGGCAGTGCTCGAAGCACACCGGGATCACCCGGACGCGAAACAGCAGGAGTTGGCGACCTTGACGGGCGTCACCGACCGGACGGTCCGGAGCGTGCTTTCTGCGGCATCGCGGAAGGAACTCGCCACCGTCAGCACCTGACCTGCAAGCTTCCGCGATTCGGCAACGCCTCCCGGGCTTCCCGGGAGGCGTTGCCCGTACTCACACCGAGCGCGGATGCCATCTCCTGCCCGCACAGCCCGTTGGACCCACTCGATTAGCCGCCCGGCTGACGTCGAGGCCGGCCTTAGCCGGGCAACTGCGGATGCCTATTGCACCTGCCGCGTTCGTAAAGGACGGTTCATGATGCGAATTGACGTGCTGCTTCCGAAAACAGCGGAAGCAGCCGGTGACGTTGCTGCCGGTACAGTGACCCTCACCCGCGACCGGAACCGCCCGGCTGCGGCGAGCGGAAGCGGAAGCGGCGGCCTGGCCGGCGACGCCAGGGCACATCAGGAACGGAACGCAGGGGGTTGCGTGGAGCTACGGGTGGTCAACGACCGCCTCTGCACGAACCGTCGCGGGGCTGCGGAGTACCTCGACCGGAGCCTGGAGACCATCAACCGGGTCGCCTCACCGAAGCACCGTCCTACCACCGGTTGGCGCGAGCCGGTCGACGTGGTGGACGGCCAGGAGTGGTACGCGCTTGAGGATCTCGACGTGTTCAACGCCTCCTACTTCCAAGTCAAGCGGACCGCTCGCATGGCGAGGGTGCACCAGGTCAGCCTGGAGGGCGACCCGGACGAGCTGATCACCGCCAAGGAATTCCGCACCCTGATCCGCGTCACCCACGGAGCCTGGTCCAAGTACGTGGAGAAGAGCGCCCCGCACTGGGAGCAGGGCCGGGACGGCTACCTGATCAAGCCAGACCTGGAGGAACCTGGCCGTCGCGGGATCATCCGCTCCTGGAAGCGTCACCGGGCCGAAAGCTGGATTAACAACCGCACTGGTTCGGCGTCGAGCACCGGTCGACCGAAGCAGGATGCGCAACCAGACGCCGGAGAGTGAGCCCGCGCTACCCGTAATACGGCTGGCGGTCGTCGCTGATGTCCTGGCCCGGCCGCGCTACGCCTAGCGCAGGACATGCTGGGGTAGCCCTGGCGCCACCCTGCCATCGGCACCGTCGCTGTTGTCGCAGACCCACAAGTCGGCACCAGACAGCAGCGGGAGGACCTACCGATGACGACCAGCACCGCGACCACACCGCAGCCCCAGGTCTGGACCGAACAGGCCGTGCGCGCCCTCGGCATGACCACTGACGTCGAGACCGCCGGGGAGATCCTCGGCATCGGCCGAACGAAGGCGTACGAACTGGCCAAGGCCGACGAGTTCCCGGTAAAGATCCTGCGGATCGGTCGCCGCTACCTCGTCAGCGTCCCGGCCCTGCTCAAGCTCCTCGGCGTCGACTAGCCGTGACCCGGATCACTCGATGATCATCGGAGTGCACGCTCGTGGACGCCCGCGCGTACCCCGCTCGCAAGCTGACCGACCAGGCACCCTAGTTGATCGCCACTTGGGACTGGCCTTGGCAGGCGCGGAGTGCCGGTACGATCACGCTGCACCGAACACGTGTTCGGGCGGACTGAAGGAAGCGTGATAGACATTAGCGATCGGCCCGAGCATGAGGATCCCGCTGACGAGCACCCGAACAACGAACCCGCTGAAGGTCAAGCGGCGGACCAGACTGACAACGACGAAGAGTGCGATGACCTGATCATCTCCCCGGA
Source organism: Micromonospora sp. NPDC049900 (assembly GCF_044461025.1). Taxonomy (NCBI): domain Bacteria; kingdom Bacillati; phylum Actinomycetota; class Actinomycetes; order Micromonosporales; family Micromonosporaceae; genus Micromonospora; species Micromonospora sp. NPDC049900. Next base: position 120,388 of record NZ_JBITKM010000009.1, read on the forward strand.
GGCGCTCGCCCCGTTTAGGGCTGCCGTCAACCGGGCGCTCCAGCCGCAAGTTGACGCGTTGGCCCGGCAGATTCGGGTGCAACTGCCGCCGATGGCGATTCCGCGGGCAGCCTTGCCCAACTTCGACGAGTACATCGCTCAGGTCGTGAAGGCCGCGATGCCGGACGTGAAATCGCTGATGGCGCAGCTATCGTTCGAGCTTCCGACCCTCCATGGCTTGCGCGAGCATATGCAGCTACTGGCCGAGAAGCTTCCGCCCAACTGGCGTGGCACCGGCATCAGCACCAGGGTCGCGTGGCCGGTGTTGCAGGAGGAAGGCATTCCGCTGGTGTGGGTTCCACGCGCGGAGATCCTGACGGAGCTGCTCAACGCACCGGACCGAGATGCCCGCCTCAAGATCCTCGTAGCGCGCGACATCGCGGTGGCAGATGACTGCCGGGCTGCCTTGGCCGAGGTGACGCATCCAGAGCTGGCTGAGCAGGTACCGCTCGGCGTCAAGGCAATCGAAGCGTTCGCTGCAAGGCATTACGAGGCGGCGCAAGCCCTGGCCGTCGTGGTCGTCGAGACGGTCGTGACCCGGCTGGTCGAACCGAAGGAGCAACTGCCGGGCGAGCGAAAGAGCAAGTACCAGCGAATCGCCGCAGCGTTGAAGGTTGACGACGTGAAGGAACTGACGGTTGGCAGCATGCGGTTCCGCGCTGCCATGGCACCGATCGGTCCCTTCTTCGTCCCGTGGTATGCCGACAGCGGTATGCCGGCCCCGAAGGAGCTGAGCCGGCATGTCACCGTCCACCAGGCCCACGTTGCGCACTACACGCCGGGCAACGCCGCCGTCGCGGTCATGATGGTTGCGTCGGTACTGCGGGCTATTCAGGAGCAGTTGGAGGCTGAGGACCTCTCGTAAGGGCAAGGCTGAGGTCCTGGCCCGTTGACACAGTGGTTAGGAGCGCAAAGCCGCAGCGACCCCAGAGCCAAACGGCTACGCCGTCAGCCATCTGGCCCAGCCAGATCGTGGCCAACCGCTCCGATTGACTCGGGCAGATCGGGAGCGACCGGCCCCACTGCTCCGGCCGCTCCGCAGCGCTGGCAACCGACCAGCCGCTACCCGTAGCGGCACCGCGGGCTCAGACATCAACCTGTAGCCGCTTTCGGTAGCGCCGCCGGAAACACACGCCGCGCACCATCGCCGGCATGGAACCCGAGCATCACGATCCCTGGAGCGAGGGCACCCAGCGCGCGATGGAACGGCTCATGGCCTTCGGCGTACTCGTCGAGGCCGGGTCGCGGCTCGCCGCTGAGAACGCCCGCGCCAACGCCAACCGAGCCGAACAGGACCGACACGACCAGACACGCCGCGAGCGCGACGAGCAGAAGGCGTACCGGAAGGCCGAGAGGCTCGCCGCAGCGGACGCCTCCCGGCGCAAGCGGGAATGGGCCCGTCTCGCCCGGGACGAGGACCGGCTACGCGGCTACCTCGCGGACCTGCCCGTCGTGGAGGTGGCCCGCCACTGGGGACAGGCGGCCCAGGCCGCCGACCGCAATCCCACCGATGCCACCGTGCTGACCGCCGCTGAAGAGGAACTGCGCCGCCGCGCTCCGAGCCTGATCGACTTCTACCACCGGGGCGGCGACGCCGGCCTGTCACGCCAGGACGCGATGGCGGACGCAGTCCGCTACGTCTGGTCCGGGTCGGGTCCTGCCCGGCCACACAACGGCCGGCCTCCCACCGCTGGCGCGCTTACCCAGATCGGTGACGACCTCGACCACGAGATCACCCGACTCGCCGGCACGCTGGACCCGGTCAGCCGGGCACGACTATTGCGCAACCTCGAAGACGCCGGCTGGTCCGCGCAATCACTCGCCCACATCGAGACCCTCCTCGACCGGGCCGAGGCCGAGCAGCGCACCGCGGCCACCACCGCAGCCACCCCTGACGACCCCGCCACCGCGGTCAACGAACACCAGACCGCTCGCGCCGCCGCCGCAGCGGCAACCGGCCGCGCCGGTGACCTCACCGCCGATGCCAACGCCCACGACGCGACCGCGTTAGCGGCGGCACGGCTGGCCGCCGAGTCCTTCGCCCTGTCCGCTCAGCGGGCACTCACCGCCCACCCCAGCGCCATGCCAGCCCGTACCTCGACCGCGCATCCCGCCCAGAGGAGGACCCGGTGAGCCGCCGCCGTGACGAGGACCTGGCCGGAATGGTCGCCGCCTTGCAGACCCAGGTCGCGGAACTCACTCAGCGACTCGACGACCAGGCGCCCGGCACCACCGAGACGCCAGCCACTCTGAGGTTCCCGACCGTCGAAGCCTGGACCGCCGGCTTGTTCCTCCCGATGTTCGCCTGGCGCGTCGACGGGCAACGCTGGCACTGGTGCCCGCAGTGGTGGCGCCACGCAGAGGCCATTTGGCGCCTCGAACTGCTCTGGCGCTCCTGGGAAGTCAGCCGCCTCGCGGCAACCGGCATGTCCGGCTGGTCGGTCGAGGTCGACCGGCACATCCACGAACTACTCGGGGACGACGGACCTTTCAAACAGTGCCGGGCCGCCGACGACGATCGCGCCGCCCGTCACACCGAACTGCCATCGGCGACCGCCGACCCCGCGCCCGACGGGTGGTGGGACTGATGACCGCCCCGATCCGAGCGGTCGCGTACGGAGGCGGCGTCCAGTCGACGGCGCTGATGGTCCTCGCCGCCACCGGAAAGATCAACTTTCCGGTGTTTCTGTTCGCCAACACCGGTGGCGACTCCGAGGACCCGGCAACGCTGGAGTACCTCCAGCGGTACGCCAAGCCGTACGCGGCGGCGCACGGCATCGAGCTTCACGAACTGCACCGCACACGCCGCGACGGCACCGTCGAGACACTATGGGGCCGACTCACCCGCGAAGGATCCCGAAGCCTGCCCATCCCGGTCCGCATGTCGAACGGTGCGCCCAACACAAGATCATGTACCGCAGACTTCAAGATCAAGGTCATCGGGAAGTGGCTGAAGCAGCACGGCGCGAGCCGTAACAGGCCGGCGACGGTGGGCATCGGCATCAGCCTGGACGAGATCGAACGGGTCAACAGACGCCGGGCCATGCCATACGAGATCCCGGTGTACCCCCTGCTCGACCACGATCCTCCACTACGCCGCCACGACTGCGCGCGCATCATCGCTGCGGCAAAACTTCCGGTTCCGCCCAAGTCCGCCTGCTGGTTCTGTCCTCTCAAGACGCCCCAACGCTGGAGCGAAATGCGCCGCGACCGGCCGGGGCTCTTCCGTTCGGCGTGCGACCTGGAAGACCTCCTGAACGGGCGGCGAAAGACCCTCGACAGGGATCCGGTCTGGCTGTCGCGGTACAACCGTCCTCTTGCCGATGCGATCGCGGAAGCCCAGCAGACCCTGCCGGGACTCGATGTCGAACCCGGTGAGGGGCTGTGCGACAACAGCTCTTGCTTCACCTGATCGGCACCGGCAGCCTCTCGCGGTAGACACCCGAGGTAGCGCTTGGCCGGTTATCCACAGAGCTTCGCCGCGTTGTGGACGCGCATCTGCCCCGTCGGAAGGATCCGGGCATGGACTACATCACCGCGTTGCAGCAGGCCATCGTCCGGCTAGAGGAACGGGGAGTCGTCGACGAGGCCGAGGCGCAGGCCGGCCTGCGCCTGGCGGCTATGGGCCTTGACTGTCCGGACATGCCGTCCCAGCGGTGGGCACTGCTGGGATTCGAGTTGCTCACCGCGCTCGCGGAGCTGTACCCCGAACCGGCACCGATCGCCGTCACGGTGACCACAGTGCGTTTTCCGATCACCTCTATCGCGACGCAACGGGCATTGGTTCGCCTCGTGTCGATGCTCGGGGACGGGTACGACCAGGCGAGTCGACAGCCACAGGTGCCGGCCCAACGCCGGTTTGCCTACGCCGCTACAGCAGAGCGGCTGAACGCCGCGATCCGAGGTCTGGTGTGACATACGGATACTGGCTGGCGCGGGCGCACGACGAGCTGACCCACGCGCATGCACGCCTACCGTCGGATCCGGCAGTCACCCTTGATGACGTGGGAACGACCGTCGCCGCCCGACACCGGGTCTATGACCGGCTGGCCAAACTCGTGGAGTTGGTCGTCGGCGAACAACCCGCTCGCGCCGACATCGACCGCGGAACCGTCGACATCGCCTTACGGATGAGGTCAGGAGACCCGACGACAAAGCTCTACCTCGGACTGACCGCTGCGGCTCGCACCGATCGGCGGGCCAATCCCGCCAAGGCGCCGATCTGCCGGGTGGGGCGTCATCTGGAGACGGCGGCGGAGGCCGTCGCGGTGGCTGGGGAGATCCTGACCGGTCATGCGCCGCCGACCCAGGAGCCGCTGACTCCAGAGGGAGTGGCGATACGCGCCGGTGCCGGACGCAAGGCCGGCTTGGCTGACATCGCCATGCTGAGCAAGGACATGTTGGGCGTCGACGCAGGGCTACCTGAATGGTTGTCAGGCAGCCATCGACTCGCCTATGAGGTGTTCGAGGCGGTAGCGGACGAGGCACGCTGGACCAGCGGCGGCTACCTGAACGACATCGTGCACCAGGTGATGTCGGACGCCGGTGACGCGCCATCACTGCTGCACCTGCTGGAACCGCCACCGGTCCTGGCAGGTCGCGGAACGATCAGCGATGGAGCCTCGGCGCTACGTTCATTGGTCACGGTGCGGAACTGGATGCACCGCAACCCTGGCGAGGTGCGCGCAGTGCACCTCGCCAAGGCAGCCCAAGCAGCGCTCGCGGTCAGCACGCTCGCGTCACCTGCCGCTGTCGGCGCGGATTGGCGATCATGGAGCGCGGCGGCCCATTCAATCGGACGGTTGCACGGCACGCCCCCACACAGCCCGGCAGCCGCGCAGGTGGCCCGGGAACTCGACCTGGTCACACGATGGGTCCGCCCAAGGCCGCCGCGACCAGGCCAGCTCACCAGCCGCAGTTCCCGACGCGAAGCGATCGACAAGCTAGCTGCGGTGCTCCCGTCACTGGCGGAGGTTCTGCGCGCGGCGACCCAGCAGGCCGCTCGAAGCGGTCACTTCTTCGTCCTCGGCCAGCGCGAACTGGATCGCGTGCCCAAGTCACTGGTGTATCACGCGGTCGCACGATGGTGCGTTGCGCAGCCAGACGACGAACAGATCCATCGAGTGAGGTCCGCGCTCGCCGCCGTCGGCACCTCTGCACTCGCATCGGCGCCGCCACCGCTACGCCGCAGCGCCGTGCGTCTGGCCAAACTCGCCTTCACGGCGACGACCAGCGCCGAGTCGAACCAACAGGCGAGATTACCGGCAGATCGGGCTTCACAGGTCCCGCCACCAGCGAGACGCCAAGGCCGCCCGCACCGGTAGATCACCCTGCGGCGATGGTCCGCGCTTGCACAACCGATGGATCGCCCATCTGGCCCGTCTCCTCGTGAAGGGGCTACTACGCCGGAAGCCGGGCTTCCATCGGCCCCCGGGGCGAAATGCCCCGGGGGCCGATGACGTTTCCGATCCGTCTCTTTGGCCCGCTATTGCTGGTCAGGCTGGGCACACACCGCAGCCGCTCATCGGCGGCGGCCAGCGGACGATCGGCCATGCCGTCGCGCCGTTTCGGACTCCGGCGTCGTGACCGCTGCCGGGCCGGCGCCTGCGCCCACGAACGAGATCTTGGCCAGGGCACCAGGGGGTCCTGACGCTGTCACGGCCGCGCTGGCGGTCTTGGTCGTGGTGACTCGGGACGGTGGTGCGGATCGGGGATGGATGAGTAAGACGGTCGAGTCTCGGGCGCTGTGCTGTCCGACCATGCGGGCGAGCCGGCTGGCGGTGCCATCCGCGTCACTCATACCGGCCAGCTCCGCGGCGAGCTGGTGTTCGGGGATCGCGCGGTGTACACCATTGGTGCACAGCAGCAGGGGCCCTTCGTCCAATGGGGACACGCTGATATCGCCGACACGGATGCTGGAAGTGAGCAGCAGTTCGGCAATACCTCCAGGTGTTACGCGTTCTCCCTGATCGTGGCGTTGCCGGGCGGCCGTGTGATCGGCGGTGACCTGGGCAAGTTGGCCGGCGCGGATGGTGTAGGCGCGGCAGTCGCCGGCCCAGGCGAGCTCGAACCGTACGCCGTGACGGTGTATCGAGGACGGATATGCTGCGACGACGAGCAGGGAGGCGTCGCCCGCCTGACTGGCGTGGACCCCGCCGTAGAAGGCATTGATCGCAGCCCGTGCAGCGTGCAGCCCGGCCGCTGGCGTGGAGCGCATGCTGACCGTCGCCGCGATATCGGCCGCCATCTGCGCGGCGGTCGCGGCCTGCGCGTGGCGGCCGATGCCATCGGCAAGTGCCCAGACGGTGGTCCCACTGCCAGCGTCATGACGTGTGATCGCGGCAGTGGCGCCGGCGCGGCCCCCCGTGCTGTGAGCTGTGGCCGAAACGGTGATGTCCGACTCGGCTACGCCATGAGGAGGGCTGGAGGGCGTCGACACTTCGGCCGGTGGGCCTTCCGACGGTTCAGCAGTGAAGGGCGGGGCGGCTGTGTCGGGAGGAGGGTCGGTCCCGCCGGGGGTGTCGGTGCGGGCACTCCATGCCTCGATGACCCCCCGCGCGACGTCGGTCGCGGCCAGGCCGAGTTGCTCCGCGGCGGCTTCGGCCATGTCACGAGTGGCGTGCGGCGCGTCGACGAACAACTCGGCGATAGCCCGGTAGGCGGTGATCCGATCTTCGACGAACCGGACCGGATCGGTGATCCGCTTGGTGGCGAACAGTCGGTCGATCGTGTTGGCCATCTGGACCTGAGCGAGAGGCTGGACGGCACCGATGATCTCGCTGATCGCCCAGACGGGATCCATGTCGCCGAGCATGTCGGCGGGGTCCTGTCCCTTCGGCAGGCGTACTCCGGAGACCTGGCCGGGCCATCGAGAGGCGATCGGGTACACCCGGTCGGTGGCTCGACGTCCGGCTTCGTCGCCGTCGAATGCCAAGATCAGGTGGGCGCCTGGCAGGGTTTGTTGGATCAGGTCGAGCTGTTCTCGGGTGAGGTTGGTGCCACACGGCGCGACCGCGTACAGCGGCTGTGTCTCGGGGATGGCAGCGTGCGCGGCAGCCATGCGGTGCATCGCGAGGACATCGGCGGCACCCTCGACGACGAACACGATCGGGTCGCCGATACCGGCAGGCCGGTGGGCGAGTTGCTGGCCGAGACCGTACAGCAGCAGGCGTTTGCGGTAGATGGCCGTCTCCGGTGTGTTCAGCCACTTGGCGTCGGCGCGTCCGCTCAGGTCGCGGGCGGTGAATCCGACGACGCGGTTGTGCGCGTCGGTGATGGGAAACATGAGCCGGTCACGGAATCGGTCCAGCAGGTGTCCGCTCCTGTTGTGGATGAAACCGAGTCCGGCACCGGTCACCTCCTCGTCGGTGAAACCCGCTGCCCGGAGCTGGGTGGCCAGTTCCGTCCACCGTCCCGGTGCATAGCCGACCTGCCAAGGGCTGGTGGGATCCGCTGTGGCGCTGATGCCGTGGCTGTGCAGGTAGCGGGCCGCCTTGCGCGAGACGGGCAACCGGCTGACGTAGAACTGCGCGGCGGCGGCATTGACCGCGTAGAGGCGCTCCGGCGGTGGGGTCAGCCGTTCACTGGGCATCGTCGCCCTCCTGCGACGCGGCAGGCGGGTCAGTGCTGTCGGCACCTGGTGCACGTAGCGATGCGAGGGTGTGCACGTGCACGAGGTGCGAGAGCGCCCGCAGTTCGTCGGTAAGCTCGTCGATCTGCCGTTGCAGGTCAGCAAGCATCGTCTCGACCCAGCGCAGGTCGGCCGACAGCCGGGAGGAATGGCCGCTCACCACAGGTCCCCCCGGTCGATCGGAGCTGCCGCGTCCGGACTCGCCGGACCCGGGTGGTCGGCGGCGAGGTCGGCGCGGGCAGTCCGGGTGATGGCCTCGACGTTGGCGGTGGTGTCGGCGCCGATGATGTCGGCGTGCTCGCCGCGGTACCACGGCATCAGATCGATCATCGCGGCTCGGGCGCCGGTGGCGAGCAGGATCGCCCGCCCCCGCTTGAGGGCGCGAAGGTCACCCGGTTCGAGGATCCGGCGCCGTTGAGCGCTGGTGGAGTAGCTGGTGTGACCGTTGCCGTCGCGGTTGATCGAGGTCGTCGCGACGTCGTGGTCACCGATCAGGCGGGAGATGTCCTCGGCGTGGCGGGCGTCGTCGAGCCCCGCGCCGATGAGTTTGACGGTGGCGGCGGACCAGAGGGCCGTCATGCCACGTTCACCCCACACGCCCTGGCCTTGGGCGATGTTCTGGATGATGGTGATCGGGATGACCCCTCTACCGCCAAGATGGCTGTAGAGCTGCGGTAGGTCGGCGATCTTGCAGATGTTGGCTGCCTCGTCGAGTACCGCCAGGACGGGCGGGTCGATGCGGCCACCGGCGGCTTCGGCGTGGACGACACTGGTGCGGAACACGGCGTCGGTGAGCGCGGCGACCAGGGGAGCGGCGGCCCCCGCACCTTCCTTGCTGAGCAGGTAGAGGGCGTCGCGGGAGCCGGGGAACGTGGTCACGTCGAGCCGGTCCAGGGCGCTGGTCGGCGGTGTTACCCAGGCCATGATTTCCGGATCGGACAGGCATCGGGCGGCCGTACGCGCGGTTTCGTAGACGCCGTCCCTGGTTTCTGGAGCACCGCCTTGACGGCCGGCGAGCGCCCGGGCGGCCTGCGGGTATCCGGCGGCCCGCAGCAGCGTGACCGGTTCGCGGCTGGTGACGTCGGACAGCCAGGCTTGCACGTCGGTGAGCGTGCCGCCGGAGTTGGCGGCGGCGAGGAAGAGACACATGAGCAGGTCCCCGGCGGCCAGCGGCCAGAACGGGTCGGAGGAGCCGACGCCCCGGATCTCCTGAATGAAGTGGTCGGCGAGCCGTGCGGCATCCTCCACACCGGTGATGGTGGCCAGGGGGTCCCACCAGAGCGTTTGAGGTTGGCGGGTCACCCGCTGCGGGTCGAACGTCCAGACCCGGCCGACTCGGGCGCGGGCGCGGGCGGTGGCGGCCCACAGGTCGGAGCGGTTGCTGGTGGCGAGCACCGGTCCCGGGGCGTCCAGAATCGGAGGTACGGCGAGGCTGGTGGTCTTCCCCGCTCGGGGTGCCATCACGGCGAGGAGCACGTCCTCCCAACTGGACCGTAGGACCGGTCCGCGTCGGCGCTCCGTGGTGACCAGTCGTCCGAGCGCGATCCCGACCGCAGTAGTTGGCACCTGCTTAGGAGCCCGACCGGCGAGGCTCGGCCGCAGTCGCTGTGCCCGTGCCAGCGCGGTCGCGCCGATGAGTTCGTCGACGTCGTGGGCGCGGGCGAGGGACGGCAGTGGGTCGCCGGCCTGCGGTCGGCGGGCGTGCCACCACGCCCACGCCCAACAGCCGGGCACGACCGTGATGGTGAGCAGGAGCGCGTAGATCAGCGCTACCAGTAGCGGGGGCACGCCGGACCACAACTGCTGCCAGTCCTGGTCAAGCAGGCTCTTGGTGAAGTCCCAGCCGAAGGGCGGGCCGGTGTCCCACGGGTGACCGGACCACACGGCCGCGAGGCGGCCAGCGAGCCACGCCAGCCAGGTCAAGGCTGCGGCGGCAGCGCAGGCTCCCAGGATCAACCACGGTGCTAGGGGGTATCCGCCCGCGCTGCCGCGTGGGTAGATCGGCTGTTGGTTGCGGATGCCGCTCATCGGGCACCCGCCCGGACAGCCGCGTCGGTGTCGTAGAGCGCCAGTTCCTCGCCCACCAGGTGCAGCGCGACAGGCATTCCCGCCCGCTCGCCCGTCTTCACGAGGTACTTTCCCCGACCCGGATGCGTGGCGCCGGGTACCAGTGCCTCAGGCGCTGCCCAGGACGCGACCATGTCCCGCTCGGGTCCGGACAGCCGGACCATCTGGCTGATCCGGTCCAGTTCCCGGCCGGGCAACGCGGCCAGGACCTTGATGGCGCACCGTTCGGCCATGCCGCGTCCCTTGGCGCGGTCCTCGTCGCTGGCCAGCGCGTCCAGGTCGTCGAGCGAGTGGGTGAGCATGATCTGTGCGACGCCGAGGTTGCGCGACAGCCGGGTGAGCGCGTCGGCCGGCTCGACCAACCCGGGCGCTCCCCGAAGCGCCCTCCACAGCTCGTCCATGACGGCGAGGTGTCGCCGTCGGGGAGCAAGGCCCTGGTCGGCGAGCACGGCAGCAGCGTCGATGACGGCGTACCCGTAACTCCAGGTGGACAGCATCGCCGCGGCGACCAGCTTGTCGCCGGCGGCGGCCACCCGGGAGATGTCGATGCTGACCGCCTTGGCGGACAGATCGACCGGGGTGGAGGTGGCGGAGTCGAAGACACCGGCGAGCGTGCCCTCGCACAACAGTCGCAGGGTCGCGACCAGGTCGTCGATCCGGCGGCGGTAGTCGGCCGCCGAGGTAGCCCGCGCCGCGGCGCGAATGGTGTCCGGTCCCTGATCAAGCACCGCGAGCACGTCGGGGATCACCGGATCTCCGGTGCGCCGTTCGGCAAGGAGGTCGACGACCCTGCCGAGGACGACCTCCTCGGTGTTGCTGACCTGCCCGCCGTCGCGCACGAGCGTGCACAGGGCGATGAGCAGGGTCAGCCGCCGCCCGCGTACCTCCAGGCGAAGCTGGTCGGCGTCGGGTCCGCTCATCCGCGACAGCACGGTGCCGAGCGGACCGGCGTCGAGCGGGTTGATCCGGTCCAGACCCCTGCCGACCCGAATGACCTGACCATCGAGGTGCTGCACGACCCGGCTGTAGTCCGGCTTCGTGTCACCGAGAATCAAGATCTGGGCGCCGGTGGCGGCCATTCCCACAACTAGCCGCTTGGCCAGTGCGGACTTGCCTGCGCCTGGCTGGCCGAGCACGAAGATCCCGGTGTTGGTGATCAGTCCGGCGTTGAGCCACTCGAACGGGTCGAGCAGCACGGACTCACCCCAGAGCTGGTGGCGGCCGATCGGCACACCCAACAGGGGAGCGCCGCTGCCTGCCGTGAACGGGTACAGGCCCGCGGCCTGCACGGTCGTGGCCTGGTACTCGGTACCGGCCGTTACATGCACGGCGCGGCCGGCGCCTGGTCGACGCCATCCCCAGGCCGGGGGGATGGGGCCGAGCGCGGATCCGCCGATGTCTGCGAATGCCATGGGAATGCTCCTGGAGAGAGGAAGGTCAGTTCAGCCACTGCTGGGCCAGCACCGGCGGGCAGATCCCGGCCGGGAGGGTGACGGCGAACCCGGCCGCCTGGGAACGCCACAGGCGGCGAAGCCGCACCTTGCACGTCTCCGCGCGGCTTTCCACATCCGCGACGGCTCGACCGAGGTCGGCCGGATCGAGCACGGTGGTGGTCACCCAGAGGCTGACCAGGCCGACACCTGCGCCGAGCGCCTCTTCGCGAGCTGCCTGAGTGGCCTGCTCGTGGTCGGCGATGTCCCGGGCGGTCGGATCGAGCTTGCGGGCTCGCCGGTAGGCGGACCGGAACTGGGCCGCGTTGACCTGCCGCTCGACCTCGCCGGCGGCTTGCCCGGCGGTCATCGGGCGGTACAGCAGCGTGACCCGTTTCGGCTGCTCGCCGGGGGCGAGTAGCCGGGCGAGGACGTGGTGGGTGACCGGCTGACGTGGTGCCTCGTGCCACGCCCAGGTCACGCTGGTGGCACCGTCGTGCTCGTAGCGATCGGTGTGTTCCTCGGCGGCGACCGGGCCGGCGTTGCTCCAGTCCAGCAGCTCGGCTGCCGCGTCCGGTGCGGCGCTGAGTAGCCGGGTCACCTCGCCTCGACTGGTCGGATCGAAGGCGTGCCGTACGATTCCGGCGATCTGCGCCGCTGTCGCCCGACCCAGCACCGTCAGCCCGCACCCGGCCAGCGCGTCCTGCAAGCCGGGCAAGGCGCGATCGACCTCCGCGAGACAGTCCGGCACCGTCCTGGGCCGGGCCGGCGACGCCGCCGGCTCGAAGGTGATCGACACGGTCGTTTGCACGTCAGCGGCGGCCTGTGGTGCGGCGGCGATGAGCTGCTGGATCACCCGCACCGCCGCCGCTGGCCCGTCCGGTGCCAGCCGGCCGGTGATGTAGTCAGCCAGCCGGGTGCCGGAATCCGGCGCGGTGTCCACCGTGACGGAGACCCACCGCACGATCGGCACGTGACCGAGACCGGCCAGCCAGCCGCCCCAGTTCGACACCCATGCGGAAGCTGCTTCCGGGTCGGCCAGCCAGGTCGACTGCGCGGCGCACCGCAGCGTGACGGTCATGGTTCCGAGCCGGCGATGCCACACCACGCCATACCTGCCGCCCTGGCCGTCCTCGACCGACAGCAGGACGGTCGGGGCGAGCACGCCCGGCAGTTGCCAGGCGTGCTCCTGCGCCGACATCACGCCACCGCGGAAGCTCGTGCGGCCACGGCCGGAACCGGCGACCCAGCGGAAACGCTGGACGAGCGCCTGCGCCAGCGACACACCGTCCCACTGAGCGACGTTGCCGACGATGAGGACCAGGCAAATGGGGCCGACCACCGCGAGAGCGGTCAGACTCACCGACACCGTGATCAGCGCGACGGTCATCGCCGCGAGCACCACCATCGTCTGACCGAAGCCGAGCCCGAACATGCCCAGCGGCCGAGCGCGACGCCACCCGCCGTAGGTTCGTGTCTCCTCGACCTGAGCCTTCGTAGACATCCCGATCACCCGCTCTCGGTCGATCGGGACGCGGTGCTCGCCGCAGACTTGACCGCTGTCCCCGCAACCCGCGCGCCGACAACGACACCGGCGACGACAGGCGCGGCAGGGCCAGCGGCGGCGGACGCCCCGACCGCACCGGCGCCTGCGGCACCAGCGCCCGCACCCGCTGCGGCGCTACCGCCCGCAGCCGTCGTAGCGCTACCGGCCGAGGCGCTCGCGGTGGTGGTCGTCGCGGTACTCGCCGAGGGGGCGACACCAGCGGTGGGGGAGGGACCGGTGAATACCGGTGGGGTCGGTCGAGGCGTGCCCGATCCGCTGTCGCCGCCGCTGGGCTGCGGCGGGTAGCGGCGGTCCATATCCCGGGCATAGTCCGTCGCGGACATGCCGGATGAGCCGCGTCTCGACGCGACCGCGTGCAGCCCTGCGGCGCCCGCCGCAGCCAGCATGCCGGCGGAGTTCCCGGTGGTCTGGACCGCGCCGACTGTCCAGTTGAAGAACCGCATCATGGCCGGCAACGCCACGAGCGTCATCCCGAGCATCCCGGCGCCGGTGAACCACGTCGAGATGTCCCGGTTCTGCGGATCGCCGATGAGCATGAACGCGACCGCGTAGCTGGTAGCGGCGAACGGCTCATAGAAGACCATCGCGAGCAACCAGCCGAGCACCCGCTTCAACCAATTACTGGTAGCTGCCGTGAAGCTGCCACTGGCAGCGAGTTGCAGCATTCCGGCGAGGATGACGATGGCGCCGTTGCGGAACAGCAGCAGCATCGCCTGCACGATGCTCGCCACGAGCACGACCATGCCCACGACGACCACCAAGATGCTGCTGATACTCGGTCCCGCCGGAAGCAGCAGCATCTGCATCCGCGCGGCCAGCGCGTTGGTCTTGCAGCCCGGGTCGACGCCGAGCCCTGGCGCGCAGTCCATACCCCAGGTAAGGACCCACTCGGTATAGGACTCACACGCCGTGAGAAGCATCTGCGTACCGGTGAGACTCACCGCGCCGAACAATGCGGTCGTGAACAGCCCTTTCACGACCGCGACGAGCGGTTCCCCCTTGCGGTTGATGATCAGCAAGAGGGACTGCCACATGATGCCGCCGACCGAGACGATCAGCGCGAAGGGCAGCATCCACTGCTGGAGCGTCTGCGCCGCTGGCGCATTCTCGACGTCGACCGGTGGCAGGTACAGCCACCACGTCACGGTCGACGTGATCAGCGTGGACTGCGCCTGGCTGATCAGGTCCGCCAGTTGCCCGATCATCGTCTCGGCCACGGCGCCCGCCACCTCGGTCGCGCCCTCTTTGAACTGGCATTTGAGATCCCACGCGTCGCACATGGCTACCTGCCCGGCAACGGCGTGTAGCTACGGGTGACAGCAGGGCCGACCAGAGCACGGACCGTGGACCAATCACCGCGGGGCGGAGCGATCAGACTCCAGTCCGTGCCCGTCCAGGAGACCTGCACCACCGTGGCCGCGCGAGCCACGCCACTGCTGCCGTCAGGCGCTTCGATGAGCAGCCGCATGCTGGCCGCATGCGGGCCGTACGAGTCGATGCGGACCCCGGCGATCGAGGCGTAGATGGGAGACAGTGGGTCGCCGTAGGGAATCTGCAACTGCTCCTGAGCCAGGGCGTAGTTCCGGGTCACCGCGTCGATGTATGCCGCAACATCCGGCCCGACGACCTGCTCACGCAGCGTCGGTTCCCAGACCCGGGGCCCCACCTGCGGACTGGTCCGCACCAGCAGGTGCAGTGCGGCGAGAACGGCACCCGACGGTGTCTGTGCGAAACCTCGCGCTCGCCCAGCGGCGAAGTTGCGGGGACCCGCGGCGGCGGAGACCGGCAGATCCAGCCCCGCCACGGTGATCCAGGTCAAGTCGGTGGGCCAAGCAACCTCGACGGCCACCTGCTGAGGTACGTCGGACTCCGGAGCGTCCGCCGATGGAATCGCCACGATGACTGGGCGCCCAGGCGAGGCATGTCGGATGCCTTCGCCACTGCGGGCGACCGCAACCGAAGCCAGCACAAGCAATGCCAACCCGACGGCGATAACGGCCATGGGGCGGATGCGGCGGCCGGGCGCCGCGTGCGAGATGCGGCGGTTCACGTGAGCGCCACCCCCGCGATGCCAGCAGCCAAGCTGGTCAGCGCAAGCCCGGCGAGCACCCAGGGCACGCCCGCGGCACCATCCACAGCGGTCTGCGACCGGTTACGCCGTCCGATGATCATCATCCCGGCGCAGATCATGAACCCGAGGACACCCGCGACTAGCAAGATCCACTTTCCCCAACTGAGGAAACTGGTGGCGACCGCCTCCATTCCGGGAGGTGCTGACGGCGCCGGGTTCGGGGCGGCTGCGGCGAGCACCGCTTGGCCGGCAACGACGAGATTGAGAACCATGTCGATCTCCTCCGATCGAAATGCGGCCCGTTGTAGGGCCGCTGTCGGAGACGTTCGTTCGCGTGCGGAGCCGTTACGGTTGCCGCTGAGGTTGACGGGAGCGCTACGGGCGCTAGGGGTAACCCCTGATCGCCGCTGCTGCCTGCGGGTGTCCGACGCGACAGGGCTGGTCGCGACCCTGGCGAGCAGGCTGGTTCCGTAGCTGCTCTCCGTGCGTCGCCGAATCGCTTGATGCCGGGACGAGCCCACGCCTCGGGTCGCCCCCCATCAGGGCGAAGGCGGCGGCGTTACGGCGCTACGGCAGCGTCGCCGCCTACGGGCGTGCCTGAACCTGACCGGCATGATCCGCTTCAGTCGTACTCCCGCCCTACTGGCGGTCGCCATCGCCGCCGTGCTGCTCGGCGCCTGTTCAGCAACGACCCCTCAGCCTCGTCCGCAACCGTCCGTGGCAGTGTCGCCTCAGCTCGTAGACCCGTCGGTGGATTACCACGACCCGCACGCGGTGTGCGCGGCGTTCGCCGTTGCCGCACATCGCGTGGACACCGCCGTCGACCGTGATCCCACCGACGTCTACCGGCGGGCCGCGATGTACTTGGACGCCAGGTTGGCTGCGGCGGTGCCCGACCAGGACTCGGTACGCCTGACCCCGCAGTGGCAGGAGCTGACTCACCACCGGGCCTACACCGACGTTCAGGTCGGCCCGTATGCCGGAGACGCGCTCCCGCCCGACACTGCCGAGCAGCGGCACGTCGGCGCACTCGTCGCGGTGCAGCCGATCGGCCGCGACGGCTGGCGGGGCACCATCGAGCGCCACACCGTTATGTGCGGCCTGCGGCCGAGCACGATCGCGTGGCGGATCAGCGAATACGAGATTGGCTGATCGCGATGACCGACACGACCGGACAGGCCAGCCCGACATCGGTACGCGCCCTCGTACTGCTACTCACGGGCGTGGTGGCGATCGCGGCCGGTTTGATCGCTTTCGTTGCCTCAGGTGCCGCCACCCTGCTCGCGGCGAGCCCGGCGCTGGTCGCGGCCCCCGCCAGCGGCGCACTCAACATCGACGCCATACCGCCCCATGCCCGCTACCTCGCTCCCTGGGTGGTCCGCGCGGGATCGATCTGCCCCCAGGTCACGCCGCCGATGATCGCGGCGCAGATCGACCTGGAAAGCAGTTGGCGCGCCGACGCTCTTGCCGACAACCCGCCCGAGCGCGGTGGGCCCGCCATCGGCATCGCGCAGTTCCAGCACGGCACCTGGGCGAGTTGGGGCGACGACTACGACAACGACGGGCGCAACGGGCCGGACGACCCCGAAGACGCCATCTACGCGATGGGTCGCCTGATGTGCGACCTCGTCGCGTGGGCGTCCCGCAACGTCGCGGTGAACGTGCTGAACGGTGACCCGCTCGACATCGCCTGGGCCGGCTACTTCTGTGGCCGCGGCTGCATCGCCAGCGCAGGCGGTGTGCCGGCGGCGGGGAAGGCCCACGACTATCCCCAGCAGGTCCGCTCCCGCATCGGCAAGTACACCCTGGAGGCAGGAGGTGCCGGTGCCTGGCGCCTTCCGCTCCCCGCCGACAGCTACCAACTCGTCAGCAGGTTCCGGCCCCCATCACGGCCCAGCCACGACGGCATCGACCTCGCCGCTTCAACTGGGACTCCGATCTATGCAGCTGCGGCCGGCGTCGTTTTGGCCGCCCGGTGCGACAGCGCGTACTGCGACCGGCCCGGAGACCCGAACCTGTCGGGCTGCGGGCTGCTGGTCAATATCAACCACGGCAACGGCATCGCCACCCGCTACTGCCACGCGGTGCGTCTCGCCGTCTCCGCCGGCGACCAGGTCCAGGCCGGGCAGCTCATCGGCTGGGTCGGCAGCACGGGCCGCTCCTCCGGTCCGCACCTGCACTTCGAGGTCCACCGCCACGCACCGCCCCTGACGGCTGCCAACGCAGTCGACCCGCTGTCCTGGTTGGACTCGATGGGGGTGCATATCCGCCGATAGGTAGGAGTGCAGCACTTCCGACTTCCTTGCCACTTGTTCCTGCTGGCGTTCCTCGCGAACCCGCCACTTCTGGAGGCATCACCAATGTTGGTTAGCGCATACGACTCTCAGTCCTCGCGACAGATTGCCAGCTCGATCACGGTGGGGGCGGTGGACCGAGCTGCGAATCGAAGCTATCTGGCCGAAACGCGCGTCGTCGACGTCGGCGGGGGGTGGCATTCGGGCACATGGCGTGTCGACCTACGACGGCTTGCCGACCGCGCCCGCGTGACGGCACTCGCCCTGCGTTCCCAACCCGGTGAGCGCCAACTCTCCGACTACGACTGGTCGGAGATCGTGCGTGGCATGGCGGACCGTATTGGGCTTGCGGACCGGCCGTGGGTGGCGGTGCGAACCAACCCGACCACGCTCACTCTGCTCGCTGACGCCACCAACGGGCCACTGCACACCGAGGCCGCACGGGCCTATGCCCGTAGCCCAGCAGTCACCTCCCGAACGTCGCCCACCCATCAACGACCGGCGTCAGCCGCACCAACCGCCGCTGCCAACGCCGCCACCGCCGCGACGGCCAACCCAGGAGCTTCGCCTAGTGGCGTTGCCCAGATGAGCTTTGCGGCCCCGCCCACCGCCGCGCCGGGCGCTGCCGCCGGCTCCCCGATCGTCCAGCCCGGTGGAGCGCCGATCCACGGGGCAGTCGCCCGGCCGCACACCAGATAGACGAGGCGCCGCAGCATGACCGCACCGCACCGACGACGCCATCCTCCGCAAGTCACGGTCACGAAACAGGCCACCCCGGCCTCGACCGGCGTCCACGCCGCTACCGCCGCGGCGCGGGAGTGCCCATGAGCCCCCGACCCGTTACCCGAGACGTGGTCGCGGCGCATCTGCGCTCCTACTGGACAGATACGTCCTGGGCGGCACCACCTCACCTGGCCGCACTAGCGGCCATGGCATGGAACGAGGGATGGAACGCGGCGCCGCGCTCACCCGCCCCAGACCGACAGGTGGTTGGCGTTGACTTTGTGGTCAAGGCCGTCTTCCCGTTCGGGTTCGCCGCCGGCAAGCGAGCCGGAGTCCTGGCCGTGGACAGTCACATCACCGCAGCCGCCCGCGAGGCGATCAGCCGCCTCAGCGACGGGAACGACCCCGGGCGCGTCGTGCGCGGACTCCTGGACCAGTTGACGGCCTCGGCCCATGACGAAGTCCGGTGTCACGACGGAGCGAGTACGGAAGAGGGACGTAATCGTCCGCTAGGGCGGACATTCGAGGCAGCCGCCAGCGACAACCGCGCCCGCACCAACGCGCAGCGCGCCGCAGCCGCCGCCAGCGTCGCCTGGAACCACGCGATCAAGGACGGATGGGGACAGGCGTACTGGACCGCCAACCGCATCATCATCCCGGCCCGGGACAGCAAGCTCGCCGCCACCAACGCCATCGACGGGATACCGGCCGTCGACTGGCTCGACGATCTCGCCGAGGCGGCTCGGGCAATCGCCGACGAGCGGCCCGGCCAGCACCCTGCCCGGCTCGCCCGACTGGCCGGACCGACCGAGACGCCATCAACCGCCAGCGGTGACCCTGCGGCGCGCGAGGCCCCATCAGCGGCCAAAAAACCACCACCACAACGGCCTGAACAAGTGCGACCACAAGCCCCGGGGGATGTGATTCCATTGGCACGCAAGCGCAGGGAGATAGCCGGGCAACTGTCGTTCGACGACTACCTCTGGGCGCGTGCGTCGGAGCCGGACGACTTCGACGAGTTGGAGGTGGAGACGAGTGAACCAGTACGCAGCGCAAGCCAAGAGTCACTGGAGGAGCCACCTGCCGAATCGATATCGGCAGATCGAGGACCCGGACGAGTTCTTCACGGAGTTGGGGGAGAAGATCGCCCAGCAGATCGAGGACCTGAGCAGGACGCTGGCAGGCCCGGACCCGGAGCAGGAGACGTACCTGAGCAAGGTCGGCCGGCTCAACAACGCCCGGCTGAGCGCCGAGGGCCAGGTGCTGAGGGAGATGCTGCCCGACCCGGCAACCGACCTGAGCCCGACCCACTAGAACCTGCCGCACCGCCACCGGAGGCTGCCCTACCGCCCCCGGTGGCGACGGCTTCACCCGACTCCACCGCACCAGACATCGCCCAACCCGCCCAGCAGCCGACGAACACCCCGAACGCGGCCACCGACCTGCTTGGCGAACTGGCGGACCTGCCACATCCCGCGCCGCCCGTACCCCCAACCGAGCCGGAGAACGATCCCGTTCCTTCCGCCCGCACCTCCGGGTCCGAGTCGCACGACCCAGGAGCAGTGCCGAGCGGGCCGAGGTTCCGGCCCGCAGAGCAGGCGGATCTGGCCCCATCCGGAGAAGCCGCCAGAATCAAGGCGAACATCGCCGCGCTGCGCGTGCTGCGCACGCTGCAAGCCGACCAGCGGCCCGCTACCGCCGACGAGCAACAGGTACTCGCCCGCTGGGCCGGATGGGGTGCGGTTCCCGCCGTCTTCGACCCGGACCGCGACGACCACAGCACCTACGTCTGGGCGCGTGAGCAACTCGCCGAATTGCTCGACGAGACCGAGTGGCGTGCCGCACGACGCACCACCCTCAACGCCCACTACACCGACGCCTCCGTCGTCAAGGTCGTGTGGGACACCGTGCAACAGCTCGGCTTCACCGGCGGTGACGTTCTTGAACCGGGCAGCGGCTCCGGCAACTTCATCGCCTTCGCTCCCGAGGGCGCGCGGATGGTCGGTGTCGAGCTGGACCCGATCACCGCAGCCATCTCTGCCGCCCTCTACCCGGACGCCCGGATCCTCAACGAGAGCTTCGCCGACACCCGCAGTCCTTCAGGTGCCTTTGACCTTGTCATCGGAAACGTGCCCTTCGGCAAGATCACGCTTACGGATCGCCGTCATAACCCGGGCGGCCACAGCATCCATGACCACTTCATGGTCAAGGGGTTGCACCTGTTGCGGCCAGGCGGGCTCATGGCCGTACTTACCTCGCACTTCAGCATGGACCGCGCGAACCCCGCGGCCCGCCGAGAGATCGCTTTACTCGCGGACCTGGTCGGTGCCGTACGGCTGCCTTCGGGTGCCATGGCGCGAGCCGCCGGCACCGATGCCGTCATCGATGTACTGATCCTGCGTCGCCGCGACGAGAGCCGCTCGGTCACCGCCAACCAGGCGTGGGAAACCACCCGGCGGGTCACCCTCGGCGAGGACGAGGTGCGCGTCAACGCCTACTTTCTCGACCGCCCAGGACGCGTACTCGGCCGGCTCGGCACCGGCGGCCTTCATCGTGGGGACGAACTCGCCGTCGTCGGTGACCGCGACTGCGCCCCGGCCCTGCGCGCCGCGTTGCAGGACATCGTGGCTGAGGCGGAAACCCAAGCGTTGACCTACCGCCCCGCCCGGCAGGGTACACAGCCGCAGCCGATCGCCTTCGTCGCCGCCTCGGAGCAGCAGCCCGATGGCTACCTGGCGCTGCGCAACGACGGCACGTTCACCCGGATGATCAACGGCCAAGCCGAGCCGTATGCCCCGCCAAAGACGCAAGCTGACGAACTGCGAGAGCTGCTGCGACTACGCAACCTCGCCATGCGGCTACTTGAGGCCGAGGCGGCGACGCTCGACGACACCGACGAAATCGACCACCTTCGTTTCCAACTCGGCCACCGCTACAACGGCTACCTCTCCCGGTTCGGGCCGATCAACCGCTACAACACCTACGAGACGGGCAAGGTCGACGACGAAACCGGCGAGCCGATCCTGCGGCGAGCCGCCCCCGCGCAGGGCGGATTCCGCGCCGACCCGTTCTCCAACCTCGTCTACGCCCTGGAACGCTTCGACGAAGCATCGCAGGTCGCCTACAAATCCGACATCTTCACCACCCGGGCGATCGCCCCCCGCGCACCGAAACTCGGCGCGGAGACTCCCGAGGACGCCCTCGCCATCTGCCAGGACATGTATGGCCAGATCACGCTGGAGCGGGTGGCATGGCTGCTCGGCGTAGACCAGGACGACGCCCGCCAGCGACTGGGCACCCTGGTCTTCGACGAGCCTGGCACCGACCGGCTCGTCCCGGCGGCGGAGTACCTATCCGGCAACGTCCGGGTCAAGCTCGACCAGGCCCGCGCCGCTGCCGAGGAGGACGAGTGGTACGCGCCGAACGTCGAGGCACTGACCGCCGTGAAGCCGGTCGACCTCACGCCGGAGGAGATTCGCGTCCGGCTGGGCGCGAGCTGGGTCAGCGGCGAGACCGTGCAGCAGTTTCTGCAAGAACTCCTGGATGACCCCACCCTCGCCGTTGAACACGGCGACGGCGGCACGGACTGGGCGGTCACCTCGAAGCGTCGCGCCACGACCCTCGCGACAAGCACGTGGGGCACCGAGCGGAGATCCGCGGTCGACATCGCCGAGGATCTGCTGAAGCAGCGGCCCGTGCGCGTCTACGACATCGATCCCGTCACGGAAAAGCGCCGGCTGAACGCCGACGCCACACTCGCGGCGCAAACCAAAGCGACCGAGATCAACGAGCGGTTCAGCGAGTGGCTGTGGGCGGACCCGAAGCGGGCCAACGTTCACCTGGCGATCTACAACAACCGATTCAACTCGCTCGTCCTGCGCTCTTACGACGGGGCGAAGCTGACCCTGCCGGGCCTGGCACTCACCTTCAAGCCACACGCCCACCAGTACAGCGCGGTTGCTCGGATCGTCAATGAACCGTCGGTCGGGCTCTGGCACGAAGTCGGCGCCGGAAAAACAGCGGAAATGGTCATGGGGGCGATGGAACTGCGTCGCCTCGGCCTGGTCCGCAAGCCGATGATCATCGTTCCGAATCACATGCTGGAGCAGTTCAGCAGGGAGTTCCTCCAGCTCTACCCCCAGGCGCGGCTGCTCTCGGCCAGCAGCGCGGACCTGACCGCGGACCGTCGCAGGTTGTTCCAGGCCAGGGTGACGACCGGAGAGTGGGACGCCGTCATCATGACCCACCGCGCGTTCGAGCAGGTGGCCATGTCGCCGGAGTACCAGCGCACGTACATGAAGGTGAAGATCGAGAAGCTGGAACTGCGGCTGGCGTCAGCGGACGCCGCCGGTCAGAAGCGGCTCGTCAAGCAACTCGAAGGGGCCATCAGCCGAGCCGAGGAACGGATCAAGAAGAAGCTCACCACAAAGAAGGACCCCGGCCTGACCTTCGAGATGATGGGCGTCGACTACCTGTTCGTCGACGAGGGCCACCTGTTCAAGAACCTGGAGCGGCCGAGCCGGATCCCGGGCATGGGCATCCCCGGATCCAACAGATCCACCGACCTGGACATGAAGCTGCGGTGGCTGCGCGAAACCAACGACCGGGTGGGCACGATCGCGACCGCGACCCCCGTCGCGAACTCGCTAGGCGAGGTCCACACCATGCTCATGTACCTCGCTCCGGATCTCATGCGGTCCCTGCACATCGACGAGTTCGACGCCTGGGCGGCGACGTTCGGCGAAACAATCGAGGGCATCGAGGTCGTCCCCGAGGGCGGCGGCCTACGAATGAACAGCCGTTTCGCCAAGTTCTACAACGTCCCGGAACTGCTGCGGCTGTTGCACCAGGTCGCGGACGTGAAGACCGCCGAGGATCTCGCCCTGCCCGTGCCTAAGCTCAAGGAGCGCGAGGACGGCCAGCGCCTGCCCCGCACGGTGGTCGTGCCCGCCAGCGACGGGCTGAGCGACTACCTTACCGCCCTGGTCGAGCGAGCCGACGAGGTCCGGCGCGGCGACGTCGACCCCACCGACGACAACCTGTTGAAGATCACGCACAACGGCCGTTCAGCCGCGATGGACCTGCGGTTGGTGCCGCCCACGACAGACGAGATCGCCGACGTGCTGCGCCGCTTCGAGGTGCTCGACGACGAGCCAGCTATCGAGGCAGTGGCAGCCGACCTTGCCGCCCGATGGACCCGCCAGCGCCCGAACCCCTTGGACCCCTCCATCGCGGCGTGGCCTGGCGACGTGCGACAGGGCGAGGGCGAGACGCTGTGGTCGGGGCAGTTCGACCACGCCACCGAACAGGCCCTACTGCGTCTCGCCGACACCCACGACTGGAACGCCGGCCCGCTGGAGAACAGCCAGATCCTCGACGCCCTCCACCACTACGACGGGCTCGGCGACGCCGACGTCCGTCAGCGGGTGGCCGAGCACCTGATCGACCACTGGGCGGCCGAGCCGCCGTACGCGCAGGTCGGCAGGAGCGTCGTATGGCCCGACACCGTTCAGGACGCTGCCGGCCGTGTGGTCTGGAGCGGCGAGCTACCGCGCACCCTCAAGCAGGCCCTCGCCTACGCCTATCAGGGGGCAAACGCCGAACGCCCCCTGACGGCGGATTGGCTCGCCGAAGTGATGGACACCTACGACGGCCTGGCCGACCCGGCCATCCGCGAACGGCTCTCCGCTGAACTCGCCGGACTGTGGAGCGAGCAACCTCCACCGGGACCAGACGTCGGCCACGATGGCGCACGAGCAGCGGCTACCGCCTGGCCAACTCCGATCGTCGCTGCGCCCAAACTGCTGTGGTCAGGACCGTTCGACGGGGAAGTCCAGTCAGCGCTGCTCGGCATTCGCGGCATAGACCCGAATGCGCCCAGCAAATTGACCGCCGCAGCGGAGACGATCGCCCGCATCTACGCCGAACACCGCGGCGACATCTTCAGCGACAGCGACGGCCAACCCCACCCTCGTCCGGGTGGGCTTCAGATCGTCTTCAGCGACCTCGGAGTGCCGGCGGCCGGCTGGAACGCCTACGACGAGTTGAGGGATCAACTCGTTGCTCGGGGCGTGCCCCGAGCACAAGTCCGGTTCATGCACGAGGCAGGCAACGACGCCGAGAAGGCCGCCTTGTTCGCCGCCGCCCGCGACGGACGGATCAGCGTGCTGATCGGCAGTACGGAGAAGATGGGCGTCGGCACGAACGTGCAGCGGCGCGCGGTCGCATTGCATCACCTGGACTGCCCGTGGCGGCCGGCAGACCTCCAACAGCGGGAAGGCAGGATCCTCCGACAGGGCAACCAAAACGTTGAGGTCGAGATCATCCGGTACGTCACCGAAGGCTCGTTCGACGGCTTCATGTGGCAGACGGTGGCAAGAAAGGCCGAGTTCATCGCGCAGCTCATGCGCGGCCGGCTCGACGTCCGCGAGATCGAGGACATCGGCGACGCCGCGCTGTCGTACAACGAAGTGAAGGCGCTGGCGACCGGTAATCCTCTGCTGCTCGACCAGGCGGCGCTGCAAGCTGAAGTGACCAAACTGGAGCGGATGGAGCGTTCGCACCACCGGGAACGCGATCGAATGGCCTGGGTACGGCGCGAACGCGAGCAGGACATCACCATTCTGCGGGCTGAGATCGGAGAGGCCAACGAAGCCCAAGCGCGTCGCGTCGACACGACCGGAGACAAGTTCCACATCACCGTGCTGGGCCAGGCAACCGCTGAACGCAAGCAGGGCAACACGCTTCTGCGTGACGCGCTCAAGGCTCTCACCGCTCCACCGCCGCGGGGCGAGCAGGAGGTCGCCACCATCGGTGGATTCCCGGTCGTCGCGGAGCATCGGTGGATCGAAGCCCAGAACCGACGCCTGCTGTACGTCAACATGCCCGCCCTGCCCCGGGCCGAATTCGCTCTCTCCCACACCGAGGTCGACAACGCCGACGTGGTCGGCCGGCTGGAGAAACGGCTGCGCGGACTCGACGCCATCATCGGACAACTGCAACGTGACCTCGCGGCCAAGGAGCAGGACCTCGACAGGATAACGAGCGGCCTGGACGCGCCCTTCAAGCACACCGATGCACTGCGCACCGCCCGCGAACGACTGGACGAGGTGAACGCGCAGATCACCGAGTCGAGCAAGTCCGAGCCGTCAGCGGCCCCGACCGCCATCTCGGCTGAAGCCACGTCGCCATTGAGGCGCGTCGACCCGGCCATCATTCGCACCGGACGTCCCGGACACCCGGATGGCAACGACACCATGCAAGTCCTCACCCTCACCGCCGCCGCCATCCAGACCTACGGCTGGGTGTCCCGCCGCGACGCCGACGCCAGCGACGGCAAGCTTGTGCCGACCGCCGCCATCGTCGACACCGCCATCAACGGCGACGGATACGACGCCACCGGCCTACGGCAGGAACTGGAAGCAGCCGTCACCGACGACACCCGCACCCACGCCGCAGCGATACGCGCACACGCCATCGCACTGCACGACCATGATGTGAGCGACTACGCCTACCAACTGCGGCTCGCCGCTACGGAAGACAGCGTCGGCCCACGCCAATTCGCCACCCTGGTCTCCGCCGCCGCCAGCTACCAGCGGCACCTACAAGACCAAGCCATCCGCCACACCACGGCAACGTCCACCTGGCAGGGCCAGAAGGGCGACAAGGTGAGCTTCGACGCCCGCGTCCTCGCCGCCCGCAGCTACAACCGCCACCGGCGCGGAGGCGGCCAGTCCACCGCCACCACTCTCTACCTCGCCGACGCATCCGGCAACCTGTGGACCTGGCGAGTGCCCAACCTCAACGCCTACCGCGACGGCACATACGTCCACGTCACCGGCAAGATCAAGAGCCACGACACCATGAACGGCCACCGGCAGACCGAACTCGGCCGGTGCCTCGTCACTGCCGTCGGCCAGCCCGCAGACTGGCCGGGGGAGCGTACCCACACCATAAGGTTGCCGACCGAAGCCTCTCCGCCCGCGCCCGCGCCCGAACCCGTGCCCGCGACAGGGCCTGCGGCTACGCCACCAGTCGCCACCGTCGCAGTGACGACCCCGGTGAATCTCGACGCCTGGGCCGCCAGCCGTGGCGCACGCGCTAGCGCGGACGACATCACCTGGCTCTCCGACGTGCTGACCAGACTGGCCAACGATCCGCAGACGCAGATGTGGGCGCTCGCCAACTCCCCGGACGACTTCGCGCACCCATTCGCCACCATGCTCACCAACGCGATGATGGATCTCTTCGATGAACGCATTGACCTCCTCCGGTGGGCCTACTTCGGCGACAAACAGGACCAGATTGAGTTGCAGGAAGCCGCCACCGAAGCCGTCTACACTGCGGTCCTATCGGCCGCGGAAGAGCAGGCCACCGAAGCTCAGGCTGACGAGGAAGCGGATGCCGTCCAGCCGGCTGGATCACCGGACGGCGATGAGCCCCACGTCGCACCCAACCACAGGGCAGAGTCGGAGAGCACACCTAATCGCGCTGCCGAGCCAAATCCAGCGATCGGCGATGACCTGGAGCAGCGAGAGCAGCACATCCGTCATCGCCAGATAGCCCTGAGAATTGACGAGCATGCCGCCGGGTACCACCGGAGCACCGGATCAGCGCATCGATACATCGCCGAGATGGTCGACGCGACCCCGGCGGAGCTGAACTGGATCAAGACCTACATCGCTGATCATCCCGAGGTGCTGAAGCTTCCCTACCGCACGCCAGACCAATGGGACCAGGCCCGGCAGAGGCGCGGCGAGGAGGCACTCCAACAGGCCGAGGCTGCCCACATCGAGGGTGACTTGACTCGCGCGCTGAACTGCCTTGACGAGGCACGCGCGTGCGGAGTGCTCTCCCGTCACGAATGGGAAGCGGGCCGCACCTACGTGCTCACCCACGACGTCAGCGAGAATCCCTCTCCACCACCCACCATGGGTGCCGAAACTCCGGAGCACCACGAAGAACCCCAGTCGACGCCTCACCACGAACCTGCGGACCGGCAACCCCAGGTCCGGCACCGTCAACTCGTGCTCGCGCTTGAACAGTACGGGCCTGGATACCACCGGATCACCGGCGACGGCGTGCGGTATGCCGCCGAAGCGGTGCGGGCGACGGAGCAGGAATGGCAGTGGATGGCGGACTATGCACAAGCCAACCCGCAGGTGCTGGAAGGCAAACGCCTCAGCGATGCCAGCATCTACGAGGTCAATCGGAAGGCCGCGCGGAGAGCCTTCGCGGCGGCTACGGACGCCATGAGGCGCGGCGACTTCGATCTCGCTTTGGACCGACTCGACGACGCTGAAGTGCACTGCCCGGACGGCAACCCGGACCGAGGTGGCACCTGGGATCGTTACCGCGAAATTGTGCGATCGAAGGCAGGCGCCAGCGCTGAGGAAGTGCAAGCGACAGCGGGGAGGTCGGTGTCTGGTGGGCAGGACCCTGTGACCCAGGAAGGTTCAGGGCCAGCAACTCTGGCCGAGACCGGCCACGCTCTGCGGGGAGCGGCTCCTACGGCCGATTCGGGCCATGGGGCGATGAAATCTGGTGGGTCGGCGAACAGCACGCGCAGCGTTCATAATCGTTGAACGAAGACGAATACTCGCCCCAACGCCCACTCCGGTACGTCTGGGCAGGGTGACCACGGGGGATGTCACCCTGCCCAGCGATCCGGCAACAATATGATGTGGCCGGGCCAGCGGCAATAGTCGCGGCCCAAGTGCCAGGAGACGGCCTACCTCGACGCATCCCGAGTTCGCCGTGATCCGCCGGACGGGACCGATCATCAAGTTCCGCACAGGGCGCTCAGGCAGCTATCGACGCTGCGGGTAGTGCCTGTCACACGGCGTCGAGCAGTCCCCCGTGAAGTGCTACAACCACCATGATCGCGGCTATCACCATGAACGGCCCGTGCGGGATCGCGTCTTTGCGGCCGGCCCGTCCAAGTGCCGTCAGAGCGACAGCCGCGAACCCGGTGAGCAGCAAGGCGAGAAAGAGGGCAGCCGCGACTGCGGGCCAACCCATCCAGCCGATGGATAGTCCGAGCCCGAACGCAAGCTTGGCGTCGCCCAGACCGATGCCGCCCCCGGTTAGCAGCGCCATCAGCAAGTAGAACGCCGCAGCACCTGCACCTGCCGCAACGGATCCGACGAGTCTTTGTGCGTCGTTGGAGATGATCGACTGTGTTCCGAGCGAGACCAGGGTTCCACCAGCGAGCAGCGCGGTCAATCGATCCGGTAGCCGATGAACCGCGCTGTCGATGATGGTCAGCGTGACACCAACCAGCGCTAGCCAGCAGTACGCCAGAAAGAGGACTAGGTCCTCGACCACGGCTGCAAGGGACAGGAGGGAGATGACTGCCCCTGCCTCCACCGTCGCCAAAGGAGGTCCGACCCGTGCCTCGCACATCCGGCATCGGCCAAACCATAACCACGTGTATCCGCGCCACGGGGACCCGCTGCTGGCAATCGGGTGCTTGCAACGCGGACACTCCGTACTGCGAGGCGGCCCACTAGACACCGAGTAGCGGAACGCCACTACTCGAATGAACGGACTGGCAGCGATCGCCAGTACTACGGCGAGCAGAGCGGTCAGCAGGCTCATGCGGGTGTCGACCGTTGCTGACCGCCGTCGCAATGGGGATCAGGAGGTCGTGCCATCATCTGGGGCCTCGTCGCCTTGTTCGTCCGAGTGGTCGCGGTGCAGTGCCCGACCCAGCGCCCGGATCGTCGTCAGTCGATCACGTCCCATCCTTGTGAGGCACAGCAAGCGATGCCCATCCGCGAAGGTTTCTCGCGCTAGACCGCTGTCCACCAGCCTGCGCACCGTGCGAGTGAGCTCGCCGTCGCCGATTCGGTTGCCGGTCCACTCGGCGAGTGCACTACCCAGCTCGCCATATCGCATCGGACGCTCTCCGAGGCAGGCGACGGCCCCGATAACGTGTTGATATTGCAGAATGTCCCGAATTTCCAGCAGGTCTCCGAATTCCACCCCGTCCCCCGTGACGTGCGGTCGCTCTCGCCATCGAGTGTCGTCTACCCGACAGCGCAAGGCACTAGTTTGCCTGTCGTGGTGACCTTGCTGTCAAGGGTGAATGTGAAGGAAGGCGTTGGCTGCTTTCAGGGCAACTCCACCTAAATAGGCCGATCGATGACCTATCCGATTGCTGCCCGTTCCGGCGTGCGCTCGGTCGGGCCCTCGGGTCCGCTGAGGTCGATGATGCGCTCTACTAGCGTGCAGACCTCGGCACCTCTCCGAGTCAGCGTGAGTGGTGGCGGCTCCCCGCTCGGAGCCGGAGCCGTCACTCCGGTCACTGTGCCGAGAGTCGCCAACGTGGCGACCGCATCGTCGATTGCATCGCCGTAGGGGCGCAGCTCTGGGCACTCTCGGGGGTGGCGGCCGTCTCGAATGGCGAACAGAACCTCAACGGCGTGCGGGGTGCCGAAGAAGTCAATCACGGATTGTAGTTCGCTGCGGTTCTCGGGCATCCCTGTCTGACTCCCCGTGCGCGCCGACCACATTCGTCGCCGTCGTTCATTGATGCGTGCTGGCCACAGTGTGACGGTGGCGAGGGGACGGTACAAGAGGGAAGTTTGCTCGCTGTCGCGGGCTCGGGTGGGTGGGCAGGACATGCACTTTTAGTGAGGGTTCGGCCGCGTGCGGTCAGAGTTCGCACAGGGGTGTCTTCCGGTGTGCCACCGGTTGCCCTGCACCTTCGCTGTTGGCGTGGGCATGGCTCCTCGCTGAGCCTTCTTCTAGGTACGTACCTAGAGGTGCGTTCATCACGGAACGTACTGCGAACTGCGTCCTTAACCGTGCGTAGCGGAATCCATTACGGATGGGCTAGACCTTTGAGTGCGTCCTACCGCGGGGGAGGTGGCAGGGGATGCCCGATCGTTCAGTGCTCATGCTCGCGTTACCGGACGACTCGAATGCGGCTGCGGGCCTGTGGCCGTTCGCAGTCACCGACGAAGCTGGAGCGGGGACATCATCCCCACCAGTTGGGCCGCCTCGGTGCGGCCTTGCGTCGAGGGAGGCATCCAGATGATGAGGCGAATCAAGGTGACCAACTCGATCGTGGCCTTGCTTGGAGCCACGCTGTGCCTGCTGGCGGGTTGTGTGCCGGGGTCGGGTGCCGGGCCGGACATTACGCCCACCGCCGACGCACGTGCGACGGCGTCACCTAGCACTAACCCGCTTGAAGTGTCGGCCCGTCGCGACGTTCTTGCTGCCTACAACGGCTACTTGGAGGCATATGTCAAGGCGTCTGCAACGGCTGACTACCGGACGACAGAGCTGGCGAAATTCGTTGGCGAGCCGCTGCTCGGCCAACTGCTCAACAGCTTGCACAGCATGTCGCGCAGCGGCGTGCGCAACGAGGGGCGTCCGACGTGGAGCCCGAGTGTGACCGAGTTGCGCCTCGACGCTAACGAGGCGGTGATCCAGGACTGCTTCGACTCGACGGGCTGGGTCGTGGTCGGCGGGAAGGCGCGGCCGACCACGCAGGCGGAGAAGTACCCGGTGGTCGTCAAAGTCAAGCGAGTCAACGGTAAGTGGTTTGTGTACGAGTCAATAGCCCAGCGGAGTTCTACGTGCTGAAGCGAATCCTACGAGACGGTGCAGCGTCAGTCGTCGTCACCATCGTGATGCTTGGGCTTCCGGTCGCGGCAGCCCGCGCGGACTACTGGGTCTGTCCTCCGGTCGGACCGTGTTTCGTCGTTGTGGAGACACCCGGGGAAGAAGGCGGCGGGGCGCCGCCAGGCGGGGGCGGTGGCACCGGCACGCAGGAGTGCACCTCCGGCGGGATCGTGGTGCCATGCTGGCAAGCCGGTTGGGGATACCTGAACCCAGCCGACGGCTGTTACTACATCCTCGAATCGCCGCAGCCACCTGCCGATGATCCGGTTTGGGAAGGACGTGAGCCAGGCGAGGGTGCGGTGTACCGGCAACGGTGCTTCGGCAGCACGATCGGTGACCTCGTGTGGCGGGCAGACCCGCCGCCGGGCACGCCGGGAAGCCTCAGCCCGGCAGAACTGGCGGCGAGAGCTGTCAGGGAACTGCCGATGCAGGGGCCGCAGATCGGCATCAGCCCGAGCGAGTCCGGGGCCGGGTTGGTGGGCCTTCCGGTGTGGCTCTGGACTGCGGTCACACCGCAGACGTGGGGTCCGATCACGGCGACGGCCTCGGTTCCCGGCCTGTCCGTCACCGCACGCGGGCAGGCCACGAAGATCACCTGGGACCTCGGCGATGGACAGATCATCGTCTGCGACAACCCCGGCACCCGGTACGACAAGGCCAAACACGGTGCGTCTCGATCACCGACGTGCGGATACGACGGTTACTCCCGCTCCAGCCGCGCCCAGCCTGACGGCCGGTACGCGGTCGTTGCCACGACGACGTGGCAGGTCGACTGGTGGGTGGCCGGCGGCGGGGTGACGGGAGCCGAAACCGTGACCCGCGAGTCCACAACTTCCATTCGTATCGACGAGCTTCAGGTGGTGACGGGGTGACGGCGACGGACGATGTGGCGAACTTGACCACGGCAACCATTCCGCAGCCGAGGGTGGTTCGCGTGCGTAGCTTGCGCCGGGGACGGCTTGGCGTAGCGATCGCCCTCATGGCGGTCTGTGCACTTGGCGCGGTGTCGTTGTTCGGCTACGTCAGTAGGACCCAGCCATTCCTTGCGGTCGCCAGGGATGTGCCTGTCGGAGCCCAGGTCACCGCTGCCGACCTGATCACCGTGCATCTCAACCCGGATCCCGGGCTCGCCGGGGTGCCCAGCGGGCGGACCGAGGCCGTCATCGGCAAGTACGCCTCAGTGGCGTTGCTGTCGGGCACGTTGCTCAACGCAGGTGCTCTGGTCGACAAGCCGTTTCCCGCCCCGGGTGAGCAGGTCGTCGGGGTATCCCTCAAGGCCGGGCAGATGCCGTCGGCGCCATTGAGGCCGGGGGCGAGCGTGTTGTTGGTCTCCACCGACGAGGCTGCTCGGGAGCGGCCCACCGCTGCGGCACCGACGATCCGGGCCACGGTGGTGCATGTGATCGCAGGGACACGCGATGGCACGGCGACGGTGTCGGTTGCGGTGCGGGAGAACGACGGACCGGTTGTTGCCCGGCTAGCCGCACAGGGCCGGTTGGTGCTGGCCCTAACCTCGGGGAATTGACGATGACTGTCATCTGCCTCGCCAGCGCTAAGGGGTCACCTGGCGTGACCACGGCGAGTTTGGCCTTCGCGTTGACGTGGTCCCGGTTAGTGGTGCTTGCCGAGTGTGATCCTGCCGGTGGTGACATCGCGGCTGGCTATCTGCGGCATCTGGAGTTGGACGGTAGTCGCGGTCTGATGCAGCTCGTTGTGGCCGAGTTGCGGGGGCAAGCCAGTGAGCAGTTCTGGTCTCAACTGGTCGACCTTGATCCGCCGGGTGCGCAGCGTCTGCTCCTGCCTGGAATAGCGACTCCTGCGCAGGCCGCGAGCCTCGATCCCAACTGGTTTGGCCTCGCGGGCTTCTTCAGATCGTTGGAACACCATGATCCCGGGTTCGACGTCCTCGTCGATTGCGGCCGGTTGGTCGCTCCGCATGCCCCGTGGCCGCTGTTGAGCCGCGCAGACCTTGTTCTGCTGGTGGTGAAGCCGACGCTGTCGTCCCTCTTGCCGGCGCGCGCCGCGGTGCAGACGCTGCTCGCTGGAAACAGCCCCGGCAACGACGGGCAGATCGGGCTGGTGGTGGTCGGTGGCGGCGACTACGACGATGGCGCCGTGTCCCGGCATCTTGGCGTTCCGGTGATCGCTCACCTGCCCCAGGACAACCGATCCGCCCGCGTTCTCGCACATGGAGGTACGGTCCGGACTCGACGGCCGATGCTTCGCGCGGCGGCGGCAGCGGAAGGCAAGGTCGCGAGAGCCGTCACCGCCCGCCGTCATCGCCTTCGTGGCCCTGGTATCCAGGGGGCAATCCATGTCGACGTTTGAGCATCCCCGTTGGCGCGACCCGCTAAATGGGGCCATGTCCCCAGGGGATCGCAGCGTCGGGCCAGCGCCGAACGGCCAGGGCGCCGCATTGGTTGCGTCGCCCCGTCCTGCGGTACCTGTTCCACCGGCCGTCGAACCCGACTACGCCATCATCCGGTCGCTTCAAAACTCTGTGAGCGACGAGCTTTCGCGCATGTTGGCTGGCCGTGAGTACGTCAGCCCATCGGAGCGGGAGGCAGAGGGACGACAGATCGCGTCCCGGCGTGTCAGCCAGTACGTCGACCAGCGACGGATGAGTGGCACCCCGCTCAGCGGCGACTACGAGCGGCGGCTGCTCGATGGTGTACTGGCTGCGCTGCTGGGGCTCGGCCGGCTCGATCGGCTTCTTCGTGAACCGTTCGACACCATCACCATTCTTGGGTGCGACGGCGTGCGGGTCGAGCGTCCGGACGGGCGCGTCGATATCGAGGCCCCTGTCGCGGATAGCGACGAAGAGTTCGTGCTGTTGCTTCAGGCACTGGCACGCCGGGCCGGCGGCACCGAGCGCGCGCTCACGAAGGACAAGCCGACGCTCAGTATGGAGATGCCCGGCGGTCAGCGGCTGGCTGCGACGTACCTGGTGACACAGCGGCCGGTAGCGGTCATCCGAAACCACCAGATCCTCGAAGTGACCCTCGACGAACTGGTCACTTTCGACCAGGTTGACCCGAACAAGAGTGCCATGATCGATCCGCTGCTGCGGGACTTCCTCCGCTCGGCGATGAAAGCCGGTCTCAACATCATGGTCGCGGGCGTTCCGGGCAGCGGCAAGACCTCACTCCTACGGGCATTGGCGAGCGAGATCCCCGCTGACGAGTGGATGATCGTCATGGAGGAGGCGCGGGAGCTGGGTCTGCACAAGACCGGCCGCCACCCGTGGGCGGTCTCGATGGAAACCCGCGAGGGCCACGGCGAACGCGGGCCTGACGGCCGACCAACCGGGGAGATCACCCTCGAAGACCTGATTCCGATCGGGCTACAGCTCAACGCCCGGCGGATCATCGTCGGTGAAGTACGGTCCCGCGAGATTGTCGCCATGCTCCAGGCGATGGGCACCACCAACGGCTCCCTGTGCACCATCCACGCCCGTGAGCCCGGTCTGGTCTTTGACCGTGTGGTGGAGCTGGCCCTCAGCCACCGGGACGAACGCTCCGACCGGCGCGCGTACCTCCAGGTCGCCAACGCGCTCGACCTGGTCGTCTACGTCACCCTCGTTGACGAAAGCGCGATCGGCGGCCGTAAGCACCGCTTCGTGTCCCACGTGATCGAAGTCGGCGGCCTGGTCGAGGACGGACGGCCCCGTACTACACAGATCTTCGGACCGGGGCCGGACGGTCGAGGAGTGCCGATGCACCAGCCGGACCGGCTCAAGCAGCATTTCCTCCTCGCCGGCTACGACCCGGTCGTCCTCACCGCGCACCGCGGGCGAGGTGCCTGGCCGCGCCCGCTTCCTCGACTCGGGGTACGGGCGTGAACCCGACCCTCATCGCCGCGCTACTGGGCGCGGGCCTCGTCGGCAGCCTCGCGCTCGGGATCAGCGCCATCTTCTCAGTCGGCGAGCAGGACCGCCCGCCGTCCCGGTGGACGGTACGGGCACGCTGGATCTGGTTCGGATCGGGCGCCACTCTCCGCGCGCAGCGCCGCCACCAAGCCTGGGTGCTCGGCTCGCTCGCCGCCGGCATCCTCGCTTGGATCATCAGTGGGATACCGGTAGCGGCGCCACTCGTGGCGGTAGCCGTGCCGGGTGTGCCCTGGCTGCTATCCGCCGGCCGGGAGGAGCAACGCACGATCAATCGGGCGGAGGCGGTGGAGGCATGGACCCGCCGCCTCCGGGACGTGGAGGACTCTGGCGTTGGTCTTCAAGAGGCCATTGTGGATACGGCGCAGACTGTCCCCGCTGCCATCGCCGCCGATGTGCAGTTGCTCGCCGCGCGCATTCAGGCCGGTTGGGATGCGGAGGCGGCGCTGTACGAGTTCGCCGAGGCCCTCCAGGATCCGATCAGTGACCAGGTCGTCGTGGCTCTCGCGCTGCACCTCAGCGACCGGGGCGCCAAGCTCGCCGACGCGCTGACCGGTATCGCTGAAGCTGCGGCCGATGAGGTGGCGATGCGCCGCGAAACGTCCGCCAAACGCTCGCGGGCACGGTTCCAGATCCGTTTTCTCACCATCGGATCGGTACTGCTGGTTGGGTTTGGCCTTGCCAGCGGCCAGTACACCGCCCCGTACACCGAAACCCGCGGCCAAGTCGTGCTCGCCATCCTCGCATGCTGCTTCATCGCCTGCCTGTGGTGGGCGCGGACGCTGAGCCTGCCGCCAGCCGAGGAGCGTTTCCTCTCCACGAACGCAAGCACCAGGAGCCTGCTGTGACACCCACCTGGATCGGCATCTCCGCTGTGCTCGGTGCGGGTTTCGGCTTCGCGATCTTCCTCGCCGTCCACGAACTCCGCCCAGCCAGTCCCGCACTCGGCCCAGCCCTCGCCCGGCTGCAACCGCCAACCGACGTGGCCGCGATCCCGGCTGGCCGGTCGAAGGCGATCAGCGACCTGGCGGTCCGCATGCAGCGCATCATTCCCGCCACCGATCTGCGGCTGCTGGGCCGAAGCCCCGAGGAGTTCGTCACCAGCCTCATCGTCGCGGGACTACTCGGTCTCGCCGTGCCGTCGGTCATGGTCGGCCTTCTGGCGCTGACGGGACGTGGCGTCGGCACCCCCATACCGGTCGTCGCCGTGGTCGGCTTCGCCGCGCTGCTCATTCTGATCGTCTACCGCGACGTCCGCCACAAGGCCGTCATCGCAAGGCGCGAGTGCCGCCGCGCCGTGTGCACCTTCATCGACCTCGTCGCCTTGCAACGTGCGGCAGGTCGAGGCACCGAGGAGTCCCTCACCAGAGCGGCGAGCAAGGGCAACGGCTGGGTGTTCGCGCGGATCCGGCAAACACTGCTGCGGGCTGAACTGTCGGTGTCCGCGCCCTGGGACGGCCTCAAGAACCTCGGAACCGACCTCGGAGTACCGGAACTGGGCGACCTCGGCGACATCATGCAGGCCGCAGGCGTCACCGGCGCCCAGGTGTACCGGACGCTGCGAGCCCGCGCCACCTCACTACGCGCCCAGATACGAACCGACGAACTGGCCCGCGCCGAGCTGCGCACTTCGCAACTGGAGATTCCCGGCGCTCTGCTGCTGGTCGTACTGATGCTGCTAGCCCTGTATCCCTTCGCGGCCCGGCTGCTCGTCGCGCCCGCCGCCAACTGACCACGATCAGGAGGATCTTGAGATGGATGACAACAAGCCCCCCGGCTGGGCCGCGTATGCCCTGCGGCTACTCACCGCGCTGCGCCGCGATGACCGGGGCGAAGTCGTGCCGACGGCAATCATCTACGCGATCGCCGCAGTGATCGCGGTCGCACTGCTGACCGCCGCATCGGACTATGTACTCGGGTGGGTCGGGCTCTGGCCGGATGCCGCCGCCCCGGCCGCACCCGCACCATGACGAGCGCCCGCGTCAGGCGCCTCGGCGGCCGGCGGCTGCACTCGCGTAGACGCCTGACGGGCGATCGAGGATCCACCAACATCGAGATGGCGATCCTGTTTCCGGTCTTCGTGATGCTGATCCTCCTCGGCGTGCAACTCGCGATGATCTTCTACGGACGGACGGTGGCGCTGGCCGCCGCCCAGCAGGGGGCCGCCGCAGAGGCGGCCTACGGCGCACCCGACGGAGCCGGCCGGACGCAGGCAAGCACGTACCTGACCCGCATGGGCGACGTGCTCAACGACTGGGAGATCACGGTCACTCCTGTCGCCGAGGGATCGCCCGAGCCCACCGCAGTGCGCGTCACTGTCACCGGTACCACTCTCGGTTGGCTCGGCATGCGGTTCCAGATCAGCCAGACCGCCTACAGCCCGATCGAGCAATTCACCACGGAAGACGATTCGTGAGACAAAAGACAGAGAGACAACGTGGCTCAGTAACTATCGAGCTGGCCATCCTGGCACCCAGCCTGCTCCTGGTTGCCGCCTTCGCCATGCTTGTCGGCCGCATCTCCCTGGCAAACGCCGCGCTCGACGCAGCGACCTACTCCGCAGCACGAGCTGCGTCGCTCGCCCGCGACGCGCCCACCGCACAGAGCCGCGCCGAATCCTCGATCCACACCACGCTCGACGCACAGGACATCCACTGCCTCAACCTGCTCGTCATCGTCGACACCAGCCAATTCACCCGCGACGTCGGCGAACCAGCCAGTGTGACCGTCACGGTCGAATGCCGCGTCGACCTGGCCGCCGGTGCGATGCCGGGTATGCCGACCTCGCGGTGGATCACCGCCGTCTACAGCTCGCCCCTTGATCTCTTCCGAAGCAGAACCGGATGAACCGACACGCTGCAAACCCCCTGGCCAGCCGCGATGCCGGCCGGATCGGGCTGTTCTACGCCATCGTCCTGCCGGGCCTTATCGCCATGATCGGCCTGGCGGGAGACGGTGCCGGGTACGTCCGCACCACCCAGCGGGCGAACAACATCGCCGCCGAGGCCGCACGGGCAGGCGGACAGGCGATCATGCTCCCCGAGGCAATCGACGGCGAGACCAAGGCGGTCGACGCGACCACAGCCATAGAGGCCGTCGCGGACTACCTCACCACCGCGGGCGTCAGCGACTGGCAGGCCACCATTGACGACGACGGCCAACAGCTCACCGTCACCGTCACGGTGCAGTACGACCCGCTCTTGGTCGACGTTCTGCCCGGCGTCACCACGATCCCCGCACACGCAACCGTTACCGCAACCCTGCTGGTGGGATGACTATGGCCAAACCGGCTCGCCGCAACAGCGCACGCCCACGCCGCCCGCGCGCCGTCGGCCTCACCACCCGCATCACCGCCCAGCTGGGCATCCTGGTCGCGCTCGGAGGAATTCCCTACGCCCTGTACGCCCTGGCCGGGAATCCTCTGCCCGATCACCTGCCGTCTTGGTCCCAACTCGGCGAACTGCTCACCACCCGCGACGACGGCAGTCTGCTACTCACCGCGATCACCTGGGCCGGCTGGATTGGCTGGGCATCCTTCGCCCTACCACTACTCGTGGAGATCATCTGCCACATCTTCCGCTGGCGACCCCCGCAACTCCTCGGCCTCGCCTGGCAACAGCGTCGCGCAGCCGCGCTCGTTGCCGCAGCCCTCTCCATCGGCGCCGCGCCAGCCGTGGCCAGCGCCAACGCGATCACGATGCCGTCCACGCCCCCAGGCATCACCGCCACGCATACCCCCACGACTGCCACCCTGGCATCCCTACACACGACGCTGGCGACCACTCCTGACAGCGAGAAGACCGCCACGACGAGGGCGCCGACCTATGAGGTGAAACGCGGGGACTGGCTCTACCACGTCGCCGAACGATTCCTTGGCGACGGAAACCGCTACACCGAAATCGCCACACTCAACCCTGCCTTCAAGAAGGCAGACCCTCGCTTCCCCGACCACATCGTGGCCGGGCAGGTGCTGAACCTACCGCCCGATGCCAACGACAGTGGACCTCGACGCCACGCCACCGGACAACTGCGCACGCCCCCCACACCGCCATCGGCCGACAAGGCCCCCCGCAGCGCTCCGCCACAACAGCCCGCCCAGATCACACCCACCAACCCGGCGCCACCAACGACAGCGCCGGACCCGGCGGCGACGGCCAGCGCCGCGCCGACACCCGAGGCATCCGCCCCGTTATCACCGACGCGCACCGAGCCGTCAGCGCCGACCCCCGACCCCACCCCAGCAGTCGATGACGAGCCAGTCGACAACGCCGAAGAAAGAGACTTCGACGTCGCGCTCCCCATCACCGCGGCACTCGCCTCCGCCGGCCTGCTTGCCGCGCTTCTGCTTGCCCGTCTGACGCACCATCGTCGACGTCAACGCCAGCATCGCCGCCCCGGCCGGCGAATCCCTACGCCCAATCCCACCGTCGAACGACGTGTCCGTAACGTGGCTCAGCCGGTCGACGTCGACCGGCTCGACCACGCTCTACGCACACTGGCCAGCGGCCTCCGCGATCGCGACCCTGACGACCTGCCTGACCTCGCTGCGGCCTGGCTTTCCGCAGGCGAGATCCACCTCATGCTCGCCCAGGCCAACGCCTCCGCGCCCCTACCCTTCCAAGCCAACAGCTCCGCGATGGACTGGATGCTGCCGGCCGCCGCCGCCCTCCCCAATGTGGAAGACACCTTGGCACCGCTGCCGGCCCTCGTCACTGTGGCATCCCGACCCGGCGGCGACCATCTCCTCCTCGACCTTGAACGCACCGGTCTGCTCACGATCAGCGGCGAGCCCGAACGCAGCGGGGACCTGATCCGATACATCGCAGCCGAATTGGCCACCAACCAATGGAGCGACGACGCCGAAGTGGTGCTCGCGGGCTTCGACTCCGATGACGTCGACCACCTCATCGCCATCGGCGGAAACCGGATCACCGCAGCCACTTCAACCGCCAGTGCGATCGACCGCGCCCGACGCCGTGCCGCCGCCAACGCCAAGGCAATGACCGACACCGGAATCACGACCACCTTCGCCGGACGGGTCGGAGACATCGTCGCAGACGCCTGGATGCCGCACGTCCTCCTCATCGCAGACACCACGAACGCTGAAGAACAACTGACAGTGCTCGCGGACGAACTCCGCCTGGCCGGCAGATGCGCGGTCGCTGTCGCCGCCGTCACCGAAACCCCAACCACGTGGCACGTCGACATCAGCGCAGACGGCAGTCTGGCCATCGACTGGCTCAGCATCACCAACACCACCGCGACCCGACTGCCCCGCGACCAACTCGCCCTTCTCGCACCTGTCATGCGCGCCGCCCGTGCTGCCGCTCCCACCGACGACCAGCCGGGCGACGAACCCGTTCCAGCCGCAACCGATCCGGACCCCTGGGCCGAGGTCACCGACGCACACGGGCACCTCCTCGACGCCGACAGCGCACCGGATGACGTCGAGGACAACGAACCGGCCGATCCCGACCACCGGGCGGTACACGAGAGCCCGACCGGCGCGGACTCGACAGCGAACCAACACGCACAAGAAGGGCGACCGGCCGTGCCCGAACCCGACCGCAGCACCCCGGCACCCACCCAAGCCGGCACCACCGCGACGCAACCAGTCGACATCGCTGCTCTCACACCGATCACCAACGGAGCGACCGCCCGCACCGCACCCGCAGTCTCAAACCGGTCCCGGGAACCCCATGATCCAACACTCGATGAGGACCTCGACGCCTGGTATCGACCGGACCCGGACCGGCCACGCATCGCCATTCTTGGCCCCGTCGATGTCCAAGCGCCCGGAGAGATGCCCGACGAACGCATCCGCTTCTACTCCGAGATGGTCGTCTACCTAGCGCAACGAGGAAGAGCAGGAGCGACCGGCGAGCAGATCGACGACGCCCTCTGGCCAGAACGTGGCGTCAACGCCCGAAGCCGCCGCGTCGCCATCAGCAAGGTGCGCCGCTGGCTCGGGGAGACCGTTGAGGGCACCCACTGGCTGCCCCCTAACGCCGGGGCAGACCGGCTCTACCGCCTCACACCCGGCGTACTCCTCGACTGGCAACTGTTCCGCCGCCTCCGGGCCCGGGGCGAAGCCAGGGGAGCAGCGGGCATCGCAGACCTGCGCCAAGCACTCGAACTCGTTCGAGGCGAACCGCTCGCCGGCGCGGAACTTCCCTATTCGTCCGGCTACCGCAATCCCTACACCTGGCTGCCCGGCAGCGAGGTCCAACCACACAATCTCGCCTCCGCTGTCGTGGACACCGCCCACCAACTCGTAAATCTCTGCCTTGCCGATGGCGACACCACCAGCGCCAGGTGGGCCGTAGAGCGGGCCTGGCTCGCGGACCCTGCCCGCCTCGATGACCACCCCTGGATCGACGCCATGCGAGTAGCGCACGCCGACGGCCGTGCCGCCGAACTCCGTGCCCTCCTAGACGACCTCGTACGCGCTCGTGAAGCGGAAATTCCCGAAGACCTATCGCCGGATACATACCGAGCCATCCACGGGTTGGTCGGCAACCTTCTGAAGATCGGCTGACGGGAACGTGCTTCTCGACCTACGAACTGACGGCCGATGCCGCGGCATCGTAGGCCCAAGTGCGGATCTGGCTACGGGCATAGGGATCACCGGCTGCGGCCATCCTGCGGATTTCGTTCTTGCGTTGCGACCGGGCGAGGAGTTCAACTAGCCGTTTGCGGGCGTGCTCGTAGCCTGCCGCCGCGAACTGCCGTATCTCCCCTTCGCGGCCGAGTGTTGCCAGCAGGTTGATGAGGTGTTCGCGGGCCTCGACGTTGCCGGCCGCTGTCATCTTCCGGAGCTCGCTTTCGGCACCCAGGGTTTCGAGCAGCGCGACGAGATCCCTACCTGCATGCCACGGATCCGTTGCGGCCACTTCCCGAAGCTCGTCCAGGCAGCCGAGACGGCGCAGGAGGGCGGTGTACTGGTACTGGACGGTAGGGTGCCTGTCTGCGGCCAACTCGCGAAGCTCATCGAGGCGTTCCTGGTTGGCGAGCAAGGTGGCGAGGTACATGCGGGCGAAGCGGGGATCCTCAGATTCAGCCTCCCAGCCACGCAACTCCGCCTCGCGTCCGTGGGCGGCCAGGAGCCCACCCCAGGCTCGCACCGCCTCGTCGGCGAAGTCGCCTTCCTCGCAGTCGAAGAGATCCTCGTATGCCTCAAGGGC
This sequence comes from Micromonospora sp. NPDC049900, assembly GCF_044461025.1. Classification (NCBI taxonomy): domain Bacteria; kingdom Bacillati; phylum Actinomycetota; class Actinomycetes; order Micromonosporales; family Micromonosporaceae; genus Micromonospora; species Micromonospora sp. NPDC049900. The sequence goes on from NZ_JBITKM010000009.1 coordinate 161,912, forward strand.
TTCCTCAATGCGGCCCTGGTGCTCGAACATTTCGGCCCGACACATCTGGGCATCTCTATCCCCTGCGTCAGCTAGCTTGCCGAGGGCATCCTCCCGCCCCTCGTCTTGTAGCAATCGGATGAGAAAGAAGCGGCCGTCCTCGTCTCCCGCCTCGTCCAGCCGCCGGAGTACCTCTTCACGCTTGTACTCGTACAGCCTCCGGCCGATCTCCCACCAATCGGTGCTAGCCGGCTCCGTACACCGCCAGTTGTCTGGGATTTCGTCGTACCGTTGCTGATCTATCAGAAGGTGGACCAAGCCCAGTCCCGCGTCATGGACACCCTCGGCGGTCAGGCGACGGAGTTCCTCCTCGTCACCGTCGTTTACGAGGATCCACACAAGGCGCGAGCCGGCTTGATCACTGTGCCGGTAGACGCGGCGCAGCAGCGGTTTCGCGTGCTCCACAAGTCCACGGTCGTCAGCGCTGACCGCGAGGCGGGTGGCATCGTCCGGGTCCGTCACACGAGGGATCAGAGCGTCGAAGACAGGTGTCGGGACCACGGCGTAGTGGCGGTCGAGGACACCGACGTGTTCGAGGTAGTCGGCAAGTCGGTAGCCCGACGTCGTGCCAGCTTCGGATCCGGGCAAGGGATAGATGGCCCTGACGCCTCCGCGCAGCGGAGAGGTGGCGTAGGCCAGGGCGTCTTGGAACCACGTGCGGGGCGCATCGGCGTAGTCCTCGCCATCCAGGTAGGCAGTGAGCGTGGCTTCAAGGAACTCCGTCGTGAGTGGTTGTCGGATCCCGAGACGTCGCAGGTCGATAGCAGCCGTGATGAGCGCGGCGCCGTACGGATTCCTGTCGGCCCCGTAGCGCCAGTGGTCAACAAGCTGCGGTGCGCCGGCGAGGTGCTGGGTCACTCCGTAGTGTTCGTCGGCAAGAGCGGCGGCCAGCCGCTGATCGCCTCCGGCCGCGACGATGCGGTCACCACGAGCAACCTCCTCACGACTGAAGCAGGCGGGTACGTCTACTAGATTGCCGTCGGCATGCTGAAGAGCTTCACGCGCGTGGCGCCACAGGTCGCCATCGCGGCGTCCCGGCGGCGGCTCCTCCGTGATAGTCCGGTAGACCTCCGGCCACACCACGTGCACGACGAGGACGAGCCGGGCGTCGCCACGTCGGTCGATGAGGATCGACAGGTCGTTGCTGCTTAGTCCCTCCGGCCCCAGATACCGGGTCGATGGTGTGTCGTCGAGCCACACCACCGTACGACTTGGAAGGCCATCGGCTGCATCGCGAACGGCGTTGACATCGTCCGCCAGCAGTATCTGCCAGTCGCTGAGGACGTCACGGACCGCCTCGTAGAGGCTGCGGGACTTTCCGGTTGAGGAACCACCCACCACCACGACCATGCCACCGGTCTTCGAAACTTCGAGCAAGCGATCACGTAGCTCCGTGTCGTGCTCGCGAGGAATGTAGGCAGGCAGGGGCGGCGCCGATGAGTCGTATGGGGGAGGAGCAGCTCTGTGGACCCCGAGTTCATGCGGCCGGCATTTCGAGACCGGTACCAACCTCCAGGCCCGGCGGGGTTTGCTCTCCCGTACCCGGGATTCTCGCATCGGCATCCAATGAGAGCCGATGGCTACCGGCAGACTAATGAGGGCGATGACCCAACTAGCCCGCTCAATCCAGTCCCAGGGCGCGTCCGCGGCATCGGTGACAAGGGCCTGCCACCAGCCCCACCAATACCCGCATGCCGAAATAGTGGCCAATAGAAATGTCACGGTCGCCAGCCAGGCGACCGTGACCCAGTGGCTTCTCCTCACAAGCAAGGGTACCTGACAGGCCGCGGTGGACAGCCGCGAGAGAGTGGCCACACCGGTCACCTCGACCAAGCCTGGCTGGGCTGCTCTCATGCCACCCATCGAGGGATGGCCGCGATCTGGCCGCCCGATCTGACACTACTGGAGTGCCGTGGCCAGCGGGAAGGCTGCCAACGGGACAGGCTCGGGCTCAGCCGAGGCCCGCAAGAGCGACGAGATCCGGGTTCTGTCTCAATTTAGCGTGTAGCGACGGACCGAGTTATGCATCACGCACATGTGGGTCCCGCTACGCCTGTACGCCTGCGTTGGAGGGGGGGGCGAGTAACTGCATTCGTGATACTACCTAGCTGAGGATGGTCAAACCTCGAAAACTCTGCCATTACCAGTCGAGGCGCTTTCGCTGAAAGAAGATTCCTCCGGTCGGGCCGTCCGACGGCAGCGTGGCGAGCCAGACGAAGGTGTCCGCAGCTTGCTCGGGCGTCAAGGTTGCTTTTCCGTATGCAAGACGGGTATCAACCTTTCCAGGCGAGGCGGCATTCACCAGGATGTCGTCGTCTTTAAGCTCTACCGCAAGAATGCAGGTCAGGGCGTTCACTCCGACCTTTGAAACCCGGTAGGATACGCTGCCGATGCCCATCTCGCCAAATGTTCCCATATGACTCGTGACGTTGACGATTCGGCCGTACCTGTTCTTCCTCATCTCGGGGATTGCCGCAGTGCAGCATCGCCAGGTGCCGAGAATATTGGTGTCCAGAGTGGCTCGAACTTTCTCAAAGTCGGCGCTAGCCGCCGCCTGGCCACGGTCGATTGCGATACCAGCGTTGTTCACCAGGATGTCCAATCGCCCGTACTGATGGCCGACATCTGCCATGGTGCGGGCGACGCTAGCTGGATCGGAGATATCCAGTTGATGGCCCGATGCGGGTAATCCCTCCGCAGCTAGTTCGCCAGCAGCGCGCACGGCGGCCTCCTCGGTGCGGGCAGTGACTACCACATGAGTGCCCGTCTTGGCTATGCCCTGTGCGATCGCCCTACCTAGCCCGCGGTTAGCGCCAGTGACAACGGCGACCCGTTGTGCCTCAGTCATGCGAGTAGGCTACGCACTCGTTGGTCTAGTAGCTCTACGGCGGGGTGTCGGTGCGCCCTGAGGCGGCCATGGATGTCGAGCAGGCGACGGTGATTCCGTACCGAGCGCGTTGCGGTGACCTCAGGGGCGGCCTCAGCCACAAGGGCGCATGCATGGTCGATGTCTCCCAGGTGCAGAACAGAGTCGGCGCGCCAGATCAGATAGGTTGCGCGGTCTCTGCTCCGCTCGGCTGGTTGCAGCGCAAGCGTCTGTTGGAGCCAGCGGTCACTGGCCTGGTGACGATGCAGCAAGAGATAGCAGGCCGCGACCTGCGCTGAGTACTCTGCGTGATCGAAGTAGCTCGCCCATGTCGGGCTGGCCTCTTCATCAGCGCGTGACATCTCTTTCTCGGCTTCGGCAAGCCGCCTCTCGCACGCCACCGACTCACCGAGGACCGCATGGGTCCGAGCCAAGCGCGTCGTAAGCATGGCCCGCACCCGCGCCGGTGAATCCTTGGCCCCAGCCCGAGCGGCGTCGGCGAGGCGAAGTGCCTCGGTCGGCCGTTCCGTGTCCACTAGTTGCAAGCTCATGCACTTCAGAATGTTGGCACCAGCGGCGCGGTCGGCGGCGGAGTGTGCGGCATGGAGAGCGGCGAACCAGTAGCGCTCGGCCGCAGCGTGGAAGCCGGCATCGAAGCTAGCCCAGCCGGCGATCCGGCCCAACTCGGCGGCGATGCCTAGGAGGCGCCTACCTACCTCGGCCGTGTAGGTACTTTGGCGCAGGAGATCTGTAACGAGGCGAAGCTCGGCGTCCACCAGCGAGCGAACGCTCCCGCCACCGAGGCTGGCGTCCATGCGACGGAGCGCCGGTAGCCGCTGTTCGAAACAGTCGAGAAGATCTAGGTCGACCCGCCTTCCTTGAAGCGTCGCAGTGATCTTGGATGGCTCGGCCTCTAGCCACCTTTCGGCAACTGCGGCAGCCAGTCCAGCTTGCATGATGAGGAACCCTCTGCGATCTAGCATCGCTGGTCCTGCGGTGTCATCAAGCAGCCCCACGGCGCCGCTGGCCGTCCATGGTGCTGAGACGCTGATTGCTGGGCCGGTCGGGAGCCAATGAGGCCACCCCAGTGCCCTGACGGTCTGCCGGTCGACGCTGAGTTCATCGGCCAGCGCGAGCTGCGTGTCTTCATCCGGTACCACGCCCCATCGTTCCCACCGGCACGCCTTCTCCCGCCGCGCGGCAGTGTTCAGGCGGCGGGCGACGACGTTCACAAGGTCTTGCTGTGTCCAGTTCCGCTGCTCCCGAACGTAGCTCAGAGGATGTACCAGAAGCTGACTGTGCGTTGATGTCGGCCGCGTCATCCTGCCTCCCCCCGGCCATCGCCATCACTCTAGCCCGATACAGCCGCGAAATAGCCTCTCAACTGCGGAAACTGTTCGGTTTTGGCGATGAGACAACAGCGAGACAACAGGCATGGCATCGATTTGCGCGGGTCATTCCGCTTTCCTGAACGGGTTACTCCGCTCCGGCGTTGGTCGGTTGCTGTCGGTGCTGGGGGCCGTGCCTGCGGGATGGTGCTTGCTTGATCCGGCAGCGAGCCAATTGCAGGAGCTGCTCCCACTACCACCCCAACAAGCAGTCGTGGGCTGCGGCGCGGAGAGACCTGAGAGGAGGTGGCGTAGAGATGGTTCGGGTTGAGTGGTTTGTCCCGGCGGGCGACCGCTCGCTCGACCCTGTTGGCCGCACCTTGGTACGAGAACGTGCATCAGGTGTGCCGGTCAGGCGCCCTTGGAAGCGCTTTCGTCGGCTCCGAGGGCGCTCGTTGCTCGCGCTCGGACAGGCAACGTGTATCGCGTCGCTAGGTCATGGGTCAGGGGATGGTCTGCCGCCCTGTCTAGCGAGCACTCGATGCCGTCGGGCTGGTCCGCAGCCCTGTTCTGCTGGCAGCGTCATCGGTCCTGAACGGTGCGGCTTCTGAATTCACTTATTCACCTGCTGGTGGTGCTTCGTCGGCCAGTGGGTCATTTAGTCATACCCAGCTTCTGGAGGAGGGCTCGTTCTTATGCTGATCACAGCCGATGATCCCGCGACCACATCCGCCCTAATACGGCGCGGCATTAGGCGGTGGTTGGCCACGGCGCTGGACCTTACGCGTGGTGGCGGCGTCGTTCCTGACAAGGAGGCTGGGACGGCGGCCGAGAACGTGCAGGGTTTCGCGATCCGGCGTGAGTGGCGCAACGGCAGCCACGACTTGTTCGGGTTCACGCCTGACAAGGAGGTCGCCGAACGGAGCCTCGTCCGCGACAAGAGGTACTGGTTGTACGGCCCGGTGCGGCCAGAAGCGGTGTTCCTGTTGCCGGTCAACGCCGCCGATGTAGATCGGCATCCGGTGGACGGCTGCTTTGGCTCGTTGTGCCCGGACACCCGCGAGCGGGGTGAGCTGCGGTGACGGCGGGAGTGCAGGTGGCGTTGGCGCGTCGGACGGTGACGCCGTTCGGGTTGTGGGTGTTCGGGGCGCAGGCGTCCGCACCCTTGGTTGTTCTGGTCGGTGGTATCCCCGCGATCTACGCGACCACAGGCATCACCGCGCTGCCGCTGACGTATGCGCTGGTCGCGGGTGTGGTGGCGGTGCTGGCGGTGGGTTACACGGCGATGGCGCGTCAGGTGGGGCATCCGGCGGCCTATTACGGGATCCTGGCCCGTGGGTTGGGTCGTGGTTGGGGTGTGGCCGGCGGCATGGTCGCGCTGGTGGCCTACAACGGGATCCAGATCAGCCTGTACGGGCTGCTCGGTGCGACTCTCGCGGCTCAGGTCGGTGGGGCGTGGTGGGTGTGGGCGGGCATCGCCCTGGTGGCGGTCGCGGCGTTCGGTCGCGCGCCGATCGTCCGGTCGACGTGGCTGCTGGCGGTCGTGCTGGTGGTGTCGCTGCTGCTCGTCGCCGTGTTCGTGCTGGCCGGTGTGGGGCAGGCGTCGGCCGGTGACGTGTGGGCGGGCTTCGACGTGGCGGGGTTGATGGTCGGCGGGATCGGCGGGGCGGTGGCGTTCTGCGTGGCCTCGCTGATGGGCGTCGACGCGCCGGGGTCGTTCGTGGAGGAGGCCGTCGACCGGCGGTCGGTCGGTCGGGCCTCGGTCGTCGGCGCGCTCGTCCTGGGTGGGGTGTATGCGGTGGCGGCGTGGGCGATGGGTGTGGCCGTCGGTCCCACCTCCGTCGGCGAGATGGCTGCGGTGGACGGCGATCTGCCGTTCACGATCCTGAGCCGGGCCGGTGGCGGGGTGGTGGCGCTGGCGGGAGTGATGCTGCTCCTGGCGATCCTCACCGCGAAGCTGTCCTTCCACGCCGTGGTCGCGCGGTATGTGTTCGCGATGGCGCGGGAGGGTGTGCTGCCGGCCCGGCTCGCGGGGGCCGAGGGCGGCACGCGGGTCAGCGCGCCGCGTGGCGGCTCGCTGACGCAGACGGTCATCGCCGCGGTGGTGGTGGCGGGGTTCGCGGCGGCCGGCGCCGACCCGGTGGGTCAGATGTTCACCTGGTGCTCGACGTTGGGTGCGTTGGGTCTGCTGAGCCTGCTGCTGGCCGCGTCCCTGGCCGCGCTGCTCGCCCCACCCGAGGTGCGGGGTGAGCGGGCCGGCGTGTGGGAGTGGCGGATCGCTCCGGTGCTGGGCCTTGTCGCGGGGACGGTGGTGCTCGCCGCGATGGTCTTCAACGTCGGGAGTCTGCTGGGGGCCGCGCCCGGATCCCCGTATCCGCTGCTGTTGCCCACGATCATCATCGCCGCCGCGGTCGCGGGCGGGATGTGGGCCCAGTACGTGCGGCAGTCCCGGCCGGAGGTCTACGCCGGGATCGGTGACGGTACTCCGCAGCCGAACGCGGTGCCCGATGCCCTGAACATCTCGATCTGACGGGCCGACGATGATGACTCACGCGCACCGACCTCCCGGCCGTCCCGGCCACCCGGTCGACCCTCTGCATCCCGGCTGGAGCCCGGAGCACCACCAGGTGCCCTCGCCCGCCGCGCACCGACCGCCCGCCGACCACGGACCCCGGCCCGACTACGGACCACCACCCACATCCGGATACGGACCGCCACCTGGGCCTGGGTACGGGCCCCCGCCCACACCCGGGTACGGGCCGCCGTCGATCGCCTATGAGCGTCTACCTGAGCCTCCGCCGGAACCGTCTGAGCCTGCGAGGCCGATGTCGTCGGCTGCGACGATGGATGACCCGCAGGGTGAGTCGGACGCCGAGCGTCGGTGGTGGGTGGAGCTGCGTCACCAGGTGGTTTACCGGTGCAAGGGTCTGAACGGTGGGCATCTGCTCGCCGCCGACGAGCGATACGGGACGCGGGAGGCCCTCGGCCCGCACGCGGTGATGCTGTTCTTCGCCGCGCCGTCGTCGACGGAGCCGCACGGGTTCCGGCTACACACCGCCTACCGAATGTTCCTGGCTGCTCCCGAGTCGGAGAACCTGGTAGCCCTGCTGGCGGACCTGACGGCCATCGCCGCGGACAACATTGCGCACGCCAGGTCCCTGGGACGCTCATGGCATCCGCTGGGTCCGGAACGGTCGATGGTCAACGGCGGTGACATGACCCTGCCCACCGACGCGGTCTACGTCGGTGCCGGGGTGAGCACCCTCGACTCCGTCGACGGGTCGTGGCACCAGCTCGCCCGCACCCTGCGCAGCCCGTCCGGGACCGGCTCCGTCCGCTCGGCGTTCGACCTGAAGGGCCAGTGCTTCGCGCTGCTGGTCGACGGCACGGCCATCAAGGTCGACCGTGACCCGCACGCCCGCGTCGGCAGCTCCGGCGTGCGCAGCAGCAAACCCCTCGAAGCCCGTTGGAATCCGGTGTGGCACAACCCGCACCACGACCTCACCAGCCAGGGCGATGCCGACACCCGGCAGGTGTGGCACCACCTTGGCACCCTCCACGAGACCCTGTCGGCCCACCTGCCGTGGAGGTGGCCACGGTGACGTCCACCTCGATCGCCGATCTGGCGGTGGCCGCCGATCTGAGCCGCGATGACATCGATGTCACCGCGGTCCTCGACCACCTCGTCGCCGACGCCGCAGCCACGGCACCGACCGCCATCGGGTACCCGGGCGCGGTCGACCTCGACCACAGCGCGGTCATCGCCCGCCTCGGGCACCGACTGTGGAACAACATCGGCGACCCCGCCGACACCGGCGGGGTCGCGCACACCCGGGTGCTGGAACAGGCGGTGGTCGCCTGGATGGCGGACCTGTTCGGGATACCGGCCGATGACCGGTGGGGCTACGTCACCACCGGCGGCACCGAAGGCAACCTGTCCGCCCTGGCCGCCGCCTACCGCCGCTGGCCGACAGCCCGGATCTACTACTCCACCGCCGCCCACTACTCCATCCCCAAGATCGTTGAGATGTTGGGTGCCTACAAGGCGGTCGTGCGGGCGCATCCGGACGGGGAGATGGACTACGACGACCTCGCCGAGAAGCTGCGGAAGCGACGGCGGTGGCCGGCGATCGTGGTCGCCACGGCGGGCACCACGATGACCGAGGCCGTGGACGACGTCACCCGGATCCGCGCCGTCCTCAGTGAGTACGCCATGGTCGGGCATCTGCACGTCGACGCGGCCCTGTCCGGAATTCCGCTCGCTCTCGACGGCACACTCGACTGTGATGCCGCGGGCATCGACTCGATCGCGGTGTCCGGCCACAAGTTCCTCGGCGTGCCCACACCGTGCGGGGTGGTGCTGATCCGCGACCACGTCCGCAACCCGACCCGACAACCGATCGCCTACACCGCCGCCGCCGACACCACCGTCACCGGATCCCGCTGCGGCCTGGCCGCCGCCCTGCTCTGGCACGCCATCGCCGTCCACGGCCGCGAAGGACACCGATGGCGGGCCGCCGAAGCCCGCACCGTCGCCGCCTACGCCGTCGACCGGATCCGGACGACCGGTTGGCAGGCATGGCGGTACCCCCACGCGTTCACGGTCGTCCTGCCCACCCCACCCGAGACGGTCCGGGTCAAGTGGCTGCTGGCCACCGACGGACCCGTCAGCCATCTCATCTGTATGCCCGGCATCACCACCGCGCAGATCGACGCACTGACCGCCGACCTGACCGCCGCCGTCAGGACACCGGTCCCGGGTCCCCGCGCACCGCACGCATCTGAGGTCATCACCACGTCCTGACATCGGTCACGGTCCCGGTCTTTTGGAGGTGCAGTTATGCCCACCGGCTACGTCCATCACCCGCATTACCTGTGGCACGACACCGGCACCAGCGCCGGCCTCATCCCGGCGGCCCCGCTCGCAGGCGTCGCTCCCGGCGCGCACATCGAGAGTCCGGACACGACACGCCGGATTCACGAGCTGGTCCACGCCTGCGGCCTGCTCCGCGACCTGGTGCCGATCGAGCCCCGCCAGGCCACGATGGTCGAACTCCTGCGGGTGCACACCGGCGCGTACGTGCAGCACCTCCAGGAGCAGTCCGACCTGCGTGGGGGAGGCGACGCCGGGGACGGCTTCTCACCGGTGGGCCGAGGCAGTGCCGAGATCGCCCGTCTCGCTGCCGGTGGTCTGGTCGACCTCGTCACCGCCGTCGCCGAGGGCGACGTCACCAACGGCTACGCCCTGCTCCGCCCGCCCGGCCACCACGCCACCGCCGACACCGGCATGGGCTTCTGCCTGATCAACAACATCGCCGTCGCCGCCCGCCACGCCCAAGAGGAGCTCGGGTTCGCGCGGGTCGCGGTGGTGGACGTCGACGTCCACCACGGCAACGGCACCCAAGCGATCTTCTACACCGATCCGAGTGTGCTCACCATCAGCCTGCACCAGGCCGGATGTTTCCCACCCGACTCCGGCGGCGTCGAGGAGAACGGCGCGGGCGACGGCCTCGGCTACGCCCTCAACGTCCCCCTACCGCCTGGCAGCGGCCAGGCCGCCTACCTGCACGCGATGCACCAGGTCGTCCTCCCGGCACTCGACCGCTTCACCCCCGACCTGATCCTGGTCGCCGCCGGGTTCGACGGCAACGCCTGGGACCCCCTCGCGCGGCAGATGCTGTGCGCCGACAGCTACCGGCAGATCGGTCGCCTGCTGGTCGACGCGGCCGACCGGCTCTGTCACGGACGTCTCGTCGCCGCCCACGAAGGCGGATACAACCCCTGGTACGTGCCGCACTGCGCCCTGGCGTTCCTCGAAGAACTGGCAGGCATCACGACGCCCGTCACCGACCCCTACGCCGCGATCGCCGAACCCTACGCGAGCGGACCACTGCTGCCCCACCAGCGGGAGGCCATCGACGAAGCCGCCTACCTCGTCGACCGGATTGCCACCGCCACGAACACCGCCGCGTGAGCGATGCCGCCGGCATCACCAGACCGACCTCCGGAGGACCCTATGACGACGACCTCACTATCGGCGCGCCCTGACCCGGCGCACCGACTGCTTGACCCGGTCATCCGCAGAATCCTGGACCGGATCGACATCAAACCTGACCATGTCGTCCTGGAGGTCGGCGCCGGTCCCGGGGAGATCACCGCCCACCTGGCGAAGCTCGTCGGCGAGTACGGGATCGTCACCGCCGTCGACACCGACACCAGTCGACTCACCCCGACCAACGTCATCACCGTGCAGGAGTGTGACCTCGACCGGGACGTCCTACCCGACACGTACGACAGATACCACCACATCGTCGCCCGCCGGAGCACCAAGCCGCTACGCGACCCGGTGGACGTGTTGGAGCAGATGATCGCCCGCCTACGCCCCGGCGGCACGCTCGTCCTCGCCGATGTCCTGCCCTCCGCGCCGAAGGTGTACCGGGCGCCGGACGCCGCCGACGATCACCTGATCGCCGCCGTCATGAACCGGATCCGGCGCGCCATCGCCGGCAGCGACGAGGCAGGCACGTGGACGAGCAACATCGAGTCCCTGCTGGTCAACCGGGGCATGACGCGGCACTGCGTCCACATCGGCACCGAGACCTGGACCGGCACCCGGCCCGGTTGCCAGCTCCTCGCCGACATCGCCACCCACCTACACCCCGAACTGGCCACCGAGTTCAGCGACAACGACCTCGACCGGTTCGGTGCCCTCATGGCCGATCCGCGCGTGCTCCTGTCCTCCTACACGACCCGGGTCATCCACGCCCGCAAGGCCGACTGAGGACGCGCGCACCATGACGCAGCAACCCCACCCGACCCGCCGCGCCCTCCTGCCCCTGCTCCTCGGCGGCGGTGTCCTCGCCCTGGCCGGGTGCCAGCCCAGCACCGCAGCCCCCCGACCGGGCACGATCGCCGCACCCACCGCCGCGCCGCTGGACCGCCCACCTACCCGGTCCGCGACCGATGCCGGGCCCACCGCGGGTCAGCGGTTGGAGATCCTCGCCGACACCCTGGCCGGCACACCGGCCGACGCCACCATCGGCCTGCCCTACACCTACCTGCACCTCCATACGTGGGCCCGCGCGACGAACAGAATCGTCCGCACCGACGTCCGACGGTGGCGGCACGCGGACGGCTCCGGCCGTGAGGTCATGCGGCGGGCGCCGGACCTGGCGGGTGTGGAGCACCAGCCCCGACCCGGTGAGCGGTCCCTGTTCGATCACGCCGCCCCGACCACGCACCGCCACCGGGCGGGAGGTCTGCACCCGTACCTCTCCGAGCCGGTCCCGGCCGACCCGGCACGGTTGGCCAGGCTGTTGGTGCCAGCCGAGCTCGTCGGCGAGCCCGCCTACCCGAGACTGCTCGCCGGTGGTGTCATCGGCCTGGCCACCAGCCAACACCTCGACCACGCCCAGCGGGCCACGGCACTACGTGTGCTCGCACGGATTCCCGGCATCACCTACGGCGGCACGACAACCGACCTCGCCGGGCGCGCCGGTCTGGCGTTTCGTGTCGCCGCCGAGGGGTCTACCACGGTGCTGGTCATCGACCCGGGCACGGGGGAGTTGCTCGCCGCGCAGGAACGCGTCAGCGGCATCCGGCCGGGCCTGTTCTCGCACGTGCTCATCCTGACGCGAGGCCACACCACCGACACCGCCACACCACCCACCGCCACGTGACGGGTGACGACCTGGCCAGCCGGCGCACCTGGACCCGAGCAGCAGGCGACGGCTGGTCTCCCGGCCGGCGGCAGCGGACCGCCCCCGTTGCGCTGCCGCCGGCCACCCACACCAGCACGCCGTCTCCCGGCGGACCGACGACAGAGAAGGAGAACGAGGTGGGGTACCGGATCCGGGCCGCCAGATGGACCGAAAGGGCTGAAGCCGCAAAGGTGATCGCCGAGGCGCTGTGTCCCAGCCCGCTCGCCGTGTGGTTGGTGCCCGACGACGCGCAGCGGGCCCGTGTCCTGGCCGCCGTCGCCGCGATATGGGTGGAGCACGCAATGTTCTACGGCGAGGTCCATCTCGTGGACGACTTGAGCGCCGTCAGCGTCTGCTTGCGCCGGTACGGTCCGCTGCCGCCTCCGGCCGACTACGCCGCGCGTCTCGCCGAGGCCGCCGGCCCACACGTCCACCGCTTCGCGGCGGTGCATGACCTGCTCGCTGCCGCTCCGCCCGACGAGGCCCACCACCACCTCGCCTACCTCGCCGTCCGCCCACCGTTTCAAGGGACCGGGCGGGGCCAGGCACTGCTGGCGGAGGTGCACAGCCGCATCGATCACGTCACCATGCCCTGCTGGACCGTCACGCTTGCGGCCGGGCAGCGCCTGCTCGCTCGCAATGGTTATGAGCCCGGCACCGCGATCACGGTCGCCGACGGCCTGGCCCTGTATCCGATGCGCCGCCGCGCGCACCGTGACACCACGACGCGGGCCGGCGCCACATTGACGTCGTCCACCGCGCCGTCCCGCGACGGCGTGTGACGGCCGTGAGGATCCCGGAACCAGCGAGATCGGAATTGGCGGCTGGCCGTGTGATTCGTGTCGCGCATCTGATCGTGGTCATCGTGTTCGTGCACACGCCGATCGCGCTGATCGCAGGCTCGGTCACCTACGTGGGGACCGCCGCCGCCCTGCATGTGGTGGCACCGGATCTTCCCGCGCCGGCACGCGGCGGTGTCGTCACGGCTGCGGTGTTGATCGTCTGCGGTCTGGTGGGCTGGTACCTGCACGAGATCATGGTGATCATCGTCCGACTGGCGACCGCGGCCCTGCGACTGACGAAGGGACTGAGGTGACGGGCGCACGGCTGGTCGAGCGGCTGCCAGCGCTTCGCGACTATCAGCGGGAGGCTGTCGAGGCGATCGTGCGGGGGCAGTCCGCCGGTGGTCGCGGCCAGTTCCGGGCCGCCTGCGGCACCGGAAAATCGCTGGTCGCGGTGCACGCCGCTGCGCGGCTGTGCCCGGCCGGGCTGGTGGTGGTGGCGTGCCCGTCGCTGCCGCTGCTGGCGCAGACCCTGGCGGTGTGGGCTGCCGCCGGTATGGGGGCGCAGGTCCTCGCGGTGTGCAGCGATGACACCGTCGCCGATGCTGCGGTGCGGGTGGCGGACCTTCAGTGTCCGGTCACCACCCGGCCGAGGGAGATCGCCGACTGGGTGCGGCGCACGCCGAGCACGCGCATGCGGCTGATCCTGGTCACGCATGCCTCTGCCGGTGTAGTGGGCGAAGGACTTCACAAAGCCGACACCGTCGCCGATCTGTTGGTCATCGATGAGGCGCACCACACTGCCGGATGGTCGGGCAAGCATGTCGCGCTGGTGCACCGCGACGAGCACCTACCTGCCACACGGCGGCTGTATATGACCGCGACGCCACGGGTCCTCGGTACCCGTCGTCGCGCGGGCGGCGGCGGTGAGGACGTCCTGTCGATGGACGACGCGAAGGTGTTCGGGCCGGTCCACTACAGCTACCCGTTCGCGAACGCGATCGCTGACGGCTGGCTCGACGACTACCGCATCGTCGTGGTGGGTATCGCCTCCGCAGAGGCGCTGGCGACCCTGCGTCGCCTCGATCCCCGCGCGGTCGTGCGTGCCGGCGCGGCGCCGCTGCGCACCGCTGTGGTGCAGACCGCTCTTGTCCGCGCCGCCGCCGAGTTCGGCCTTCGTCGGGTGCTGGTGTTCACCCAACGGGTGGCGCAGTCCAAAGAGTTCTCTCGTACTCTGCCGGCTGCGGTGGCCTCCCTGCCGGAACAGGATCGTCCCAAGGGCCGCCTGACGGTCGGGCATGTGGATGGCACCCAGACGCTGGCCCAGCGGGAGCTGCATCTGGCTAGCCTCGCGGACCCGCCCGAGGACGGCTGGACGGTGATCTCCAACGCCCGGTGCCTTGGGGAGGGCGTCAACGTGCCCGCCGTGGACGCCGTGGTCTTCACCGCCCCGAAGGAGTCCGAGCCCGACGTCATCCAAACCGTGGGCCGGGCATTGCGCCGTAACCGGGCCGGATCCGGCATCGCCACCATCCTCCTGCCGGTCCTGCTGCCGGACGACCCGGACGAAGCCGCCCGCGATCTCGCCGCAGACCTGACCGGATGGACCACCCTCCTTCAGATCCTGCGCGCCCTGCGCGCACACGACAACGGGCTGGCCACCGACCTCGACACTCAACGGACCAAGATGTCGAGCGGTGTCGCCGCGGAGCTACCGCCGCGTCTGCTCGTCCGCCTGCCCGACGGCTATGCCTCCGACGATCTGCTGCGGACACTCACCGTGCGAGTTCTGGAGGAGACCACCTCGGAGTGGCTCGTCGGCTATGCCGCGCTGACGGCGTTCCACGCGGACCACGGACACATGAGGGTTCCCACCGGACACGTACGCCACGGCATACGACTGGACCGCTGGGTCGCGTGGCAGCGTGTCGAGTACCAGGCAAGCCGGCTTCCACAAGATCGGGTCCAGTACCTGAACGAGATCGGCTTCGACTTCACACCGGCGCGGCGAGCCTGGGAAAGGGGCATCGCCGCCGCGACCGCGTTCCACGCCGAACACGGTCACCTGGACGTTCCCACCGGATACGTGGTCGATGGACTCGACCTCGCCCTCTGGGTAGGGCAACAACGCGGCTATCACCGCAAGGGCACCCTCGCTGCTGAGCGGGTCGCCGCCCTCACCGACCTCGGGATCGACTGGACCGTCAAACGCCCCTCCTACCGGGACGGCTTCACCGCCCTGCACCACTTTCACGCTACCCACGGCCATCTCCGAGTCCCGTACGGCCAGCTCATCGACGGCATCAACCTCTACGACTGGCTCGACGCCCGACGCACCGACTACCGACTCGGACGCCTCACCACCGACCGCATCCGCAGCCTTGAAGCACTCGGCATGCAGTGGTCGATCCGAGACGCCACCTGGGAACGCAACCTGGCCACCGCCACCGCCTTCTACCGGCGCGAAGGGCACCTGCACCCACGCCGAGGCCACCGCGAAGGCGACATCGACCTCTCCCGGTGGATCAACACCCAACGCGCCGCGCGACGCGACGGCAAACTCTCGCAGGACAGGATCGCCGCCCTCGACGCGATCGGCATGCGCTGGGAGATACCCAGCGGATGGACCGGCGTACAGCAGGTCACCGCGAGCCGGAACGGTCGAACCCACGGCGACAGCGACACGGCCCACCACAGCGACCCCGCCGAACCTCACCCCGCACCGCCCCCACGGAGACAGCCGGCCCCCTCACTAGGGCCGCCCGCCGTATGAGAACGACCCCTCTCAACCGGCCACGTACCACCTCACCGCACCGACTTCCGTCATCGGAGTAGCCATGACCCGCGTGGAGATCGCTCTGTTGAACTTCGAGGCCGGCGGCCTACGCCGGCAAGGTCAGGGGCGAGATCTGCGACTGCTCGTCGACGCGTTCCATACCGCCGAACACGCCCCCGCGTTGCTGCTGCTCAACGAGGCGAAGTACTGGCGCGAGGACGGCAGCCGACCCCTGCACCAGGCGGCCGAGCTGCTCGCCGACCGGTTCCACACCCGCTACGTCGGTCTGCTCGGACACGACCCCGACAGCCCCATGCCGTCGGCGATCATCTACGACCCCACCGTGCTGACCCTCCGCAGCTGGCCCACCGCCGGCGACCCGCACCTGTTCCCCGACAAACGCAACATCGCGGTCTTCGCCGTCACCGACACCGCCGACGTCGACACCGACCGCGTCGAGTTCGCCGCGGCCGTCACCCACTGGACACCCCACTGCGGCATCCGCCGCCGCCAACAAGCCGCGCTTCTCGACCGCTACGGCACCACCCGCCGACCCGTCATCATCGGCGGGGACCTCAACTCCACCGCCAGCGGCGACCACCTCCCCCAGCGAGACTGGACCGCCACCGACTACCGCACCCGCGCCCAGAAAGGCCGACGCCTACCCGACGGCACCTGGACCGCCGACACCGACGCCGTCGACCACCTCATCGGCCGCTGGAACCCCCACACCCGACAACGCGACGACGGATGCGGCTTCCACGCCCTCGCCGACCTCGCCTGGCAAACCAACCCGCACACCAAGCTGCTGCCCACCGTCAACAACAAGGATCACGTCGGCGGCGGCCTGCTCATCGACTGGCTCCTCGCCAACACCGCCATGCTCCCGCACGTCATCCCCGACAGCTACCACGTCCACCTACCCCACACCGACCCGCCGCCGTCCGACCACCGCCTCATCACCGCCACCCTGACATTCCCGACCGCACCGTCCGGCCAGTGCGGTTGACGATGATGGGGGTTTCGGAGCCAGCCAGATCGGAATCAGCGGCTGTCCGGGTGATCCGTGTAGCGCCTCTGCTCGTGGTCATCGTGTTCGTCTACACGCTGACCTCGCTGATCTCCGGCGGCGTCACCTACGTGGTGACCGCCATCGCCCTGCGTGTCGTGACACCGGATCTCCCCGCGCCGGCCAGGGACGGTGTCATCGTGATAGACGCATCTCTTGTCTGCGGCCTGGTGCGCTGGTCCCTGCCCGAGATCGTGGTCACTATCGCCCGACTGGCGAACGCAGCGCTGCGAATGTGGCTCCACCCGGCCCACCACATTCCCACCGGAGCAGCCCGGTCGTGCCCGGCCTGTCACTCCGCTGCCGGCTCTGCGGACGCCAGCGCCGTAGGCCACGGCACGAGAGCAGGCCGGACGAGCGGTCGGGAAGAGTGGTGACCGCACGGCGGGAATCGCCGCTGCGAGTGCACCTGGCGGCGCTCGGGTGGAGTCCGGAGCAGCTCATCGCCAGGATCAACGAGGTGCGGCGGCGACGCGGGACAGCGGCCTTGCACCCCAAGAGTGCCTACAAATGGGTGCAGGGCCACCGACCGTCGGCGGCGGTCTCTGCCGACATCGTCACGGTTCTGCGTGCGCATCGAGGTGTGCGGCTCACACCTGCGGACCTAGGCTGGGACACACCTGCCCAGCGGTCGCACGCCTTCGACGACCCCTACACCGTGTCCGCCGGGGAGTTGCTGCTGGCCAGCCAGGGAGACGACATGGAACGCCGCAGGTTCGTGTTGCTGACCGGATCGTCGGTGACGGCGTGCGCCCTGGACCTCCTGCTACCCGGTATGGACGGCCTCAGGCCGGCGCTCGACGGTGACCGCGTCTCCACGACGTTGCTGGCCGACATCGAGGCGTCGGTGCGGCGCAGCCGCGAGCTGGACGACACCGAGGGCAGCAGGCCGGCGCTGCTGTGGGCGGGCGGACTGTGGAGACTCCTCGGCCAGATCGTCACACGATGCTCCTACGGGGACGCCGAAGGGCGGCACCTGCACCGCCTCTACATCGAGATGTCAGAGACATACGGCTGGATGCTGTTCGACGCCGCCCAACACGCGCGAGCCCAACGGGTCTATCTGACCGGGCTGCGGGTCGCCCGCGAGGCGAGCACGGATCCGGCCTTGCAGCACGCCACGGCGAATCTGCTCGCCTCGACTGCCTACCAGGAGTCCTGGCTGGGCCACCACACCGAAGCCGCCACGTTGATCGCGATCGCCTCCACCCGGACTTCAGGGGCGCTGCCGAGCAGAGTGGGGGCGGTGATCGCACAACGAGAGATCACCATCGCCGGGCGCCGAGGAGACGTCGATGCCGTGCAACGGGCAAGCGCCCGCGCCCACGACCTTCTCGACAATGCCCGCCTGGGCGATCAGCCGTGGTGGTCGCAGTGGCTCACCCCAGCAGCCGTCAACGGGGCGACCGGCCGCGCATGGTTGGCGTTACGCAACCCCGACCAGGCTGCCGCCTACCTCGCACAGCGGGCCACCACCGCGACCAGCGCGTACCCGAGGGACCGACTACTCGCTCTCTGCGACCTGGCGACCGCCCGGCTCCACGCGGGAGATCCGGTAGCCGCATGCGAGCCACTGGATCACGCGCTCGACCTGACCAAAACCGTCGACTCGCCCCGGGTAACGGCGTATCTGCACGAGGTCGTGACGCAGCTACGCGACACCCGATGCCGCCACACGCAGGCCCGCGACGTGATGATGAAAGCGACGGAGTTGACCCGCACCTGACCGGCCTCCCGCCGCAGTCGTGCTCGGGCATGACATCGTACGGTGGCCGTTCAGGTGCGGTGACCGTGGCTGAGGCAGGGCCGCAAGAGGTGGTAGAAGCTCGTCGATGGTTAGCGTCAGTTCTGGCCAGGAATGTCGGTCATTGCCTCGATCCAGTTCGCGACGACCGAGGTCTGAACGGCGTAGCCGTGCGAGTAGTCGCCGTCGTAGCTCACATAGATGCCATAAACGCGATCGCCGCTCCAGACCCCTGCGCCCGAGTCTCCCTTGATCGGAATCCCATCGTTGGGCTGCAATTGCATGTGATCGACAGCTGAAGCTTTGACAGACAAGCTGCAAACCTTCAGTGACGTACTGGGCGCTGACGAGGCGTCGGTCGGCTGGGTGCGTCCCCACCCTCGAACCGCAACATTAACTCCTGTCTTCAGGATGCTGCGTGCGTTGTACCTGGCGACCAGTTGCACGTTACGGACGGACCACCTCAGTTCCATCACCGCGACGTCATACTTGTCATTCGGCGCCCAGCCGATCACAGGAACACCCTCACCGTGCTTTGGTCTGCGATCTCCGGTCCAGATCTGAAACCGGTTGACGTCCTCGCCTTCGAGGCAGTGCTTGGCGGTGAGGATCCAACGCTGGCCGATCAGGGTCCCCGTGCATCGGTATCGCGCACCGGAATCGGCCCAGATGTTGACCTGTCCCTTGAGTACCCCGCTGGTGGTGCCGCCGTAGATGGCCGACGCTGGCGGCGCTATGGCGATAGACATTACGACGGTCAGGCTGCTCGCCATGGCGGCAACCACACCCAAGCGCCTCAAGAAGCTGTGCATCAAGCAGTGCCCCTCACTTCGATGAGCGTTGATGATCTGAACCTAGCTGGTCTCAGGGCGAGGGTGGGAGGCTGCGTCGGTGACAGGATGGTTTCGGTATTATTGCGGTACACCTGACCTGAAGTTCGAGTGGCTGGTTAGTGGTGGCACTCCTCGCAGCAACGGGTGTTGACGTACTCGTAAAGATCGCCAGTCCAGTGGAACCACTCGCCGTTCACGCGTAGGTGCGCGAAGCGGTCATGCAGGCGACGTTCGAGGTCGCGGCGTCGGTCGGCGTCGGGTTCGTGGATGACGTGTGCCAGGTGCAGATGTCCCGCGTTGCCGGCCTGGAGGTCAGCGAGGCGGCGACGAACGTCGGTGGCTCTGCCGATCTTGATCCGGTCGGGAGTCGCGTCACTGAACCGGTCGGGGTACGCCACCATGAAGTAGACGCCGGGGCCACAGTGTGGCTGCTCCGGCGGATAGTCGGGGTCGGTCATGACCTGCTTGATAGGGCCGAAGGGGTAGTCGCGCAAAAGCCGGTCGATCCGTCCGTTCACCGCTTCGCCCACAACCAATGGTGGCGACCGGCGCGGCGCTGCGATGAGGGCTTCGGGCCTGGGGAAAGCTGCTGGCCTCTGCTACGAACGCCCTCACGTCCGGTCGAGAAGCCGTCAACGGGGCGGACATGGTCATGGCCTACGGTACTGCTGCTCACCCGGCATCCGTGCTAGGCGGCCTCTGGCGGGTTGGACATGCACGGGCGGCCAGGCCGAATGCGCCTCGGCATTACCTCCACAGCTGTCGGCGGCTGATGCGAGCCCATTGGAACCTCGTACGCTAGCCGTGGCGGCATGTCAAAGGCGTGGCGCCTGCGGTGGCAGCCACCGAACGCCGCAGGTACGTAGTATCGTCAATTGTCCAGACGGGTCAACAGGGATTTGGATGGGAAGGCGTCTGTCCGAATCGGCGGGTATTAGAATGCTTGTTTCCTTGATCCGGCGAGCACCCGGGCGTGGATTTACTGTCACGCCGGCTATGAGGATGCTGATCCACTGGTCTTCTTCCGCAAACATGTCATCGGTGATACTTGCAGTCAGTCGTTCGACACCCTTCCGCTGCGCGTCTGTGAATTCAGCGGAGCCGGGTGGCTGGGCCTCGACAATCATCTTCAGTTCCGGATCGTGATAGTACCATCGCTGCTTGCCTGATCGAGAGACCGCCAATAACGCAAATGGGCCCTCTGGCGCGGTTCGGGGCCATAACTGTCTGTCAACCTTTAAAACTGCCCGCCGGTAGTGGGGCCAGGCCGTGAGCAGGCAGTTGCACGCTTCCACCGCCTCTTCGGCCTCAACCGGAAAAGTTGCCTCGACCATGGATTCAAGAATGAGTTTGAATGCCCGCACGCCTTCCACATAGGCGTGCGGTAGCAGGGAAAGGGCTAATCCGGAGCGGTACACGTTCCTGCCGTCGATCTCCCGCATCGACTCCCGTGCTCCGCCTGATGCTCCGTGGAGAATCTGGGAGGACAGGCGGTAGTAGTGGTAGAACTTTTCATGGCCATGCAGGCGTGCCCGGTCGCGCAGGTTCTTTTCGGCCCACGATCTGCGAAAGCTGGAGCCGTATTTCGCGACAGCCTCCGTGGCCTGCTGCTTGTGTCGGCGAGCCTGCGACCTGAGCCGATGCTCCGCAGCCCTGCGCTCCCGTCCCTTGAGCAACCAGATGCCGACTTCTGCTTCTGCCTCGATCATCGGCGTCAGCGCCCCGTGCGCGAGATAGCGTTCTGCCAGGCTGTCGTCGGCGACGACATCACTGAGATTTATGAGGTGTTCGATCAGGGCGCGCGCAGCGCGGGTCGCTGGACGGCCCCGAGCCTCGCAGAGGTCAAAGAGCAGGTCATTGAAGTCGTTGACAGCTTGATTGAACACTTCCAGCGAAGCGCTGTTTGACGCAACGCCGTAAAAGTTTCGGCTGGCCACGGTCATTGCGAGGTGTGCCTGATCGACAAGCTGACCGAAGTCCGGCATTTCGCGATAGAGGCGTTCGCTGATCGAGCGACCGGTCGGCCAGTCATCGAGGTCGAGCGCGATCGGCGGCTTGAGCACTCCGAAGGGTTCGCTGTCGACTCTCGGCTGAGGGGGCTGGTGGGACGATGACACGCTGCCTCCTCGGGAACGGCTATTTCAGCAGGGAGTTTGTCACAGCACGACCGTGACCTCCGTGCCCGCGCAGCATCAGTGGCCTCCCGAGACAACGCCCGATCGGGAGCAGGTAGGGCCATCGCCGTTACCGGCCCATGAACCCTGAGCGGCCCCGTTGCCGAGGCATCGACCGCGGCGGTGCGGTGCAACGGCCTCTCCCGCTGAGCCGAATGGACACAGTCAGAGGCCGAATCGTGCGCCGGAGAGTCCGGTTGCTTTGTCGATCTGGCCCCACGAGTCGAGTGATCGTGGCAGAGACGACTCGGTAGCACAGATGCGCTGGTCCTGTCCAGGCCGTCCTGTCCTGAAGAGGTGTCGGGCACCTTCTCGGTGCCGCCACCAGTCGCACCTGGCACCCCACCTCAATGTCTGGCCCCAGTGGTAGCCGGCGGCCAATGCTGATGTCGCAGCAGTTGATGAGCACCTATCGGATCGACGGTGCTGCCCGTCGACGGTCGAGGCTTGTGACACGTGGCCGCTACCACAGTGGCTTCCTGGCGCCCCGGCTCTCGACGAGGGGCGAGCGTGATGTGCACGGACTAGGTCCGTCGGCATCGACCGCCTTCACCAATCGCGGACTACGTCGCGTTGTCATCCGGACGTCGCGTAGCTATGGGACAGGGGAATTGATGATGTCGAAGGCGGGCGTAGCCGGGTTGTTGACCCTGCGTCGGACGGCTGGGCATATCGGCGCGGAGGTCGACGGTGTCGATCTCGCGGGAGCGTTGGACGAGCCGCTGGTCGTGGCGTTGCGCGACGCCCTGCTGACGCACAAGGTGCTGTTCTTCCGCGATCAGAAGCTGGACCATGCCGCGCACGTCGCGTTGGGGGAGAGGTTCGGGACGCTGACCGTGCGGTCGCGGGCGCAGAGCAGCAGTGTTCTCGACTTGTATCCGCAGATCCTGACGATCTCCCCGCAGATCGACCGGGAGTTGCACGGAGTCGACTACGAGGCGCACTATCGCCTGCGGTGGGCGTCGGGTATTACCGGCTGGCACACGGACATGTCGCATGTGGTGAACCCGCCCGCGGCGTCGATCCTGCGGGCCGAGACTGTTCCACCGTTCGGCGGTGATACCCAGTGGACCAATCTGGTGGCGGCCTACGAGGGACTGTCGGCTCCGCTGCGGACGTTGTGCGACGGCCTTCAGGCCGAGCACAGCTTCTTCGCCGGTTACCGGATGATCCCCTCGGATCCGATCGACCGGCGCATCCTGGACATGATCGGCGCCGACGCGCCGGTCGCGGTGCACCCGGTGGTCCGAGTCCATCCGGAGACCGGCGAGCGGGCGTTGTTTGTCAACCCCTCCCGCACCGCGCGGATTCTCGGGTTGTCCCCGGCTGAGAGTCGCGCGCTGCTGGACCTGCTGTTCGCCCAGGTCACGCGGCCGGAGTACACGGTGCGGTTCGGGTGGGCGCCGGGATCCGTCGCGTTCTGGGACAACAGGTCCACCGCGCATCTGGCAGCCCCGGACATCGACCACCTCGACGGCGTGGAGCGGGTCCTGCACCGCGTGACGATCATCGGTGACGTGCCCGTCGGCCCGGACGGTTTCACCTCGCGTGCCGTTTCCGGGACGCCGTTGGGCGCGGACCAGCCGGTCAGCGGTGAGTCTGCTGAGGCCCGCGACCGGTGAGGGCAGTGCTGATGCCGCGCCCCAGCATGGCGAGTAGTTTCGCCCGCGTCGTGCCTGGTTCCCTGACCAGTGCCGCCGGTGCCGCCGAGATGGTCGACCGATTCCCGATGTACCGGCAGGGGCTGGACTGGCTGGAGCAGTTCGTCATCCGCTCCCATCCCGACCTGGGGCGACCTGGCGCGGTGTGTCCCCGGTTGGCCCCCGCGATGCGCGGGGACACGGTGTGGCTGGTGGCGATCGCCCTCACCGGCGCCTCGCGTGAGCACGCCGTCGAGGCCGCCCGCCTGCTGGCGCACCTGTTCGATGACCTGGCCGGCGAGGCGCACCGGCAGTCCGCGGCACTGCTGGGCTTCTTTCCCGACCTGCCAGCAGGAGAGGCGGCGAGTTTCATCGACGGCGGCCACCGGATGGTGCGGCCGTGGTGCGTCGAGCGCGGGCTGATGCTCGGGGAGTTCCACCCGACGAGCACCGTCGGCAGCGTGCACAACCGGGACCTGCCGGTCATGCGGTGCCCGGTGCCGATGTTCGCGGTCCGCGCGATCACCCCTCACGACCTGATGTTCCTCGACCAGCCCGACACCCCGCCCGCCGACCGGCTGGCCTGTCTGGAGGCGTTCGGCCGCCACGTCGGCGCGCGACTCAACGCGCAGGCCCTGGCGGGCCTGCGCACGCGGATCGATGACGTCCGCGCATTGACCTTAGGAGGCCCGTCGTGACCGTCCGTGTTGCGGCAGTGCTCACGTCTTCCACCTTGACGGCCGCGTGGGAGACGGCTTACCGGACCCACGGGGACGCCCCGGCGATCATCACTCCGGCCGGCACGTGGACCTACCGCGATGTAGCCGCTCACGCACACGCCGTCGCCGGGGCGGTGCGCTCCTTGAGCGGGACGCGGACCGCCGGAGCACGTCCGATCGTGGCCGTGGTGCTCGATCGGTCCCCCGAGTTCGTGGCCACCGTCCTGGGTGTGGTCGCTGCGGGTGCGGTGTATCTGCCGCTCGATCCCGGCGCACCCGACACCTATCTGGGGCAGATCTTCGACGAGTCTGGGCCGTCGATGGTCGTCACGAGCAGCGACCGTGCCGGCGGTCTGCGTGGGGTGACTCAGGCCCCGGTCCTGACCTATCCCGACCTGACCGGCTCCGCCCTCGCTGCCCTGGAAGCCTCCACAGCGGCACACGGTGATGCCGCCGGCATCACCAATCGCCCGTCAGACGTCCACCCCGCGATTGCCGTAGCGCCGGCCGCGCAGGACCCGGCGTACGTGATCTACACCTCCGGATCCACGGGCAGACCCAAGGGCGTGGTGGTGCCGCACGAGGCGTTGCTGAACGCCACGGCCGCTCGTGTCGACCGGTACGGGCCGGCGGGACGGGTGCCGTTGTTGCACTCTCCGGCGTTCGACCTCACCACCGGCGTGCTGTTCTGGACGATTCTGTCCGGCGGCACCCTGGTCATCGACTCGCGCGGACTCGCCGACGTCGCCGCCACGGTGGCCCTGATTCACCGGTACGACATCACGCACCTGATCTATCCGGCGTCGCTGTACGGCGTGTTCCTGGACCGCGCCGCCCACCAGCCGCCGCCCAGCCTGGTGGCGGTCGGGATCGGCAGTGAACGCTGGAGCCCCGTGCTGATCGACCGGCATGCCCGCGTGCTGCCGACGGTGTCCCTGGTGAACGAGTACGGCCCCACCGAGGCCACCGTCTGCTCCAGCTACGCCCTGCTCTACGACGGACCCGACGCCCGGTCGGCGCCGATGAGTATCGGCTTCCCGGGGCGCAACACGGCCTACCTGCTGCTGGACCCCGACGGACAGCCCACTGCCGGGCCTGGCGAGTTGGCCATTACCGGAGCCAACCTCGCGCTCGGTTACTTGAACAATCCCGGACTGACCGTGCAGCGGTTCGTTACCCTGCCGGCGGGGGAGCGGGCCTACCTGACCGGAGACCTCGCCGAACGCAACCCTGACGGGACCTTCGTGTTCCTGGGCCGGGCCGACCGGCAGATCCAGGTCGGCGGACATCGGGTCGAGCCGGGCCACGTCGAGACCGTCCTGATGGGCCATCCCCGGATCATGCAGGCCCACGTCACCGGCCGACGCGGTACCGACGGTGGGTCGAGCACCCTCGTGGCCTACCTGGTGCCGCTACCGCAGCCCGGCGGCGCGGCGTCCCCCCGCGACGGGGTGCCGGGCCCGGACAGGGAAGAGCAGTTGACGGGTGACTGCGACCGGTACCTGCGGGATCGGGTGCCGGCGTACCTCGTCCCGTCGGCGTACGTGGTGCTGCCGGAGCTGCCCCGCACTGCGGCCGGGAAGATCGACGAGGCGAGGTTGCCCGCCCCCACGCCCCTCGCCGCCGCTGCCTCCACGGTCGACGCGCCGACGGATCCGCTACACGACGCGCTGGTCAGGGCGGCGGCCGGCATCCTGGGCGTCGCTTCGGTGCCGGTGGACCAGCCGTTGACGACGCTGGGAGCCGGCTCACTGGCCCTGATCCGGCTGGCCGCCGCGATCACCCGCGATCACGGGGTGGACGTGTCGTTCAGCGCCCTGTTCGACGCGTCCGCCATTACCCAGATCGCCGACCTGATCCGGCAGGGAGCACCCTCGGGCCGGCCACCCCTGCGCCCGAACACTGGTGGGCCCGAGACGATGTACGGCAGCGGATGGCCGCTCAGTGGTCAACAGCGCCAGATCTGGGTCCTGACGCAGATGGCGCCCGAGGCGTTGGCGTACAGCACCCAGTTCTCCCTGCGGATGTTCGGCCCGGTGGACCTCGATGCCCTCCAGGCAGCCCTGTCCCACGTGGTCGCCCGCCACGAGATCCTGCGGACCACGTTCCACGACGGTCCCGACGGGCCGGTACAGGTCGTACACGAGCCGTGGGCCGCCCGGGTGGACCTGGTCGACCTCAGCGATCTCGGCGGGGACGCCCAGGCGGCAGAGCTGGCCGCCCGAATGCAGACGGCGGTCGCCACCGGGTTCGACGTGGCGGTGCTGCCGCTGGTGCGCTGGCACCTGTTCCGGCTCGGGCCGCACGCATGGCGACTGCTCCAGGTCGAGCATCACTTCGCCCACGACGGCTGGTCCGCGCAACTGTTCCTGACCGAGCTGCGCGACGCCTACCGGGCGATCCTCGACGGCGAGGTCCCGCAACTCGACGCGCTGCCCGTGCAATACCGCGACTACGCCACCTGGTACCAGGCATGGCGTAGCAGCGCCGACTACGCCGACCAGGTCACCTACTGGCGCACCCGGCTCGACGGGTGCCCGCCGGACGGCGCGACGTTCACCCCCGACCGGCCCCGTCCGGCCGTGCGGACCTACCGCGGCGGCCGGCTGGTCGCCCACATCCCACCCGAGACTGTGCACCGCCTCGACGTGCTGGCCGCCGCACACGGGGTGAGCAGGTTCGCGGTGTTCCTGGCCGCGTTCGCCGTGCAGGTGTGGCAGCACACCCGTACCCAGGACGTGGTGATCGGCTCGGCCCTGGTCAACCGGCGGCAGGCCGGCACCGAGCACCTGCTGGGCATGTTCGTCAACGCGCTGCCACTGCGCCTGACCATCGACCCCGACACCAGCACCGCAGCACTGCTGCACACCACCATGACCGCCCTGCTGGGCGCGCAGGACCACCAGGAACTGCCACTACTGGACCTGCTGGCGCACCTGCCTGTGCCCCGCGACCCCGGAAACCCCCTGTTCCACCTCATGTTCGCCTTCCACGACACCCCCCGACCAGACTTCCGGGTCGGGCCACTGCGCGGGGAACTGGTCATCGAGCACAACCAAACCGCGAAGGCAGACCTCAACGTCGTGTGCGTTCCCGACCCGCCGACCCCCGGCACGGCAGAGCACCAGCCCGGGATGAGCATCCTGTGGGAGTTCGACGCCGACCTGTTCGACCCGGACACCGCCGCGGAACTCCTGACCGGCTATCAGCGGATCCTGCACACCCTGCCGCGCACACCCGACAGGGCGATCCGTGACCTCGACCTGCTCGGTGAGTCGGAGACCGCCCGAATTCTGGCCCTGGGCACCGGCCGGCACGAGGCCGTCCCGTTCGACACGCTGCACGCGGGCTTCGACTCGGCCGCCGCCGCCCACCCGCACGCCGTCGCGCTCGAACAGGCCGACAGCCGCTGGACGTACCGGGACCTCGACCGGCGCGCAGACGTGCTCCAGCACCACCTCACCGCCCTCGGAGTCCGGTCCGGTGACATCGTGGCGGTGGCCTGCCCGCCGGGCGTGGAACTGATCACGACGATCCTGGCCATCCTGCGTCGGGGAGCCGCGTACGTCTGCCTGGACCCGACCCAACCGGCCGCCCGCACCAGGCTGATGCTCGCCGACGCCGACGCCCGCGTGCTCGTCACCACCCACCGCGCCGCAGGCGACCCTGGTTGGCCGCCCACCGGCGTGGCCCTGATCTACGCCGACGACCCACCGCACGGCCCCACCCCTACCAGCGCCAGCACCACACCGGCCGCGACCCACGCCGGTCCCGACGACCGCGCCTACCTCGTCTACACCTCGGGGTCCACCGGCACCCCGAAAGCCGTCGTGACCACCCACCGCAACGCCTGCGCCGCCGTGCACGCCCGTACCCGTCATCACGAGGCTGCGGCCCTCGGCCCGGAGGCGCCCGCGCGGACCCTGATCACTCTGCCGGTGATCTTCGACGTCGCACCGCACATGATGATGTGGACGCTGTGGACCGGCGGCACGATCGTCCTGCCGGCAACCGCCGCGCAGGCGAAGGATCCCGAGCAGATCCGCGCCCTGATCGACCGGCACCAGGTCACCCACGTCAACGTCACCGCGTCGTTCTACCGCGCGCTGCGCGCCACGATGCCCCACGGGTGGCAGCCGTCCCTGTGGGTCGTGGCCATCGGCGGGGAGGCATGCGGACCCGACGACGTCCGCGACCACGCCCGACTCCTGCCCGACGTCGCCCTGGACAACGAATACGGCCCCACCGAAGGCACCGTCTGGTGCTCCGTCGCCCGACTGCACCCGCCTTCGCCCGGCGGGGCAACGCGGGTGGGCGTGGGCCTGCCGCTGACCAACAACCGCATGTTCGTGCTCAGTGCCGACGGCGACGTCCTGCCCGTGGGGGCCGCCGGCGAGCTGTGCATCGGCGGCGCCGGTGTCGCGGCCGGCTACCACCGCCGACCCGACCTCACCGGACAGAGATTCGTGACCCCGCACCGAGGCCCGCTGGCCGGGACGCGGCTCTACCGCACCGGTGACCGGGCACGCCTGCACGCCGGCCAGTACGAGATCCTCGGACGCCTCGACGACCAGGTGAAGATCCGCGGGTACCGCATCGAACTCGGCGAGATCACCGCCTGCCTGCGCCAGCACCCCGCCGTCACCGACGCCACCGTCACCATCCACGGCCGCGACGAGGCCCGACACCTGATCGCCGTCGTCGCCACCGACTACCCCGACACGGCATCGCCGGACCTGCTGCGCACCTGGACCGCGCAGCGCCTGCCCGCCTACATGACCCCGGCCGGATACGTCGTCGTCGACGCGCTTCCCCGCACCGCGTCCGGGAAACTCCAGCCGGAACGCCTGAGCACACTCACCGCCCCGACCTCGACCCAGACGCCGCAGCTGACCGCCGTAGCGGCCAGCGACCGGCAGCACCGACTGCTGCGGGTCTGGCGTGAGCAGCTCCAACGACCCGAACTCGGCCTCGACGACGACTTCTTCGCCTGCGGCGGCGACTCCTTGCAGGCGATCCAGGCAGCAGCCCGCGCCCGTGACCTCGGCGTCGAGGTGACCGTCGCACAGCTCGTGGCCGCGCCGACCGTCCGTGCCCTGGACCGCTCGCTCACCACCCCCGACGAGGACACCGCCGCCACCACGCGGCGCGCCGGCGGCACGCCCCTCGCACTGACCCCCATCCAGGCGTGGTTCTTCGCCCAGAACTTCGATGACCCAGACCACTTCCACCAGGCACGACTGTTCACCCTCACCGACACCTGCGACCTGTCGACCCTGCACACCGCCGTGACCTGGGCCCTGCACCGGCATGACGCCTTCCGCACCCGCTTCACCCGCGACGAGAACGGATGGCGCGCCGTCCTGGACGACGCCGCACCCGGCGACCTCATCCACGAGCACACCCTGCCGCCGGCCGGCGACCGCCCGACGTCCGCACGGCTGGACACCGCCCTGAAAGGGCTGCACCACCGGCTGGGCATCACCGGGCGCCTGGCTTTGGTCACGATCGTGCGGGACACCGACAGCCCCGCACGGTGGCTGTACCTGATCGCCCACCACCTGATCATCGACGCGGTGTCCTGGCAGATCGTCATCGACGACATCGAACGGGCCTACCGCCTCCTGCGTACCGGCCACCCCCTGCCCACGGGCACCGCACCCGGCCTGCCCACCGCCACGACCCCGCCCGCTGCCGGCCAGGCACTGGACCGCCACTGGCAGGAGTTGGCCGCCGCCGCGAAACCCGTCCTCACCGGTCCCGGCTCGGGTGGCCCCCCAACTCCGATCAGCACTCGGATCCGGGTCCAGCGACGCCTGTCGAGCCACGCTGGCAGGTACCTGCGCCGCGATGCCCATCGGCTGCACGGCGTCGGCGCTCAGGCCATCCTGCTGGCCGCACTCCGGCGCGCGCTGGCACCCTTGACCGACAGCCCCGACCTGTACGTCTTGCTCGAAGGCCACGGCCGCACCCACCACGGAACCGCCGGTTTTGAGGGTGTCGTCGGGTGGCTGACCACCCTCTACCCGGCCCTGCTCACGGCCACCGACACGCGCCCGGGACGGCTGATCGAGGTCGCCGCCGACTTTCAGCGGCAACTCGCGGCGGTCCCCGACGGCGGAGCCGGGTTCGGCCACGCCCGCCACCTGCACCCCGAGTCCCCACTCGGACGCCACCTGGCCGCCATCCCCACCCCGCAGATCACCGTCAACTACCTCGGCCACCAGCCACCCGCCGCAGCGGACCGGATCCTGCGCCCGGCTCTCGGCCCGGCCGGGGCCGCCATCGCCGCGAGCAACGTCCTACCCACCCCGATCGACCTCACCGTGGCCGCCGACCCGGACGGCATCCTGTCCTGCCGATTCCTCATCGACCAGACCCTGCTCACCCCGGACGCCGCCGAGAACCTGGCCGACCGCTTCACCAGCGAGATCGAGGCAGCCGCCCGACTCATCGCCCTCACCCCCGGCCCCGTGCGGCCGGACGCACGCACCCTGTTCTTCATCCACCCCGTCGGCGGCAAGATCGACTGGTACACGGGTATCGCCGCGGCCCTGGGCCCCGGCTGGGACTGCTACGGCCTGCCCCACGACGGCTCCACCGACGCGCACACCGTGCCCGCCATCGCCCACACCTACCTGGACCGCCTCCGCGCCGTCACACCCGAGGGCCCATACAGCCTGGCCGGATGGTGCCTCGGCGCGGTCATCGCCTACGAGATGACCCAGCAGGCACAGCACGACGGCGACCACCACCGCATCGAGAATCTGCTCCTGCTCGACCCGCCCCCCGCCGAGCAACCCCGCGACGCCGACGAAGCCCTCGTCATCCACACGCAGTACGCCCTCACCAGCCACGGCTGGCCGCCCCAGCCCCGACACGCCATCACCGACGCCCTGGACACCACGAAAACCCTGACGATCCCGGACCGGGCCGACGCCCTCGTGGCGATCTTCGCCCCACACGCCGCCCACACACCGGCCTGGCGCAGCCAGCACGACTCCCTCCTACACCAGATGCGCCTCCGACTCGCCTGCCACGCCGCCCTGTCCGCCTGGCAGCCGGCCGGTCACGCCGCACGGCTGCGCCTGGTCCTCCCGACCACCATCACCGCCGGCACCGAAAACGCGACGCAGACCTGGCAGGCACGAAGCCGCGACACACAAGTGACCACGGTCGAAGGCGACCACGAAAGCATGCTCACCGGACCCGCACTCGAACAGATCACCACGCTCCTGCACCAACACCCCCACGACGAGACCGTCGACCGGTGACCAGTGACGGCAACCGCCCGCTCGCAGGCGTGTCACGAAATGCGAATTATCAGCCACCCGTTCTGGCCTGATAGCTTTTTCCGATCGCGCACGCAGCGCAGCATTTGATCTTCAAGGAGTAACACAGTGCGGATCCTGCCCGAGATCTCCCGCACCTTCGGCGAGTACCTGCTCCTGCCCAACCTCACCGACGAGCGGTGCACCCCGGACCGGGTAGACCTGTCCACCCCGCTGGTGCGTCACCGGGTAGGGGAGCCCTCAGCACTGCGCGTCGCCGTCCCGCTGGTCAGCGCGATCATGGGAGCCGTCTCCTCACCCAGACTCGCCATCGCCCTGGCCCAGTGCGGCGGGCTGGCGTTCATCCACCAGAACCAGCCGATCGCCGCGCAGGCCGACATGGTGGCCGCAGTGAAAAGGCACAAGGCCGGATTCCGGCACAGCGACATCAACATCAAACCTTCCGCCACCCTCGGCGAGGTGGGTGACCTCCTCGCTGCCGCAGAACGAGATGTCGCCGTCGTGACCGACGACGGAAACCCCAGCGGCGTCTTCCTCGGTCTGATCTCCACCAGCGACTTCAACGTCCACCGCCACCACCTCGACGACACCGTCGAATCCCGCATGCGTCCGGCGGCAGGACTCGCCACCGCACCCACCGGCATCTCACTGTCCGACGCGAACACCCTCATCTGGGACGCCCGCCAAGACGTCCTCCCGATCGTCGACGAGGACGGACGCCTCGCCTCGATCGTGCTCCGCAGGGACTACGAACTCCACAAGCAGTTCCGCCGGGAAAGCATCGACAACAACAAGCGGTTCATGGTCGGCACCGGCGTCAACACCCACGACTACCGCGAGCGGATCCCCGCCCTGGTCGACGCCGGAGCAGACATCCTCTGCCTCGACTCCAGCGACGGCTACTCCACCTGGCAGAGCAACGTGCTCCACTTCGTCCGCGAGCAATACGGCGACACCGTCCGCATCGGGGCCGGCAACGTCGTCGACGGGCGCGGCTTCCGCTACCTCGCCGAGGCCGGCGCCGACTTCGTCAAGGTCGGCATCGGCGGCGGCTCGATCTGCATCACCCGCGACCAGAAAGGCATCGGCCGCGGACAGGCATCCGCCCTCGCCGACGTCGTCCGTGAACGCGACGCCTACGCCCGCGAAACCGGCCAGTACGTCCCCCTCTGTTCCGACGGGGGTGTCCTCCACGACTCCCACATGGCCATCGCCCTGGCCTTCGGCGCTGACTTCCTCATGCTCGGACGCTACTTCGCCCGATACGACGAAAGCCCCGCCCCCCTCGTCAAAGTCGACGGCCAACTCTTCAAGGAGTACTGGGGCGAAGGCAGCCAACGCGCCCGCAACGCCGCCCGCTACGGACAAGGCAAAGCCCTCGTCTTCGAAGAAGGCGTCGACGGATACGTCCCCTACGCGGGCAGCCTCTACGACAACGTCTCCGTCACCCTCACCAAAATTACCTCAACGATGATCAGTTGCGGCTCGACCACCCTCCCGCAGTTCCACCAGACCGCGACCCTCGTCGAGGTCTCCCACCAGAGTTACCTACAGAACAGAGAAGACGTCCGGCTCCGCGACCGCCCCAGCTCCATCATCTGACCCGGCATCCCGCGACCCGACGACCTGCCGCACAGACAGCCGGTGATGCCGGCGGCATCACCGCGGTGTTCCGGGTAGCGTGGCGACGGCCTGATCGCGTGGAAACCGGCGACCTGCTCCCGCAGGGTGCCGGGCGTGTGGGCTGCTCCGACGGCTGGTCCGACAGGGGAGGGGAGCGGCGGTGTTCGTGCGGGGCGCCTACGTGCCGTCCGGGGTGTTCGCGTCGGCGGATCGTGGCCGGTGGCCGTACACCATGGCGGCCGTGGGCGCGCTTGCCGATCCGGGCGTCGAGTTCACCACCCCGGTGACCCTGCTGACCGGTGACAACGGCACCGGCAAGTCGACTCTGGTCGAGGCGGTCGCGGTCGCCGCCGGATTCAACCCGGAGGGCGGCAGTACCTCCTTCCGGTTCGCCACCCGCGCCACCGAGTCCCCGCTCGGTGAGCATCTGGTGCTGCGACGCGTCGCCGGACGCACACCCCGCACCGGGTTCTTCCTGCGCGCCGAGTCGTACTACAACGTCGCCACCGAGATCGAACGTCTCGACGCCGACCCGCACTCTCCACCTCTGCTGGGGGCCTACGGCGGCGTCTCCCCACACCACCGCTCGCACGGCGAGTCGTTCCTGGACCTGGTCAACCACCGGTTCGGTGCGCAGGGCCTGTACCTGCTCGACGAGCCGGAGGCGGCCCTGTCCGTACACGGCTGCCTGGCGCTGCTGCTGCGGATCGCCGATCTGGTCGCCGACGGCTGTCAGTTCCTCATCGCCACCCACTCACCGATCCTGCTCGCCTGCCCCGACGCGACGATCCTGCACATCGAACGCGACGGCACCATCAGACCGGTCGACTACGACCACGCCGAACCGGTCACCCTGACACGGGCGTTCCTAGCCGATCCGGGACGCTTCCTGCACCACCTGCTCGCGGACCGGTGACCACGTGCGCAGCGGGGCGGCCACTGCCTCCATGCCACCGGTTTGGCAGTCACCGATTGGCACGCTTGACCAGGCGAATTAGATGCTGGTACGAGCCAGGGTCGGCACCCAAAGCTCGTAACAGGGTGCCGGCGTGCGCGAGTACCGCGATCTCGGCGGGATGGTCGTCAAGGTCCCCACGGTCGAGCATCCGGCTGGCGATGTAGAGCTGGCTGAGCATGCCGTCATGAGCACCCAACTCATGGGCGTAACGGGTGCGCACCAGCTCGGCGACCGGTGGGACTGCCAGGCTGTGAAGGTACAGACTGGCCGCGTCGAATCCAGCCGGGGCCACACCCCACCCCTCCCAGTCCATTATCCAACAGCCAGGGGTGGTCACCTGTGCCCAGTGCAGGTCCGCGTGCGCAGGCACCCACCGCTGCACCGACACGGGTATGGCTCCGTCCCAGATCTCGATCCGGGACGTGAACCGCTCGATATCCACCGCAATCCGGTCGGTGCTGATCTCGGATAGGTAGGACAGAGCCCCGGCCAGACGCATCCACCACGTTTCACTCAGCGTCGGTACGGCGCTCAGCGCTGCGCTCGGACTGCACGTCGGCTCGTTGAGGTAACTCATCAACTCTGCGCGGAACCGCAGGTCGCGCTCCGCGGTTTCCCAGTCGCGCCACACCCGGGGAACCCGCAGGCCGGACAACTGCTGCGAGGCGGTGGCGTTGCCGTCCCAGAACACCCCGAGATCCCCGTCAACGGGTTCGCTCACCAGTCGTAGCCATCCATCGCGACCGGCGTCATCGACTCGCGTTCCGACCGACCGGTCACGCCACCCGAATCGGGGCTCACCGATCAGGTCAACCCGCAGCTCGACGGCGGCCCTGCGCAGCACTCCCGCGAGCCGTAGACGGTGGTCATCCGCGTCGTCGTCTGGCCAATGGTCCTCGCATGGCAGCCACCCTGTGTGCTTCACCTGGCCAGCATCACCCCACCAGACCGGTCACGGCGAATCCACCACACCAGCCAGCGCATCCGAATGGATCTCAGCGGTAGTACGGCCAGCATCGCTTTGACGGCGCACACGGGCTACACGACGGGCTACACGACGGCGCGCAGGTTGGCTGACACCGCGCTGGCGCACAACGCGGCGCGCACGGCTGCTTGCTGAAAACCGCCTCCAGCTCGGCCCGCACCTGCTGCGTACGCCGGCCAGCCAGGATCGCGGCAAGGTCAGCCTCACGTACGTTCCCGACCGGCAGCCAGCGGGAGAACACACACGGCCAGACCACGCCGTCGGCTCCGACCGCCAGCACCCCCGAGGCGCAGTTGCCGCACAACTGCTCCACACCTTCGGCGCCGCCGCGGACCCCACGGCCGACGTGCCGGAGCCGGTCCAGACTTACCGTGGCCACGCCCAAGTCCCGCAACTCGGTCACCGCCTCGTCCGCGCGCTGACCGCCGCCCATGTCGATCACGCCGACCCGCAGCGGAATGGACCGGCGTACCGCCTCACCGATGTTGGCCCTCGTGCGGGCGTACGAGCCCGCCCTGCGCGTGATCGCAGCATGCTGCCCGACCTGGTCCGAGTAATACGAACAGGCCAGCCGCACCCCGGGCTGATCGAACAGCTCCCACAAAGCCGTCGTGACGTGCACCAGGTTGGAGAACACTTCCACTTGCATGCCGACTGAAAGAGCGTGCCCGAGTAGATCCGGGAGGTGGGGATGCAGCGTTGGCTCTCCACCGATAAACTGCACCATTCTGACACCCAGCTCTGCCGACTGGTCAATCACTCGCCGCCAGTCCTGGGATGTCATCGAGCCGTGCCCACCGGCCGGGCCGCTATCGGCGTAGCAATGCCAGCAGTTCAACTGGCACCTGCCGGTGATCTCCAGCCAGACGAACGAAAGATCCCCCATCCCCGGCACTGTTTCTCTCTGAGGCATGGCTCTCCAATCGGAGCTTGTAGGACAGCGTGGATCTCTCGCGGGGAGTCATCGGCGCGGGTCCTGATGCCGACGGCATTACCGCCTCTTCACTTTCCGGAGAATGCACCGGCGCGGCCGTCGAGCGAACCTTCGTGTCGACCGCCGCGCCGGGTTGTATCGACGGTATGGGTCGCTGTCGATTTCCCGGAAGGGTGTGTTGTGGACCGTCGATGTGGCACATTCACACAGGGTGTGAGTACGACTTCCCCGTCGCTTCAGGCGGTGCCGGACTCTAGGCTGAGCGAATGGCAGAGGCGAACATCCTGCTCGATGCTCTCCTCGACCGCGCTGGCCTGTCTCACGCCGGTCTGGCCCGCCGGTTGACCAGCCTCGACAGTGCCTTGCGCTACGACCACGCGTCCGTCGCCCGGTGGATCCGCGACCACGCGATTCCCCGCGAGCCGGTGCCGCTGCTGATCTGCCGGATCCTCGGCGACCGACTGGGCATGAGCCTTACACCGGCCGACATCGGCATGACCCGTAAACCAACTGGCCAGTACACCTCGACCCTGCCGCACCTGATCGACCGTGCCGTTGCGCAATGGCGGGGGGATCAGAAAGGCCAGCATCCCACCACCGTCCTGACCGGCGCGCAGGCCATAGCGGCGCTGTGGGACTGGGAACACCCATTCGACGACGACCAAAATCATCCCAGCCAGCGCCGCGTTGACGCCACCGATGTGGCTCGCCTGAGACACTCCCGAGTCCAGTATCAGGAGATGTATCGACGGGTCGGCGGCATCCCCGTCAGAGCGCGCATCGTGGCCACCCTGACCAGCCACGCCACCCCACTGCTGCGCGCCGCATACGACAATCGTCGGGGCCGTGACCTGTTCCAGGCCGTCGCAGGGCTGGCCGCTCTCGCTGGAGTCTGCGCCTACGACGCCAACCGCCAACCCCTCGCCCAACGCCATCTGCTCACCGCACTACGCCTGGCCAACGCCTCCGGCGACCGTCCACTCGGCGCCTACGTCATCGCGGTCATGGCCAACCAGATGCTGCACCTCGACGAATACCGCCTCGTCGTGCAGTACAGCCAAGCAGCCCTGCGCGCCGCCGGTCACGTGATCTCCCCCGCCCTGGCCGCCGACCTCCACGCACTCGCCGGCAAGGCATACGCCCGAATGGGCGACAAGGCCGGCAGCCACCCCCACCTCCGACAGGCCGAAACACTCGCCGCACGCCTCGACCCCGGCACCGGACCCGCCGAGGTGTCCTACGTCCAACCCGGCCTCGTCGAAACCCAGGTCGCCGAAGCCCTACGTCGCCTCGGAGACCTTACCGCCGCTCACACCTACGCCACCGAATCCGTCCGCACCGCCGACACCACCCATCTCCGCGGACAGGTGCACCGCCATGCCGGCCTCGCCCTCATCCTCACCGCCCGAGGCGACCTCGACCATGCCATCACCACCGCCCACCACATGCTCGACAGGCTCACGGGCATGGAATCCGGCCGGCTCGCGGACCGCATCCGCCAGGTCACCGCCGCACTCCAACCCCACGCAACCCAACCCACCGTCGCCGCGTTCCTCGAACGAGCCCACCACCATACCGACACCGACCCGACAGGAACCTGATGCGCTGGAAAGTCAACTCCGAACGAACCCTCTACCGCGATCAATGGGTCCACGTTGCCAGCGCAGACGTCGAACTACCCGACGGCCGCCACCTCGACCACCGCATCATCCGCACCGCTGCCCCCGGCGCCGGACTCGCCATCATCACTGACGCCCGAGTCCTCCTGATCTGGCGACACCGATTCATCACAGACACCTGGGGCTGGGAAATCCCCCAAGGAAGCATCCGCAACGGCGAAGACCCGGCCATCGCGGCTGCCCGGGAGGCCGAAGAAGAGACCGGCTGGCGAGCCCAAGCCCCCATCATCCCACTGCTCTACACGCAACCCTCGCCCGGCCTCTTGACCAGCGAACATCACATCTACACCGCTAAAGACGCCGAATACATCGGCTGCCCTAAAGATCAACACGAGAGTCAGAAGGTCGCGTGGGTGCCCCTAGCTGACGTTCCGCAACTCATCGCCAAACGAGACATCGTTGCTGGTAGCACCATCGCAGCGCTCTGCCTCCTGATGATTCCATGATCTACTGTGACTGGTCCGCTGCAAGGTAAGTAACACTGCATCGAGTCCGAACAGCGTTCGGTAACCCGGCCACTTGGCCTGCGACGATTCAAGTCCATGACGTTGCCTGGCGAGGGCTGCGGAGCCCGGCCGATACCTCGGCGGGCCCATGTGCGGCTATTCGCCGACCCTAAGTCGAGTATCTACGGTAAGGCATCGCGTGCCAACGAGGTCGAACGGAAGGTGTGTTGTGAAGGGGCGAACATGGAGGTAAAAGCGATCTTTGAGTTGCCGATGCACATCTGGGTGATGTGCGACGCGCTCGATGCGACCTACCCTACCGGCTACGACAAGCTCCGGTTCAACGTCGTGATGCCCGTTGACCGGCCACCTTCTGGCGGACCTCCTCCTGTGCTCGGCGTCGAGTCGCGTACCGAGTCGGTCGGCGAGCAGGTGGTGTGGACGCAGGAGTACGCCGCTCAGGTACCCGAGTCGCTTCGGCCAGCCACCGCCTTGCATCGGGTGGTCGTGACCGACGTCGAAGGCCCAAGCTACGACCACAAGCCGTGGTTCACGCCCGAGCATCAGCTCGCCCAATACATCAACACGTGGTTCGATGACCTGCGCACCTGGGCTGAGATCGTGACCGGCCAAGACCTCGACCCCAATCACCGTGTCTACGACGCAGAGTTAGTTGGTACAGGACTCACTTTTATCGAGCCTCCTCACGACGACGCGTTAGGCTTCAAGATCACTACACCTCGCGTCCGTCCCCTTTCCGGGCAGGAGTGGGCTTTCATCCTCGGGCTTGTCCGTGACGGCAGGGAACCGCCACTCGAAGAGGTGCTCAGCCGTGATTCACGGGCCGCGCACAGGCGACACGCTAACCGGCGTGCGATCATCGACGCAGCCACGGCCCTTGAGATTGCCCTCGGCCGCCTCGTCCGTAGCCGCGCCGACGAACTGCCCGAAAGGCAGCGAGGACGTATCGGCGGGCGGACAGCTCTCGGCGACTACATCTCGATCGCCGAGCACTCTGGCCTTCAGCTCGCTGTCCCGGTCGATCGGCTGCGCTGGCTTAACAACCTTCGCAACGACGCCGCGCATCGTGGTGCGGCACCAGGCCACTGGGAAGCCGGCGACGCGGTGCAGGTAATGATCGATTTCCTTGGCGCTCACGGACCACTTCGCCGGACGGGCGCACGGGAGCCAGGCGGCGGGGAGTAAAAGCTGGCCGATGCTGAGAACGACGACCTTGATGAGCCTCATCAGCCAAGATGCAGCCGAGCCGGCTGCCCGATTTGGAAACGGCCGCGGTACGGCTCGGCGAAGGCGTCGAGGGCACGCAGCGTGGCACGCACCTTCGCCTCGCTGGCGGTGACATCGTCCGTGTGCCGTAGTAGTGCGGTAAGACCTCGTGCGCTCTGATCACTGTGTGGGCTGCGTGCCAAACGGTAAAGGCACGCCCTCGCCAGGGCAGCCGAAGGACCGCGGTGCCTGGTGATCTCGTCGCTGTCGGGCTGAACTGGTTGGAGTGTCTCGAACTGCCTCCGTGCGGCATCACGTTGCGTCAAGACCTCTGCAACGGTGACAGCGGCGGACGACAGCCCGGTACCTAACGCGGCCTGTACCTTGGTCCTGGTCTCGGGGGCGACGAGGTAAAGGACCGCACCGGCGGTAGTCAGCGTGCCGACCACCAGCCACGGCCACGGCACCCGGCGAGCAGCAGCGGCGATCCCATGGAAGACGCCGGAGCCGACCAGGCCGAGAAGTGATTCAAGTGTGTGGACGAACCGTCCGAGCGGGCCGAGATCGCCGACGGCACTCAGCTCGCTCTGCCACTGAGCGTGGGCGACGTGGTCATACGGATGCCCGTAGACCGCCCGCAGCGGTGCTCGGTCCTTACTCAGCAGTGCGGCGTTCAACAGGATCGCCAGGGTTGCGGTGGGGACGTCGTCGGGATCACAGTACCTGCTGACGGTGGGCGGCTGGTTGAGGTAGTCGAGACGCTGCTGCTCGGCCACGGTCGTCAGCCCGGCAGGTACCTCCACGCACCGAAGAAGGGGCGCGATGCTGTCCTGCCACGCCGCTCGGACGACACCGGGATCAAGGCTCCTCTGCGCCGACCACTTCACCAGGTGCCGTTCGACCTCGTCCAGGACGTGCGGCGCGCAGAAGAGACGGAGCACGCCGCCGTCGGCGGCGTTCAACATCAACGTGCGGGGCTTACCGGCAGCGACTCGCAGCAGGTCATCCCGGAGAGCGTTCGCATCCACGACGACCGGGAAGACCTCGGGCAGCAGCGCCGGCGCGAACCGTCCGCGTTCGTCGGGGACCGTCACGGGCATGGCCTCGCTGCGGTAGTGCTCCTTCTTCACCATGTCGCGAACGGCCGCCGCCGATTCGGGCAGGAAACGAGAGGGAGGACTCTGCTCTGCGGTGGTCATCCCCGCATCGCCTCCTCTACACCGATGCTGCGGCGGACGGTTGACCGCCACCACAGCGCCCCGATCTTGACGCTCATGCAACCATTCTGCGCCCGACGACAACCGGATAACCGGCGGCGCTCCAGCGACAAGGGCTCGTCATCCGCGCCCGCGCCGTGTCCAATTTCGGTCCGTGAGCCAGGCTGACGGCGCGAGGTGAGAGTCCGCCTCGGCCAGCCGGAGCGCCAATGTGATCACGAACTGGAGACAGAACTCGATGCGTATGCGGCCCGAATATCGGCGGCTAACTCGGCATCCGACACGGCTGCCAACTCGTGGACCCTATGTTGGGCCGGTTCGGGATCGTAGCTGCCGCTCATTTGCACCACCCTAAACCGGTGATCGGCTGAGCTTTTGCGGCTCTTCGAAGTTGAGTGGGGTTCGCGGCTGACGGCGGCCCGGATATAGGGAGCTCGCAGCTCATCGGAGTGTCTAGATGTACTGACTGGGCACGTTGGTTGAGGGTGCGCGCGTCAGAGACGGGATCGGTGAGCGGCTACGCGCGCTCGGGTGGAGCAGGTAGGCGAGCAGTAGCGTCGCGTTCGTCCGGGACTGTGTGTGGTGAAGACGTTGTCGCAGTCGGTGCCCTGGCAGATGCCGAGTGGTGGCTGCTGGGTCTCGGTGATCGTGATGGCGAGGGCCATGGCTGAGGAGGCAAGGAACCACTCGCCCCATTCGGCGTCGTCGTCGCTGTCGATGTGTAGGTGCCACGGCGTGGTGTCCTCGTGTGCGGTGAGGCGTGGCGCGCGGCATCCCGCGAGCACGGTGTTCAGCAACTCGCACGCCTCGGTGAGGGAACCGGCCGCGGCGATGGCGCGCAACGCCGTCGCGGAGTCGCGAAGGTGGCGTGCCTGTTCGGTGGTCAGGTCCGTGAGGTCTTCCCCGGAAGCGTGTAGCGCTTCAGTCAGCGCGCCGTCGTCCCGGCTGGCCGCATTGATCACGTCCGCGCATCGCTGGACTGCATGCACGGCACCTGCCTTGAATCGCGACATGCGTTGATCGTAACGTATTACGTGTGGCAAACCGTTACATTGTGTGGACGGTGCCTTCTACCGGGGCGTTGGCGTCCAGGGTTGGCAACGAGATGGCCGGGACAGCCGTTCTGTTGTTCGCGTTCGCGGAATCGTCCCGCGGCGAGGGGGCAGCGGTCTTCGGCCTGCTCGCCGTAGCGGCGGCCGTCGGCGGCCCGTTGCTGGGGGTGTGGATCGACCGTGGTCGCTCCGCTGCACCGCTCACGTTGTCGCTGGTGGCGTTCACCCTCGGCCTGGTGGCTATCGGGGCGAGCATGCACGCGGGCCAGGACCACCTGACGATGGTCCTGGCAGTAGCGACCGGACTCTTCGGGCCCGCCGTGGCAGGTGGTTGGTCGGCAAGCCTGACGTCTTCGGACCCGCAGAAGGCCCGCCGACTGGTCGTGTTCGACGCCAGCTCGTACAGCGTCGCCGGGCTGGTCGGCCCCGCTCTGGCGGGTGTCGCGTACGCGGTTGGCGGCAGGGCTGCACCGCTGGCCCTCACCGTCGCCCTGCTCGCGATCGGCAGCATGTGTGCTCCTTGGGCCCACCCCGGCCCCACCCCGTCCGACGCGGTGGCGGCTGTCGACGCGCGGACGAGTCGTCCGCACCCGTTGAGTGACCTGCGGTCGGGAATGCTGGCGATCGTGCGCCAGCCCCGTCTTCGGTGGGCGACCACGTCGTCGTGCATAGCGTTCTTCGGCTTCGGGATCTTCGCGGTCATGGTCCCGAGTATCGGCGCGGCAAGGTTCGGGTCACCGGCCGCGGGGTCGCTCATCTTGTCCGTCCTGGCGGGTGCCGCTCTGGTGTCGAACGCTGTCCTCGCCCGCCGGGATGGGCTCGGCCGGCCGGCAGCGGTCCTGACAGCCAGCACGGCTGCGATCGCAACCGGGATCGCGATGCTGCTGATCAACAACCCCGCTGCGACACTGGTCGCCGCAGTCATTGTCGGTGCCGGTGACGGCCCGCAGCTGGCTTCGCTGCTTCACATCCGCCACGCCGAGGCGCCGCAGCGACTGCGCACCCAGATCTTCACCACTGGAGCCAGCCTGAAGATCACCGCTTCGGGCTTGGGCGCGCTTGCGGCCGTCCCGCTGATGCACCACGGCATGGCGACTGCCATCGTCACGGCTGCGGTTGCCCACCTTGCAGGAGCCGGC
Organism: Micromonospora sp. NPDC049900; assembly: GCF_044461025.1. Lineage (NCBI taxonomy): Bacteria > Bacillati > Actinomycetota > Actinomycetes > Micromonosporales > Micromonosporaceae > Micromonospora > Micromonospora sp. NPDC049900. The sequence goes on from NZ_JBITKM010000009.1 coordinate 204,134, forward strand.
GTCGCGGTAATGGCCAGGGATAACACTCCTGCCACCCCATTCGCCCGACTTCTTGGACAGGCCCGCTGATGGCTCATGCGAACGCCGCACCCTCACCCAGCGCGGACGCCGTGGCCGCGGCACCGACCCGGAATGGCGGACGCGCAACCGGCTGACCCGCCCGCCGGTCTGCCCGCCGGCAAGCCTTGTGAGCACGCCTGTGATCAAGATCGATATTCATCTGCTAGTTGTCGATGGCTGTGGCGGGCTGGCTTGTGGGCGACGCGGGAGCGGACGGGGTGGCATCCGGCCTCCCACATTTTCTGTGCTCACGCGCATGCTCACACCTCAAGATCAAGTAGCCATCATCGGCCGATACTCGATGGCATCAGACGTGATCTGCGGATCTAAATATTGCCTGTTCAGCGCATGTGCTGACATTGGCCGGGATGGCGTGACAGGATCGTTACCTTACTGGCAGTGTGGGGGTCAGGGGTTCGAGTCCCCTCGGCTCCACCCTTAAGTAGCAGGTCAAGGGCTTGTTCACCGAGCAGTGGTGGACGAGCCCTTGATCATTTGATCCCCGTTCGATCCCGGGATGGGCCGTACGGTCCGCAGAGCCGATGAGTGGCCGTCGCCACTGGTCCGGTGACGGGCGTGTGGACGGACGGACGGACGGACGGGGGGCGCGGCCTTCGGTCGCCCGCCGCAGTTCGCCGCCCCCTTCACCGCTGCCGCTTCTCCTTCCCCGTCTCATTGGTCGGCCGATCGTGACGCTCGACCGTGCCGGCCCTCGACGGTTGGCGGCAACCGGCTTCGACACAGGTCCCCGCCGGGGTGGACCCGAGAGCAAGGTACTGACACTCGTCAATGTAGGGTTTCGTCGATATGAAGTGATGGGTCGCTGGTGACCCATCGGGGCAGCGCCGCCTCCACGGACGAGACCGACGATGTGTAGGGAGACAGCGCATGAACGACCATCGGGAGGGGCGGCTGCGGATGCGTTGGCGGCGGGCGGCCGGGGCCGCCGTCGCGGCAGCGGCCTCCGTCGGGATCACCGTGCTGGCCGTCGGGTTGACGGCGGGTGCGGCGACGGCGGGCGTCAGCTCCGCCGACCGGGGCACACCGAACGCCTCAGTTGCCGCTGCCGCGACGGTGTCCCGGGTCGCCGCGGGCGACCTGCACACCTGTGCCATCCGCTCCGAAGGAGCGCTCTGGTGCTGGGGCAACAACTTCTACGGCCAGCTCGGCGACGGGACCAACACGGAACGGACCACCCCGGTCCGTATCGGCGACGCCACCACCTGGGTGAGCGTCGACGCCAGCATCAACACCACCTGCGCGGTCCGCACGGAGGGAACGCTGTGGTGCTGGGGCAGCAACCACAACGGGCAACTCGGCGACGGAACGACCACGAAACGGAACAGCCCCGTCCGGGTCGGCGACGGGACCACCTGGGCCGGAGTCAGTGCCGCCGCCAATCACACCTGCGCCGTCCAGACCACCGGCACCCTGTGGTGCTGGGGCGAGAACCGCCACGGTCAGCTCGGCACCGGTCCGACTCCCTTTCTGGCGACCGCCCCGGTGCAGGTCGGCACGGCGACCACCTGGGCGAGCGTCGCGACCGGGTACGCGCACACCTGCGCCACGCGCACCGACCGGACCCTGTGGTGCTGGGGCAGCAGCTCGGACGGGCAGCTCGGTCTCGGCATCCGGGAGTATCGGACGACGCCCACGCAGGTGGGCACCGCGACGACGTGGGCCGGCGTGACGGCCGGGTACGTGCACACCTGCGCGGTCCGCACCGACGGGACGCTGTGGTGTTGGGGCGAGAACGGGTACGGCCAGGTGGGCGGCGGCGTCGGCTCCCAGACCACCCCACTCCAGGTCGGCACCACCACCACCTGGGTGCGGGTCGAGGCGAGCATCGACTCGTCGTGCGCGACGCGCACCGACGGCAGCCTGTGGTGCTGGGGCAAGAACTCGTCCGGGCAGGTCGGCGACGGCACCACCACCCACCGGTCGACCCCGACCCGGGTCGGTAGCGCCACCACCTGGGCGGACAGCCTGGGCGTGTCCTACCACGCCTGCGCGGTGCGCACCGATGACAGCCTGTGGTGCTGGGGCGACAACTCGTTCGGGCAGGTCGGCGACGGCACCACCACCCACCGGTCGACCCCGGTGCAGGCGGCCCTGGCGGGCTGACCGCCACCGGCGATCCAGCGGTGCTGTCGGTTCCCGCCGCTGCCGCGTGGGCGGCGGCACGGACCGACAGCACCGCACCCTCGGCTGGATCATCCGCTAGGCGCCGCCGCGACGCCGAATTCTGTAAGGCCATTGAACTAATCCGGGTGTCGGACGTAAAGTCGGGTCTCACCGAGCTGCGGGAGGCATCGCCATGAGTGGCGCCAGGACCCTCGTCGCCGGCGTCGATTCGTCAACCCAGTCGACCAAGGTCGTGGTCTGCGACGCGGAGACCGGCGAGGTGCTCCGCGCGGGCCGCGCCCCACACCCCGACGGCACCGAGATCGATCCACGGTTGTGGTGGACCGCGTACGAGCAGGCCAGCGCCGGTCTGCTGGACGGTGTGGCTGCGATCGGCGTCGGCGGACAGCAGCAGGGCATGGTCTGTCTCGACGAGGCCGACGAGGTGGTGCGGCCCGCCATTCTCTGGAACGACACCCGCTCGGCGCGCGCCGCCGTCGACCTGACCGGCGAGTTCGGTGGACCGAAGGCGTGGGCCGACGCGGTCGGGCTGGTGCCGGTGGCCAGCTTCACGGTCACCAAGCTGCGCTGGTTCTCCCGCGCCGAGCCGGAGCGCGCGGCCCGCACCAGCACGGTGCTGCTGCCGCACGACTGGCTCACCCACCGGCTGCGCGTGGACGGCGGGGAGCCGACGACCGACCGGGGTGAGGCGTCCGGAACCGGCTACTGGTCGCCGGCCGCGGGCGCGTACCGGCAGGATCTGGTGCGGCTCGCCTTCGGTCGGGACGTGGCGCTGCCCCGGGTCGCCGGGCCGGCCGAGGTGGTCGGGGAGACCGCCTCCGGCGCGCTGCTCTCGGCCGGCACCGGTGACACGATGGGCGGGGCGCTCGGCGTCGGCCTGCGGCCGGGTGACGTGGTGGTCTCGCTGGGCACCTCGGGGTGCGTGTACGGGCTCAGTGACGTACCGACCGCCGACGCGAGCGGGCTGGTGGCCGGGTACGCCGACGCCACCGGCCGGTTCCTGCCGCTGGTGTGCACTCTCAACGCGGCCCGGGTGCTGGTCACGGTCGCCGACCTGCTGGGCCGGTCACTGGCCGAGTTGGACGAGCTGGCGCTCTCGGCGCAACCTGGCGCGGGCGGATTGACCCTGCTGCCGTACCTGGACGGGGAACGTACCCCCAACCTGCCCGATGCGCGCGGTCTGCTCGCCGGCCTGACACGGGCGAACACGTCGGCGGCGAACCTGGCGCGGGCCGCGGTGGAGGGCATGCTCGGCGGAATCGCCGACGCCCTCCACGCGCTCCGTGCCCAGCAAGTCCCGGTCGACCGGGTCTTGCTGATCGGCGGCGCGGCCCAGTCCCGCGCGGTGCGGGCGGTCGCGGCGGGATTGTTCGGCGCGCCGGTGAGCGTGCCGCGCCCTGCCGAGTACGTGGCGCTCGGCGCGGCGCGACAGGCGGCCTGGGCACTGTCCGGCGGCGCCGAGCCGCCGCCGTGGCCGGTAGAGGCCGAGGAGGTCACCGCCGCCGACACCCCCGAGGTGTACGAGCGCTACGTCGACGTCCGCCACCGGGCACTACCGCTGCTGACGTGACACCGACGGCGCGCAGCGACGGGTAGGACTCACCGGCCGTGGCCGTGGCGACGATGTTCGCGGAAACTGTTATCTCGTCCCGGCCTCGCCGTCTCCTGAGGGGAGGCAACGGCCGGATGTCTCGTCCGCCCGGAGTGCGGTGGCGGTGCGATCACGTGGAGGAGTGGCGGGTATGCGGGTCGGAGACCGGGGTGGCGCGGACGCGAGTCTGGTGATCGCCGCCCGTGCGGGCGAACCACAGGCGCTCGACGCCCTGCTCGCGGCCTCCCTGCCGCTGGTCTACAACGTGGTCGGCCGGGCGTTGCGGGGCCACGCCGACGTCGACGACGTGGTCCAGGAGACGCTGTTGCGCGTCGTGCGGTACCTGACCGAGCTGCGGGACCCGACCGCCTACCGGTCGTGGCTGATCGCCATCGCGGTCCGCCAGGTGCGCGATCGCGAACAACGCCGCCGGACCGCGCAGGAGCACACCTCGGACCTCGACGTCGCGTACGGCGTCCCGGACCCGGCGGCGGACTTCGCCGGGCTGACGATCCTCCGGCTCGGTCTGACCGACCAGCGGCGGGAGGTCGCCGAGGCGACCCGTTGGCTGGACCCCGACGACCAGACGTTGCTGGCGCTCTGGTGGTTGGAGTCGACCGGCGACCTGGACCGCACCGAGCTGGCCGCCGCCCTCGGTCTCACTCCGGCCCACGCGGCGGTCCGGGTGCAGCGGATGAAGGAGCACCTGGAGTCGGCTCGGAGCGTGGTGCACGCGCTGCGGACCACCGAATGCCCCGGGATGCAGGACCTGACCCGGGGCTGGGACGGCCGACCCCACCCGCTGTGGCGCAAGCGTCTGGCCCGCCACGTCCGCGAGTGCGGTCGGTGCGGTGGCTCCGGCGGCGAGCTGTTCCCGGTCGACCGGCTGCTCGCCGGGCTCCCGCTGCTGCCCGTCCCGCCCGGCACCGCCGAGCACGTGCTGGCCCATCTGCCGCTGGCACCCGCCCTCACCCCGAACGTCGCGCCGGTCACCCCACGGGCCGGCGCGGTGAACCCCCACGCTCCGACCTCGGATCCCACGGCGGTCGAGGCGTTCGGGCGCACCGCCGTCGTGCAGACCGGCGGCGGTGCGCCCGGGGGTGTGCACGCGGCCCGTCCGCGCGGGCTGGCCGGTCTCCTGCCGGCCGGCGCGGCGAAGGTCGTCGGGCCGGCCGCCGCCGCCGTCGCGGTGGCCGTCCTCGCCGTCGGGGCCATCGCGGTCGCGCAACGGACCAGCCCCACGCCCGCACCGGCGGCACCACCACCGCCGGTGGCGGCAGCGCCGTTCGAGGCGACCTCACCGTCGGCCTCCCCGGACTCCTCCGCCACGCCGTCGGCGACACCGACCACCCCGGCCGCCGGCACGTCGCCGTCGGCGGGCCCGTCGTCCCGTCCGACCCCCACCGCGGTACGCCCGGCCGCGCCGCCGCCCGCCGCCACCTCGACGAAGAAGGGTGTCGGTGTCTGGACGTTCGACGGGGTCGACCGGGCGCTCGCCGACTCCGGGGCGAGTTGGTACTACACCTGGAGCGTCGCGCACCCGGGCGTGACCACCCCGCGCGGCGGCGAGTTCGTGCCGATGATCTGGGGCGCGGACAGCGTCACCGCCGCCAACCTGCGGCAGGCCCGGCAGAACGGGAAGTACCTGCTCGGGTTCAACGAGCCGGACCTGAACGGCCAGGCGAACATGAGCGTGGAGCGTGCGCTGGACCTGTGGCCGCAGTTGGAGTCGACCGGTCTGCCGCTGGGCAGCCCGGCGGTGGCCTGGGGTGGGGACCGGCCCGGGGAGTGGCTCGACCGCTTCATGGCCGGTGTGCGGGAACGCGGTCTTCGGGTCGACTTCATCGCCCTGCACTGGTACGGCGGCGACTTCCGCACCGCCAACGCGGTGAGCCAGCTCCGCTCCTACCTCCAGGCGGTGCACGACCGGTACGGGCTGCCGATCTGGCTCACCGAGTTCGCGCTGATCGACTTCTCGAACGGGGTCCGCTTCCCGACCCAGGCACAGCAGGCGGCCTTCCTCACCGAGGCGACCCGGATGCTGCGCGGGCTGCCGTGGCTGCATCGGTACGCCTGGTTCGGGCTGCCCGCCAGCGACAAGGACCAGACCGGCCTGTTCCGTCCCGGTGGCCAGGCCACCGAGGTGGGGCGGGCCTTCCGGGCGGCCCGCTGACCACACCGGCCCGGCCGGGTGGCGGTGCGGTCAGCGCAGGACGAAGTCGAGGGTGGTGACCGCGCCGGCCGTGACGGTGGTGGTCTGCGGCTTGCTCGTCCGCTCGCCGGTGTCCACCACGATCTCGTACCGGCCGGGTGGCAGGCGCCACTCGTACCGCCCGGTGTCGCCGGTGAGGACGCCGATCTCACCGATCGCCGGTGCGGGCTCGTCGAGCGGCTCGACCAGCACGGCGGCGCCCTGCACCGGGTCACCGGTGGCGGTGGCGGCGGTGCCGGTCACGATGCCGGTGGTGTCGCTACTGGGTGGCGGTGGTGCCGGCCCGTCGTCCGAAACCGACCGGTCGCCGTGCCACGCCAGCAGACCGGCCCCGATCAGCAGCGGCGCGGCCACCAGCAGGGCGAGCGCCCCGAGGCGCCCCCTGGTCACGCCGGAACCCCGCTTCGCTCGCACATAACTGTCTCCTCGCTTCTGGTGACGGACAGTTACTGGGACGTGCCGGAGTGGCCGTCGGTTCCGTGGGGTGGAGGCGTTCACCCCCACCCCACGTCCGATTCCGGTCAGCCGTTTCGCCAGGTGATCAGGTTGTTGAACACCGACTCGGTGATCCGGGTGCCGTGGTTGTTGGTCGAGTGCGGTGCGGAGCCGTGCACGCCGTACGCGTGGATGGCCATCACGCACTCACCGGTGCAGAACGAGCTGCCGGCCGCCCGGGTCTGGTAGACCGGGCTGCCGCTCTGGCAGCCGAAGGTGTCGTTCTGGTAGAAGAGCTGCTGGTCGTGGGTGACCTGGATGGTCTGCCCGGCGTGCCGCCACTGCTGCCCGAACGTCTTGTCGCACGGGTAGCCGCTGACCGTGCTGGCGGTGCCGGTCAGCGTGGCGCCCTGCCACCAGAAGCCGAACCAGCCGGTGGTGTTGCCGGCGGAGCAGTTGAGCCGGATAGCGCCGTAGTCGTTGGTCTCGTTGCCGCTCTGGGTCCAGCCGGTGACCGAGAGGAGCTGGGTCGCGGTGCAGGTGCCGTACGGGGTCGAGGCCCCGTTGCGGCCGGGGATGATCTGGAAGTCGCCGCGCGGGTAGAAGCCGTTGCCGCCACCGCCGTCGGCACCGCCGCCCGGGTGCACGCAGTGCCCGGCGGTGGCCACGATGCTGGGCCCGTACAGCCAGCCGGTGCATCCCCAGGTGGAGCCGCCGGTGGTCCGCACTATCTGCACGATCGCCCGGGACGGGAAGACCGTGGTCGGGTCGACGCGGACCCGGTTGTCGGTGCCGATCACGCTGAACACACCGGCCGAGGCTCCGCCCGTCTTCAGCGCCTGGCCTCCGGTGTCGAACCGGAGCCCGGGCTGGACGGCCCCGGTGCCGGCGGCACCGGCGCTGCCGGCGCCCCGGGAGCCGTCGATGCCCCGCTGCACGCTGCTGGGCAGGGTGGCGAGGGTGGGTACGGCCCCGGAGTCGGCGACGGCGCCGTGCGACCGGGCGGTGGTGGTGGGTGCCGCGGCGGCCGGCGCGGCGGCGACCACCGACGCCAGCACGGCGGTCAGGCCGACCGCGAGCATGATCCGCAGTCGGGCGGTGATGGACGGTGTGCGGGTCACGTGGGCCCTCCTCATCGAACGGTGACGCTGTCGATGGGGAAGCTATATCGGTCCGGATGATCCAGACTCGTCTCTGTCTGTCCGTCGACACCGTTACGTTCGGTTTCGGACAGAGGGCACACCGTAGCGGCGTGTCGCGTGGCGCTCCGTCACGGTGTGCCCTCGCGCTACCGGCCGGAGGTGCCCGCCGGTTCCAGGTCCGGAGCGTGCGGCGGTGCCGTGTCCCGGCCGCTCGGCATCGGGTAGAGCAGTTGCAGCAGCGGACCGGCCATCGCGGTCGTCACGAGCGCCATCACGACCATCGACGAGTAGAGCTGGCCGTCGAGCATGCCGAGTTCCAGGCCGACGGCGAGGATGATCAGCTCGGTCAGGCCGCGCGTGTTCATCAGGACGGCGAGTGCGCCCGCCGGTCGTGGGGCCACCCCGCCGAGGCGGGCGGCGGCGAAGGCACCGACGAACTTGCCGCCCACCGCGACCGCCAGGATGAGCGCCAGCTCGATCGCGTCACTGACGTCCATGGTGGACAGGTTGACCTTCAGCCCGGCGACCACGAAGAAGATCGGCAGCAGCAGCATGCTGTTGAGGTGTGTGATGCGCTCGCTGACCTGGGCGGTGACGCCCTGTTCGGGCAGGACGGAGCGGGGCATCACCACGCCGAACAGGAAGGCGCCGAAGATGAAGTGCAGCCCGATCCAGTCGGTGAACGCCGCTGACAGCAGCAGCCCGACCAGGGTGATCACCAGCGCTGCCGGTCGGGGTGGACCGCCCTCGTCACGCTCGGCCAGCAGCCGACGCAGCAGCGGCCGGACGACGAGGAACATGGCCAACACGTACGGGGCGAACAACAGCACCCAGACGGACCCGGTGCCGGCCCCGGCGACCGCGACCACGACGGCGAGCAGGGTCCAGGCGAGCACGTCGTCGATGGCGGCGCAGGCCAGCGCCACGCTGCCCAGCCAGGTGCGGCTCAGACCCCGGTCGATCAGGATGCGGGCCAGCACGGGGAACGCGGTCACCGACATGGCCGCACCCATGAAGAGCACGAATCCCAGCTTGCTGTCGGTGGGGTGCCGGGGGAACAGGTAGAGGGCCAGCAGCGCACCGAGCCCGAACGGCAGGGCGATGGAGCCGGCGGCGACCGTGCCGGCCACCATCCGACGGCCCCGCAGCAGACCGGCGTTCAGCTCGGCACCGACGGTGAACATGAACAGCACGACACCGATCGTCGCCAGGGCGGTCAGGAACGGCCGGATGTCGGTCGGGAAGAGGGTGTCGGAGATCAGGCCGTTGAACAGGGTCGGGCCGAGCAGGATGCCCACCAGCACCTCGCCGATGACGGGAGGTTGCCGCAGTCGCCGTGCCACCGCGCCCGCCCCGAAGGCGAGCAGCGAGATCAGTGCCAACGCGAGGAGGAGTGTCGGGACCTGATGCGAAGACATGGGCCTGTCTCCTGGTGAGAATGGTGGGTTGTCAGGCGCCGAGAGACGGCGGTCCGGGCGAGGGTGGGCGGTGCCTAGCGGTCCGAGGTCGGCGTCACGACCGGCTTGGTGGCGGCGGTCAGCACGTCGCCGGCCTGCACGTCGGTGGGCTGCGCGTCCCCGGCCTGCGCGTCGGTGGCCTGCTCGCCGGGTTCGGTGGGCTGCTCGGGCCGGGTGACCAGATAGACGGCGGAGACGGTGACGGCGGCGGCCACGATGCCCAGCAGCAGCCGGTAGTCGAGCAGGGCGATGAGGGCCGCGCCGACGGCGATCGACATGGTCTGCGGCACGGTCACCGCGAACTCGAAGGCCGCCGACGCCCGGCCGAGCAGGTGTTCCGGCGTACGGCGTTGCAGGGCGGTGGTGGCACCGACGACCAGCCACGGGACGCAGAGCCCGAGCAGGGCCATCGCGGCGATCACCAGCGGCGTCATCTGGACCATCAGCAGCATGCTGGAGAGGGCGACCATCGCCAGGCCGATGATCACGGTCATGCTCTCGCTGGTCCGGCGCAGCACCGCACCCGCGGAGACACCGCCGATGATGGTCCCGATCGCCTGCGCCGCACCGAGTACGCCGAGGAACGTCGGCTCACGGTCCAGCCCGGAGGTGACCACGGCCAGCCCGATCGCCTCGAAGAAGCCCAGCACGAGCATGGCCAGTCCGCAGGAGATGACGAGCTGGCGCAACGTCACGGTTCGGCCGATGAAGCGCAGTCCGGCGGTGATCTCGGTGCGCCAGGGCTCGCCGGACGGCACCGGCTTCGCCTCGTTCACCTTGATCGCCAGCAGTGCCCCGGCGGCCAGCACGAACAGGGCGGCGTCGATGAGGATGACCGCCTCCGGGCCGAGCCAGGCGAACAGGCCCGCGCCGACCACCGGCGCGAAGACCCGGATCAGACCACGGACCGACTGGATCAGCCCGTTGGCGTCGCCCAACAGGTCCTTGGGGATGAGGGACGGCAGCAGGGCGAGCTGTGCCGGACCGGTCACGCTGCCCAGCGCGCCATAGGCGAACATCACCACGTAGACGAGCCAGACGTGGTGGGCACCGCCGACCAGGAGCAGCAGCAGGACGACGGCGGCGAGGGCGAGGTTCGCACCGATGAGCAGCGGGCGGCGGCGTACCCGGTCGGAGAGCAGCCCGGCGGCGGGCAGGAGAAGGCTGCCGGCGGCGAAGGAGAACATCACCAGGGCGGCGGCCGAGGTGCTCCCACTTATCGTCTTGACCCAGATCGTCATGGCGAGGAACAACGCGAAGTCGCCGAGGTTCGACGCCGTGTCCGCCAATAGGTAAAGCCGCATCCGTCGCGTGGCAAGAATCCGTGACATGTCCTTCTCCTTGATAAAGGGCGCCGACGCGGGTGCGGCCTAAAGGCTGCCCCCAAGGGTCACACAAAAGACCAGTTGAGGGGACGGATCCGTTTCCACTTGGCACAGTTCTGCCAGCGTGCCGTCGGCCGGCTCGTTGGCGGGTGCGCTCCGGAATTAGGCAAAAACGGCCCGAAGATGACGAGGCAACCGGGGTATCTGCACCAATCCTCGGTGACATGTCCGATTGGTTCCGCCCGGCTGCGGCCGTTGACACCCCGATCCGGTCACTCCTAGCGTGCTGCCTCGTAACCCGGCGGGACCCGATCCAATTGCCGGACACGGACAGTAATTCGAGGATCACTCGTCCAGCACGAATGGGGTGGACGGCGGCGCGATGAATTGCTTTTCTCTGCCCCCGCCGGTATTAGGGAGTGCGCGATGACGCGATCGCTGGTGGCTTCGGGAAACGCCGCTGGAGCGAGTGCGTCGGTCAATGTCGAGACGGTGGCGGCCAGTCTGCTGGTGCTCGCGCACGCCGGTGCCGCGCCGACCGTCACCGGCGAGCTGACCGACCCGGCGACCGGGCGGTCGGTGACCGTGTCGGCGCCGTGGCGGGCCCGCCGGTCCGTCCTCGACGCCGTCGTCGGCAAGCAGATGGCGCGCCTCGGCGCCGACACCGCGATCCGGGTAGACCACGGCGACGGGCCGCACATCCTGGTCACCGGAGCGGACGTCACCCCCTCGGCCGACGCGGCGCTGCTGGCCGGGCGCGTCGAGCGCGTCCTCGCGGCGGCGGACGACGTACCGGTCGGGGCGCTCGACCTCTGCGGCGACGAGGACCTGCGGATCGTCGCCGCCGCCCACCGCCCGGGCCGTGCCCCCGGCGAGAGCGTGCCGGCCCTGGTCCGCGCCCAGGCGCACGCCCGCCCGCAGGCCACCGCGATCGAGGACGCGACCCGCAGCGTCAGCTACGCCGAGCTCGTCGCGTCGGCCGACCGGTACGCGCACGTCCTGCGCGCGGCGGGCGTGGCACCCGGCGACGTGGTCGCGGTCGGGTTGCCCCGCCGGGCCGAGCTGGTGGTCACCCTGCTGGCCGTGTGGTCGCTGCGGGCCGCGTTCCTGCCCGTCGACCCCGCGCATCCGCGTGCCCGGCTGGACACCCTGCTCGACACCGCGGACGCGCGGTTCGCGGTGCTGGCCGACCCGCAGGCGGTGACCCGGCCGGGTTGCCGGGTGGTGACGCCACCGGACGACGCGCCCGCCGGTGACCCGCTTCCCGCCGGTGACCCGCCGAGCGGTGACGACCTCGCGTACGCGATGTCGACCTCCGGCTCGACCGGCCGTCCCAAGGTGGTCGGGGTGTCGCACGCGGCGCTGGCGCACTGCGTCGTCACCTTCGCCGACCTGCTGACACCCGGCACCCCGACGGTGGCCGGCACGACGGCGCTGACCTTCGACATCTCGCTGCTCGAACTCTTCCTGCCGCTGGCCACCGGCGGTCGGCTGCTGCTGGTCGACGACGCGACGCGCCGGGACCCGGCCCGACTGGGCGGGTACCTCTCCGAGGCCCGGCCCGACCTGATCCAGGCCACCCCGTCGGGTTGGCGGCTGATCCTGCCGCACCTCTCGGGCGACCTGGCCGGGCGGACGCTGCTCTGCGGCGGCGAGGCGGTCACCACCGACCTGGCCGACCGTCTGGTGGGGACCGGGGCCACCGTGTGGAACGTCTACGGCCCGACCGAGGCCACCATCTGGTGCACCGCCCACCGGCTCGACCGGCCGGTACCCGACCCGGTGCCGATCGGCGCGCCACTGCCCGGCACCGTCGCCGTGGTCCGGAGCCGGGACGGGCGACCGGTGCCGGTCGGGCAGGTCGGTGAACTGCACGTCGGCGGTCCGCAGCTCGCCGTCGGATACCTCGGCGACCCCGAGCGCACCGGCGCGGTGTTCCGGCACGACGAGTACCGCACCGGTGACCTGTGCGCCTGGCGTCCGGACGGCACGCTGTCGTACCACGGGCGCGCCGACAACCAGGTCAAGATCCGGGGACACCGGATCGAGCTCGAAGAGATCGAGACGTACGCCGAGCGCCATCCGGCGGTGACCCAGGCGGCGGCGGTGGTGGTCGCCGCCGCCGAGGACGACCAGCGGCTCGTGCTGTACGTGCGCAGTGGCGGGGACGGTCCGGCGGTCACCGACGCGGCTCTCCGCGAGCACCTGGCGGCGTCGCTGCCCACCGCGTTGCTGCCGCAACGGATCGTCGCGCTACCGGAGCTGCCCCTCACGCCCAGCCAGAAGGTCGACCGGCGGGCGTTGCGGGAGGCGGCGACGGCACACATCCACCGTCGGGCCGGCTCCGAGGAGACGCCATCATGAAGGTTCTGGGCATCAGCGGGCTGCACAACAGCGTCGACTTCAAACGCCGCGAGCTGCCCGACCTCGACGCCCGCGAGTACCGGGTCGTGCAGGGCCTGGACTCGGCGGCGGCACTCGTCGTGGACGGTGTGGTGCGGGCCGCGGCGGCCGAGGAGCGGTACACCGCCGAGAAGGCGACCGGCAGTTTCCCGGCGCACGCGATCCGCGACGCGTTCCGACGTACCGGCGTGACCCCCGACGAGATCGACGTCGTCGCACACGGTTTCGCCCACCGCGCCGCCGACCTGGACCTGTCCGATCCCTACCTGGCCGCCCGGTACGCCGAGGTCTACGACCCCGACGTGCAGGTGACCTGGCTGCGGCGGGAGTTCCCGAGCGTGGACTGGGCCGCCAAGCTCGTGCCGGTACCGCACCATCTCGCCCACGCCGCGAGCGCCTACTACCCCAGCGGGTACGACGAGGCGCTGGTCCTGGTCGTGGACGGGATGGGGGAGACGGAGAGCCTGACCGTGGCGGCGGGCACCGGCGGCAAGCTGGAGATCCTGCACCGCATCCCGGCGCTGCACTCGATCGGCACGCTCTACGGCGTCTTCACCATGTACCTCGGCTTCGACATGATGATGGACGAGTACAAGGTGATGGGCCTGGCCGCCTTCGGGGACCGGCGAACCCACTTCGCCGAGATGTCGAAGCTGGTCAAGCTGCTCGACGGCGGCACGTTCACGGTGTCCGCGCTGGCCGCCGACCGGGACCTGCGGGAGCGGGAGACGCACCGGGGCGTGCTGGCCCTGCTCGTCGAGCGCTTCGGCCCGCCCCGGCAGCCGGGCACCCCGGTCGAGCAGCGGCACCGGGACGTCGCCGCCGCCCTCCAGGCGGTGGTGGAACTCTGCCTGGTGCACGTGCTGCGGCACTACCGGCGCGAGACCGGGCTACGCGACCTCTGCTACGCCGGTGGCGTCGCGCTGAACTGCTCCGCCAACGGGGTGATCGCCCGCAGCCGACTGTTCGAGCGCATCTTCATCCCGCCGGGCGCGGGCGACGACGGCTCGGCCGTCGGCGCGGCCCTCTACGTGCAGGCCCAGCAGGAGCCCGCGACGCGGATCCCGGCGATGTCCATGCCGTACTGGGGCACCTCGTACACCGACGAGGAGATCGGCGCGGCTGTCGGTGGCCGGACCGACGTGGTGGTCCGGCACGTACCGGAGCGGGCGCGGCTGCTCGCCGAGACCGCCGAGGCGCTGGAGGCCGGTGAGGTCGTCTCGTGGTTCCAGGGCGGCATGGAGTTCGGCCCCCGGGCGCTGGGCAACCGCAGCATCCTCGCGGACCCGCGGGACGCGCGGATGCGCGACCACATCAACGCGCTGATCAAGCGCCGGGAGGACTTCCGTCCCTTCGCGCCGGTGGTCACCGAAGAGGCGGCGTCGACGTACTTCGAGATCGAGCCGGGCGACGAGGAACGCTTCCGGCACATGCTGTTCACCACCCGCACGCGGTCGGAGCACCGGGACTCGCTGGGCGCGGTCACCCACTTCGACGGCACCGCCCGGGTGCAGGTCGTCACCCGCGAGGGCAATCCGCTGCTCTGGGAGCTGCTGACCGCGTTCGCCGACCGGACCGGCATCCCGGTGCTGCTGAACACCTCCTTCAACCTGCGCGGGCAGCCCATCGTGCGGACCCCGGAGATCGCCGTCGACACCATGCTGCGCGGCGGCCTGTCCCGCCTGGTCATCGGGGCGTACACGGTCACCCCGCCGGACGCCGGGACGGACCGGCCATGACCGTCGAGGTCAGCCGCGCCCCGCTGGTGGCCGCGACCCTCGCCGCCGACGACGAGGTGATGCCCGGCCTGTCGTTCCGTCGCGGCGAGGCCAGCCGGGCGCTCGACGTCACCGAGGCGGACCTGACCGCCCTCGCCGTCGACCTCGGCAGCACCCCGGCGGCGGTGCTCGCCGCCGCGACGCAGGCCCTGGTGGCCGGTGACCGGGGCCGGACCGCCGCGACGACGGCGGTGGTCGGCGTGATCGTCGCCGACCCCACCGACGGCGTCGCCCTGCGCGCGCTGCACTGCGCGGTCGAACCGGAACTACCGTTGCGGCGGCTGGCCGAGCGCGCCGCCACGGCGCTGCCGACGGCGCGTCCGGCGGGCGACGGCGAGGTACGGATCGCCGTGGTGCCGCTCGGCGCGCTCGGTGACGGACTCGACGCCGATCAGGTCGCCGAACTCGAACACGAGACCGTCTGGTGCGACGCCGTCCTGGAGTTCACCGCCCGCGACGGGCGGCTCGTGCTGCGCTGCGACCACGACGAGGACCGGTACGGCCCGGTGAGCGTCGCCGCCCACCTGGACCGACTCGACGGGATCCTGACCGAGCTGGTGGCGGGCACCGGACGGCTGCCCGCCGCCGGTACGGCGGACGCCGTGGCGGCGGCCGTGGAGAGCCTGCCCACCGGCGA
Organism: Micromonospora sp. NPDC049900; assembly: GCF_044461025.1. Taxonomy (NCBI): domain Bacteria; kingdom Bacillati; phylum Actinomycetota; class Actinomycetes; order Micromonosporales; family Micromonosporaceae; genus Micromonospora; species Micromonospora sp. NPDC049900. The sequence continues at coordinate 219,319 of NZ_JBITKM010000009.1, forward strand.
GCCGATCGAGCCCGCCACCCCGACCGAGCGGCTGCTCGCCGCCGTCTGGGCCGACGTGCTGCACCTGGACCGGGTCGGCGCCGACGACAACTTCTTCGCCCTCGGCGGGCACTCCCTGCTGGCCGCCAAGGTCGTCGCCCGGACGACGGCCGAGCGCGGGGTGGCGCTCAGCGTGGACCAGCTCTTCGCCCACCCGGTCCTCGCCGACTTCGCCGCGCTCGTCGACGCCGGTGAGCCGGCGGCCGTACTGCCCGCTCTCACCGCGCACACCGGTGACCCGGTGGTGTCGTTCGGGCAGGAGCGGCTCTGGTACCTGGACCGGCTGCGGGACGGCTCGGCCCTCTACAACGTCCCGGTGCTGGTGCGGCTGACCGGCCCGGTCGACCCCGAGCGGCTGCACGACACCGTCCGGGCGGTGGTGGCCGCCCACCCGGCGCTGCGCACGGCGCTGGCGACGGTCGACGGCCGTCCGGTCGCCCGCACCGCCGACCGGACCGAGATCGACTGGACGGTGGCGGACGCCCGCGCCGGAGGCGAGCCGGAGGGGCGGCGACTGGCCGCCGCCGGGGTCGCCCGACCGTTCGACCTGGCGCAGGCCCCGCTGTTGCGGGGTGGGCTGGTCCGGATCGCCGACGACGAGTGGTTCTGCTGGCTCTCCGTCCACCATGCCGCCTGCGACGGCTGGTCGCTGGACATCCTGCTCGCCCAGATCTTCGGTAAGGAAGGGCCCCCCACTAACGCCTCGTGTATGGAAAGGGCCCCCTCCTTTCGAGCACCCACGTACGTCGACTTCGCCGCCTGGCAGCGTGCGGTGCTGACGCCGCAGGTGATCGCCGACGAGGTCGCCTGGTGGCGGCAGCGGCTGGCCGACGCACCGAGCCTGCTGGAACTGCCCGCCGACCGCCGTCGCCCGGCGGTGGCGACCCACGTCGGGGCCACCCTGCGGCACCGGCTGCGCCCCTCGACCGTGGCGGCGCTGCGGGCCGCTGCCCGGACCCACTCGGTCACCGTCTTCGACCTGCTGGTGACCGCGTACCTGCTGCTGGTCGGCCGCTGGTCGGGCCGGACCGACGTGGTGGTGGCCACCCCGGCCGCCGGGCGCCCGCTGCCCGAACTCGACGACGTGGTCGGCTTCTTCGTCAACACCGTCGTGCTGCGCGCCGACCTGAGCGGCGCGCCCACCTTCCTGGACCTGGTCGACCGGGTACGCGCCGTCTCCGCCGCCGCCCAGGCGCACCAGCAGATCCCGTTCGCCGCCCTGGTGGACGCGCTCGACCCGGACCGGGACCAGAGCCGGGCCCCGCTCGCCCAGGTGGCCTTCGGGATGAACCAGCACGCCCGGGGCCGCTGGGAGTCCGACGGCCTGGTCGCCGAGCTGGACTCGGTGGACACCGGCACCGCGAAGTTCGACCTCACCCTGGCGGTGGTCGACACCGGCGGGCCGGACCTCGGGGTGGAGGTCGAGTACGCGACCGACCTCTTCGACGAGTCCACCGCCGACCGCTTCGCCACACAGTGGACGGTGCTGCTGGAGCGGCTGCTCGCCGACGTCGACGCCCCGATCACGTCGGTGTCCGCGCTGCCCGCCGAGGAGGAGCGCCGACTCCTGGACTGGGCCGGGCAGGCCCGCGACTATCCCGCCGAGTCGACCGTGGACGCGCTGGTGGCCGAGTGGGCCCGGGTGTCGCCGGACGCGGTGGCGGTGGTGGACGGGGACGTGTCGGTGTCGTACCGGTCGTTGGTGTCCCGGGCCGACGCCTTGGCGGCGCGGTTGACCGGACTGGGGGTGGGCCGCGGCTCCCTGGTGGGGCTCTGTTGTCGGCGGTCGGCCGATCTCGTGGTGGGGATGGTGGCGGTGTTGCGGGCCGGTGGCGCGTACGTGCCGTTGGACCCGGACCATCCGGCGCAGCGGTTGGGTTTCATGCTGGCGGACACGGACGCGCGGGTGGTGGTCGGGCATCGGGATCTGCTCGACCAGCTCCCGCTCGGTGACCGGCACGCCGTGACCCTGCCGGAGGCCGCCGGTGATCTCGCCCCGATCGCCGGTGCCGAGCCGGACCGGTCGATACGCGGTGGCGACGACGCCGCCTACGTCATCTACACCTCCGGCTCGACCGGCGACCCGAAGGGCGTGGTGGTGCCGCATCGCGGCATCACCCGCCTGGTGGGTGGGACCGACTACGTCGAGCTGACCCCACGGACCGTCCTCGCCCAGCTCGCCAACGCCAGCTTCGACGCCATCACCTTCGAGGTGTGGGGTGCGCTGGCCAACGGCGGGCGGGTGGTGATCGTGCCGACCGAGACGGTGCTCTCCCCGTCGGGTCTCGCCGCCCTGCTGCGTACCCGGGCGGTGACCACGGTCTTCATCACCACCGCGTTGTTCAACGCCACCGTCAACACGGTGCCCGACGCCTTCGCCGACGTGGACCAGCTCTACTTCGGCGGCGAGAGCCTCGATCCGGGGACGGTGGGTCGGGTCGTCGAGGGTGGACAGGGTCCGGCGCGGCTGCACAACATCTACGGCCCGACCGAGGTGACCACCTTCGCCACCTACACCCGTCTGACCGCGCGACCCACCAGCACCGGAGCCATCGGCACGGCGATCGCGAACACCTGGGCCTACGTGGTGGACGACGCGGGGCGGCTGGCCGGTGTCGGCGTACCCGGGGAGCTGTGGCTGGGCGGTCCGGGGGTCGCCTGGGGGTACTGGGAGCGGCCGGGGCTGACCGCCGACCGGTTCGTGCCGGACGGCTTCTCCGGTGTGCCGGGTGCCCGGCTCTATCGGACCGGGGACGTGGTGTTCCGCCGCCCCGACGGGTCGTTGGAGTTCGTCGGCCGCGCCGACCACCAGGTGAAGGTCCGGGGGTTCCGGGTCGAGCTGGGCGAGGTCGAGACGGCGCTGCTGGGGTACCCGGCGGTGGCCTCGGCGGTGGTGGTCGCGGTCCGGTCCGAGGGTGCCCCGGTGCGGCTCGTCGGCTACGTGGAGCCGGTGGCGGGCGCCCCGGTCAGCGTGGCGGAGCTGCGCGAGTTCCTGACCGAACGGCTGCCGGAGTACGCGGTGCCGTCGGCGTTCGTGGTGATGGACACGCTGCCGATCACCCCGAACGGCAAGATCGATCGGACGGCGCTGCCCGATCCGGACACCGACCAACGGGCCGACCAGGTCGCCTTCCGGGCACCGGTCGATCCGCTCGAACAGATCATCGCCGAGGTCTGGGGCGAGGTGCTCGACGTCGCCGGGATCGGCCTCGACGACAACTTCTTCGGCCTCGGCGGGCACTCGCTGCACGCCGTGCAGGTCTGTGGCCGGTTGGAGCGCACGCTGCGCACCCCGGTCTCCGTACGCCATCTCGTCGAACAACCCACCGTCGCCGATCTGGCCCGACGCCTGCGCGTCGAGGGACCCGACGCCGGCCGGCTCGACCAGATCGCCGCCGTCGTCATGCAGGTCCGCCGACTCAGCCCCACCGAACGCGCCGCACGACTCGGCACCGCGTCCGCAACGAAGGAGAACACTGGTGACGACCACTGATTCCGCCGGGTCGCTGGGGCCGACCGAGGACGACCTCATCGACCACCTGCTCGCGCAGGCGGGGATCACCGACACCGCCGCCCGGCCGGTCATCGCCGCCACCGGCGAGCCGACGGTGCTGTCGCCGGGGCAGGAACGCCTGTGGTTCCTCGACCGCTGGCGGCCCGGACTGCCGCTCTACAACGTGCCGGTCGCCTTCGCGCTGACCGGCGCGGTGGACCCCGACGCGCTGGGCGCGGCGGTGCAGCTCCTGGTCGACCGGCACGAGTCGCTGCGGACCGCCATCGACACCGAGGTGGGTCGGCCCCGGCTGCTCCGGGCCGAGGCGGGCACGCCGGTGTCGTGGCGGGTCGACGACCTGCGTACCGTCGGGACGGGAGCCGAGGCGGCGGCGCTGGACGCGGCGCGGACCGCCGTCGCCGAACCGTTCGACCTGTCGCGGGCGCCGCTGCTGCGCGCCGGTCTGATCCGGCACGCCGACGACCGGTGGCTGCTCTGGCTGTCGATCCACCACGTCGCCTGTGACGGGCAGTCGCTGGAGATCCTGCTCGGTGAACTCGCCGAGGCGTACCGGGCGTTGGTCGCCGGTGCCCGGCCCCCGGCCCGGGACCGGTCTCTCGGCTACGGCGACTTCGCCGCCTGGCAGCGGGACCAGCTCGTCGGTGAGCGTCTGTCCGACGGCGTCGAGTGGTGGCGGCAGCAGCTCGACGACCTGCCGCCGGTGCTGGAGCTGCCCGCCGACCGGGTCCGCCGCCCGGTGCAGAGCTACGCCGGACGCACCCGGCACGCCGAGCTGTCGCCCGAGGTGGCCGAGGCCGTCCGGTCGCTGGCCCGGCAGCGGTCCAGCACCGTCTTCGACGTCCTCTTCGCCAGCTTCGCGCTGCTGCTCGGGCGCTGGTCGCGCCGTACCGACGTGGTGGTGGCCACGCCGGTCGCCGGTCGGCCGGTGCCGGAGGTGGACGACCTAGTCGGGTTCTTCGTCAACACCCTCGCGGTGCGAGTGGACACGTCCGGCGCGCCGACCTTCGCCGACCTGGTCGGCCGGGTCCGGACCGCCTCGGCCGACGCGCAGGACCACCAGGACGTGCCGTTCGCGGCCCTGGTGGAGGCGCTCGCGCCGGAGCGCGAGCTGGCCTGGTCGCCCCTGGTGCAGGTGCAGTTCGTGCTGCAACGTCAGGACCCCGCCGGGTGGCGGCTCGGCGACGACGTCACCGCCGCCCCGGTCGGCATCGACACCGGTACCGCCAAGTTCGACCTCACCCTGCTGGTCTACGACACCGGCGCGGACGGCATGCGGGTGGAGCTGGAGTACGCCACCGACCTCTTCGACGCCTCCACCATGGACCGCTTCGCCGCGCAGTGGTTCACGCTGGTGCAGCGGTTGGTCGCCGACGCGGACCGGTCCGTCGCCGAGGTCTGCGGTCTGCCGGATCAGGAGCGCGACACGATCGAGGGCTGGTCGGGCATCACCCGGACCTTCCCCGTCGACGCGCCCATCGGCGACCTGGTCGCCCGGCACGCGCGGCAGCGCCCCGACCACGTCGCGGTGCTCGACGGCGAGACCCGCACGACGTACGCGGACCTGCTGGCCGCCGCCGACGCGGTGGCCGCCACCCTGCGCCGGGCCGGTGTCGGCCGGGGTGACATGGTCGGTGTCTGCTGCCGCCGCTCGACCGACCTGGTGGTCGGGATGCTCGGCGCGCTGCGGGCGGGCGCGGCCTACGTGCCGCTGGATCCCAACTACCCGGCCGACCGGCTCGACTTCATCGTGCGCGACAGCGGCCTGCGGGTCGTGGTGGCGCAGCGCGACGCGATCCCGGCCGACCTGACGCTGCCCGAGGACGTCCGCACCGTGGCGATCGAGCAGGCGGTACGCGCCGACACCGCCGCCGCCCCGGACCTCGTGCCCCCGGCGGTCGACGACCCGGCGTACCTCATCTACACCTCCGGTTCGACCGGGCTGCCGAAGGCGGTCATGGTCTCGCACCGCAGCGTGCTGCGGCTGTTCGCGGCCACCGAGGAGCAGTTCCAGTTCGGCCCGCAGGACGTGTTCAGCCTCTTCCACTCCGCCTCGTTCGACGTCTCCGTCTTCGAGGCGTGGGGTGCGCTGACCCACGGCGCGACGCTGGCGGTGGTGCGCTACTGGGAGAGCCGCGACCCGGAGGCCTTCTACGAACTGGTGGAACGCGCCGGGGTCACCGTGCTCAGCCAGACGCCGGGGGCGTTCCGGCAGTTCGAGGCCGTCGACGAGCGGCGTCGGGCGGAGCTGGCCGTCCGGGTGGTGATCTTCGCGGGTGAGGCGCTGGACCCCGACGCGGTGCGTCGCTGGTGGACCCGGCACCCGGAGACCAGTCCCGAGATGGTCAACATGTACGGCATCACCGAGACCACGGTGCACACCACGTACTGCCTGCTCACCGCCGATCTGCTGGCCGAACGGCACAGCCCGATCGGGCGGCAGGTGGCCGACCTGAGCCTGCACGTGCTGGACGAGCACGGCCGACCCGCCCCGATCGGCGTACCCGGTGAGCTCTACGTCGGCGGGGACGGCGTGGCGCACGGCTACTGGCGTCGGCCGGCGCTGACCGCGCAGCGGTTCGTCGCCGACCCGGAGATTCCGGGCGGCCGGCGCTACCGCAGCGGCGACCTGGCCACCTGGCGTGCCGACGGCACGCTGGAGTACCTGGGCCGCCTCGACCACCAGGTCAAGATCCGGGGCTTCCGGATCGAGCCCGCCGAGGTGGAGGCCGCGCTGCTGGCCCACCCCGCGGTGAGCGCCTGCCTGGTGATCGCGCACGGCGAGCCGGGCACCGAACGGCGGCTGGTCGCCTACCTGGTCGCCGACGGCGACCTGACCGTCCCCGAGGTGCACGAGTTCCTCGAACCGACGCTGCCCAGCCACATGATCCCGTCCGTGGTGACGGTGCTCGACGCCTTCCCGCTGACCGCCAACGGCAAGATCGACCGGCGTCGGCTGCCGGAACCGGGCGTCGACCGTCCGGCGTTGGCCCGACCGTACGTGGCGCCCCGCAACGAGACCGAGCAGGCGCTCGCCGAGATCTGGGCGACCGTCCTGGAACTCGACCAGGTCAGCGTGGAGGACAACTTCTTCCACCTCGGCGGCGACTCGATCCGCAGCGTGCAGGTGATCGGCCTGGCCCGCGCCAAGGGGCTCGACTTCTCGTTGCAGCAACTGTTCCAGCGCACCACCATCGCCGCGCTGGCCGGGGAGGTCACCACCGCGCAGGCCCCCGCCGCCGAGCGGCGGCCCTTCGCGCTGATCTCCGAGGCGGACCGGGAGCGGCTGCCCGAGGACGCGGTGGACGCGTACCCGATGGCGGTGCTCCAGGCCGGGATGATCTTCCACATGGAGGCCGACGAGGGTCGTCGGCTGTACCAGAACGTCGACAGCTTCCACGTCCGCGCGCCGTTCGACGAGGCGCTGATCCGGCGGGCCATCGGGCAGATCGTCGACCGGCACGACATCCTGCGGACCTCGTTCCACCTCAGCGAGTACAGCGAGATGCTCCAGGTGGTGCACCGCGAGGCGGACCTGCCGATCGAGGTGTACGACGTCCGCGAGCTGGCCGAGCAGGAGCAGGACCGCCGCATCGTCGAGGTGATCGAGGGACTGCGCGAGGTCCCGTTCGACCTGGCCCGGCCGCCGCTGTGGCGCTTCGTCTTCCACTGGCGCAGCGCGGAGTCGTTCGAGTGGACCCTGGTCGAGCACCACGCCATCCTCGACGGCTGGAGCCTGCACTCCTCGATCACCGAGATCCTCCAGCGCTACATGGAGCTGATGCGGGATCCGTCGAGCAGCGCGGACCCGAAGCCCGCCTCGACCTACCGGGAGTTCGTCGAGGCCGAGCGGGAGGCGCTCGCCTCGGCGCAGGAGCGGGAGTTCTGGTCGGCGCGGGTCCGGCAGGCCAACCGGCTCCGGCTGCCGCGCTGGCCGCAGGGCGCCGAGGTGGAACCGCTGCCGCAGGCGGAGCCCGCCCCGGACGAGCAGCCGCTGCTGGAGTGGGAACTGCCGCCCGGACACTCCGACTTCTATCGGTGGCTGGAGACGAAGATCCCGGACGACCTCTGCGCCGGGTTGGAGCGGGTGGCCGCCGGTGTCGGCGTACCGCTGAAGAGCGTGCTGCTCGCCGCGCACATGCGGGTGCTGGCCCACCTGACCGGCAGCCGCGAGGTGTCCACCGGGATGGCCTTCAACGGCCGCCTGGAGGTGCTCGACGGCACCGAGTCGCGGGGTCTCTTCCTCAACTCGTTGCCGGTGACGGCGACCGTGGCCGGCGGCACCTGGGCCGACCTGATCCGGGCGATGCTCGACGAGGAGAACGAGCTGCTGCCGCACCGCCGCTTCCCGATGGCGGAGATCCAGCGCTTGGCCGGCGGGGAGTCGCTCTACGAGTCGCACTTCGTCTACAACCACTTCCACGTCATGCGGGGTCTGGCCGACCGGGACGTCCGGATCGTCGACCCGAAGATCAACTCGTTCACCACCATGCGGGTCGAGCCGACCAACTACCCGTTCGTCTGCGGCTTCCTGCGCGACCCGGGCGCCAGCGGCCTGTTGATGGGGCTCGACTACCACACCACCGAGTTCTCGCCGGAGCAGATCCGGCGGGTACGCGGCTACTACCTGGCCGCGCTGCGCTCCATCGTGGCCGACCCGGACCGGTCGCTGGTCGAGGTGGACCTCACCTCGCCCGCCGAACGTGCCCAGGTCGACGGGTGGAACCGCACCGCCCGGGAGCAGTCTCCGGAGCTGACCGTGGACGCGCTGGTCGCGGGCTGGGCGCAGTCGACGCCGGACGCGGTCGCGGTGGTCGACGGCGAGGTGTCGGTGTCGTACGCGTCGCTGCTGGCCCGCGCCGACGCGCTGGCGGCCCGGTTGGCGGAGTCCGGCGTGGGCCGGGGTTCGTTGGTCGGCCTGTGCTGCCGGCGCTCCGCCGACCTCGTGGTGGGCATGCTCGGTGTGCTGCGGGCCGGTGGCGCGTACGTCCCGCTGGACCCGGACTACCCGGCACAGCGGCTGGAGTTCATGCTGACCGACACCGACGTACGGGTGGTGGTCGGGCACCGGGACCTGCTCGACCAACTCCCGCTGACCGGCCGCGAGACGGTCGACATCACCGACGTGCCGACCCCGTCGCCCGGCCGGGCCGCCGCCACCGCGGTCGGCACGGTCACCGAGGACGCTGCGTCGCTCATCTACACCTCCGGCTCGACCGGTCGGCCCAAGGGCGCGGTCGTGCCGCACCGTGGCATCGTCCGCCTGGTCCGGGACACCGACCTGATCCGGCCCGAGGAGCTGCGCGCCGTCGGTCAGGTCTCCAACGCCTCCTTCGACCCGCTGCTGTTCGAGGTCTGGGGACCGCTGCTCAACGGTGGTCGGGTGGTGGTGGTCCCCACCGACGTGGCGCTCTCGCCGCCGCGCTTCGTCGAGCTGCTGCGCCGCGAGCAGGTCACCGCCGTCGCGATCGTCACCGCGCTGTTCAACTCCACGGTCAACGAGATCCCGGACGCGTTCACCACGCTCAAGCAGGTCTACATCGGCGGCGAGCGGATCAACCTCGGTGCGATCGCCGCCGCCGTGCAGGCCGGTGGGGCCCGGATGAACAACATCTACGGCCCGACCGAGGTCACCAGCATCTCGACCTGCAACCCGCTGTCCGAGGTGCCGGCCAGCTCCGGTGCGATCGGTGCGGCGATCACCAACACCACCACGTACGTGGTGGACGAGTGGGGCCGTCCGGTCGGCGTGGGGGTCCCCGGTGAGCTGTGGCTGGGCGGCCCGGGTGTGGCCTGGTGCTACTGGAACCGGCCGGGGTTGACCGCCGACCGGTTCGTGCCGGACGCCTTCTCCGGCGTGCCCGGTGCCCGGCTCTACCGGACCGGGGACGTGGTGGCCTGGCGTGCCGACGGGACGCTGGAGTTCGTCGGCCGCGCCGACCACCAGGTCAAGGTCCGGGGTTTCCGGGTCGAGCTGGGCGAGGTCGAGTCGGTGCTGGTGGCCCACCCGACGGTGGCCTCCGGGGTGGTGCTGGCGCTGCGGTCCGGCACCGGCCCGGTACGCCTGGTCGGCTACGCGGAGCCGGCGGCCGGCGCGACCGTGGCCGTGGCGGAGTTGCGTGAGTTCATGGCCGAGCGCCTGCCGGAGTACGAGGTGCCGTCGGCGTTCGTGGTGATGGGCACGCTGCCGCTGACCCCGAACGGGAAGATCGACCGGGCGGCGCTGCCGGAGCCCGACCCCGAGCGGCCGGAGGCCGCAGGCGCGCACGTGGCGCCGCGCGACGCCCTGGAACGGGAGGTCGCCGCCGTCTGGGCCGACATCCTCGGCGTCGAGCGGGTCGGCATCGGCGACAACTTCTTCGCCCTCGGCGGGCACTCGCTCCAGGCCGTGCAGGTGGCGTTCCGCATCCGCACCACGTTCGGGGTGGACCTGGAACTGCGCCGGATCCTGGAGGCGCCGTACGTCGAGGACCTGGCCAAGGCCATCAACGAGGCGCTCGGCGAACAGGACGACCTCCTCGCCGAGGCGCTGGAGAGCGTCGAGTCGATGTCCGACGAGGACGTCCGGGCGCTCCTGGCGAACTCCTAGCCGGCCACCGACGGCCCAGTTCCGAAGGGACCTCCATGTCTGACACCCTCGCCGAGCGGCTCGCCCAGCTCTCCCCGGAGCGACGCCGGCTGCTGCTGGAGCGGCTGGGCCGCGGCGACGCGCGTCCCACCGGGATTCCCCGCGCCCCGCGCGACGAGGCACTGCCGCTGTCGTTCGCCCAGGAGCGGCTCTACTTCCTGTGGCGGCTGGCACCTGCCTCGGCGGCGTACCACGCGCCGGTGGCGGTGCGTCTGCGGGGAGCGGTGGACGTGGCGGCGCTGGGCACCGCGCTGTCGGCGGTGGTGGCCCGGCACGAGGTGCTGCGGACCCGGTACGTCGACGGTGCGCAGGGCCCGGAGCAGGTGGTCGACGCGGCGGCCCCGGTGCCGCTGCCGGTGGTGGACGTGCCGGCCGGTGCCGGGTCGGAGGCGACGCTGCGCGAGCTGATCGACGCGGAGACGCTGCGGCCGTTCGACCTGGCCGAGGGGCCGGTGCTGCGGGCCACGCTGTTCCGGCGGGCGCCCGAGGAGCACGTGCTGCTGCTGGTGATGCACCACATCGCCTGCGACGGGTGGTCCCTGCCGATCATGTGGCGGGAGCTGTCCGCGGTCTACCGGGACGGCGCGGCGGCGGCCCAGCGGCTGCCGGCGCTGCCGGTGCAGGTCGCCGACGTCGCCTGGTGGCAGCGCCGCCGCCAGGCCGACGGCGGGTACGAGGCCGGTCTGCGGCACTGGCAGGAGCAACTGACCGACGTTCCGGTGCTGGACCTGCCGGTCGCCCGGCACCGTCCGGCCACCCCCACCTTCGCCGGTGACCGGGTGCCGGTCCGGCTGCCCGTACCGGTCGCCGACGGGCTGCGGGAACTCGGCCGGTCCACCGGCTGCACGCCGTTCGTCGTGCTGCTCGCCGCCTTCCAGGTGCTGCTCTCCCGGCTCTCCGGCCAGCCGGACATCGCCGTCGGCACGCCGGTCGCCGGCCGGGACTCCGACGCCGTCGCCGGGCTGGTCGGCTTCTTCGCCAACACCGTCGTGCTGCGCGGTGACCTCTCCGGCGATCCCACCTTCACCGAGCTGCTGACCCGGGTCCGGGGCGTGGTGCTCGACGGCCTGGCCCACCAGGACGTGCCGTTCGACCAGGTCGTCGAGCGGATCAACCCGGCCCGGGACGCCAGCGCCACCCCGCTGTTCCAGGTCATGTTCACCACCGACGGCGACGCGGCCGGCGCCAACGACGCCTGGGACCTGGGCGACGTGGACGTGCAGCCGTACTCGGGGGCGGCCCAGGGCGCGCAGGTCGACCTCACGCTCGGCCTGCGGGAGAGCCCGGAGGGGCTGACCGGTGAACTCGAGTACAGCGTGGACCTCTTCGACGCCGACGCCGCCGAGCGGATCGTGGAGCACCTGACACAGTTGCTCACCGGCATCGCCGAGGCACCGGATCGCCCGATCAGCGACTACCGCCTCTCCACCAGCCGCGAGCGTCGCCTGGTGCGGGACTGGAACAGCACCCGGCTCAGCTACTCGCCGTCGATCTCCGTCGAGCAGCACTTCGAGGCGTACGCGGACACCACCCCGGACGCGCCCGCGCTGGTCTGGGACGGGCGGACGCTCGACTACGCAGGCGTCGAGGACCGCGCGAACCGGATCGCGAACCTGCTGCGCGGGCTCGGCGTCGGCATCGACGACCGGGTGGCGATCTGTGTCGGACGCGGTCACGACACCGTGGTCGCGCCGCTGGCCGTGCTCAAGGCCGACGCCGCGTTCCTGCCGGTGGACCCGGAGCAGCCCGCCGCCCGCATCGCCGTGCTGCTCGACGACGCCACGCCGACCGTGGTGCTCTGCGACGCCACCACCGCACCCGACCTGCCCGCCGGTCCGTGGCGGCTGATCCGGCTCGACGACCCGGCCACGCTCGCCGACACCTCGGCCGCCCGGCCACCCCGCACCGCACCGCCGTCCGCCCTCGCGTACGTGATCCACACCTCCGGTTCGACCGGTACGCCGAAGGGCGTGATGGTCACCCGGGGCGGCACGGCGAACCTGCGCGCGGCCTGGACCACCTGGGATCCCGGACCGCTGCGCCGCTGGATGACGATCGCCAGCTCCGCCTTCGACGTCTTCGTCGGTGACGTGGTTCGGAGCCTGGCCTTCGGTAGCTGCCTGGTGCTCGGTCCCCGCTCGCTGGCCCGGGACCCGCAGGCGCTGGTCGACGCGTTGGCGGCCGAGCACGTCGACGCCTTCGACACGGTGCCCGCCGTGCTGACCGCGATCACCGCGCACCTCACCGAGAGCGGCCGACGGCTGCCGGAGGTCAAGCTGCTGATGGTCGGTGCGGACAGCTTCGCGGTCACCGACTACGCCGCCGCGCTGGCCGTGCTGCCGGACGGCGTCCGGATCGTCAACGCCTGGGGCGCCACCGAGACGTCGATCGACAGCACCATGTTCCCGGCCCGGCCCGGGGTGAGCACCGCCTCCGGCATCGTGCCGGTGGGCTCCCCGGTGGCCAACACCGCCGTGTACGTGCTCGACGAGCGGCTACGTCCGGTCCCGATCGGCGTGGTCGGTGACCTGTACGTCGGCGGCCACGGGGTGACCCGGGGCTACCTGAACCGGCCCGGTCTGACCGCCGACCGCTTCCTGCCCGACCCGTACGGCAGCGACAGCGGCAGCCGGCTCTACCGCACCGGTGACCGGGGCCGGTGGCTCGCCGACGGGGTCGTGGAGTTCATCGGCCGCAGCGACGACCAGGTGCAGATCCGGGGTCACCGGGTCGAGCCGGGCGAGATCGAGGCGGTGCTGCGCGGGCACCACGCGGTCAGCGAGGCGTGCGTGGTGGCGGTCCGGGACGGGGTCTCCCACCACCGGCTGGTGGCCTACGTGGTGGCCGCGACCGGCACCGCGCCCACCGGCGGTGACCTGCGGGCGTACCTGGACGAGCGCCTGCCGGCGCAGTTGCGGGTCTCGGCGTTCGTGCCGATCGACCGGCTGCCCCGCACGCTCAGCGGCAAGGTGGACAAGGCCCGGCTGCCGGCGGTCACACCCGAGGACGGCACGGTGGACCGGGTCGCCCCGCGCGACGACACCGAACGGGCCGTGGCGCAGGTGTGGCAGCAGGTGCTGGGCCGCACCGGGCCGATCGGCGTGCACGACGACTTCTTCGAGATCGGCGGGCACTCGCTGCTGGCCACCCGGGTCGTCTTCGGTCTGCGGCAGGCCCTCGGGATCGAACTGCCGGTGCAGGCGGTGTTCGACGCCCCCACGGTCGCCTCGATGGCCGCCCGGCTCGCCACCACCGTGCACATCGCCGGCCCGGCCCCGATACCGGTGCCCCGCCTGTCCGACGGGATGCCGCTGTCGTACGCGCAGGAGCGGCTCTACTTCCTCTGGCAGTACGCGCCGGAGTCACCGGCGTACAACATGCCGGTCGCGGTACGGCTGCACGGCGCGCTCGACGTGGACGCCCTGGCCGGTGCGCTCGGCGACGTGGTCGCCCGGCACGAGATCCTGCGGACCCGCTACGTCGCCACCGACGACGGCCCGGTGCAGGTGGTCGACGCCCCGTACCGGGTCGAGCTGCCCGTGGTCCCGGTCACCGGCCTCGCCGACGACCTGATCACCCGGGTCCTGCACGACGAGTGGGCCCGCCCCTTCGACCTCGGCACCGGCCCGGTGCTGCGCGGCTTCCTGCTGCGGGTCGGCGACCACGACCACGTGCTGCTGGTGGTGCTGCACCACATCGCCTACGACGGCTGGTCCCACCAGGTCGTCTGGCGTGAGGTGACCGAGTGCTACCGGGCCCGGCGGACCGGCACCGCGCCGGACCTCGACCCGGTGACCCTGCACTACGCCGACTTCGCCTGGTGGCAGCGGGAGCGGCGGGACAGCGGCCGGTACGAGGAGGCGCTCGACTACTGGCAGGGGCAACTCGCCGACCTGCCGGTGCTGCGGCTGCCGCTGGACCGGCCGCGCCCGGCGACGCCCAGCTTCGCCGCCGACCGGGTCCGGCTGGAGGTGCCGGCGGAGACCGTCCGGCGGCTGCGGGACCTGTCCGCGGCGCGGGGCGTCACGCCGTTCATGGTGCTGCTGACCGCCTTCCAGGTGCTCCTGGCCCGGGTCAGCGGCCAGCGCGACATCGCCGTGGGTACCCCGGTCACCGGCCGCGACCACCCCGAACTCGCCGACGTGGTCGGCTTCCTGGTCAACAGCGTCGTGGTCCGCACCGAGCTGGGCGACAGCCCGCACGGCCCGACCTTCGCCGAGCTGCTGGAACGGGTACGCGGCACGGTGCTCGGCGCGCTCAGCCACGCCGAGGTGCCCTTCGACCAGGTGGTGGAGCGACTCAACCCGGTCCGGGACCAGAGCATGTCGCCGCTGTTCCAGGTGATGTTCACGCTGGCCGGTGCCGAGGACGAGCCCACCGGGCTGGCCGACGTCGAGGTGCGGACGCAGGATCTGGCGCTCTCGTCGCTCCAGTTCGACCTGGCGCTGATGATGCACCTGGTCGACGACCGGCTCACAGGTGAGGTCTACTTCGCCACCGACCTGTTCGACCACACCACCGTCGAGCTGCTGGCCGACCGGCTGGTCCGGCTGCTGGACAACCTGGTGGCGGAGCCGACGGCGCCGGTCTGCGCGGTGGAGATCCTGGCCGAGCGGGAACGGCGGGATCTGCTCACCACCTGGGCGGGCAGCGCCGGTGCGCCGTCCACCCTGACCCTGCCGGAACTGTTCGAGGCACAGGTCGCGGCCACTCCGTCGGCCCCCGCTGTCGAGGCGGACGGGCGCACGCTGCGCTACACCGAGCTGAACGAGCGGGCCAACCGGCTGGCGCGGGCCCTCGTCGCCCGGGGGGTCGGCCCGGAGCGGACCGTCGCGCTCGCGCTGCCCCGCTCGATCGATCTGATCGTCGCCATCGTCGCGGTCGCCAAGACCGGCGCGGCCTACCTGGCGGTGGACCTCACGTACCCCGCCGAGCGGCTCGCCTTCCTGCTCGACGACAGCGTGCCCACGGTGGTGCTGACCACCCGGGCCGGGCTGGCCGTGCCACCCGTGGCGGCGGCGTCCGCGACGGTGGTGCTGGAGGAGATCGACCTGGCGGCGGCCCCGGCGAACCTGTCCGACAGCGACCGGCTCAGCCCGCTGCGGGTCGCCGACACGGCATACCTCATCTACACCTCGGGCTCCACCGGTCGGCCCAAGGGCGTCGAGGTGACCCACGCCGGTCTGGCCGGACTGTTGGCCAACCAGATCGTCCGGCACGACGCCCGACCCGGCGCGCGGGTGTCGCAACTGGTGTCACCGAGCTTCGACGTGATGGTGGCGGAGGTGTCGATGGCGCTGCTGACCGGCGGCTGCCTCGTGGTGTCGCCGACCACCGTCGCGGGCGAGGAACTCCACGCCTACCTGGCCGAGCAGCGGATCAGTCACGCGCACATCCCGCCGTCGGTGCTGGCCACCGTGCCGCAACGGGAACTGCCGCACCTGCGCACGATCATCACCGGTGGCGAGGGCTGCCCGCCCGACGTGGCCGCGTACTGGTCGGCCGGGCGTCGCATGGTCATCGCGTACGGGCCGACCGAGGCCACCATCGACGTCAGCTCCCGGGTGTACGGCGCGGACAGCCCGCCCGACCCGCAGTCGGTCCGCGCCGACATCGGTCGCACCATCCAGGGTGCCCGGGTCTACGTGCTGGACGAGGGGCTGCGCCTGGTGGCACCGGGGGCGGCCGGCGAACTGTACGTGGCCGGTCCCGGGCTCGCCCGTGGCTACCGGGGACGGCCCGGACTGACCGCCTCGCGGTTCCTCGCCGACCCGTACGGACCGGCCGGGTCGCGCATGTACCGCACCGGTGACCTGGTGCGGTGGCGGCCGGACGGCGGGTTGAGCTTCCTCGGCCGCGCCGACGAGCAGGTCAAGGTGCGCGGGTTCCGGGTGGAGCTGGGCGAGATCGAGGCGGTGCTGGCGGCGGGCCCCGGGGTGGGCCAGGTGGCGGTGGTGGTCCGCGAGGACCGGCCCGGCGACCAGCGGCTGGTGGGTTACGTCTGCGCGGCGGACGGCGCCCGGGTCGACGTGGAGGAGCTGCGGGCCTCGGCGGCCGAACGGCTGCCCGGCTTCATGGTGCCGTCGGCGATCGTGAAGCTGTCGGCGTTGCCGCTGACGCCCAACGGCAAGCTGGACCGGGCCGCGTTGCCGGCACCGACCCGCGACACCGGTGGCGGACGCCGGCCGGTCGGTCCCCGCGAGTCGGTGCTGTGCGGGCTGTTCGCCGAGGTGCTCGGCGTCGACCGGGTCGGCGTGGACGACGGCTTCTTCGACCTGGGCGGGCACTCGCTGCTGGCCACCCGCCTGGTCTCCCGGGTGCGGTCGGTGCTGGGGGTGGAGCTGGCCATCCGGGCGTTGTTCGAGAACCCGACGGTGGCCACCCTCGCCAAGGCCATCGACCCCACGGTGACCGCCCGACCGGCGGTCCGCCCGGTGCCGCGCGGCGAGCGCATCCCGCTCTCCTTCGGCCAGCAGCGCCTGTGGTTCCTGGACCGGATGGACGGCACCGACACCGGTGCCCGCAACACGCCGATCGCGTTGCGGCTGTCCGGCCCGCTCGACGCCGAGGCGCTCGCCGCCGCCGTCGCCGACCTGGTGGCGCGGCACGAGCCGCTGCGTACCGTGTTCGGCGAGGAGGGCGGGGTGCCCTTCCAGACGGTCCTGCCGCCGACCCGACCGCCGATGCCGGTGCGGGACGTCTCCGAGGCGGACCTCGCCGACGCGCTGGCCTCGGCCACCGCGCAGGGGTTCGACCTCGCCGCGCAGATCCCGCTGCGGGCCCAGTTGTTCCGGATCGATCCGGAACTGCACGTGCTGCTGCTGGTCATGCACCACATCGCGGTCGACGGGGCGTCGCTGGCACCGCTGAGCCGGGACCTGGCCGACGCCTACTCGCTGCGTCGGCAGGGCAAGGCACCACAGTGGTCACCGCTGCCGGTGCAGTACGCCGACTACGCGGTCTGGCAGCGGGAGATCCTCGGCGACGACGGCGACCGGGACAGCGAGGTCAACCGGCAGCTCGACTACTGGCGGGCCAACCTGGCCGGTTCGCCGGAGGAGCTGTCGCTGCCGACCGACCGGCCCCGCCCGCCGGTGGCGAGTTACGCGGGGGACACCGTCGCCCTGCGGCTCGACGCCGACCAGCACGACGGGCTGCTGCGCCTGGCCCGCGACCGGCGGCTGAGCCTGTTCATGGTGGTGCAGGCCGGGCTCGCCGCGCTGCTGTCCCGGATGGGCGCGGGCCCCGACATCCCGATCGGCACCCCGTCGGCGGGCCGGAGCGACCCGGCGCTGGAGGCGATGGTCGGCTACTTCGTCAACACGCTGGTGCTGCGCACCGACGTCGGCGGCGACCCGACCTTCGTGGAGTTGCTCGACCGGGTACGCGACACCGACCTGGCCGCCTACGACCACCAGGACGTGCCCTTCGAACGGGTCGTGGAGGCGGTCAGCCCGACCCGTTCGCTGGCCCGGTTCCCGCTGTTCCAGGTGCTGCTGGCCTTCCAGAACAACGCCTCGGCGGCGTTCGACTTCGCCGGGTTGCAGGTCAGCCACGAGGCGGTCCGGCACGGTGTGTCCGAGTACGACCTGACGCTCGACGTCTTCGAGGACTACGGCCCGGACGGTTCCCCGGCGGGCCTGCGCGGCTACCTGGAGTACTCGACCGACCTGTTCGACGAGCCGTCGGTGACCGCCCTGGCCGAGCGCCTGGCGCGCCTGCTCTCCGCCGCCGCCGCCGACCCGCACCTGCCGGTCAGCGAGCTGGAGGTGATGTCGGCGCAGGAGCGTCGAGCGCTCACCGAGGACTGGATGGGCCCGGTCCGGCCCGCGCCGCCGGTACGGCTGATCGACCTGCTCGCCGAGCAGGTGGCGGCCACCGGTGACGAGGTGGCGGTGGTCCACGACGAGCACCGGATGACCTTCGCCGAGCTGGACGGGCGGGCCAACCGGTTGGCCCGGTTGCTGGTGGACCGGGGGGTCGGCCCGGAGCGGGTGGTCGCGCTGGCCGTACCGAGGTCGGTGGAGATGGTCGTGGCGCTGTTCGCGGTGCTCAAGGCCGGTGGCGCGTACCTGCCGCTGGACCTGGAGCATCCGGCGGACCGGCTGGCGTTCATGCTGGCCGACGCCGCACCGGTGGTCGTGCTCGGCACCGCCGCCGGACTCGCGGCGCTGCCCCCGCTGACCACTCCCGTGGTGCAGCTCGACGACGAGGCGGTCCGCACCGAGCTGGCCGCGCTCTCCGACGCGGAACTGGCCGACCCGGAGCGCCTCGTGCCGCTGCGACCGGAGAACCCCGCGTACGTCATTTACACCTCCGGCTCGACGGGTCGACCGAAGGCGGTCGTCATCGAGCACCGGGGCATGGTGAACCTGTACTGGAGCCACCGCAACACGTTCTTCCGCCCCGAGGTGGCGGCGGCCGGGGGCGGCCGACTGCGGATCGGCTTCACCGCGCCGTTGACGTTCGACACCTCGTGGGACTCGCTGCTCTGGATGCTCGACGGGCACGAGCTGCACGTCATCAACGACTTCGTCCGCCGGGACGCGGAGGCGTTCGTCGACTACATCGACCGGCACCGGATCGGGTTCGTGGACCTGACGCCGTCGTTCATGCAGCAACTCGTCGCGGCCGGCATGTTCGCCGACGGCCGGCACCACCCGACCGTGCTGATGGTCGGCGGCGAGGCCGTCACCGAGACGCTGTGGAACGCGATGCGGGCCACCCCGGACACGGCCAGCTACAACTTCTACGGCCAGACCGAGTGCTCCAACGACACCGCGGCGTACCGGGTCGCGGACGGGGACGTGCCGCTGATCGGCAAGCCGATCCTCAACTCCCGGCTGTACGTGCTGGACGAGGCGCTGCGGATGGTGGCCCCGGGCGCGGCCGGTGAGCTGTACGTGGCCGGCGCCGGGCTGGGCCGGGGCTACTGGGGACGGGCCGGGCTCACCGCGACCCGGTTCGTCGCCGACCCGTTCGGCCCGCCCGGTTCGCGCATGTACCGCACCGGTGACGTGGTGCGGTGGGGACTCGACGGCAACCTCAGCTTCGTCGGGCGCGCCGACGACCAGGTGAAGGTGCGCGGGTTCCGGGTGGAACTCGGCGAGATCGAGGCCGTCCTGGCCGCCGACCCCGCCGTCGGCCAGGTCGCCGTGGTGGTACGCGAGGACCGCCCCGGCGACCAGCGACTGGTCGCCTACGTCTGCCCGGTCGCCGGTGGACAGGTCGACCTGGCCGCGCTGCGGGCGCAGGCCGGGGAACAACTGCCCGGCTTCATGGTGCCCTCGGCGCTGGTGCCGATGGACTCGCTGCCGCTGACCCCGAACGGCAAGCTGGACCGCACGGCGCTGCCCGTCCCGGAGTCGACCGGCGGCGCCGGTGGCCGGGGGCCGGTGGGCCCCCGCGAGACGGTGCTCTCCGCCCTGTTCGCCGAGGTGCTGGGCCTGGACTCGGTCGGTGTCGACGACGGCTTCTTCGACCTGGGCGGCCACTCGCTGCTGGCCACCCGCCTGGTGTCCCGGGTCCGCGCCGCGCTGGGCGTGGAGCTGACCATCCGGGCGCTGTTCGAGAACCCGACCGTGGCCGGTCTCGCCGCTGCCGTCGAGTCCGGGGTGACCGCCGACCCGTTCGACGTGCTGATGCCGATGCGCGTGCACGGTGCCGGTGAGCCGCTCTTCTGCGTACACCCGGTCGGCGGTCTGAGCTGGTGCTACTCCGGGCTGCTGCGGCAGGCGGGCATCGACCGGCCGATCTACGGGTTGCAGGCGCGCGGCGCGGACGGCGGCGAGGTGCTGGCCGGCAGCGTCGAGGAGATGGCCGCCGACTACCTCGCCGAGATCCGGCGGGTCCAGCCGCACGGCCCCTACCACCTGCTCGGCTGGTCCTTCGGCGGTCTGGTAGCGCACGCCATGGCGACCCGCCTACAGGCCGACGGCGAGCGGGTCGCGGTGCTCACGCTGATCGACAGCTACCCGGCGATGGACGTGGAGGACGTCCGGGTGGAGACCGCGGCGGAAGCCCGCGCGCTCCTCTTCGACGCCCTCGGCCGACCGGGTTCGGCCACCGACGGCGCCGACGACGGGGACCGGCCCGATCCGGGCGACGAGCTGCTCGACGCCAAGACCGTGGCGGCGCTGACCGGGGTGGTGCTGAACAACGCCCGCCTGATGGACGCGTTCACGCCCCGGCGCTTCCACGGCGACGTGCAGTTGTTCGTGGCCACGCAGACCTGGGACGACCGCCTCGACCCGGCCACGGTCTGGCAGGCGTACGTCGACGGCCGGGTCGACGTGCTGCCGGTCGACTGCGAGCACGACCGGATGACGCAGGCACCGGCACTGGACACCATCGGCCCGGCGTTGGCCGACCGGTTGCGGCACGCCCGCGACCACGAGATCACCACGACATGAGAGGAACCACCGATGACGCAGCCGGATGACGTCCGTTTCAAGGTCGTGGTCAACCACGAGGAGCAGTACTCGGTGTGGTGGTCGGACCGGCCGAACCCGCCGGGCTGGCAGGACGAGGGCACCGGCGGCACCCGGCAGGAGTGCCTCGACCACATCGACCGGGTGTGGAAGGACATGCGGCCGCGCAGCGTGCGGACCGCTCGGGAAGCGATCCAGGGAGCGCAGGCATGATGATCCGTAACGTTGTCATCGTCGGTGGTGGGACCGCCGGCTGGATGACCGCCACCTACCTCAAGACCGCCTTCCAGGACCGGATCTCGGTGACCCTCGTCGAGTCGGCGGCGGTCGGCACGATCGGCGTCGGCGAGGCGACGTTCAGCACCATCCGGCACTTCTTCGACTACCTGGGTCTGGACGAGCGGGACTGGATGCCGCAGTGCAGCGGCTCCTACAAGCTGGCCATCAAGTACGACAACTGGCGCGGCGACGGCAGCCACTTCTTCCACCCGTTCGAGCGGCTGCGGACCTCCGACGGGTTCACCGCCGCCGAGTGGAACCTGGCCCTCGGCGACCCGACCGAGAGCTTCGACCGGGGCTCGTTCATCACGCCGTACCTGTGCGAGGCGGAGCGCTCGCCCCGGATGCTCGACGGGACCCTCTTCACCGCCAGCCTCGACGGTGAGCTGGGCCGGTCCACCCTGGACGAGCAACGGGCGCAGTTCCCGTACGCCTACCACTTCGACGCCGCGCTGATGGCCCGCTACCTGACCAAGCTCGGTGTCGCGCAGGGCGTCCGGCACGTGGTCGACGACGTGGTCGGCGTCGGGCAGGACGAGCGGGGCTGGATCACCCACGTCTCCACCCGCAACCAGGGCGACGTCACCGGTGACCTCTTCGTGGACTGCACCGGCTTCCGGGGCCTGCTGATCAACCAGACGTTGAAGGAGAAGTTCGTCTCCTTCACCGACGTGCTGCCGAACAACCGCGCGGTGGCGCTGCGGGTGCCCCGGGACATGGCCGAGCACGGGATCGCGCCGTACACCAGGGCCACCGCCAAGGACGCCGGCTGGATCTGGACCATCCCGCTGTACGGCCGGATCGGCACCGGCTACGTCTACTCCGACCAGTTCTGCGAGCCGGAGGAGGCCGAGCGCACGCTGCGCGAGTTCGCCGCCCCCGGGCAGGACGAGCTGGAGGCCAACCACATCCGGATGCGGATCGGTCGCAACGAGCGCTCCTGGGTGAACAACTGCGTCGCGGTCGGCCTGTCCAGTGGCTTCGTCGAGCCGCTGGAGTCCACCGGCATCTTCTTCATCCAGCACGCCATCGAGCAGTTGGTGAAGCACTTCCCGGACAACACCTGGGACGAGACGCTGATCCGCGGCTACAACGACAAGGTCGCCCGGGTCATCGACGGGGTCAAGGAGTTCCTGGTCCTGCACTACGTCGCCTCGCCCCGGCAGGACACCGACTACTGGCGGGAGACCAAGGTCCGCGCCATCCCGGACGGGCTTGCCGAGCGGCTGGAGACCGCGGCGGTGCGGCTGCTCGACGAGAGCACCATCTACCCGTACTACCACGGGTTCGAGGTCTACTCGTGGATCACCATCTGCCTCGGCATGGGTCTGGCGCCGAAGAGTCCCCGGCCGGCCCTGGCGCACATCGACCCCACCCGCGCGTCGGCCGAGCTGGCCGGCATCCGGGCCGACGCCGAGCGGCTGGTGAAGACCCTGCCCAGCGCCTACGAGTACCTCAGCACCATCCAACCGGCGGCGGAGGGGTGATGACGGTCGTACCGATGCGTCCCGGGTCGCAGCCGTCGCTGGCCGACGGCTGCCGCACCTTCATGAGCGGCTTCCCGACCGGGGTGGCGGTGGTGACCAGCGTCGACGGCGAGGGTGCGCCGTGGGGACTGACCTGCTCGTCGCTGATGAGCGTGACGCTGGAGCCGCCGACCCTGCTGGTCAGCCTCAAGGTGGGCAGCCGCACGCTGGCCGCCATCGAGGACCGGGGGCGGTTCGCGGTCAACCTGCTGCACGCCCGGGGCCAACGGGCGGCCGAGGTCTTCGCGACCGGCCAGGCGGACCGCTTCCACCAGGTGGTCTGGCAGCCCCGGGGCGACGACCGGCTGCCGTGGCTGGTGGAGGACGCCTGCGGGTTCGCCGCCTGCGCCCTCTCCGACGTCCGGGTCGTCGGTGACCACGCGCTGGTGGTCGGGCAGGTCTCCGACGTCCAGTACACCGCCGACACCCCACTGCTGTACGGGTTGCGCCAGTACTCGCGGTGGCAGCCCTCGATCGTGGAAGGGTCCACGTGCGCCAGCTAGTCCTCGTCAACATGCCCTTCGCCGACCGGCGTCGACCGTCGTTCGCGCTCAGCCAGCTCTCCGCGTTGGTCCGCCGGGACTTCCCGGACGAATTCGACGTACGGGTCTGCTACATCAACCACGACTTCGTCCGCTACTTCGGCGCCCAGGAGTACGACGCCATCGCCGGGGACATGGACTTCCACGTCGCCGGGGTGGGGGACTGGATGTTCCGGCAACTCGCCTTCCCGGAGCTGCCGGACAACGTCGACGAGTACTTCAGCCGCTACTTCACCGGCCCGGCTAAGGCCGACCTGCGGCGTACCGTGCTGCGTCGCCGCGAGGGTCTCCCGGACTTCCTGCGCTCGATGGTGGAGAAGTACCGGCTCGACGAGGCGGACCTGCTCGGCTTCAGCTCGATGTTCACCCAGAACCTGCCCAGTCTCGCGGCGGCCCGGATGGTCAAGGACCGCAACCCGGCGGTGACCACGCTGATCGGCGGCGCCAACTGCGAGGCGCCGATGGGCGCGGCGTTGGCGCAGAACTGCCCGCAGCTCGACTTCGTCTTCTCCGGGCCGGCGCTGGTCACGTTCCCCGAGTTCCTGCGCAGCGTGCTCGACGACGACCTGGAGCGGGCGCACCGGATCCGTGGCGTCGTCACCCGGCGCAACCAGATGGAGAGCCGCTACCGCAAGGGGATCGGCCCCAACGCCGACATCGACGACTACTTCGACCCGGACTACACCGAGTTCCGTGAGTCGTTCGACCAGATGGTGCAGCTTCCGGCCGCCGCGGCGGAGCCGATGCTGTTCTTCGAGACCTCGCGGGGCTGCTGGTGGGGCGAGCGGGCGCACTGCACGTTCTGCGGCCTCAACGGGCAGACCATGGCCTACCGGGCGATGCGACCGGAGAACGCGCTCAAGCAGTTCGACTGGCTGTTCTCGCACGCGCCGTGGGCCAAGAAGTACTGCTGCACGGACAACATCATGCCGATGGACTACCTCACCGAGGTGTTCCCGAAGCTCGACCCGCCCGAGGGCATCTCGATCTTCTACGAGGTGAAGGTCGGCCTGGACATCGAGGACATGACGGTGCTGGAACGCGCCGGGGTGAACGAGATCCAGCCGGGCATCGAGGCGATGGCGACACCGACGCTCAAGCTGATGCGCAAGGGCACGTCGTCGTTCCAGAACATCCAGTTCCTGAAGAACTGCCTGCGGCTCGGGATCAGCCCGGTCTGGAACCTGCTGATCGGGTTCCCCGGCGAGGCCGAGGAGACCTACCGGCGCTACGTCGAGGACCTGCCGCTGCTGTCCCACCTGCCGCCGCCGCAGGGCTGCTTCCCGGTGCGGTTCGACCGGTTCAGCCCGTACTTCAACAACGCCGCCGAGTACGGGCTCGACCTGGAACCGGTGGACCACTACCGGCTGACGTACCCGTTCGACCGCGACGGGCTGCGCGACGTGGCCTACTACTTCGCCGACCAGAACGTCTCCGACTACATGATCTCGTCGGCGACCTGGCTGCGTCCGCTGCGCGAGCGGGTCGGTCAGTGGAACACGGCGTGGGCGGCGGGCAGCGGCCCGGCGCTGACCCTGACCCGGACCGACGGTGGCACCACCATCCGGGACACCCGCTCGGGTGCCGAGCTGGTGTACCCGATCGACGACGTCGACACCGAGCTGCTGCTGCACCTGGACAAGCCGGTCCGGGTGGACAAGCTGGGTGGCGAGCTGCCGCATCTGGCCGACGTGCTGGAGAAGCGGCTGGCCGGACTGCGGGAACGCGGGCTGCTCTTCTTCGAGGGGCACCGGGTGATGAGTGTCTGCGTCTCCGACAGCGACATCGACCCGATGCCCCGCCCGCGCCGCACCGTGGTCGGCGGGACCCGGTCACTGCCGCTGACGCCGACCCGACCGGCCCGGAACCTGTCCCTTCCGGTGGCCTGACCCAGGATCTCGAAGGAGCCAGTCATGCCACTCGTCGTGGCCAACGGCACGAAGATCAGCTACGCCGAGCGTGGCACCGGGGAGCCGGTCGTCCTGGTGATGGGGACCGGCAGCCCGGGCAGCGTGTGGCAACTGCACCAGGTGCCGGCGCTGGTGGCCGCCGGGCACCGGGTCGTGACCTTCGACAACCGTGGGGTCGCGCCGCTGCCGCCGGGCACGGCCAAGCCGACCGTGGAGGATCTCGTCGGCGACGTCGTCGCCCTGGTCGAGCGCCTCTGCGGCGGTCGGGCCCGGCTGGTCGGCACGTCGATGGGCGCGCACGTGGTGCAGGAGGTGATGGTCACCCGGCCGGAGCTGGTGCAGCAGGCGGTGCTGATGGCGACGCGGGGCCGGACCGACACCTTCCGGGGCGCGCTCGCAACCGCGGAGGCGGCCATCGCGCTGGGGGAGGCGAAGCTGCCGCCGCAGGCGTACGCCGTGTGGCGGCTGATCCAGAGCCTGTCCCCGCACACGCTCAACGACGAGAAGCAGGCCCGCTCCTGGCTGGACCTGATGGAGTTCTTCCCACCCTCCCTCGAGGTGGCCGAGGCCCAGACCGAACTGGAGCGGATGGCGGACCGGCTCGACGCGTACCGGGCCGTCACACCGCCGCCGGACGGCACTCTGGTGGTCGGCTTCGCCGACGATCTGGTGACGCCGCCGCATCTGGGTCGGGAGGTGGCCGAGGCGATCCCCGGCGCCCGGTTCAGCGAGGTCGCCCGCTGCGGGCACTTCGGCTATCTGGAGCGGCCGGACGCCGTCAACGCCCTGCTCGTCGAGTTCTTCCGGTCAGCCGTGGGGTGACCGTGTTCATGCCGCATGTTCGACGCGATGAAAAGTGCGCTGTCCGCGCCGCGATCGGTGGCCCGGGCATGGGCGAAAACGGCGTAAGAGAAGCGAATAGGAGGTAACTGTGGAAGCTTCTGTGGTGGATCCCCTCGCGAGACTCGCGGCGCACGAGGTCAGCTCGGCAGAGTTGACCGAGGCACGTGAGCACCTCGCGAAGTACGGTTTCACAAAAGTGTCCTTCATCGTTCCGCAGGAATTGAAGGAAACCGTCGCGACCGAGGTGTTGAACCTGGTCGGCGAGGCCGGGGTCCGCCGTGACCTGCGGTTCGCGGCCACCGGCAACACACTGCGCCGGATGCGCAACGTGCGACGGGACGAGGTGGCCGAGCGCAGCACGGTCATTCCGGCGGTGTACGAGTCGCAGGCCCTGCTCGCGCTGCTGTCCAAGGTGGCCGGCGAGGCGGTGCTGCCCTGCCCGTACGAGCCGGAGCAGTACGTCATCACCCGGCTCGAGGAGAGCGGCGACACGCACGGCTGGCACTGGGACGACTACGCCTTCGCGCTGGTCTGGATCATCGAGTGCCCGGCGGTCGAGCACGGCGGCTTCGTGCAGTGCGTGCCGGGGACGACGTGGAACAAGGAGAATCCGGAGATCCACCGGGCGTTTCTGGCCGGGCCGACCTATTCGGCCTCCTTCGTGCCCGGTGACCTCTATCTGATGCGCACCGACACCACCTTGCACAGGGTCTATCCGATCACCGGGGGAGTACGGACGATCATCAACATGGGTTACGCCGCCACCACCGATCTGGATCGACACATCTCACACGAGACGATGGACGCGTTGTGGGCTGAGTCGTCTCCGGCGGCGCCGCAGATCCGCTAAAGGAGGAACAAATGACCGACACCATCGTCGAGACATATTCGGTGGACGCTCCCTCGTACACGGTCGGAGCAGCCGCGAGCCTCTTCTCGTCCTACGTGGTCACTTCGGCGATCTCCGCCAGCCACCAGATCGGCCTGCTCGACCTGCTGCACGCCGAGGGCGGCACGGACGTGGCCACGGCCGCCGGCAACCGCCTCGACCACGGCGTGGTCCGACGGCTGCTGGACACGCTGGTCTGGGCGAAGGTGGTCGAGCCCGACGGGGACCGGTACACCGTCGGGCCGGGCTTCGCCGACGTCTACGCCGCCCGGGGCTACTTCTACTGGGTGGTCAAGGGGTGTGGCGAGCTGTTCTCCATCGCCCCGGACGTGGCCGCGCCCGAGCAGCGGGTGGGCGACTTCTACCACCGCGACATGCGGGCCGTGGCGATCGGCTCCCGCCTGATCGGCGACAGCGAGGTGGAGCCGCTCTTCGACGAGATCGTCACCGGGCTCGACTTCGCCGCGATCGCCGACCTCGGCTGCGGTTCCGGGCAGCGCCTGATCCGGATCGCCGAGCGGGACCCGTCGGTCAGCGCGGTCGGCGTCGACATCGCCCGGGGTTCGGTGGAATTGGCCGAGAAGTCGGTGGCCGACGCGGGTCTGGAGGGTCGGGTCCACATCGTCCAGGGCGACGTGCTGACCCTGGAGCCCACCGAGGTCTTCGCCGACGTGGAGGTGGTGACCTGCGTCTTCATGGGCCACGACTTCTGGCCGATGCAGCGCTGTGTCGACGGGCTGGCCAACCTGCGTCGGGCGTTCCCGAACGTCAAGCGACTGCTGCTCTGCGACGTGGTCCGCACCCCGGGGCCGGCGAGCCCGGAGACGACCACCATCTTCACCCTCGGCTTCGAGTTGATCCACGCCCTGATGGGCGTCTACATCCCCAGTCGGGAGGAGTGGTTGGAGGCGTTCGAGGCGGCCGGGTGGGACCTGGTCCGCGAGCGTCACGTGGCCGCGCCTCCGTCCGGGATCCTCTTCGAGCTGGTCCCGTCGGCCCCCAGGAGCGCCTGAGATGTCCAACCCGTTCGACCGGCCTGACGGCACGTACCTGGTGCTGGTCAACGCCGAAGCGCAGTACTCCCTGTGGCCCGAGTCGAACCCGGTGCCCGACGGCTGGACGGTGGCACACGGCCCGGCCGGGCGTGACGACTGCCTGGCCTTCGTCGAGGTCACCTGGACGGACATGCGGCCGGCGAGTCTGGCCCGGGCGATGGCGGCGGACTCCGGAGCGTCCCGGTGACCACCGACTGGCCCCGATACCAGCTCAGTGACGCCGACCTGACGGCGTTGCGCGCGATCGTCGAGACCGTCCGGTCGACCGGTGACGTGGATCCTCGGCAGCCGGACTTCTACGACCGCCACCGCTCCGCGGTGCGGCACCTGCCGGCCGGTCTGTGGGAGTTCCTGGACGAGTTCCGGCACGGCGAGCCGGCGGCGGCCTGCTCGGTGCTCGGCTTCCCGGTCGACGACCGGCAGGTCGGGCCGACGCCGACGCACTGGGACGCCGAGCGGCGGGGCGGCCACGTCACCGAGGTCGAGGTGTTCATGGCGCTGTGCGGCATGGCGCTGGGGGATCCGTTCACCTGGACCACGCTCCAGGGCGGTCGGCTCGTCCAGAACATCGTGCCGATCGCGGGCGACGAGGCGCGGCAGAACGGCCACGGCAGCGAGGCGTTGCTGGAGTTCCACACCGAGGACGCCTTCCACCCGAGCCGCTGCGACTATCTGCTGCTGTTCGGGGTCCGCAACGAGGACAAGGTGGCCACCACGGTGGCGTCGGTCCGGGAGTTGGACCTGGACCCGGCCGACGTCGAGGTGCTGCGGCAGCCGCGCTACCACATCCTCCCCGACGACGAGCACATCCGGCAGCTCACCCTGAGCCAGCCGGACCATCCGGCCCTCAGGTCGGTCGAGCGGATGCGGGACGACCCCGAGCCGGTCGCCGTGCTGTTCGGTGATCCGTCCCGGCCGTACCTGCGGATCGATCTGCCCTTCATGCGGTGCGTGGGCGGTGACGACGACGCCGTCGCCCGGCGGGCGCTGGACGCCCTGCACTCGCAGTTGCTCGCGCATCAGCACGACGTGGTGGTGGAGCGCGGCACGCTGCTCATCGTCGACAACTACCAGGCGGTGCACGGCCGCAAGTCGTTCCGGGCCCGGTACGACGGGACCGATCGGTGGCTCAAGAAGTTGACGGTCAGCCGCAACCTGCGGTCGGGCAGCGGGGTGCCGGCGGGTAGCCGGGTGCTGGTCTGACCGGGATCACCGGTGGTGGGGGGGGGGGGGGCGCCCCCCCCCCCCCCCCCCCCAACAGCGGGCGGGGGGTGGGGTGGGGGAAAAAGAACCGTGGCGCCCCCCCCGCCCGCCGGGGGGCCGCCCCCCCCGACCGCCCCGCC
>NZ_JBITKM010000010.1:0-51621 GCF_044461025.1 Micromonospora sp. NPDC049900
TGGGGTTTCCCCGGGCTGGCCTGCCCCCTCTACCCGCCAGGGGGGGCCCCCCCCGCCCGGCCCCCCCCCCCCCCCCCGGCCCCCCCCCCGGGGGGGGCCCCCCGGGGGGGGGGCCGCGGGGGGGCGCCGGGGGTGGTACGAGAGGTCAGGCGATGGCGAAGAAGAACTTCTCGCCGTTGCCGAGCCCCAGGTCCTCCCTGTTCCAGTTGATGTTCTTGCTGGAGATCAACTGCTTGTTGCCGGCCTTGCCTGCGGTGACCGCCTGGCCGTCCCGAGCGCCGAGGTAGACCGAGCCGTCCGGGTTGTAGTCCAGGAAGTCGAACGTCTGGTACGTGCCGGTCGACTTGCTGTTGGCGATCAGCGGCTTGCTGCCCTTGCTCGCCGCGATCACGTAACGGTTGTTGGCCAGGGCCTTGAGGTAGAAGAACCCGTTGCCCCGGTTGACCATCTGGTACTTGGTCGACTTGGTGACCGACTTGCTGGTGGCGATCAGCGGCTTGCTGCCCGCGACCACGTACCTGTTGCTCGCCTTGGCCTTGATGGTGACCACCGGGGCCGGCGCGTCGAAGGTGAACTTCTCCGAGGAGCCGACGCTGGTCTTGCTCGCCTTCAGCGACGACTTGCCGGACTTCGCCGCGGTGACGTACTTACCGTTGACCTTGGCCTTGAGGCTGATCGTCCCGTCGGTGTGGTGCACGATCGTGAACTTGCCCGCCGTGACGATCGTCTTGTGGCTGGCGATCAGCGGCTTGGTGCCCTTGCTCGGCGCAACCACGTATCGGCCGGTGCTCTTGGAGCGCAGCGCGACCAACCCGCTGCCGGCGTTGACGACGTCGTACCGCTGCGCAGTGCCCAGGCTCGACCCGTTGTTGACGAGCGCCTTCTTGGTGCTGGCGGCGGTGACGAACTTGCCGTTGGAGCTGGCCTTCAATCCGTACCCGCTGCGGGCCTGAGTGACCGAGCCGACGGTGAGCAGCCGGTCCATCGAACCCTTCGGGTCGTACACCGCACCGGCGATGCCGGTGGTGACGATCCGGTCGCGGACCTGCTTCGGCTTCCACGTCGGGTTGCTGTGCAACAGGAGGGCCGCCGCGCCGGCCACGTGCGGAGCGGCCATCGAGGTGCCGCTCATCCCGACGCTGCCGGTGTTGTTGTCGTGCCGGGCCGAGACGATGCTGACGCCGGGGGCGAACACGTCGAGGCACTTGCCGTAGTTCGAGAACCACGCCCGCATGTCGATTTGGTCGGTGGCGCCCACCGTGATGGCGTCCGGCACCCGGGCCGGGGAGACGTCGCAGGCGTTCTGTGACTCGTTACCGGCCGCGATCGCGAAGGTGACGCCCGAGTCGATGGACTTTCGCACGGCCGCGTCGATCGCCGACGACACGCCACCACCGAGGCTCACATTGGCCACGGCCGGTTGCTGTGCGTTCTCGGTGACCCAGTTGATGCCGGCGATCACGCTGTCGGTGGTGCCCCAACCCTCACAGTCGAGCACCCGTACGCCGACGAGCTTGACCTGCTTGGCAACGCCGTACTTGGCGCCGCCGACGGTGCCGGCCACGTGCGTGCCGTGGCCGTCGCAGTCCTCCTGCGGCGGCTCCGGCGTAGGATCACCCGGCTCGGGGTCCACGGGCGGCTCGGCGAAGTAGTCGTACCCCATGACGGCCCGGCCGCCGAAGTCCTGGTGCTTCGTGTTGATACCGGTGTCCACGATGTACGCGGTGACACTGCTGCCCGTGTTCGGGTACTTGAAGCTCTTGTTCAGCTTCGCGGACGCCTGGTCGAGCCGGTCGAGTCCCCAGGACGGTGGGTTGCTTTGGGTGCCACTGGCCGACACCCGACGGACCGGTTCCACGTAGGCGACGGCCGGATTCGCCGCCACCTTCTCGGCCTGCTGCTTGCTCATCGAGGCCGAGAAGCCGCTCAGCGCCGTACCGAAGACCTGCCGGACGTTGCCGCCGTTGGCCCGGGTGAGCGTGGCGGCGATGGTCCGGACCGAGGTGTAGGTGGCCCGTTGGTCCTTCAGCACGACGATGTAGCGACCCGGCACGACGTCGGAGCGCTCGGTGCCGCGCACCTCGGCCCGCGCGGGCTCGTCAGGGGTGGTCGCCAGCGCGGCTTGGCCGCTGGCGACGGTGATGATGGAGGAGGCGGTCGCGAGGGCGAGCCCGGCCGCCGCCGAGCGGCGCAGTACGCCACGGCGTTTCACTAAATGATCTCCCCGTTGTGTCGACCGCGCCGGTGGGCCGGTCGGACGGACAGTGGATCGTCTCGCTTCGGCAGTGAATCTGCGAGCTGAAGAGACGTAGCAACATCATGTACGACCGCCGCAACGACCCGTCTCAACCTTTCGGTCGAAACGTCGGCGTTTCGTCGTAGCGTCCTGCCCCGACGGAACGAGCCACGATGGACGTCGGGTCGGCGCGGTGTCCGCGATGGCATGACGACGGCGGTCAGCCGACGATGCCCTCCTCGCGCGCCCAGCGCAGCAGCTCGGCCTCGGCGGTGTCGCGATCCAGCGGCCCGCGCTCCAGGCGTAGGTCCTTGAGGTGCTTCCAGGCACGGCCCACGATCGGCCCCGGCGGTACGCCGAGCAACTCCATGATCGCGTTGCCGTCGAGATCGGGCCGGACCCGGGCCAGGTCCTCCTCGGCCGCGATCCGGGCGATCCGCTCCTCCAGCGCGTCGTAGTCGGCGGCGAGCTGGGCGGCCTTGCGGCGGTTACGGGTGGTGCAGTCGGACCGGGTCAGCTTGTGCAGACGGGGCAGCAGGTCACCGGCGTCGGTCACGTACCGCCGTACCGCCGAGTCGGTCCACTCGCCCCGACCGTAGCCGTAGAACCGCAGGTGCAACGCGACCAGCTCGGTGACCTTGGCGGTGACGTCCTTCGGGTAGCGCAGCGCCTTCATCCGCGCCTTGGTCAGCCGGGCACCCACCACCTCGTGGTGGTGGAAGCTGACCCGCCCGTCCGTACCGACCGACTTGGTGGCCGGTTTGCCGACGTCGTGCATCAACGCGGCCATCCGCAGGACGAAGTCCGGCCCGTCCTGCTCGTACGAGATCGCGTTGCGGACCACCGTGAGGGTGTGCTCGTAGACGTCCTTGTGCTGGGCGTGCTCGTCGATCTCCAGCTTCAGGCCGGTCAGCTCCGGCAGGAAGCGCTCGGCCAGCCCGGTGTCCACCAGTAGCCGCAGCCCGGTGATCGGGTCGGCTCCGGTGAGCAGCTTGGTGAACTCGTCACGGATCCGCTCGGCGGTGATCCGGTCCAGGTCGGCCGCCATCCGGCTCATCGCCGCGTGCACGTCCGGGTGGACCGCGAAACGGAGCTGCGCGGCGAAACGGGCGGCCCGCAGCATCCGCAGCGGATCGTCGCCGAAGGACTCGGCGGGCGTGCCGGGGGTACGCACCACCTTCGCCGCCAGGTCGGCCAGCCCGCCGTACGGGTCGGTGAACCGGTGCTCGGGCAGGCTCACCGCCATCGCGTTGACGGTGAAGTCACGCCGCCGCAGATCCTCGATCAGGCTGCTGCCGTACTGAACCGTCGGATTACGGGTGACCTGGTCGTAGGACTCGGCACGGAAGGTGGTGATCTCCAGCCGCAGGCCGTCGCGCTGGCAGCCGATGGTGCCGAACTCCCGGCCGGTCTCCCAGATCGCCTCGGCCCAGCCGCGTACGACCGCGAGTGTCTGGTCCGGGTGGGCGTCGGTGCAGAAGTCGAGGTCGTCGCCGAGTCGGCCGAGCAGTGCGTCACGTACCGAACCGCCCACGAGGTGCAGTTCGTGGCCGGCGGCGGCGAACCGGCGACCCAACTCGTCGGCGACCGGGGAGACTCGGAGGAGTTCGGCGACGGCGTTGCGCTGCGCGGCGGTGAGTTCGCGGCGGTCGGTGGTGTGGGATGCGGCGGCTTCGGACATCGGACCAGCAGCCTATCGGTCCAGATCGGCATCTCCTCCGCCGGGCGCGGGTAACAGGCCGGGGTTGACTAAGGTCTGTGGCGTGCGGGCCGGTACGGCTCCGGCGTACCCCTGGGAGGCACAGCATGAGCGGCGGGCTCTACCGCAGCGCGAACGCCGCGCAGGGCGGCGCGCCCGGCGGCCGGCCGGACGACGGTGCCACGTTCATCTCCGCCGACCCGCTGAACCAGCCGGCCGTCGAGTCGGTCGCGCCACCCCAGGAGCAGGTCGGCGAGGCCAGCGCCGCGACCAACAGCGCGGTCATGGCGATCGGCAGCCTGGTCAGCCGAGGTACGGGCTTCCTGCGCAACCTGGTCATCGGCGCGGCGCTCGGCGGGGCGTTGGTGGGCGACGCCTACACCACCGCGCAGATCCTGCCCGGAATGGTCTACGAGTTCCTACTCGGCGGCATCCTGACCAGCGTGCTGATCCCGGTGCTGGTTCGCCGACGCAAGGCGGACAGCGACGGCGGACAGGCGTACACCCAGCGGTTGTTGACCCTGGCGCTGCTGGCACTCGGCGCCGCCGCCCTGCTCGCGGTCGCCCTCGCCGCACCGCTGACCTGGCTCTACGGTGCCAGCGAGTCCGCACCCGGCTACTCGGGTCTGGTCACCATGCTGGCCCGGCTCATGCTGCCGATGATCTTCTTCTCCGGCCTGAGCGCACTGATCAGTGCCGTGCTCAACACCAGGGGCCACTTCGCCGCGCCGATGTGGGCGCCGATCCTCAACAACCTGGTGGTGATCGGCACCGCCGGCCTCTATATCGGGATCTTCGGTGCCGAGATCGTCGGCCCGGAGGACATGACCACCGGGCGGATCCTGCTGATCGGTGGCGGCACCCTGCTCGGCGTCGCCGTCCAGGTCGCCGGCCTGATGCCGGCGCTGCGCAAGGTCGGCTTCAGGTGGAAGCTGCGGTTCGACTTCCGCAAGCTCGGGCTGGCCGAGCTGGGCCGACTCGGCGCATGGATGATCTGCTACGTGGCGGTCAGCCAGATCGGCCTGATCGTGCTGTTCAACCTGTTGAACCGCGCCGGCAAGGAAAACTCCGCCGGTCCGTTGATCTACAACAACGTGTTTCTGCTGTTGATGACCGCGCACGGCATCATCGCCGTATCGATCATCACGGCGTTGATGCCCCGGATGAGCGCCGCCGCGGCCGACGGCCGGTACGCCGACCTCGCCGCCGACCTGTCCCGGGGCACCCGCACCGTGTCGGCCGTGCTCGCGCCGATCGCGGTCTGCTACGCCGTGCTCGCCACCCCGATCGCGTTCACGCTGTTCCGGTGGGGCGCGTTCGACGAGGACAACGCCAGTGCGACGTCGCTGGTGCTGCTCGCCGCCGCGCTGGCGCTGGTGCCGTTCGCGATCAGCCAGCTCTTCACCTTCGCCTTCTACGCACTGCCGGACACCCGCACCCCGGCGCTGATCAACATTCCGGTGGTCGCGCTACGGATCGGCGTGCAGATCGCGCTGTTCCTGGCCTTCTCGGCGAGCTTCGCGGGCGCCGGGATGATGATCGGCAATACGGTCTCCTACCTGGCCGCCGCCATCATCTCCGCCTGGCTGCTGCGGCCCCGGGTGGGGCGGATCGGGCTGGGTGCGATCCTGCGGACCCTCGGCCGCGTCGCCGTCGCCGCGCTCGGTTCGGCACTGGTCGGTCTGCTGGTGGTCGCTCTGCTGCCCGGGGGCGACACGCCGACTCGCCTGGAGGCGATCGTGCAGCTCGTGGTGGGTGGCGCGGTGATCGGCGGTACCTATCTCGGGCTGGCCACGGTCCTGCGGATCTCCGAGATCACCGAGGTGATCGGCATGGTCCGCAGCCGTCTCGGGCGTTGATCACCGACGTCGGGCACCGGTGCACTGAGCGTGACCGAGGATCACCAGGCTGGGGATGTACCTGTGGATAACTCCGTGAGTCGCCGCTCAACTGCCGGATCGGCCTGTGGATAACCAACCGGAAGGCCGAGTATGGTCAGCCGTTCGACGGGAACCCGCTGACGTCGTACCCGCCGTCGCTCTCGGTACCGCCCCTGCGGCAGCCGATTGTGGACGACCTCTAGATTGGCAACTACATGTACCGGCAACGTGGCTGACATCGGTCGCAACGGGACGAGTCCGCCTGACTGCGAACTCCCCGGCCGGCGACGGCGGGAAGATGACATGTCGGGGAGCGGGCCAACCCAGGTAAGGTCGCTCTCGACGGGTACGGCAGGAACGGCGCGCGTCACATCGCGGGACCGGTCCGTCCGGTGCCACACGAATGCGGAGCGGGAAGTCAGATGCCCAGCAGCGCGGGTCCATCGATCGACACGATCACCGAGGGAGGACGGGTGACCCAGGTCGGCGAGGGTCAGGACGCGGACGAGACCACTCCGCCGGTCATGACCTTCGGTGCTCCGGCGGTCGGTGAGATCCTCGCCGAGCGGTACGAACTGGTCGAGCACATCAACAACGACAGCGCGGGCCGGTTGGTCTGGCGCGGGGTCGACGTCGTGCTCCGCCGACCCGTCGCGGTCGTGATGCGCTACCCGGGCGGCGACTCCGCCACCGAGATGCTCCAGGCCGCGGTCGCCGCGAGCCGGGTCGTTCACCCCAATCTGGTCGGCGTCTACGACGCCATCGACGAGGCCGACCGGGCCTACGTCGTACGCGAGTGGGTCGACGGGCGTTCCCTGCGGGAACTGGTCGCGGACGGGCCGCTGGACGGTGCCCGGGCCACCGCCGTCGGCAGTGCGGTCGCCAGCGCGCTGGCCTCCGTGCACGCCACCGGCATGGTGCACGGCAACGTGCACCCCGGCACGGTGATGATCAGCGACGACGGCCGGGTGGTGCTGGCCGACGCGCGGACCGACGGCGACGACAGCCAGGAGAGCGACGTCCGAGCGGTCGGCGGTGTCCTCTACTACGCGCTGACCGGCTACTGGCCGCACACCGAGGCGCCGCTGCGGGGCGCCACCGCCGGGCACGGTCGGGCGGCCATCCCGGACGCGGTACGCGACGCCAACGGCGTGGTGGCGGCTCCCCGTCAGGTCCGGGCCGGAGTGCCGGCCTACCTCGACGACCTCACCACGGACCTGCTCGACGGCGGGATCGCCCCGCCCTCGTCCGACGTGCTCGCCGCCGAGTTGGCCCGACTCGACGTACCCGCCGACGACGACTACCTCGACAACAGCGGTCCGCTGCGCTTCGCCGCCGAGTCCGGTGACGAGCCCTCGCCGCTGGCAGCCGCAGGCGGGCGGAAGGTGGCCCTGGGTATCGCCGGTGTTCTGGTGGTGGCCCTGGTCGGCCTGCTCGTCGGAATCAGCGCCCTCGGTGGCGACGACGACAGCCCGCAGACCGACCCGGTCGCCGCGCCCACGTCCAGCGCCCCGGTGAGCGAGGATCCGCCCCCGCCCCCCGCCGTACGGAACCTCCAGATCAGCGCCGCCCGGATCATCGATCCGGACAGCGGCGACCGCAGTGAGGTCCGCGACGCCGAGAAGGTCTTCGACGGTGACCGGGACGAGGGCTGGTCCACGGAGACGTACAACCGGAGCAACTTCGGCAACCTCAAGGAAGGCATGGGGGTCTGGGTCGACCTCGGCGCCGAGCGGACGGTCAAGTCGGTGCAGGTCCACCTCTCCAGCACCGGGGCCTCCGCGTCGCTGCTCACCGGCACCGTAGAAGCCCCCTCGAACAGCGCCGGTGACCGCCAGATCGTGGACGCGTTCAAGAACGGCGCGATCGGGCAGCCCTTCGAGGAGCACGACGGCACCACGATGACCTTCAACGGCTTCGACGCCGACCAGAAGTACCGCTACCTCATGTTCTGGATCACCGAGTTGCCGTCGAACAACGGTGGCTTCAAGCTCGGCGTCCAGGAGATCACGGTCCAGGGGTCATGATCTGGTCTCCACCGGAGCGGCACACCCAGCGGACCCGGTGATGGAGGTACGCGGCCGGGACGCTGCCGGCGTACCGCCGGACGGGGCGGTCAGCGACATCGACCTGCTCCGCGCGCACGTCGACGGTGACCGGGACGCGTTCGCCACGCTGTTCCTGCGGCACCGGGACCGGCTCTGGGCGGTCGCCCTGCGTACCCTCGGTGACCGCGAGGAGGCCGCCGACGCGCTCCAGGACGCGATGCTGTCGGCCCACCGTGCCGCCGCGCGGTTCCGGGGCGACGCCGCCGTCACCACCTGGTTGCACCGGATCGTGGTGAACGCCTGCCTCGACCGCATCCGCCGTCGGCAGGCCCATCCCACGGTGCCGCTGCCGGACGGTACACACGACGCCGAGGCCGGTGGCGGCACCGGTGGCACCGAACCGACCGCGCCCGTACGCGATCACGACACCGCGATGGTGGTCCGGGAGGCGCTGGCCACTCTGCCGACCGAGCAGCGGGCCGCCCTGGTCCTGGTGGACGTGCAGGGCTACCCGGTCGCCGAGGTCGCGCGGATCCTCGGCGTCGCCGAGGGCACCGTGAAGAGTCGGTGCGCCCGAGGTCGCGCCCGGTTGGCGCTCCTGCTCGGACACCTGCGCACCGGCAGCGAACCGGCACCCGCCGGTGCCGCTGAGGTGCCGCGGATCACCCGGGGGAACCCCGGAGCCCCACACGGCGTCCGATCGAGGTCGGGAAGTCATCGCCCGGATGCCATCCAGGAGGAATCGTGAGTACCGGGGAGTTCAGCGGGGTCGACCTCGACCTGCTCGCCGATTACCTCGGTGGCGCGCTGGACGGCACCCCGCAGCAGGCCGAGGTCGCCCGCCTCGTGGAGCAGGACCCGGAGTGGGCGCAGGCGCACGCCCGACTCGCCCCGTCGATGGACGAGGTACAGGACGAGTTGGTCGACTGGGGCACGCCGCCGGTCGAGATGCCGCCAGCGGTCAGCGACCGGATCCTCGCCGCGTTGCGCGACGCCGACCTCCCGACGGCCGTGCCCTCGGTCGGCGTACCCGAGGAGGACCTCGACACCGACGACGCGGCGACCACGGATGGCGACCATGCCGCGACGAAGCCCTCGCCGGTGCCGGCCCAGCCGCTCGGCGGCACCCGGCGGCCCGGCGGCAGCCCACGGCCGGGCCAGGAGCGCGCCACCCCGAGCCACCCGGGTCGGCGTCGGCGCCGCTGGGCCCGGCTGGCCGGACCGGTCGCGTTGGCCGCCGCGGCGGTGGTCGGCCTCGGCGCCCTGCAACTGTCCCGGCCGCAGCAGGCCGGAGACTCGACGGCGGGGACGGCCCTGAGCGATCGGGGCACCAGTCCGGTCATGCCCCATGCCTATCCGGAGGACCCGGCCGGGCAGGCGCCCGAGGCCGCGTCGCCGGACCGCGCCGCCGCGTCGGCCCCCACCCCGTTCCGGATCGCCAGTCCGCCGTTGCGCACCGGGTCCGACTACACGCCGGAGAGCCTCGCCGGGCCGACGGTGATGAAGGGCCCCGGGTTCGGTGGAGGTCCCACGGACAGCACGGAGGGTGACAACCGGCTCGCCGTGCCCGGTGAACTCAGCCGGCTCGGCGACCAGGCGGCGTTGAGCGCCTGCCTGGCCGAGATCGGTGTCGAGCACGGCGACCAGCCGCTGGTCTTCGACGTCGTCGACTACGCCCGCTTCGGCGGGCTCCCGGCACTGGTGGTGCGTTTCACCGACGCCTCCGGCGAGCAGTGGGCGTGGGTCAGCGGGCCCGAGTGCGGAATCCCCGGATCCGCCTCGGACACCCGCTATCGATCGCGGGTAGGGTGAATCGCGGCCACCGGACGTTTGGCCGACCAAGTGACGTGACCCACCGGATGACCGGCTCGGGAATCTCCGCTTCGTACGATGACGTTCTGCAGGTCAGAATGCCGCCGCGTCGGCACTCGGTTCGGCATCGGCGGACGACGCCGGTGGCGACGCTCAACACGATTGGGAGATGGCAGTGGACGAGGTCCGCAACCTGATCATCATCGGCTCCGGGCCGGCGGGATACACCGCTGCGGTCTACGCGGCGCGGGCGAACCTCAACCCGCTGGTCATCGAGGGCGTACAGTCCGGCGGCGCGTTGATGACCACCACCGAGGTGGAGAACTTCCCCGGCTTCGCGGACGGCATCCTCGGTCCCGAACTGATGGACAACATGCGCAAGCAGGCCGAGCGGTTCGGGGCCGAGTTCCTGACCGACGACGTCACCCGGGTCGAGTTGGCCGACACCGGCCACCCGGGCGCGGTGAGCACCGTCTGGGTCGGTGAGAGCGCCTACCGCGCCTCGGCCGTCATCCTCGCCACCGGTTCCGCCTGGCGACCGCTCGGCGTACCGGGTGAGCAGGAGTACCTGGGCCACGGCGTCTCGTCCTGTGCCACCTGCGACGGCTTCTTCTTTCGCAACCAGCACATCGTGGTGGTCGGCGGTGGTGACTCGGCGATGGAGGAGGCCAGCTTCCTGACCCGCTTCGCCGAGTCGGTGACCATCATCCACCGGCGCGACTCGTTCCGGGCCAGCAAGATCATGGCGGAGCGGGCGCTGGGCAACGACAAGATCAAGGTCGAGTGGAACACCGTGGTCGAGGAGGTCCTCGGCGCGGACGGCAAGGTCACCGGGGTACGGGTACGCAACGTGCACACCGGCGAGGCCAAGGTTCTCGACGTGACCGGCGTCTTCGTGGCGATCGGGCACGACCCGCGGAGCGAACTGTTCCGGGGCCAGGTGGACATGGACGACGAGGGTTACGTCAAGGTCCAGGCCCCCAGCACCCGGACCAGCATCCCGGGCGTCTTCGCCGCCGGTGACCTGGTCGACCACACGTACCGGCAGGCCATCACCGCGGCCGGCACCGGTTGCGCCGCCGCACTCGACGCGGAACGCTTCATCGCCACGCTGCCCAAGGGCTGAACGAGAGACATCCCGGAGGAGGGGTCACACAGTGGGAGCAACCAAGTCGGTTACCGACGCTAGTTTCGCCGCAGACGTACTCAAGTCCGACAAGCCGGTCCTGGTGGATTTCTGGGCCGAGTGGTGCGCGCCGTGCCGCAAGGTGTCGCCACTGCTGGAGGAGATCGCCGGCGAGATGGGCGACCTGGTCAGCATCGTCAAGCTCAACATCGACGAGAACCCGGAAACCGCCCGCGCCTACCGGGTGATGTCGGTGCCGACGCTCACCGTCTTCAAGAACGGCGAGCCGGTGCAGTCGATCGCCGGCGCCAAGCCCAAGGGCGAGCTGGTCAAGCTGATCGAATCGGCGCTCTGACCTCAGCGCTGTGACCGTCGACCCCGTCCCGGGACCACCGGGGGCGGGGTCGACGCGTTTTTCCCCGCCCGCACCCGCGCCGAACGCCCAGCGCCTAACCTCGAACTACGGGGCCGCCGGACGCCGGTGAGCACCTGGGTCCCCGTCGCACTGCCACGCGTGCCGACGCAGGGCCCGGTAAGCCACCGATCGTGCAGAGGGGGCCGAACGTGCGTCCGATCCGTCCCGGTGACCGGGGACCCGCAGTGATCGAGATCCGAGCGGTGCTGACCAGCCTCGACCTGCTCTCCAAGGCGACCGGTCCGTTCAGCGACGAGTTCGACCCCGCCACCGAGCGGGCCGTACGGGCGTTCCAGCAGTCCCGGGGGCTCAGCGTCGACGGCCGGGTCGGTGCCGAGACCTGGCGGGCGCTCGACGCAGCCCGCTGGCGGCTCGGCGCCCGCACCCTCTACCACGCCGTCCCGGTGCCGCTCACCGGCGAAGACGTCCGGTCGTTGCAGGAACGCCTGCTGGAGATGGGGTACGACACCGGCCGCGCCGACGCCATCTACGGCATCCGCACCTCACGGGCGGTGGCCCAGTTCCAGCGCGAGGTGGGGCTGGCACCGGACGGCACCTGCGGCCCGCAGACCATGGACGCGCTACGCCGGCTCGGCCGTAAGGTGGTCGGCGGTCGCCCGCAGTGGCTCCGCGAGTCCGACGCTATCCGGCAGTCCGGGCCGACCCTGGTCGGTCGCACCGTGGTCATCGACCCGGGACACGGCGGCACCGACCCGGGCGTGGTGGTGCCCGACGGCCCGCTGCGCTGGACCGAGGCGGACCTGGTGCACGACCTGGCCAGTCGGCTCGAAGGGCGACTCGCCGCGTCGGGCGTACGGGTGCAGCTCACCCGGGGACCGGCCTCGGAGACCTGTCTGCCCGACATCGACCGGGCGCAACTGGCCAACTCGCTCGGCGCGGACGTGTTCATCTCGCTGCACGTCGACGGGCACGCCAACCCGGAGGCCGAAGGCGTCGCCACGTACCACTACGGCACCGACAACGGAGTGACGTCGGCGACCGGCGAGCGGCTGGCCGGGCTGGTCCAGCGGGAGATCGTCGCGCGTACCGGGCTGCGGGACTGCCGTACCCACGCCAAGGCGTGGGACCTGCTGCGGATCACCCGGATGCCGGCGGTACGCGTCGAGGTCTGCTACCTCACCTCACCGGCCGACCGGGCACGGCTGATCGACCCCCGGTTCCGCGACCGGCTGGTCGAGGCGATCGTGGCGGCGGTGCAACGGATGTACCTGCCGATCGAGCGGGACGTGCCGACCGGCTCGATCGACGTGAGCGAACTGCGGGCGGCGGTCGCCGCGGGCACCGTGGTCGACTGACCGCCCGGTGCAGGTCGTCAGCCCGCCGTGGTGGAGCGGGTGGCCGGGGCGGGCCGGACCGGACGCAGCAGCGACTCCGGGCTCATCGAGCCGAGCAGCTTCTCCAGCGCGTACTCGACGTCCGACTTCCAGCTCAACGCCGTCCGAAGCTCCAGCCGCAGACGCGGGTAGCGGGGGTGCGGCCGGACGGTCTTGAAGCCCACCGAGAGAAAGAAGTCGGCGGGTGCGACGCACGCCCCGGCGGGATCGGCGGCGTCACCGAACTTGGCGTCACCGAACGCCTCGATCGCCTTGATGCCCCGCTTGGTCAGGTCGCGGGCGACCCCCTGCACCAGCATCCGGCCCAACCCGCCACCGGCGAAGGCCGGCACCACGTTGGCGGTGGTCAGCAGCGCCGCGTCGGCCGACACCGGCGACGTCGGAAAGGCCATCGAGCGCGGCACGTAGGCGGGCGGGGCGTACATGACGAAACCGGCGGGCATGCCGTCGACGTAGATCAGCTTGCCGCAGGAACCCCACTCCAGCAGGGTCTGGGAGACCCACGCCTCCTTCTCCAGTCCGGGGTCACCAGCGGCGCAGGCGCGATCGGCGGAAACCGGATCAAGCTCCCAGTAGACGCACTGCCGGCACGGACGGGGCAGGTCCTCCAGCGTGTCCAGGGTCAGACTGACCAGACGTCGCGACATTGGCGCTTCCCCACACTAGGCTCAGACTCGGGACCGGCCCGGACGGCTCCGCCGCATCCCTGCCCCCGACGAGCGATCGTACGCCGCCGATCGGCGACGCGGGAGGGGACGCGCGAATGCCCACCCCAGGCACGGTCGACACCGGTCCGGCATGTGGACGCGCGGTAATCGAGGGCGCTCGTGGCGGTGTTCGGCGGCTACCATCGACACTCGGCGCGCCGTGTCGCCATGGTCGCCGGTGTCCTGGGTATCCCCGGACGGGAGCTGTCCGAGCAGCATCGAGGTGATGTCATGACCGGCACGACACTCGACGACTACACCGACCGGTACGCCCGCCGGGTGCGGGGCATGACCGCCTCGGAGATCCGCGCACTGTTCGCGGTCGCCAGCCGCCCGGAGGTGGTCTCGCTCGCCGGCGGTGCCCCGTACATCGCCGCGCTCCCGCTGGACGCCGTCGGTGAGATGCTCGGCCGGCTCGCCGCCGAGCACGGCACCACCAGCCTGCAGTACGGCATCGGCCAGGGCACGCTGGAGCTGCGCGAGCGGATCTGCGAGGTGATGGCCCTCTCCGGGATCGACGCCGCCTGCGGCGCCTCGCCCGAGGACGTGGTGGTGACGGTCGGCGGCCAGCAGGCGCTCGACCTGGTGGCCCGGCTCTTCCTCGATCCGGGTGACGTGGTGCTCGCCGAGGGGCCGACCTACGTCGGCGCACTCGGAGTGTTCCAGGC
Organism: Micromonospora sp. NPDC049900; assembly: GCF_044461025.1. Taxonomy (NCBI): domain Bacteria; kingdom Bacillati; phylum Actinomycetota; class Actinomycetes; order Micromonosporales; family Micromonosporaceae; genus Micromonospora; species Micromonospora sp. NPDC049900. Next base: position 13,947 of record NZ_JBITKM010000010.1, read on the forward strand.
CGCCCAGGCACAGGTCGTGCACGTGCCCATGGACGACGACGGCCTGATCCCCGAGGCGTTGGAGATCGCCATCGCCGAGCAGGCCCGGGCCGGGCGGCGGGTGAAGTTCCTCTACACCATCCCCACCTACCAGAACCCGGCCGGCGTGACGCTGAGCGAGGAACGCCGGGAACGGGTCCTGGACATCTGCGAGCGTGCGGGCCTGCTCGTGATCGAGGACGACCCGTACGGCCAACTGGGTTTCGAGAGCGAGGCGCCGGCACCGCTGCGCGCTCGCCGCCGGGACGGGGTCTTCTACCTCAGCACCTTCTCCAAGACGTTCGCCCCGGGGCTGCGGGTCGGTTGGATCCTCGCCCCGCACGCCGTGCGCGACAAGCTGGTCATCGCCAGCGAGGCGCAGATCCTCTGCCCCAGCGCGTACGCCCAGGCCGCCGTGAGCACCTACCTGAGCACCATGCCGTGGCGGGAGCAGTTGAAGGTCTACCGGGAGGTCTACCGGGAGCGGCGGGACGCGATGCTGGCCTCCCTGGCGGACCTGATGCCGGCCGGGACGAGCTGGACCGTCCCCGGTGGCGGTCTCTTCGTCTGGGCGACGCTGCCCGAGGGCCTGGACTCGAAGGCGATGATGCCCCGGGCGATCGCCGCCCGGGTGGCCTATGTGCCCGGCACCGGCTTCTACGCCGACGGCACCGGCAACGGCCACATGCGGCTCAACTTCTCGTTCCCGTCGCCGGAGCGGATCCGCGAGGGGGTCCGTCGGCTGGCCAGCGTGATGGAGCAGGACATCGCCATGCGGCGGGTGTTCGGGGCGGTCGGCGCGCCGGACGCGCGGCGAGGTCGGGCCGGCTCCGACACCCCGGGTCCCGACTTGGCATGATGCCCGGCATGGGTGCCACCGCTGCCAGAGAATCCGCCGTGTCCGGTCCCGCCACCACCGACCTCCGCGTCCTCGTGCTCGCCGGTGGCCTGTCGTACGAACGGGACGTGTCTTTGCGTTCCGGCCGCCGGGTGCTCGACGCGCTGCGCTCCGTCGGGATGGAGGCCGAGCTGCGGGACGCGGACGTGGCCCTGCTGCCCGCGCTGGACTCCGACCCGCCGGACGCCGTGGTGATCGCCCTGCACGGCGCCACCGGCGAGGACGGCTCGCTGCGTGGCGTCCTCGACCTCTGCGGCGTGCCGTACGTCGGGTGTGACTCCCGCGCCTCCCGTCTCGCCTGGGACAAGCCGTCGGCGAAGACGGTGCTGCGCGAGGCCGGGATCGCCACCCCCGACTGGGTGGCGCTGCCACACGACCGGTTCAGCGAGTTGGGCGCGGTGGCCGTGCTGGACCGCATCGTCGCCCGGCTCGGGCTGCCGCTGATGGTGAAGCCCGCGCAGGGTGGTTCCGGACTGGGTGCCGCCGTGGTCCGGGACGCCGCGTCCCTCCCGGCCGCCATGGTCGGTTGTTTCGCGTACGACTCGACTGCGCTCGTCGAGCGGTACGTGCCCGGCATGGACGTGGCCGTCTCCGTCATCGACCTGGGCGACGGCCCCCGGGCCCTGCCGCCGGTCGAGATCGTGCCCCGCAACGGGGTCTACGACTACGCCGCCCGCTACACCGCCGGCCGGACCACCTGGCATACGCCGGCCCGGCTGGACGCGGCGGTGGCCGACGCGGTGGCGGAGGTGGCGCTGGCCGCCCACACCGCACTCGGTCTACGGGACCTCAGCCGCGTCGACCTGATCGTCGACCCGGCCGGGCAGCCGCACGTACTGGAGGTCAACGTCTCCCCAGGCATGACCGAGACGTCGCTGCTGCCACTCGCGGTGCAGGCCGCCGGGCTGGACTTCGGTCAGGTGATCGCCGACCTGGTCGGCCGAGCCGCCGCCCGCTGAGAGCCTCCTGACGACTCCGTTCGGATCCTCACCCACTCCGGGCCTGTCGATCAGCCGTTCGCCCCGTGGGCGCCCGCTGAACGCTGTTGCGGGGTGACGCGCGTGCTCCCCCCGCCGGAGTCCGGTGCGGTCGGTTCCGCAGTGCCCGTCGCCCCGGCCGTCTCATCGGCCTCCCCGGGGCGGTCCACGGACAGACCGTCGACCTCAGCCGTCGGTGCGGCGTCCTCGTCCCCGGCGTGCGCCTCCTCGACGTCCGACACCGGCCCGTCCGTAGCTTCGTCGCCCGCTTCCTCGTCGCCCGCTTCCTCGGCGGCCCGCTCGGGGAGCATCGTGCCGGGCGCGCTCGGCCGGGCGGCGAGGTCGTCGACCAGGGGTACGTCCGGCGGTTCGGCCGCCTCGCCGATGGCGTCCAGCAGTGACCCGCCCTCACTCGGCTGACTCTCCTGCGCGGGTGCCGCCTGCGCAGCGAGGCTTGACGGCGCCTGCCACTGGATCCGAGGTGGCTCGGCCAACGGCCGACCGCCGAACTCCGCGAGCCAGGCGGCGACCAGGGCCAGGTTCTCCCGCCACTTGTCCTCGGAGATGGGCGGCAGGATCGAATCCCAGAGGGAGAGGAACGTCCCGCGCAGTTGGAGTCGCCCGTACGGTCGGGCCAGGAACCAGAGGTGCAGGTGCGCCGACCCGTCGCCCCAGCGGTTGACGTGTACCCGGGCCACCCCGTCGAGCGAGCGGATGGCGCGCTCCAGCCGTACCGTCATCACCCCCAGCTCGGCCGCGAGCAGGTTGGGCAGGTCGCCGAGATCGAGGTGCGACCGGGACTCCAGGATGAGGACTATCGGCAGGCCGGTGGGGCGGTCCATGGCCCGTACGCGCCACCGCTCACCCACCCAGATGTACGCCTCGTCGGGAGCCTGACATGCAGTGCATTCGCGGTGCGCCTCGCCCTTGCGGGGCGGCTCCACCGCGACCGGTTCGTCGAGTCGCTTGACTTGCAGGTCACCTTCGAAGGGGAAAGACGGCCACTGGGTGAAGTCCGGGACTGAGGGAGGGGTGTCGTGCACGAGGCTGACCCTAACCGAGTACGGCACCAGTGTCCCTACCCGAAGCATGTTCGATTCCACTGCGGCTCGGATCGCGGGACAGCAGCACTCTCCCGCTTTCCCCAGAGTTATCCACAGGCTTGCACGTCTACGTACGGTCGTCGCGATCCCCAGTTCGACAAGGGTTTTCGGCCTTCGTTTCACGTGAAACGGCGCGAGCCTGTGGACAACCGGTGTGGATAACTTCTGGACCACCCGCGACCACTACCGCCGCCACTCGTTTCACGTGAAACGGTGCCTTCCTGGGGCTGGCGCGGTCGAGTCCGGCGTCCAGGGGCGACACTGCCGGGGCGTCGCGTCAGCGGTTCTCGTGACTGTCGAGTCCGTCGTACGCCCGCCTCTTACGGATCTCCGCGATGGGACGGCTGCCGGGCGGGGCGACGCCGCGCACTCATCGGATCTCGGGATGCCTCGCCGAAGTCCGGCCGACCGGATGACTCGCCCTCCGGCTCGCGTTTCTGTGGTCGACTTCGCGCACCACCGACCTCCGCATCTCCCGCACCTCTCCGCTTCGCGCACTGACCTCGCGCACTCAGCGGCGAGCAGGCATTGGAGCGCGCGCGTTCTGCGCCTACCGAAGAACGCTGGTTCGACGGTGCCGCGCCTGCTCACTGGATGCCTGTTCGGACGGGCGGACGGGCGGCCCTCTCGGGGCGCTGTGGTACCGGGCGACGGACAGGTCTGCTGCGCCCTCGCGTGCGCTCCGTGCCCGAGCGGGATCGGGCACGGATGCGACGGATGCGGATCGCAGCGGCGGCTCGTTTCACGTGAAACGAGCCGCTCAAGCGGGACCTCGCCTCAATCATCGCCGGCCCGATCGCCACCCGTGTTGAAGGCACGGCGACGTTCAACCGGCACGTCGGCCTCATCCGGCGGCGATCATCCAGGGCTCGATGTCTCTCCGCCGCCAGGGCTCGTGGCTTTTGGCACACGTGACCGGTCTGGTGGAGTCGGCCGGGCAGATACTCGACCACGCCGCACGGCCATTGCTTCCAAAGATCGGCCCGCGTAGGGGTGGGGGATCTCCCGCCCACAGCCGCAACGCCCACGGGCGGCGCGAGAACCAGGACGAGTCGCAGACCTCCGTCGCCCGTACCTTTCCTTCTCAGTCTCTGCGCTCTTGCTCTTTCCGTGCTGGCTGCCGCCTTCCTCGACCCTTTTACCCTGCCCCTTCCTCTGAACCGTCCCCTCCTACCGGTCATGACCTGTCTCCTTGGCCGTCGTCCCTCACGCAGGGGCGTCTTCGTCTCGGGCCCTCGCCAGCCCTCGACTTCGCGCCTTTCGGCCGCCCTGCGACGGACCCACCTCCCGCCAGTCCCTCGGCTTCCCTTCTGCCGACCGCTGAGCGGGCTCGTAGCCGTCCGATGCGTCGAAGCTTCGCCAGGGACCAGAGAGGCGGTCTCACCGTCGCCAGAAGGCCGTAGGAACTGTCGCCCAGACGGGCTGGGGTCCCTGGGGGCGACGAGAACGGCCGCGCCCATTCGGGACGCGGCCGTCGGTGGGACGAGGGTGGCTCAGTCCTGTGCTTCCTCGGACTCGACTCCGATGATGCCGACAATCCGCTCCAGATCGTCGACCGTCGCGAACTCGATCGTGATCTTGCCCTTGCTCCGACCGATGTCGACCTTCACTCGGGTGTCGAACCGATCGGAGAGTCGATCGGCGAGGTCGTTCAGGGCCGGGGCGACCGGCTTCGGCCGACGCTTGGCCGACTCCTTCGTACTCGGGCCGTCGCTGAGCGACAGCGCCACGATCTCTTCGGTGGCGCGGACCGACAGTCCCTCGGCCACGATCCGGAGCGCGAGCTGTTCCTGGGTCTCCGCGTCCTCCAGGCTGAGCAGCGCCCGAGCGTGACCGGCAGAGAGCACTCCGGCAGCCACTCGCCGCTGTACCTGGGCCGGGAGATTGAGCAGGCGGATGGTGTTCGAGATCTGCGGGCGGCTGCGCCCGATACGGCGGGCAAGCTCCTCGTGGGTGGCCCCGAACTCCTCCAGGAGCTGCTGGTAGGCGGCGGCCTCTTCAAGCGGGTTGAGGTTGGCCCGGTGGATGTTCTCCAGCAGGGCGTCCCGCAGCATCGCGTCGTCGCGGGTGTCGCGAACGATCGCCGGGATACTCTCCCGGCCGACTGCCTGGGCGGCCCGCCACCGCCGCTCGCCCATGACGAGTTCGAACTTCTCGTCGTCGAGCTGCCGGACCACGATCGGCTGAAGGAAGCCCACCTCCTGGATCGAGGTCTTCAGCTCCTCCAGCGCCTCCTCGTCGAAGACCTGCCGAGGTTGCTTCGGGTTGGGCACGATCGAGTCGACCGAGATCTCGGCGAACCGGGCACCGGGCACCGGGCTGAGGACCGGCTCAAGGCTGACCGCGGGGAGCGGCGCTTCCGGTACGGGCGGCGCGGCCACCTCGGGCGCACCGACGGCCCCGTTCGTGATGGCCCCGTTCGTCACGGCGCCGGCAGCGGCACCATCCGGCTCCTGTGCCGGCCCGGTCGGGATGAGTGCCCCCAGGCCCCGCCCCAGACCGCCCCGAGGACGGTTCTTCATGCCACGCCTCCCAGCGCCTCTTCCGCACTACGCATTCCGGCTCACCGGCTCCTTGACGCCACGCTCGGCGATCTCCTGGGCGGCCTCGAAGTAACTCGTCGCCCCCCGCGATCCGGGATCGTAGGTCATCACCGACTGGCCGTAGCTGGGTGCCTCGGAGACACGTACGTTTCGTGGGATCACCGCCTGGAGCACCTTGTCGCCGAAGTGGTTCCGCACGTCCTGCTCGACCGCGTCCGCCAGGCGGGTCCGCCGGTCGTACATGGTGAGCAGGATCGTGGAGACCTCGAGCTGCGGGTTGAGATGCTGGCGTACCAGGTTGATGTTGTTGATGAGCTGGTTCAGCCCTTCGAGCGCGTAGTACTCGCACTGGATCGGGATGAGCACCTCCTGGGCCGCGACCAACGCGTTCACGGTCAGCAGGCCGAGCGAGGGCGGGCAGTCGATGAAGACGTAGTCGAAGTGCCCGGGGTAGGCGGTGATGGCGCGGGCAAGCCGCGACTCACGAGCCACCACCGAGACCAGCTCGATCTCCGCACCGGCCAAGTCGATGGTCGCCGGTACGCACCAGAGGTTGGGGATGCCCTCGACCGCCTGGGCCACCTCCTCCAGCGGGACGGAGTTGATCAGGCAGTCGTAGACGTCCGGCACACCGGTGTGGTGCGGCACGTTCAGCCCCGTGGAGGCATTGCCCTGCGGATCGAGATCGACCACGAGTACCCGGTTGCCGTGCAGCGCCAAGGCCACTGCGAGGTTCACCGTCGTCGTGGTCTTTCCTACGCCGCCCTTCTGGTTCGCGACGCACATGACCCGGGTCCGGTCCGGCCGAGGCATGGTCACCTCGCCACTGGGGTTCAGGATCTGCACGGCGCGCATCGCCTCCATTGCCAACGGTGGATCATCCTCTTCGCGCGTCGGGGTTTCACGTGAAACGTACGCGGCCTCGGTGTCGGCCGGCTCGTAGGGCCCACCCGAAGGGGTAGGCGTGTCGGGGGCCGGGCGGGGGTCAGGTACCACTCCAGGGACCGCTTGGTATGTCGCCGCCTCGAATCGCGCGGCGGCTGAGGTGTTGCGGCGGATGGGGATCACACGGGCGTCGGGGGTGGCGTTCACGGGTCGACCGGCCCCGTCCGACGCGTCCCGACCGGACGAGAATTCCGGACTCGGGGACCACGGTACGCCAGAGGTCGGCCTGTCCCGCATGGACTCCGCCGGGTCCTGCGAGCGCCAGCGTGGGTAGTCGGTTTCACGTGAAACAGGGTCGCCCGCTGACCCGGTCACGCGCGGATCGTCGTACCTGCCGTCGTCATGCACCTGTCATCCCTGCCCGCTTCGGATGGTCGGTCTGCACCCGTCACCCGGGCCTCTCGCGCTGTCCTCGCAGAGGTACCCCCCGGCGGGAGCGGCCGGCCTTCGGGGAGACCCATCGCCGCCCGCTCCACACTATCGACGCGCGGTCAGCCTACGGCGCATAGGCGTGGCGGGTCCACGTCGGGTTCGCAACCCGCCGGCCACAGCCGCGCCGGTGCGGATCATCGACGCCTCCAGACGGTGCCGAACGGCACCGGCAAGCCGGGCGTGTCACGCGCGTCGTCGCCCGCAACGTGTGAAGAAGGGTCCCTTCCTATGCACGAGGCGTTAGCAAGGGACCCTTCCTTACGAGCGGTCAGCGACGACGTCGGGACTTCTTCGAGGCGCGCTGGGGAACGATCACCCGTTCGCGCACGACTTCGACCACAGTGGTCGGTGGTGCGATGACGTCCTCGCCGCAGCGGCGCAGCACCGGCTGCCCGCCGCCGAGCCGGTGTACCGCCTCGGCGTGCTCGGCGATCTCGTCGGCGGCCGAGGCGCCCTTGAGCGCGATCAGACGTCCGCCGGGCGCGGCCAACGGCAGGCACCAGCCGGCGAGCCGGTCCAGTGGTGCGACCGCGCGGGCGGTGACCACATCACTGGGCGGCAGCTCCGGTTCGGCGACTGCCTCCTCGGCCCGACCCCGGAACACGCGCACCGAGGCGGTCAGACCCAGCGACTCCACCGCCTCGTCGAGGAAGACGGTCCGTCGGGCCAGCGGCTCGACGAGCGTCACCGTGAGGTCGGGACGGGCGATGGCGAGCACCAGACCGGGCAACCCGGCCCCGGATCCGACGTCGACCACCGTCGCGCCCTGCGGGATCAGCTCGCCGACCACAGCGCAGTTCAGCAGATGACGGTCCCAGATCCTGGGCGTCTCGCGAGGTCCGATCAGACCGCGTACCACGCCGTCGGTGGCCAGCAGTTCGGCGTAGGCGGCGGCGAGGTCGAGCCGGTCACCGAACAGGTGCCGGGCCGCCTCGGCCAGTTCGGGCGGCAGCACCGCCATCGAGGGGGCGGGACCGTCGGCTGCGGCCGTCGCCGTGGACGGGTCCGGCCCGGGCGGCGTACCACCCGGGCCGGACGGGGCAACACCCCTGGCGTCGTCTGCGGTCACCCGTCAGCCCGCGGGCCGGACGACGATGCGACGGCTGGGCTCGACGCCCTCGGACTCGCTCTCCACACCGTCGATCGCGTTCACCACGTCGTGGACGCACTTGCGCTCGAAGGCCGACATCGGCTCCAGGCGTACCGCCTCGCCGTGCTCCTTGACCTTCTCGACCGCGTTACGGGCCACCGCGGCGAGCTCCTTGCGCCGGTTGGCCCGGTAACCGCCGACGTCGAGCAGCAGTCGGCTCGGCGATCCGGTCTGCCGGAAGACGGCGAGCCGGGCCAGTTCCTGGAGCGCCTCCAGGGTGGCGCCGCGCTGGCCGACCAGGTTCTGCAGCCGACCGCCGACGACCTCCACCACCGGACGACCGCCCGACACCAGCTCGTCGATGTCGCCGTCGTAGTCGAGGATGTCGAGCAGCCCCTCGACGTAGTCGGCTGCGATCTCGCTCTGTCGGAAGAGGTCGCCCTCACCGGCGGTCTTGCTCGGCGCCTTCTCGGCCTCGGTCTCCTCCGGCTCGCCGTCGACCGGAGCCGCCGCCGTCGGCTCCTCGTCGTCCAGGGGCTGGTCGGCGCGGGGGATGCTGGTGTCGGTCACGGTGTCATCTCCGTACTCACTCGGCCGGACCTCGGGTCCGCTGGTTCCCCGCGGCCGGCGGGACGTCGCCGGTGCCCACGGGCACGTCTGTAGGGGCGGTGTCGCCCGTTCGCCACGTCGCACGCGGCGCTTCCGCACTCCGGCGCCGGCCTCTCGGCGGCAGCACGTCGCGCGACGGGCCGCCGTCGGTCTCCCGACGGCGGCCCGGACGATTCAGCCCTGCCGTTTGGCGGGGCGACCCTTCTTCGGGTTGGCCGGCTTGGCGCCCGGCTTCGGGCCGGCGACCTTCGGCGCGGCCGGTGCGGGCGGCGCCTCGGCCGGCTTGCTGCGACCGAACAGGCCACGGTTCTTGGCCGGCTGCGCGCCGTTGCGCGCGGCGGCGCTGGTGGCCGGCTTGCTAGTGGCGGTCACCGGCGGCGGGAACTTCCGCAGCACCCACTGCTGCTGACCGAGGGTGAAGAGGTTGTTGGTGACCCAGTAGATGATCACACCGATCGGGAAGATGGCGCCGGAGATGAGCAGCGACAGCGGGATGCCGTAGAGCATCAGGCGCTGGATCATCCGCTGCTGCGGGTCCTCGGCCCAGCCGGTCTTGAGGATCATCTGGCGGCTGGTGAGGTAGGTGGTGCCCATCATCACCAGCACCAGGACACCGGCCATGATCTTCACGACGGTGCCGTTGGCGCCGAGCTGCGCCAGCTCGGCGGCGGTGGAGCCGAACTTGCTGGCGATCGGCGCGGTGAAGAGCGTCGCGTCCGAGGCGCTGTTGAACTGGTCGACCGTCCAGCCGTAGATGTCCTTGTTGTTCTTCGCCGGGTCCGGGTTGAGGCGGCGCAGGACGTGGAACAGGCCGAGGAAGACCGGGATCTGGAGGAACATCGGAAGGCAGCCCATCAACGGGTTGGCCTTTTCCTTCCGATAGAGCTCCATCATCTCTTTCTGGAGCGTCTCCCGGTCACCCTTGTGCTTCTCCTGCAGCGCCTTCACCTGCGGCTGGAGCGCCTGCATGGCCCGCTGCGACTTGATCTGCTTGACGAAGACCGGGAACAGGATCACCCGGACGGTGACCACCAGGAAGACGATGGCGAGAATCCAGGCCCAGTTCGTGCCGAGGACCGTGGCGTCGGGAATCCCGATGGCCTCCCAGGCCGAATGCCAGGCCAGCAGGATCCACGAGATCGCGTAGTAGATCCAGTCGAGACTCAATTCTCGGCTCCAGTCACGTCGGCAGGTCGGCGGCTGCCCGGCTCCGGTACCGGGTCGTATCCACCAGGATGGAATGGGTGGCAGCGCGACAGTCGCCGGACCGTCAGACCGGCTCCCCGCAGCGCGCCGTGCCGGGCAATCGCCTCCAGGGCGTACGCACTGCACGACGGGTAGAACCGACAGCGGGCCGGCAACGCCGGACTTATCCACCGACGGTACGCGATGACGGGCAGGGTCAGCACTCGGGCACCGGTGGTAGCCGGGCGCGGCGACGTGGGCTTCGAGGTCACCGTGGCCGCCGTCCCCGGCCGGCCCGGGCGGCGGCGAGCGCCGCGTCCAGGTCCGCGCCGAGCCGTTGGTACGTCACGTCGGCGGCGGCCGGCAACGCGCGTACGACGAGGGTGCTCCCGGCCGGCAGGGTGGCGAGCCGTTCCCGGGTCAGATGCCGCAACCGGCGACGGACTCGGTTACGGACCACCGCGGGACCGACGGCCTTGGAAACCACGAAGCCGGCGCGGGATACGGGTGCGGAGTCTTGCTCCGCACCGCCCCGCGCCGGCTCCGGCGCTACGTCTGCGGCCCCGGGTGTGACCGGCAGGGTCAGGTGCACGACGAGCGTGCCCCGCCCGGCTCGTCGGCCACCGCGAACCGCTGCGGCGAAGTCGATGCTGCGCCGCAGTCGTTGCGCGGCCGCCAGCACGACTGCCGTCCCGGAGCGGACTGTCGGCCTCAGGCCGACAGGCGGGTGCGGCCCTTGGCGCGACGGGTCGAAAGGATGGCGCGGCCGGCCCGGGTGCGCATGCGCAGCCGGAAGCCGTGGGTCTTCGCGCGCCGGCGGTTGTTCGGCTGGTAGGTGCGCTTGCTCACGTCAGGCTCTCCGTTGTCGGACGCCCGGACACATGGATCGTCCGGGTCGTGGTGGTCCAGGCCGCCGCTGCGGTGGCCCCGATCGGCGCTGCCCGAGTGGCTTGTCACCCCGGTGTGACGGGGCGCGACCGTGGGCAGCAAGCACCCATCACCCTAGCAGAGGGCGTGAGAGCAGCCCCTCCACCCTAGGTCGGGGTGCAATCACCGTCAAACCGGCGCACTCGGGCCGTCACCTGCGACGACAAGCGCCCGAAAGCGGGCGATTTCGCTGATGCCGACAACGTGCCAGGCGCGTCGACGGTTGATGATGCGGCGACATCGCTGTTACCGTGCCCGATTGCGGTCAGCGTCTCCAGTTCCGGGATGTCGCCGCCAGGCAAGACCGGACACGGTAGTGAATCGTTCGGCACGGTGAACCCGCTTCAGCGCCCGGCCACGGCAGGGGGCAGGTCCGACCCGCGCCCGGCGGGCGGCCACAATCGGTCGGTACACAGGCTGTGGATAACTTGTGGAGGACGACCGGTGCGGCGTCCGGGTGGGTGCGACGTCACACCGCTCGGTACCAGGCATCCGGACAGCCGGGGGACGGCGGCGTCCGGGGGAGCAGAGGCGAGGGGGTGGCACGACGGTGGCCGGTACGACCGACCTTGCCGCGGTGTGGACGGCGACGACGGACGAGCTCGCCGACGAGATCATCTCCGCGCAGCAGCGGGCGTACCTGCGGTTGACCCGGCTGCGGGCCATCGTCGAGGACACCGCGCTGCTCTCGGTGCCGGACGCGTTCACCCGGGACGTGATCGAGTCCCGACTGCGTCCGGCCATCACCGAGGCGCTCACCCGCCGACTGGGTCGGCCGATCCAGGTCGCGGTCACCGTCCGGGTACCCGAGGACGGGCACCCCACCGGCACCGTCTACCGCAGTTCCCCGGAGCCCGGCGTCGGTGGGCAGGACGGCCCGGTCGACTTCGACGCTCGCGGGTCGGACGGCGGCGGAGCCGGTGACCCCGGTCGCCAACAACTCCCGCTGATCCCGGAACAGCCGCAGCCGGGCCGGTTCGACCGGCCCGTGGCGGAGGTGTCACCGGCCGACGGCGGTGGACGGACCGGTCCCCCGTTGGTCGACGGCCAGGAGACCCTCTTCGGCCACGCCTTCGGTGAGCCGTCCCGACCGCACGACCGGCCGACCGAGGTGCCCCGGCGGCCCGCCGACCGACTCGGCTTCACCGAGCAGACCGGCCGCCTGGACCCGCCGCCGAACGGCCCGCGCGGCTTCCCCGGACGGTACGGCGAGGACCACGGTGTCTCGCCCCGCGACCAGCACGTGATCCGGGCGATGCCGAACGACGGCGGCACCGACAGCGGGCCCGGTCGGGGCAGCGCCGACCACCGCCCGGTCGGACGTGACGACCGCCGTCTGCCGACCGGCGCGGACAGTGGCGGCAACCGGCTCAACCCGAAGTACATGTTCGAGACGTTCGTCATCGGTTCCTCGAACCGGTTCGCGCACGCGGCGAGTGTGGCGGTGGCCGAGTCGCCCGCGAAGGCGTACAACCCGCTGTTCATCTACGGCAGTTCGGGGTTGGGCAAGACCCACCTGCTGCACGCCATCGGGCACTACGCCACCACGTTGGGCAACGCCCGCTCGGTCCGGTACGTCTCGACCGAGGAGTTCACCAACGACTTCATCAACTCGCTGCGGGACGACAAGACCAGCGCGTTCCAGCGGCGCTACCGCGACGTCGACATCCTCCTGATCGACGACATCCAGTTCCTGGAGAACCGCGAGCGCACCCAGGAGGAGTTCTTCCACACCTTCAACACGCTGCACAACGCGAACAAGCAGATCGTGATCACCTCCGACCGTTCGCCGAAGCAGTTGGCGACGCTGGAGGACCGGCTGCGGACCCGGTTCGAGTGGGGCCTGCTGGCCGACATCCAGCCGCCGGACCTGGAGACCCGGATCGCGATCCTGCAGAAGAAGGCGGCCCAGGAGCGGCTGTACGCCCCACCGGACGTGCTGGAGTTCATCGCCTCCCGGGTGTCGAACTCGATCCGGGAGTTGGAGGGCGCTCTGATCCGGGTCACCGCCTTCGCCAGCCTGACCCGGTCGAGCGTGGAGCTGTCGCTGGCCGAGGAGGTGCTGCGGGACTTCATCCCGGACGGCGCCGGTCCGGAGATCACCGCCGACCAGATCATGGTGGCCACCGCCGACTATTTCGGCGTCAGCCTGGAGGACCTGCGCGGGCATTCCCGCTCCCGGGTACTGGTCAACGCCCGTCAGGTGGCCATGTACCTGTGCCGGGAGCTGACCGACCTGTCACTGCCCCGCATCGGACAGGCGTTCGGCGGACGGGACCACACCACCGTCATGCACGCCGACCGCAAGATCCGCCAGCAGATGGCCGAGCGGCGTTCGCTCTACAACCAGATCGCCGAGCTGACCAACCGGATCAAGCAGAACACCTGAGGCGTACGCCACCTCACAGCGATACCCACGACCCGGCCGGAGCCTCGGCCGGGTCTCTTTTCGGTCTCGACCCTGGACTCTCGACGAGGTGTAGACCACACCGTCGCAGGCGTGTCCGCTTCGGCCCGCACTCGTTGTCCACAGCTCGTTGTCCACCGGCGGTGGATAACCACGTACCGTCGGCACCCGGTTACCCACAGGCTGTGGAGAAACCCTGGGGACAACGCTGTGGACGCCTGTGGGCGACTGGGGAAAACTCGTCGCTCTGTCCACCGACGACGAACCACCTGTGGACGCCCTGTTGAAGGTTCTGGGGATGACGGGGTCCGAGACGGTCTCGGCTGTCCACAGGACTGGGGAGAAAGTCGGTGGATTACCGGTGGACAACCGGTGGACGACGGTGGACAACGCGGTGCACGACGAGGGCCTGTGGACCACCAGGCAGGTTTTACCCCGGGTTCTCCACAGCGAAACCACACGTGGATAACCGCTCTGAGCTGCGACGACGCGAGTTCTCCACAGTTTGCACAGGTGCGATGAAGACGATGGGTTATCTCTTCTAAAAGAACGAAAACCAATCATCACCGTTGGACTTCCTGTGGATCGGGCCGATGCTGTCGGAGGCATCCGTCAGCATCGACTCGATCGCCAGGGGTCGGGCGCACAGCCGATACCCTCGCGCCCTAAGGTGCGATGGGTACCCGCACGCCAGGTGGGTCGGTGGGCAGCGGCCGGCATGAGAGAGTTGACGACGTCGACGTCGACGCGGAGGCATTGATGAAGTTCCGAGTGGAGCGCGACGCGCTCGCTGAGGCCGTGGCCTGGACCGCGAAGAGCCTGCCCAACCGGCCGTCCGTACCGGTGCTGGCCGGCGTGCTGCTCCGGGTGACCGAGGGCAGCCTGCAGGTGTCCGGCTTCGACTACGAGGTCTCCAGCCAGGTGACCGTGGAGGTGCAGGGCGACGCCGACGGCGCCGCGTTGGTCTCCGGTCGCCTGCTCGCTGAGATCACCAAGGCACTGCCGGCCAAGCCGGTGGACATCGCCGCGGTCGGCGCCCACCTCGAACTGGTCTGCGGTAGCGCCCGGTTCACCCTGCCCACCATGCCGGTGGAGGACTACCCGACGCTGCCGGAGATGCCGGAGAGCGCCGGCACCGTCGACGCCGCCGCCTTCGCCGCCGCGGTCGCCCAGGTGGCGGTCGCCGCCAGCCGGGACGAGACGCTGCCGATGATGACCGGCGTACGCCTCGAACTCTCCGGCGGCACGCTCGCCATGCTCGCCACCGACCGATACCGGCTGGCGCTGCGCGAGATGGAGTGGCACCCGGACGACGCGGACATCAGCATCAACGCGCTGGTGCCGGCGCGGACCCTCAACGACACCGCCAAGACCCTCGGGCCGCTCGGCGGTCACGTCGTCCTCGCCCTGTCCCAGGGCGCGGCCGGTGAGGGCATGATCGGTTTCTCCGGTGGCACCCGCCGGACCACCAGCCGCCTGCTGGACGGCGCGAACTACCCGCCGGTGCGGTCCCTCTTCCCGGCCAACCACAACGCCGACGCCCGGGTGGCCGTCAGCACGCTCATCGAGGTCGTCAAGCGCGTCGCGCTGGTCGCCGAGCGGACCACCCCGGTGCTGCTCAGCTTCAGCGCCGACGGCCTGGTCGTCGAGGCCGGCGGCACCGAGGAGGCCCGGGCCAGCGAGGCCATGGAGGCCACCTTCACCGGCGAGCCGCTCACCATCGGCTTCAACCCGCAGTACCTGATCGACGGGCTGGCCAACCTCGGGTCCCAGTTCGCCGTGTTGCAGTTCGTCGACGCCTTCAAGCCGGCGGTGATTTCCCCTGCTGGTGAGGATGGCGAGCTCATCCCTGGGTACCGGTACCTCATCATGCCGATCCGCGTGTCCCGCTGATCGACAGAGCACACCCGAAACCCACGAAAGGTAAGAACCGATGCAGCTCGGCCTGGTAGGACTCGGCCGGATGGGCGGCAACATGCGCGAGCGGTTGCGTGTTGCCGGTCACGAGGTGGTCGGTCTCGACCACAACTTGGAGCTGAGTGACGTCAGCAGCCTGGCCGAGCTGGCGGAGAAGCTGGACGCACCCCGGGCGGTCTGGGTGATGGTGCCCGCCGCCGTCACCGATGCCACGATCGACGACCTGGCCGGGGTGCTCGGCGAGGGCGACCTCATCATCGACGGCGGGAACTCGCGGTTCAGCGACGACGCGCTGCGCGCCGAGCGGCTCAACGAGCGCGGCATCGGCTATGTCGACGTCGGGGTCTCCGGCGGCGTGTGGGGCCGACAGAACGGCTACGGCCTGATGGTCGGCGGTGCCGACGAGCACGTCGAGCGGCTCAAGCCGATCTTCGAGTCGCTCAAGCCCGAGGGTGAGTTCGGCTTCGTGCACGCCGGCCCGGTCGGCGCCGGCCACTACGCCAAGATGGTGCACAACGGCATCGAGTACGGCCTCATGCACGCCTACGCCGAGGGCTACGAGCTGATGGCCGCCTCGGAGCTGGTCACCGACGTGCCGGGCGTGATCAAGTCCTGGCGCGAGGGCACCGTGGTCCGCTCCTGGCTGCTGGACCTGCTCGACCGGGCGTTGGACGAGGACCCGGAGCTGAACCAGCTCAGCGACTACACCGAGGACACCGGCGAGGGCCGCTGGACGGTCGACGAGGCGGTCCGGCTCGCCGTACCGCTCAACGTGATCACCGCGTCGCTCTACGCCCGGTTCGCGTCCCGGCAGGACGAGTCACCGGCGCTGAAGGCCGTCTCCGCACTGCGCCAGCAGTTCGGCGGGCACGCCGTCCGTAAGCGCTGACCGGCGCCCGGCCCCGTGTACGTCCGCCGGATCGAACTGGTCGACTTCCGCTCCTACGAGCGG
Source organism: Micromonospora sp. NPDC049900 (assembly GCF_044461025.1). Taxonomy (NCBI): domain Bacteria; kingdom Bacillati; phylum Actinomycetota; class Actinomycetes; order Micromonosporales; family Micromonosporaceae; genus Micromonospora; species Micromonospora sp. NPDC049900. The sequence continues at coordinate 29,950 of NZ_JBITKM010000010.1, forward strand.
GTCGGCGTCGACCTCGAACCGGGGCCGAACGTGCTGATCGGCGCCAACGGCGTCGGTAAGACCAACCTGGTCGAGGCGCTCGGGTACGTGGCGACGCTCGCCTCGCACCGGGTCGCCACCGACGCGCCACTGGTCCGCGCCGGAGCCACCGCCGCGGTGATCCGCTGCGCGGTGGTGCACGAGGGCCGGGAACTGCTGGTCGAGTTGGAGATCGTGCCGGGCAAGGCCAACCGGGCCCGGCTCGGCCGTTCACCGGCCCGCCGCGCCCGTGATGTGCTCGGTGCGCTGCGGCTGGTGCTGTTCGCCCCGGAGGACCTCGAACTCGTCCGGGGCGACCCGGCGGAACGCCGCCGCTACCTCGACGACCTGCTGGTGTCGCGCCAGCCCCGGTACGCGGGGGTCCGCGCCGACTACGAGCGGGTCGTCAAACAGCGCAACGCCCTGCTGCGGACCGCGTACCTGGCGCGCAAGACCGGTGGCTCCCGGGGCGGCGACCTCTCCACCCTGGCCGTCTGGGACACGCACCTGACCCGGCACGGCGCCGAACTGCTCGCCGGTCGACTCGAACTGGTCGCCGCGTTGGCACCGCACGTCGCCAAGGCGTACGACGCGGTGGCGGCCGGACGCGGCGCGGCGGGCATCGCGTACCGGCCGTCGGTGGAGCTCGCCGAGCCGACCACCGACCGGGAGACGCTGGCCGCGATCCTGGCCGCCGCGCTCGCGGAGTCCCGGTCCGCCGAGATCGAGCGGGGCACCACCCTGGTCGGCCCGCACCGGGACGAACTCGCCCTCACCCTCGGCCCGCTGCCCGTCAAGGGGTACGCCAGCCACGGCGAGTCGTGGTCGTTCGCGCTCGCGCTCCGGCTCGCCGGCTACGACCTGCTGCGCGGCGACGGCATCGAACCGGTCCTGGTGCTCGACGACGTCTTCGCCGAGTTGGACTCCGGACGGCGGGAGCGGCTGGCCGACCTGGTCGACGGCGCCAGCCAACTGTTGGTGACCTGTGCGGTCGCCGACGACGTACCGCCGGCCCTGCGCGGTGCCCGCTTCGAGGTGGCCGAGGGGACGGTGCGTCGTGTCGGATGAGCCGGACCGGCCGCACCCCGACGCGGCTCCCACCCGTGCCCGCGGGGCCGACGACGACGGCGTCGCAGCGCCCCGCCGGGCGACCCGGGGTTCGCGCGGCGCGGGCCGGACCACCCCGACCGGCAACGACGAAGCCGGTGCGTCGCCCCCGGCCGGTCCCGGCCGGTCCGCAGGAGCCTCCGCCGAAGGCGGCCCGGCGGCCACGGGCGCGGACGCGGGCACCCCGGCGGACGGCACCTCCGGGCCGCAGCTCGCACGGGCGGTGCTGGACGCCGCCAAGGCCCGCCGGGAGGCCGCCAAGCCGCGCCGACGCGGTGTCACCGGAGCGGGTACGGGCGAGCGACGGCTGCGCGGCTACTCCGGGCCCGGGCCCGATCCGCGCGATCCACAACTGCTCGGCACCGTGCTGGCGCGGCTGGTGAAGGCGCGCGGATGGCAGCAGCCGGCCGCCGAGGCGACCGTCTTCGGCGCGTGGGAGCGGGTGGTCGGGCCGGAGGTGGCCCAGCACAGCCGTCCGGTGAAGCTGGAGAACGGCGAGTTGACCGTGGAGGCCAGGTCCACCGCCTGGGCCACCCAGCTCCGCCTGCTCGCCGGATCGCTGCTGCAACAGATCGCCCGCGAGATCGGCCACAACGTGGTGCGCAAGCTGCACATCCACGGCCCGGCCGCGCCGTCCTGGTCACGCGGCCCACGCCGGGTACGCGGCCGGGGCCCCCGCGACACGTACGGCTGAGGACCCGACCCGTTCCCCGCGTGGCGTACGCCGCACCTGGCGGGTGCGGCGTACGCCGACGGTCAGGTGTGCGCGGCGCGGCGCGGCGCGGCCGACTCGGCGTAGACCGCGAAGCCCCGCTCGGCACAGCGCCGGTAGAACGCCGCCACGACGCTCAACTCGGCACAGGTGTACGTCCACTGCGGCGGCGCGCCGCTCTCGTCCCGCAGCGCGTCCAGCCGACTGTCCAGCCAGCGCAACTGCTGCTCGGCCAGGCGGCCGTCGGCCAGCAGCGACCGCAGCACGGTGCCGACCGACTCGAACGTGACCGCCTCGCCGTGCGGACGGTGCGCGATCACGAAGCGCTCGATGCCGCCCGCGATCCAGGCGCAGCCGTCCGGGTCGATGACCGGGTCCTCGTCCTCCGCCGCCGCGTCTGTGGCGTAGAGCACACCGTCGAGTCCGAGGATCAGGTCGACCACCTCTGTGTACGCGGTGGCCCGGACCGTACCTGTCTTCGCGATCAGCTCGGCGAGCGCGGCGGTCGGCGCCGATATCCCCGGTACGTCGACGATCTCGCCGAAGTCGACGAAGTCGGCCGGCGCGACCGGATCGTAGAACTGGCCGGTCCGCGGCCACTGGACCGCGACGTTGTCCAGCCCCATCTTGGTGTCACCTCTCAACGGGCACGGGTGGGTCAATCGGGTCGATCGTCCGGTTCCGGCCCTGAAAGATCAAGGCCGGCCCGCCAACGCGAACGGACGGCAACGACCATGGTGGGCGATACCGGCCAGTAGCGCCGTCGGGGCCGCCGTCAGGGCCGTGTCGCCGTCACGCGACGGATCCGGCGATCATGCCCTTGCGTGTAGGGGGAGTCGCAGACAGCGCGGTTCGGCCCGCTCCGTAGATCTGAGCCGCCGCGAAGGGGTGCCGAGTGGTGGTTCTGTCGCCCGCGCACAGTAAGATTGGGGTGAGACGAAGACCCGGTGCGGAGCGACGGGTCACGGGCCCGACACGGGCCCGCGATCATTGTCCGACTCGGGTCGAGCCGATCGCGATCCGCGGGCAACCGCGGCGACCGGCGCGTTCGACCCGTACCCCGGATTTGTCCCCGGTGCCGGTCTGCGTGCCGACGTCGCGTCTGTCCGCCGAACCCGCGCCGGGCGTGCCTGACGGCGCGGACGGCGCGAGAAAGTGGCCGAGGGTGGCAGCGCAGGACAATCAGCAGTACGGCGCCGAGTCGATCACCGTCCTCGAAGGTCTGGAGGCGGTCCGTAAGCGGCCCGGTATGTACATCGGGTCCACCGGCGAACGGGGCCTGCACCACCTCGTGTGGGAGGTCGTCGACAACGCGGTGGACGAGGCGCTGGCCGGTCACTGCGACACGATCGACGTGGTGCTGCTCGCCGACGGAGGCGTACGGGTCACCGACAACGGGCGTGGCTTCCCGGTCGACCTGCACCCCAAACTGAAGAAGCCGGGCGTCGAGGTGGCGCTGACCGTGCTGCACGCCGGCGGCAAGTTCGACGGCAAGGCGTACGCCGTCTCCGGCGGCCTGCACGGCGTCGGCGTCTCGGTCGTCAACGCCCTCTCCACCAAGATGGCGGTGGAGATCCACAAGGACGGTTTCGTCTGGCGTCAGCAGTACCACCACTCCAAGCCCACCACCCTGGAGAAGGGCGAGCCGACCGACACCACCGGCTCGGCGGTCTCCTTCTGGCCCGACCCCGACGTCTTCGAGACGGTCGACTTCGACTTCCAGACCATCTACCGCCGCCTCCAGGAGATGGCGTTCCTGACCCGTGGCCTCAAGATCCACCTGCTCGACGAGCGGGTCGCCGAGGGCGAGGAGGGCAAGCTCCGCGAGGTGACCTTCCAGTACGAGGGCGGCATCGCCGACTTCGTCCGGCACCTCAACGCCTCGAAGAGCCCGATGCACAAGACGGTGATCGAGTTCGGTGCCGAGGAAGAGGGCATGTCTCTTGAGATCGCCATGCAGTGGAACGAGTCGTACGGCGAATCGGTCTACACCTTCGCCAACAACATCAACACCCACGAGGGCGGCACCCACGAGGAGGGCTTCCGGGCCGCGCTGACCAGCGTGGTCAACCGCTACGGTGCGGACAAGAAGCTGCTCAAGGGCGACGAGAAGCTCTCCGGCGAGGACATCCGCGAGGGCCTCGCGGCGATCATCTCGGTCAAGCTGACCAACCCGCAGTTCGAGGGTCAGACCAAGACCAAGCTCGGCAACACCCCGGTGAAGAGCTTCGTCCAGCGGGTCTGCAACGACCGGCTGGTCGACTGGCTGGACCGCAACCCGGCCGAAGCGAAGATCATCATCACCAAGGCGTCCCAGGCCGCCCGCGCCCGGATCGCCGCCCAGCAGGCGCGCAAGCTGGCCCGACGCAAGTCGCTGCTGGAGTCCGGCTCGATGCCGGGCAAGCTGGCCGACTGCCAGTCCACCGACCCGCGCGAGTCCGAGGTGTTCATCGTCGAGGGCGACTCGGCGGGCGGCTCGGCCAAGCAGGGCCGGGACCCGCGTACCCAGGCGATCCTGCCGATCCGCGGCAAGATTCTCAACGTGGAGAAGGCCCGGATCGACCGGGTGCTCAAGAACAACGAGGTGCAGGCGCTGATCACCGCGCTGGGCACCGGCATCCACGACGACTTCGACATGGAGAAGCTGCGCTACCACAAGGTGGTGCTGATGGCCGACGCCGACGTCGACGGTCAGCACATCCAGACGCTGCTGCTCACCCTCCTGTTCCGCTTCATGCGGCCACTGGTCGAGCTCGGTCACGTCTACCTCGCCGCCCCGCCGCTCTACAAGATCAAGTGGAACAAGAAGGGCGACGACGCGCAGTACGCGTACTCCGACCGGGAGCGCGACGGGCTGATCGCGCTGCGTCAGCAGAAGAAGCCGAACGCCAAGCCGGACGACATCCAGCGGTTCAAGGGCCTCGGCGAGATGAACTACCCGGAGCTGTGGGAGACCACGATGAACCCGGCGACCCGGACGCTGCGTCAGGTCACCCTGGACGACGCCGCCACCGCCGACGAGCTGTTCAGCGTGCTGATGGGCGAGGACGTCGAGGCCCGCCGCTCGTTCATCCAGCGCAACGCCAAGGACGTCCGCTTCCTGGACATCTGACGGACGCGCCTGCCGGACCGGAGTTCCGGTCCGGCAGGCCGATCCACAGAGTTATCCACAACTTGGCCGCTATCCACAGCAGTTATCCACAGGCACAAAAACGACTCTCAGTCTGATAAGGGTTAACAGTGACCGATTCCCCCGAGTCCACACCGAACGAGCCCGAGGTCCCCGAGGCGCCGGCTGCCGTGGTCGCCCACGACCGCATCGAGCCGGTCGGGCTCGAGGTGGAGATGCAGCGCTCCTACCTCGACTACGCGATGAGCGTCATCGTCGGGCGGGCGCTGCCGGACGTCCGGGACGGGCTCAAGCCGGTCCACCGCAAGATCCTCTACGCCATGTTCGACTCGGGCTACCGACCGGACCGCGGTTACGTCAAGTGTTCGCGCGTCGTCGGCGACGTGATGGGCCAGTTCCACCCGCACGGGGACTCGGCCATCTACGACGCCCTGGTCCGGATGGCCCAGCCCTGGTCGCTGCGCTACCCGCTGGTGGACGGCAACGGCAACTTCGGTTCGCCCGGAAACGACCCTGCTGCGGCGATGCGTTACTGTCTGACCGCAGATGTCCGTATTCGCACCGCTGATGGCAGCGTGCGGATCGGCGACGTGGTGCCGGGCGCGGCGTCGAGCAGCGAGACCGACATCGACCTCAAGGTCCGCGACCGCAACGGCGACCTGGTCCGCGCCTCGGCGTTCTTCCACTCCGGCGAGCACCCGACGCTGCGGCTGCGCACCCACGAGGGGTACGAGCTGACCGGCACCCACAACCACCCGGTGCTCTGCCTGGTGGACGTGGCCGGCGTACCGACGCTGCTCTGGAAGCTGCTCGCCGAGATCTCCCCCGGTGACCGGGTGTTGCTCCAGCGCAGCGTGCCGGACGAGATCGGCTGTCCGATGCCGGAACACGTCGAGGCCGCCGTCCTCGCGGGTGCCTTCGTCAGCGAGGGGTGGGTCTCCGAGACCCGCGCGGGCTTCAACAACGTCGACCGCGAGTTCTTCGTCCGCGTCCTGGCGGCCTACGACCTCGCCGTCGGTGGGCGCCGGCACGTCAGTGAGCGGGTGACCGCGTCCGGAAGCGTCCTGCACGAACTCGACATCCAGGATCTCACCGCGCTCCGGGCCAGCATCCTCGGCGAGACGATCGGTGCGCGCAGCGCCGACAAGGTCGTGCCGGAGTTCGTCTGGCAGGGGCCGGCCGCGACCAAGCGGGCCTTCCTCCAGGCACTCTTCGAGGGGGACGGTTCCTCCTCGATGCTGCCGCGCAACACCATCCAGATCTCGTACTCCACGCGCAGCGAGCGGCTCGCCCGCGAGGTGCAGCAGTTGCTGCTGGAGTTCGGCGTCGTCAGCCGCCGGTGCCGGTACGACGACGGCGAGATCAAGGTCGTGGTGACCACCCGCCGGGACGCGCGGATCTTCGCCGCCCAGGTCGGCTTCCTCGGCCGCAAGCAGGCCAAGCTGGAGTCGGAGCTGGCCTCGGTCCCGGCGAGCAGCACGGCGCTCTCCAGTGACCACGTGCCGCTGGTCGGTGACTTCATCCGGGAGCACGGCGCCAGCCGCTGGACCGAGCGGGACTGGCTGCGCCGGCACAACGTGGACCGGATCGAGCGTTGGGAGCGCGATCGCGCCGAGATCACCGCCCAGATCACCGAGTCCGAGGTGCTCGACGTGGTCGAGCCGCTGGTGGACGGTCGGTTCTACTACGCCGAGGTGGCCGGGGTCACCGACGCGGGTGTGCAGCCGGTCTACAGCATCCGGGTGGACACCGACGACCACTCGTTCGTCTCCGACGGGTTCGTCAGTCACAACACCGAGTGCAAGCTCGACCCGCTCGCCATGGAGATGCTGCGGGACATCGACGAGGACACCGTAGACCTGCAGGACAACTACGACGGCCGGGCCAAGGAGCCCACCATCCTGCCGTCGCGGATCCCGAACCTGCTGATCAACGGCTCCGAGGGCATCGCGGTCGGCATGGCCACCAAGATCCCGCCGCACAACCTGCGGGAGATCGGCGCGGCGGTGCAGTGGTGCCTGGAGAACCCGGAGGCGGACGAGGCCACCACGCTTGAGGCGCTGCTGGAGATCGTCAAGGGTCCGGACTTCCCCACCCACGGTCTGATCGTCGGCCAGTCCGCCATCCAGGACGCGTACCGCACCGGTCGGGGTTCGATCCGGATGCGCGCGGTGGTGGAGGTCGAGGAGGACAAGCGCGGTCGGCCGGCGCTGGTGGTCAGCGAGCTGCCGTACCAGGTGAACCCGGACAACCTGGCCGAGCGGATCGCGGAGCTGATCAAGGAGGGCAAGCTCGGCGGGATCGCGGACATCCGCGACGAGTCGTCCGGCCGTACCGGCATGCGGATCGTGCTGGTGCTCAAGCGCGATGCGGTCGCGAAGGTGGTGCTGAACAACCTCTACAAGCACACCCAGCTCCAGGAGACCTTCGGCGCGAACATGCTGGCGCTGGTCGACGGGGTGCCGCGCACGCTGAACCTGGCGCAGTTCATCCGCTACTACGTCGAGCACCAGATCGAGGTGATCCGGCGGCGGACGGCGTTCCGGCTGCGCAAGGCCGAGGAGCGGGCGCACATCCTGCGTGGTCTGTCCAAGGCGCTGGACGCCTTGGACGAGGTGATCGCACTGATCCGGCGTTCGCCCACGGTCGAGGACGCCCGGCAGGGCCTGATCCGGCTGCTGGAGATCGACGAGATCCAGGCGACCGCGATCCTGGACATGCAGCTCCGTCGGCTCGCCGCGCTGGAGCGGCAGCGGATCCTGGACGACCTGGCCAAGCTGGAGCTGGAGATCGCCGACCTCAAGGACATCCTGGCCAAGCCGGAGCGGCAGCGGCGGATCGTCTCGGAGGAGCTGGGCGAGATCGTCGCGAAGTGGGGCGACGAGCGGCGTACCCAGATCATCCCGTTCGACGGCGAGGTCTCGATGGAGGACCTCATCGCCCGCGAGGACGTGGTGGTGACCATCACCCGTACCGGGTACGCCAAGCGGACGAAGGTGGACCTCTACCGCTCGCAGCGGCGCGGCGGCAAGGGTGTCAGCGGTGCCACGCTGCGGCAGGACGACATCGTCAGCCACTTCTTCGTCTGCTCGACGCACGACTGGATGCTGTTCTTCACCAACAAGGGGCGGGTGTACCGGGCCAAGGCGTACGAGCTTCCGGAGGCCAGTAGGGTGGCCAAGGGCCAGCACGTGGCCAATCTGCTCGCGTTCCAACCGGATGAGCAGATCGCACAGATCATCGAGATCCCGAATTACCAGGTGGCGCCCTACCTGGTCCTGGCGACGAAGAACGGCCTGGTGAAGAAGACGCGGCTTGAGGAGTTCGACTCCAACCGGTCCGGCGGAATCATCGCGATCAACCTGCGCGATGAGGACGAGTTGGTGGGTGCTGCGCTGGTCGACCCCGGTGAGGACCTGCTGCTGGTCTCCAAGAACGCCCAGGCGATCCGGTTCAACGCGACCGACGAGGCCCTGCGGCCGATGGGTCGGGCCACGTCGGGCGTGATCGGCATGCGCTTCAGCGACGAGGACGAGCTGTTGGCCATGGAGGTCGTCCGCGAGGGGCTGGACGTGCTCGTCGCCACGAACGGGGGATACGCGAAACGTACCCCGATCGAGGAATACCCGGTGCAGGGCCGGGGAGGTAAGGGCGTACTGACTGCGAAGATCACCGAACGGCGCGGTGGTCTGGTCGGTGCCGTCGTGATCGACCCGGACGACGAGCTGTTTGCCATCACCAGCAACGGTGGCGTTATCCGGACTCCGGTGAAGCCTGTACGCCGTACACGCGACCGGAACACAATGGGGGTCAAGCTGATGGACCTCCCGGATGGCGTGACTATCGTGGCGATTGCTCGCAATGCCGACGAGCCTGACGAACAGGACTAGTTGAATGACGGAGACACAGGCGAAGTCGGGGAACGCGGGGACCTCGGCCAACCCGGTCGACGAGGACGCCGCGAAGACCGGCACGCCAGCGACCGGCCGCGCGGCCGTGGGCCGGGCGACCGTTCCCGCCGACGCGCCTGCCCCGAAGTTCACTCGGGCCCCCGGTATGGCTCCGCCGCCCGACAAGCCCACAGACGAGAAGGATGCCGAGGCGTCCGGCGACAGGCCGGGCACCGAGGCCCCCGGCTCGCCGGGCACACCGACAGTTGCCGCCAGCGCCGCCGGCAAGCCGTCGACCACATCGACGACCGGACCTCGCCCAGGTCCGTCCTCGCCGGGCACCACGGGCGTGCTGCCGACGTCGAGCACCGGGACCACGGGCACCCAGCCCCGCATCACCGGCCTCGGGGCGAAGCCGGACACCAACCGTCCGCTCGGTGCGGGTCGCCCGACGAACGGCGGCGGTCTGCCTCCGGGAGTCGGTTCGTCGGCCGTCGGTGCCGCGCGGGTGGGCGAGGCGGTACGCGCCGCGCGTACCTCGGTCAGCTCGGCCGCGTCACGCGGGCCGCGCCGGGCCCGACTGAACCTCAAGCGGATCGACCCCTGGTCCGTGATGAAGTTCGCGTTCGCCGTGTCGGTGGTGCTGTTCATCGTCATCGTGGTCGCGACCTCGGTGCTCTACCTCGCGCTGGACGCGATGGGCGTCTTCGCCAGCGTGAACGACAGCCTGGGTGACCTGGTCAACGCGGGTGGTGGGCAGGGCACCAGCGGCTTCCAGATCACCGCCCGCGGCGTGATCTTCAGTTCGGCGCTGATCGGTCTGGTCAACGTCGTCCTGTTCACCGCGCTGGCCACGCTCGGGGCGTTCGTCTACAACGTCTGCGCCGACCTGGTCGGCGGCATCGAGCTGACGCTCGCCGAGCGCGACTGACACCTCAGGAACACCGCCTCCGGGCCGGCCGCCTCCCGCGGCCGGCCCGGTCGCCGTTCCCGGCCCGTCCCAGGTATCTCGGTGGGCCGGCCAGCGGCGTTCGGGTAGGTTCGATGACGACGGTGTCGGGCAGTCCCGAGGGCCCACCCCGATTTGGGGCGGCGTGAGCGGATGGGTTAACCTTGCTCGTCGCTACGCGGGGCTATAGCTCAGTCGGTTAGAGCGCAGAGCTGATAACTCTGAGGTCGCTGGTTCGATTCCAGCTAGCCCCACCGCAATGGTCCGACGGTGCGTCGAGCGTAAGGGGCAGGCCCCATGTTCAAGAAGCTGTTGATCCTGGCCGGCGTCGTCGGTGTGGCCGCCGTGGTGGCCAAGAAGATCAAGGAAGCGAACGACGAGCGCGCGCTCTGGCACGAGGCCACCACCTCCCCGGACCTGCGCTGACCGTCGTCGTTCCGACCGGCGGGCATCCCAGCCCGCGTACGGGGCCCTAGCTCAACTGGCAGAGCACTGCCTTTGCAAGGCAGGGGTTAGGGGTTCGAGTCCCCTGGGCTCCACCAGCACTTTCCTTGGTTGATCTCGGTCCGAGTACAGCCATTCGTACAGCCAAGCCCTTCATGCTGTCCCCTTCTCGCCGAGAAGCCGGTCGATGGCGGAGGTTGCCTGGCGAGCACGCGCTGGCAGGACGTGGCCGTAGGTATCGGCCGTCATCCGGATCGTGGAGTGCCCGAGCAGTTCCATCACCGTGCGCAACTCCTCGCCCTGGTCGAGCAGGAACGTCGCGAAGGCGTGCCGAAGGTCGTGCAGATGCAACCAGTCCAGTCCGGCCGCCGCGCGGAGCTGCTCGAAGCGCCGGTTGATATTCCGCGGTTCCATCGGCGTGCCGATCGTGCTCGCGAAGACCAAGCCGTGATCCGACCACACCTCACCGGCCGCAAGCCGCTCCTTGGCCTGACGTACCTGTTGCGACTCCAACGCCCGCACCGCCAGGGAGGACAGCGGCAACGGCCGGGTGGATCGGTGTGTCTTCGGTGGCACGAACTCCAAGCCACGGTCGGTGCGCTGGAGCGTTTGCCGTACGAACAGCGCCTTGGCTGGCAGGTCGACATCCGACCAACGCAGGCCCAGTAGCTCAGCCCGGCGTAGCCCGGTCACCAGCGCCAGCACGAACAGCGACTCCAACCGGTCACCGGTCAGCACCGACAGCAGCGCCTTGGCTTCCTCCGGCGTCAGCGCGCGCCGCTCGGTTCGGCCGAGGGCCGGAGGCTTGGCCGCTTTGGCGACGTTGCGCGGCACCAGATCCATCCGCTCAGCGTCGGCCAGGGCGACGCGCAGCACCGCGTGCACCTTGATGATGCTCGCCGGAGCCAGCTTGCTCCGAAGCCCGGTCAGGAACCGCTGCACATCCCGAGGCGTCAACCGATCGAGCTTCACCCGACCCAGCCCCGGAACGAGATGCTTCGTCACGGCCAGGCGGTAACGCACCAGCGTTGAGGGACGAGTGCCGTCATGCGCCTTCACGTCGCGCAACCACTCGGTCAACCAGGCTTCCACGGTTCGGGGCGGCGCAGTGAGGTCGACGCCAAGCTGTAGTTGCCACCGCAGCTCGCCACGCTTCCGAACCGCCTCAGCCTCGCTCTTGGCGTAGACGTACTTCCGCTTCCGCTTGCCATCCATCCAGCCCAGATCGATCACCGCAGCCCATACGCCCGGCCGCTGCTCGTAGACCGAGCCTTCCCCGTGGGACCGACGCCGCTTCCCGGTCACGCCGCGAACTCCTCATCAGCCGACAGGAACTCATCAATGGCCGCCAGCGGAATGAGCCGAGCACGACCCGCCTTGATCGATCGAAGCCGGCCGGAGCGCATCAGGACGTACACGGTGTCGCGACAGACGCCGAGCAGGGCTGCGGCTTCGGCCGGTCGGACGCTCCTAGGCGCGACCGCGCGAGGTTGATTGAGAGAGGTCATCAGACACGTTCTTCCTTATCGACGGAGCTGGAATCGGTCAGCGGCGAGGAGACCTGGGCAGCCTTATCGCGTGCCGCGAGGAGCGCGGCCTTCCATTGCGCGCGTTGGGATAGGGCGCGTAGGAGGCGGTGTTGCAGGGGTGGTAGGTCGGGGTCGTCGGGGCGGGCGAGTTCCCAGGCGTATGCGGGTGGGTCGTCCGGTTCGACGGTGTGTGCGTCGGTGGCGCTGGTGCTGACGCCGAGGATGTTGCGGACCCAGGCGCGGGCGTCGGCGCGGTGGTCGGCGAGGGTCTTTCCCGACCAGTCGCGGGACACGAGGATGCGGCGTCCGCCGATGCCGAGGGTCGCCCGCTGGTGGACCTTGCCTTTGCAGCGGCCCGCTTGCAGCCGGCCGTGGGCCTTCTTGGGTTGGACGCCGTAGAGCAGCCAGTTGGCGCACCGTTCGTTGCATGGCGTGATCCGGAGTTCGTGCCAGAGTCGGTCGAGGTGGTTCCGTTGCCGGTCGGTGTCTGCCTTGTGGCAGTCGGCGGATGATTTGGTGATGTATTTGGTGATGTAGCCGATGGTGCGGTTGGCGTGGACGGTGCCGGGGGTGACGCCTTCGGCGTGGACTTGGGTGCCGAATCGGACGACGTGTGACGGTGAGGCGTCGGGGTCGGTGTCGATGAGGTCCAGGGCGTCGGCCCAGGACGGCAGTGCGTCGCCGGTGTCGGGGTCGACCCAGGCGGCTTGGTCGTTGTCCCAGACGGGTGGCCGGTCGAGGGTGTACTGCGGTGTGTCGGCGGGTGGCCACCAGACTTGGTGGTAGGTGGCGGCGGCGACCTGTCGCAGCACGGCACGGGGGATGGTGCCGCGGATGGCGAAGTGTGCGTGTGGGGCGAGGCGGCGTTGGGGTTCGACGCAGCCGGCGTATTGGACGTTCCAGCCCACGCAGCGGCGCAGGTTCTGCCAGAACCGGTCGAGGAGGCGGGCGAAGTGCACGGCGTCCCAGGCGGCGCGTCGGTAGTCGTAGGTGTCGGGGTTGGCGGGGGTGCCGTCGGGCAGGACGCGGCCGTAGGAGCCGAGGGTGAGTGACAGCCACATGGACGGGCGGTGTTGGGTGCCGTCGTGGGCGGTGTAGACGCGGCCGAGGGTGCGCGGTTCGACCTTCTTACGCGGTAGGTCCGGCGCGTCCTGGCGGCGGCGGGTTGATCGGGTGCGACGGCCGCCGGGGTCGTCTTCGTCGTGGCGGGGTGCGATGTGGCCGCGTAGTCCTTCGGCGGCGGTGGCTTCCTCCACTTCGGCGATGGCCTGGTCGATGGCGGGGATCTGGTCGAACTGGGCGGCGCGTTGGGCTTCGTCGCGGGCGAATTCGAGGTGCGCGCGGAGCAGGACGAGTTCGCGTTGGGCGTCGGTGGCGGGGTTGGGGCCGGTGGGGTGGGGTTCGTCGGTGCGGTGCCAGCCTTCCCGGATCTGGGTTTGCCGCAGCCGCCGAGCGCGTTTGGCGCACGGTTCGCATTTGTCTTCGCGGGTGCTGCCGCAGGGCAGGTCGATGACTTCGGTGTGGCCGGTGTGCAGGTCGGTGCGGCGCAGGCTGACCGGCCGTAGGCACACGCCGTACTCGGCGGCCATCTCCGTCAACACCTGGCGGGACATGGGCATGGCCAGCCGGGCGGCGCGAGAGCCGGGCGCCGGGGTGTCGGGCAGGTCGGTGGTGGGTGGGGTGTCGGGGGTGAGGCCGGGCAGGGTCGGGGCGGTCAACGGGTCACCTCCGGAAGATCGAACAGAGCAGGTGGAACGGATCGGTCGGGGTGGCCCGTCTCCCACAGCGGGTGCAGGAGACGGGCCACCGAACAGCGGTGGTCAGTGGTTGCAGCCGGGGCAGTGCAGTCCGACGCAGCCGGGCTTGCGGGACCGCAGCAGAACGGCGAGGACGACCAGGACCAGGACCACGCCCGCGATCAGTGGCGCGGCGGACCGGACGGCGTGGGCGACTTGGGAGGCGGCGTAGCCGATCCCGGCCACGGCGGCGACGCCGGGGACGGTGGCGGCGGCGATGACGTGTCCGCGTCGCAGTCGACGCACCACCGGCACGGCCGGGGCGGGGGTGTCCAGGAACCGGACGGTGACCATCACCTGATCCGGGCCGCCGGGCATCTGGTGGGGGGCGGTCATGGACAGCAGGCGGCCGGAGTCGCGGATCAGGGCGACGGTCGCGGCGACTTCGGCGGGGGTGCCCACGACGCGGCGGGTCAGGACGGCGGGTCGGGGCTGGACGCGGGCGAGGTGGGTGCGGGTCATCGGGTGACCTCCGAGGTGAAGACGTGGCCGTTGCGGGGGGTCTGGACGACCGAGGACACCAGCGCCGAGCGGACCGCGACCGGACTCGACGGCACCGCAGGCGGGGCCGGGACGACGACCGGGGCGGGTTCGGTGGGTAGGTCCGCCGGGGTCATGTCGACCGGCTCATCGGCGGGTTCCTCCCGACGCAGCGCAGCAGCCGCAGCGGCCGGGGCGGTGGGTGCGGTTTTGGGGGTGCCGGTGAGGATGAGCTTGGACAGAGCGAGGAACGCCAGCGCGGGCACCGACGACAGCAGGCGGGAGGAAAAGCTGTCGTTGGCCACGGCGATCTGCGCGGCCAGCGATAGGGCGACCGCAGCCACGAGGAGGACCAGGGGGTAGGCCACGGACGCGCGCGGGTCACGGCGACGACGACGGCGGATGACCAGCAGCGCCGCGGCGGGCATCAGTTCGGAGATGACCGCGTTGGACCACCCGAACCACTCGCCGGTACCGGCGGGGGCGTGGGCCATCGTCCAGTCCTTGACGTGAGTGAACGACGCGGCGCCGGCCATGCCGCCCACGGCCAGGAGGATGAGGACCAGGGCGACGCCTTCGAGGCGTTCGGCGTTCAGGAGCCGGCGCACGTGGTCACCTCCCGCTCGGGGGTAGTGGGGGTCGGGGTGGGGCGGAGCCAGGCCCGCAGGTTGCGCAGGTAGATGGCGCCGTAGACGAAGCAGGAGACGAGGAAGCCCCACTGCTCTGTGGTCAGGGAGTAGGCCAGCCACAGCACCTGGGCGGCGAGGCCGACAGCCCAGCCGGTCCAGGAGCGTTTCCCGGCGAGGTAGAGGCCGGTGACGCCGACGGCCATGAGGAGCCAGGACCAGAGTTGGTTGTTCACGGGCGGGTCCTCCTGTTCACCAGAGGGGTTGTTCGGCGTAGCCGTCGGGCAGGGTCATGGGCTGCCGGCGTCGGGGTTTGGTGGTCGGGGGTGCCGGATCGGCGGGTGGGGTGCGGCGGACGTTGCGGATGTCGGTGTCGACCGTGGAGCCGTCGGGTAGGCGCAGCAGGACGCGGCTGTCGGTGGTCATCCGGATGACGTCGCAGGCGGGTTGCCGGTAGGCCGCTGCCGGGGCGGTCATGAGGGTCGGCACCAGCCACACCTCCTGGCCCTCCCGGTAGGGCTCCCTGCTCACGCGACCCACCCCCACGCTTCGGCGTCCTCGGCGGCGATCTCGGTGTGCTGGCGCAGGGCGGCGGCGATGATGTCGGCCGCGTGGGGGTCGGGGTTGCAGTAGAGGCAGTGCTGGTCGGGGTGGGTGTGGTTGAGGTCGAGGCAGGTCCGGCGCATCGGCCGGCGGGACAGGCGTCGGGTACGCATCAGCAGCGCTCCAATCAGGCCGGGTCAGCGGGTGGTGGGGGTGATGTGGACGCGGATCCACTCCGGCGGTTCACCGGTCGACGCCACGGCTTCGGAGAGGCACCGCCACAGCGCCCACGCCTCGTTCGGGGTCAGGTACATGCGGCGACGTCCGGAACCGATCGCCAGGTAGAGATCGGCGTCGGGAGTGACCCGGACGGTGACCGGCACGGACGCCTTCTCCACGTGCGGGGCACGCAGCCGGTAGAAGCGGCGCGGCTCGACAGCGGGCGGGTCGGGTTCGTCGGCGTACGGCATCCGCACCGGGGTGCCCTCGGGCTGCTCGTGGGCGCTCATCGGGGGTCACTCCCGTTGCTGGTCGGGTCGAGGTTGAGGGCGTTGAGCAGCGACGACGGCAGCAGCGGCGTGTCCTGCTTCGGCGGCGTCGGCCGGTAGGTATGCCTGCCGTTGCCGTTGCTGCTGGTGCGGGGCTTGGTCACCGTCGGGGAGGGAGCGTCGACGGGTTCGGGCTGGATCTCCGGCGGGGCCGGGAACGTTGCGGCCATGTCGCGGATCACGTCATCGGGCAGGTAGGAGAACCGCACCCGCGCGGGTTCCGGTTGACCGTCCAGCAGCACGTAGGCGACGCCCTTCGCCGTGGTGGGGATCTGGTCCGCGAGTGCTCCCCGGTCGCGGGCACCGTCACCGAGCAGGAGATCGACGTGGGCGCGTTCGGTGAGGCCGAGAGCGATGCGGGTGGGGAAGAAGTCCCGCACCGACACGATCTCTTTGCGGGGGTCCTGGGTCGCGGCGACGACCAGCACGCCGAGCCCGGCGCCTTGGGTGAGGAGTAGGCCCAGGGCTTGGGTGATGCGCTGGCGGATGTCGCTGTCGGGCAGGAACGCCAACAGCGCGGCGATCTCGTCGATGACGACGACGATCAGCGGTTCGTCGGTGGTGGGGGTGTGCACCCGCACCTTGCCCCGCAACGCCTGCTGTCGGGCGCGCATCCGGGTGACGGCGTCGTCCAGGAGGTCGGCCATGCGGGTCCAGTCGTCATCGACGTAGCGGGAGAACAGGGGGCGGCCGATGGCCAGCTCCATGCCGCCCTTCGGGTCGATCGCCCACACCCGCACCAGGCCCGACCGGATACCGGCCGCCAGGGCGCGGAGCAGGGACCAGATGACCGAGCCTTTGCCCATTCGCGTGGCCCCACCGATCAGCACGTGCGTGGCCAGCAGCCGCAGGCAGTACACGGCCAGGTCCTCCCGCACCCCCAGCGGCAGAGCGGTGAAGTCCGGACGCGCCGGCACCGGCAGCGCAGCGACGACGCGGGTCAGCGGGTCACGACGGATGAACACCAACCACACATGGCGAGGCCGATCGCGGAACCGGACCCGATCCACCAGCCGCAGCAGGACGGCGAGACGACCCGTGCGGGCCGGTGGTGCCTGACGGCGGCCGGAGAAGACCCGGCAGTGACGGGTGCCGAATGAGTACGCCAGATCCCGGGCGGCCTTGTGGTAGACCTCCGGGTTCTGGCCCTTCGGCATCCGCACCACCAGTTCATCGGTGGCATACGAGCATCGGACCGACAGCAGACGCGGCAGCTTCTCCCCGCCGTCGTACTTCTTCACCAGCCCGCACAGGGACATCACCTCGTGCCACTGACGCCGGTACACCCACACCCGCCGCCACAGCGTCACCGCTCGGAGCACCACCAGGCGGTGAAACGAATCCCGACCCTTCCACCACCACAGACCAGCGGCAGCAGCGACGGTGAGGAGGACCAGGAGGTGAGGCCACCAGCCGTGCGACCGGTAGACGTCGACGGCGACCAGGACCACGGCGACGACGGGCCAGGCACGCCAGTGCCGCACCGCGCCCACCAGCAGACGCACCGCGACCACGGCAAGGCGGGCGAGCAGGAACAGAGCGGTGAGCGTCCACACGATCGGCCACGGAGTGGTGATCTGGAACCGGCGGAAGTTCACCAGCGGCGCCCGCACCATTAGGCCACCGCCTTGGGCGCCGAGGTCTGCTGCTGCTCGATCCAGACTTCGGCGCAGACCTTGTGCACGGGGGTGCCCTTCGGGCTACGGCAGATCGCCGGTTTCCCGCAGAGCACGCAGGGGACCGGATCGCCGGCACTGCCGGTCCGAGTCCAGTCCAGTTCTCTTGGCATGATGAAACCGCCCTTCCAGGCCGACACGGATTGGTGGGCAGCGGGGCGGCCGGCTTCCTAGGGCATGGGCCGCCCCGCACCACGATCAGTTGGGGCTGTTACTTGTTGCGGCGCTCGATACGAGCCGCCGCGTCGAGACCGGCCTTACCGGACCGGCCAGCGCCGGACACCTGCCCCTGCCGAGTCGCGGTCACCGCGATCTGCGGGCAGTAGCCACACGCGCCCGAGTTGCCACACGTGCACGAGGGAGGACGAGTACCTTTGGCCATCGGTGGGACCTCCGCAGTCCTTCCGATCGGCCCGCCGGGAGCTGCAACTCTCGGCGGGCCACCTGAGCCAGTCGGCTGACTGACCTCGCCCCGCACGCCGAACCACAGATGATGGGGTCGGCGTGCGGCGACACCAGTCACATGGCGAGCTGGGTCAGTAGCCGTGCCGTTTGAGCGCGTCGTACGCGGCAGCCTTTTCCGCCGGGGTCGCCTTGCCCATCGCGGTCTCGAACGCGGCCTTGGCCGAGTCGAACTCGGGACTGTCGATGTCCCGATCAGCGGCGTCGGTCTCCTTCATCCCGAGGCTGATCAGCTTCATCACCTGATCACGACGAACCGGCTCCGATTCGGAGCGCTTCCGGCCGAACATCAGCCGGCCTTCCCACTCGTCACCGGCGTAGGGCAGTCGTCGCAGCGGGTCGGGGCGGACACTCCACCCCACAAGGTGGCGTAGTGCCGACCGCAGGGCAGCAGGACGGTCCGCGTTCGCGGATCCGGCGGGTTTCGGGGGATCATTGAGGTCTCTCCCAACGGTTCAGAAGGGCTGACGGGGTGAGGCCGGCGGCGCGGCGGAAGGTTTGCGAGGCCAAGAGGCCGCGCCGCCGGGTAACTAGTCCGTGATCGTGATGCCGTCCGCGCGTCGCTGCCGTTCATCCGCAGCCCACCCGTGGATCTGGCCCTGCACATGCGGCGGCAGGGCACGCCATGCCGCGCGAGTGGCGTCGTCGCGGTGGGTCTGGGTCACCGCCCACTCGGAGACGATGTTGGCCAGATCCTGACCAGTCGCCTTCCGCTTAGACACCTCAGGCAGCCTTACCGCGCGTCTCGGCGAGAGTCTTCGGCGCGACCAGGGCCGTCGCCCGGTAGGAGAACGCCAACCGGCCGTTGGAACCCACGTACGGGGTGACGGTCAGGCCCTCGAACTCCACCGGCTGGAACGGACCCACCGGCGGCACCGGCTGCACATCCGCCAATACCTTGATCGACACCTCACGCGAGCGGGCACCCAACTCCGGATCCATGTCCATCACCCGGCACTGCCACACCCGCTGACCCGTCACCTTGTCCTTAGCCGGCGTCCGCACCCGAGTCGCCTCGTTGAAGTCCTGCGCCTCCGCGATCGAATCCGGCACGAACACCGCACCATGCGGAAACACCGCCTCGAACGGAACCGAGAACCGCGTACCACCCCTCAGGGCCATGACGATCTCCTCTTGATCGGCCACCGGCGCACCCGGTAGCGGTCTTGTATACCCCCCTATACAGTTGGACCAGCGTGTCCCGAGGTCTGTCTAGGGGGATAGACAGCACATTAGCTGGATACGGTGAGAGCGTCAAGGGGGCTAGACGCCTGAGGTTGAATCGAGTGCTGGGACGGACATGACAGACGAAGTGGATCGTATTGCCGCGATCAGCGATCCGTTCGAACTGCTCCGTGAAGCGACGAGCCGTATGGCCGTTGCCCAGGAGGAGGTCACCGAACTCGCGCGACTACGCCGCAGAGTCATCAACGAGCTGCATCAGGGAGGGCTGTCGTACGCCCACATCGCTGAGCGGGTGGGCCTCACGCGTGGCCGAATCCACCAGATCCGTCACGGAGGACCGCCGGCCGAAGGAGCCTTCCTCGGGGCCGGCCACGTCACCATCGTGACGCCCTTGAAGAAGGAAGCCATCAAGGCCCGGCCCGTCGTCGCCTTCGAGGACGTTACCGGTGCTCAGCGTCTTGCCGAACTGGCCCGCAACCTCGGGCTGGAACCCTCTTTCGAGCACGTGCCCACCACTGGCGAGATCGACCTCAATCGACCGAACCTTATCGTGATCTGTGGTCCCCGTATCTCTCAGCCGGTGGCTGACGTGCTTAGCCAGGACAGAAGACTGAGTTTCGAGCGTGCCCCCGACGGCCCGTGGATGCTAGTCGACCGCAAGGCCGGGAACACGTATCGGTCCGGCCAGGACCAGACCCCGCCACAGAACTCCGACGTCGCGTACCTCGGCCGACTGCCACGGCCGGACGGCAAGGGGTCGCTCATCGTGTTCACCGGCATTCACCCAGCGGGATCACTCGGCGTCGTTCACTTGATCTGCACACGCATTGGTGAGCTGTACGGCGAGGTCCAGACCGACACCTTCTCGGTCCTAGTTGGCACCGAGTACGAGCCCGACACGAAAGAACCCCGCAAGGTGCAGTTGTTGACTCCCATCAACCGCCACCCGGAGGAATGATGCACGTCTCGTTGGCGACGCTCCCTGCCAAGTCTTACGAACCCAACGAGGACTTCACCGCGGCAACCACGAACGGTGTTGTCCTGCTCGACGGTGCTGGCCTGTCCGGCACCACCACGAAGTGCCACCACGGGGTCAGTTGGTACGCCCGACACCTCGGCGGCGCCCTGGCGGCCGGTCTGCCCGACGAGGACAGGGACCTGATATCCATTCTGGCCGAGGGCATCCGGGAGACGGCTGCGCTGCATGCCAACACCTGCGATCTCGATGACCCAGGCACGCCGTCGGCAACGGTCGTCATGATCCGGACCGTTGCCGATCATCTTCAGTACCTGGTGCTGGCCGACAGCGTTCTCCTGCTGGACGTCACTGAAGGAGAGCCGGTTGCTGTGTGCGACAACCGGGAGGAGGAGGTCGGCCGGGGGTACCGGGCAGCGATGGATGCGGCCGAGAACGGCACCCCCGAGCACGATAAAGCCCGAAGGGCCTACGTCGACGCGATGCGCGTGCACCGGAACCGGCCGGATGGGTTCTGGGTGGCTGCGGCGGACCCGGAAGCGGCCCACGAGGCGATCACGGGTGAGATCCCAGTGCATGAGCTGAGAAGCGTCCTGCTGCTTAGCGACGGCGCCAGTCGCATCACCGACCGGTTCAACCTTGCAGGATGGCCGGAGGTGATCGCCATGGCCGCCACCGAAGGGCCTGCCGCGATCCTCCAACGTGTCCGCGAGGCAGAGCGCCTTGATTTGAACGGCGCGAGGTGGCCAAGAGGAAAGACGCACGATGACGCGACAGCGGCGTACTGCACGCAGTTGCAGGTCGAGGTGAAGTGAGAGACCGGGACAGGGCAACGAACAGCGAGGCAGCCAGCGCTTGACGATGGGTGACACCGACGGCGGCGAGCAGAGTGCCACAGCATCTGCCAGCAACGGTGGGCGTAACCACGTCACGTCGCCGCGACGATCGGTCTGGCGAGATGAGTCAGGTCGGCGTTGCCAAGCTGGGCCGTGGTCGGGCCGGGAGTTGCCCGTGATCTGTTGCCGAATTGGCCTGTACTAGATCAAGCGCGCTCCGCGCGGCGCGGGCCGGGCGCGGTAACCGGCTCCTGACGGAGCCGCCGCCCCGCCCGCCTTCGGCGGCGGGGCGGAAAGTCAGCCGGCCCGAAACCCACGCCCGCCCCGCGCGTCACCCGTGGGTCAGCAAGGGTGACCCGGTGACGAGTCTCGGAGGTCGACCGGGACCAGGACGACAACGTCCCACCTCACGTCACGCATTCAGCTTCACGACGGGAACCGCGGACCGGTCGACGGCCAGGCCGGACGAGTTGCCGAACGGAATCACGCCGACCGGTCACGGGTCCGAGGTGGGGAAGAGGTGAAGGTGGGGAAGATGGCGGTGGGTGGGGCGGGGTGGGGGTCAGAGATTGTGCCTCCGGCGGGGGCCAGACGACTCCAGGATGGAGTTGCCGAACGGTTCCGGCCGTGGGTGGTAGTGGTTGAGGGATGCCATCCCGTCCACCGCCGACCCAGGCAAGCCGAGCGGGGCCCGGGCCCGGGGGGTAACAGGATAGCGACCGGTGTGGGGCGACCCCCAAGAACCCCCCCCCGCCCCCCCCCCCC
>NZ_JBITKM010000010.1:51631-233720 GCF_044461025.1 Micromonospora sp. NPDC049900
GCCAGGGTGACAAGGTCGTACGTCCGGTAGGGCGCTCCACCTTGTCACCCTGGCCCTGGCCCGCTCCACGGTGTGTGGGTCGGCGGCAGACGGGATGACAGTTGACTACTCGCTCTCGGACGAACTCTGGCGCCCGTGATTTGTTCGAACACATGTCGGACGCCAATAACATGTTCCTCCTTGCCGGCATACTGCCAGCCATGCGTCGTAAGCGGAACGCCTTTGTCGTTCACCCTGCCCCTGTTAAGCGCATGTCGAAACAGCTCCGCCCGCCGTCCGTCTCCAGTCAAGACCTGGATCCTGCACTCGACCCGATCATCTCCTGGTGGTATAGGCAACCCGATGCCCGAGAGCGCTTCCGCTGGGTTCTTCGTGACTCCATCGACGAGCTTCTCGATGGTGAGCGGACAGGGCACTGGTGCTACCAGCACTTCGGTAAGACGGAGAAGACGCACCTCGGGACGGTGATCGAGATCAACCTTGCAAAGGAGTTCGCCATTCCGCAAGGGCATGACCTCGACTGGCGTATTGCTGGCTGCGATCTTGACTGCAAATTCTCAAAGGACGTTGGCGGCTGGGAAATCCCGATGGAGATGTACCTTTGCGCTGACCACGGTGAGCAGAGCGGGCGAGCCGATCATCCCGCTCTCGTCGTGTGGCTAGACGACGACATGTCGCATTGGGCTGCCGGGGTTGTGCGGGTCACCGACGACCGACTCAAGTTCCGAGACCGTAACGGTATCCGTGAGCGGCAGTACAATCGAGACAACAAACGCAATCTCTCTGACGCCGGCATGAACGCAATCTATTGGTTGTGGGGCGGGCTACAGCAAGACCTTCCCGAGAACCTTCTACGCCACATGAACCCCGCTGACCGGACGGCGGTGCTGGACGCGAGCCTGAGCGGGCAGCAGCGCGTCAACGAACTCTTCAGACGGATGACTGAGAAGCTTGTGAGCCGGCACGTGATCAACACAGTCGGTCAACAAGACGACGCACCCAAGCGGGTTCGTGATGCCCGAAACCCGGCACCTCAAGGGATTGGGTCTGAGGGGTATTGGATACTCGGACATCAAGAGGCCCACCCCCAGATAGCAGCGGCGTTCGGTCTCCCAATTCCCGAGAAGGGCGAATGGGTGTCGGTGAAGGTCGCCGAGGTCAGTCAGAGCAGCAGTCGACCGAAGGTGAAGATCGGTAAGTCCTACTGGGCTAAGGCGATACCCGGTGACAAGATCGGTCCTGCTCCAAAGATACCGCGCGGCAGACTAGAGGATTGAGAAGCCAGACTGCATTAAGGGGCGTCTTGCAACCCGGTGAAGTACTTGCCTGCGACGGGCGTGGCGGTCAATCGCCGAGGGCCCATGCTGTGGAGCATGGGCGACACCCTAACAGACAAACCTCGGGTTGCGAGACCTCCTCTTAGACCAACCCGCCGTCGTTATTCAAGGGACGCTGCAACGCTCCGTGCAGCGGACCGCATTCCAGCCCTACCGCTCTTTGTGACTAATGGAGGTGGCGCTTGATCTGTGCGGCGATCGCGGCCGCCAAACCCGAGGGGACGGCATTGCCGATTTGCTTGGCAATCTCAGTCTTGGTGCCGCACCACAGGTAGTCCTTCGGAAAGTCCTGCAGCAGGGACGCCTCGTAGTGGGTGATGACGCGGTTGACCCGCCGGTCCCGGTCGTACAGATCCCACTGCGGGTGTAGGTACTGGCCCTTCTCGGGCTTGAAGAACTCCGTGCGGATGGTCAACGAGGGGGCGTCCCAGCGCATCCGCCCCATCACATCCGTCGTACCCGTCGACTTCTCACGCCAGCATCGAGGCAGCAGGTGCGGTGGGACGTCGAATCTCCCGCCGCCCGGAGGCACGTGGTCGTACCGGTCCAGGGAAAGCTGCGTCGGCTGCCGGCCGAAGTGGATGTCCATCCCTTTAAAGAGACCGGGGATCCGCTCGCCGAAGTACTCGGTAAAAGCCCGCGGCAGCTCGGTGGTCGCCGGGCGCTCATCGATGCCACCGATGCGGCTTCGAACGGTCTCCCAAGGCAGCAGATCGCCGGTCGGCACCCGAGCGTGCGTTGGTCGCGGCAGATCGATCTTTCCGATGCGAGAGCCAATGATGATGGTGCGCGGGCGCCGCTGGGCGACGCCGTAGTCGGCGGCGAGTAGTACGCCGTAGCTCAACTCGTAGTCCTTGATGATGCCGTGGTCCGCCTCGCTGAGCAGCAACTGGAACTCGCTACTTTTGGAGAACCGCTGGACGTTCTCGATCACGAATACCTGCGGCCTGGCCGTCACGACGAAGCGGAGGTACTCCTTCCACAGCTTGTTGCGGGGATCGTTCACGTCTTTGCTGCCGAGGTTGGAGAACCCCTGGCAGGGCGGGCCTCCAATGATGACGTCCGCCTCGGGGATCTGATCCTCGGTCACGTCGGCGATGTCGCCCCAGTGGGTATGACTCTCGCCGAAGTTGGCTGCGTACGTTGCCGCTGCCGACCGCTCCCACTCGACCGCAAGGACCGACCGAAAGCCTTCACGATGGAACCCAACGGTCATCCCGCCACACCCGGCGAAGAGATCGATCATGCTCGGCCGCTCACTCACCTGCAACATCCTAGTTGTCCTCCCGCTAGAATCTCCGCCGGCGTGCCGGAGGAGAGTCGAACAAGTGTCTGATGTCTCATGGGCGTCATCCCAGGCCGTACGCAAGTCGATGCAGTCCAATACCGGGCGTGACACGAAGCCGGAACTGGCGTTGCGGCGGGCTGTGCATGCCGCCGGTCTCCGGTACTTCGTCAGCCGACGACCCATCCGCTCAGTCCGCCGAACCGCCGACCTGGTCTTTCCTCGTCTGCGGTTGGCGGTCTTCTTGGACGGCTGCTTCTGGCATGGGTGCCCCCAGCACCACACCGTGGCCAAGACCAACGCGGCCTTCTGGGCTCAGAAGGTTGCCACCAACCGCCGCCGCGATGCCGACACCGATGCTCAGTTGATCGCCGAGGGGTGGACTGTGCTGAGAATCTGGGAGCATGAGGCACCCGCCGAAGCAGCCGCCCAAGTCGCCGAGGTGGTGAAGCGACTGAGGAGAGAGTCAACCGCGAACGCTGATGATTGACGCCGTTCGGCCCCGGTCTGCGTCGTTGTACAGCCATCCGTACAGCCAAGCCGGTCGACAAACCCGGTCCGCGAACGACGACGGGCGACACGGCGAGCAGGCCAGCGACGGTTACCGACGCCGGTCGACAGAAGTCTTGATCTTTGCAAGGCAGGGGTTAGGGGTTCGAGTCCCCTGGGCTCCACTTACACCTCCGCTTCCGGGAGGGCTCTCGTGGATTTGCCGAGAGTCATAAGGCGTACTCTTCATCAGCTTCAGTGGTCTGTTTTGCCTCCGCGCAGTCAGTACGGACGGTAGTCGGGACTGCGGCGAAGTGCGACACCGTCGTATGTTGCCGGCATGGTGTTTGCCGATCGACTCCGCCTCGGCGCTACCCGGATCTTGACCGGAGCGCTTCTGCTAGCGCTGGCGGCCTGCGGATCTACCGGCTCATCCGTTTCGTCGAGCAGCTTGCCGCCAGAGGTGGGAGTGGCGACGAGCGCACCTCCACAAGCACCAGAGGACGCGCCTGCGGAGGAGGGAAGGGAGCGGCTGCCCCACGAGGTGCTCGCCACCAACATCCGCCTGGCTCGTACGGCCTGCAAGGGATGTGGCGCGGAGCTGAATCTCGACGCGGCCACGCGGCAGAAGTCGATCGTGAGCTTGATGCGGGAGCACGCTCAGCACAAGGATTTCGTGCTCAGTGAGGCAAACGCAGAGCGGGCACTCTACGGCCCCGAGGGGTCGACGCCGACGCTCGCCGGTGCGAACAAGCCGCCACCGGACGTCTCGTTTCTGGACAAGAGCGGGCAGGAAGTGTATCGGCGAGAGGTCAAGACGTTCAGTGGGGCGCCCACTACCTTCGCCCGGCAGTTCGAGGACTACGCCAAGAAGTTGACCTATCGGGGTGAGTTGTTCGTACAGGTGCCCCCAGGAACCGACGTGCGTCGGTTGATGGAGGCATTCTGGGCCAAGAACCGCGACGATCGCCGGCTCGCGCGGTACGCGGACGTGTACGTTGCTTTCCACACGCCGGACGGGCGCCCATTGGGGCTTTGGATGCTGGGAGCGCGGGGCATGGGCGTACCTGGTTAGGGGATGGCAATGGGGGCTTCCGCTTTTCTCTACTGCTCGTGCAACCGGATCTGTTGGGGTCTCGGCAAGCCGCTGAGTGAACAGCCCGGCGCTGCGCTGACCCGGTACGCCGGTAACCCGGACGAGCCGGTCTTCTCGCAGTGTCGCTCCGCGTCGAGCGCCTTGTGGAAGCTGCTCGCCGATCATGGTGGGCACCGGTTGCGGGTGGCCCATGACTGGGACCCGGAGTTGCACCGGCAGATGGAGACCGGTTGTCTTCCCGCGATGCTGGACGGCGACGGGGAGGGTGACATCTCCTTCTCGGCGTATCTGGCGGGCTGGCCGGAGGGTGGTTTCGCGGACCTGCTGTCTGCTGGGTTCGACGCGTCCGACGAGGGGTTCCTGCGCTGTGCGGAGTGCTCGGAGCGTCTATCGCTGGGCCGCGTGTTGCGGGATCGGGCGGGCGCGCCGTTGCTGTTCCACGCGGGTGCGGTTGACGGGGTGCCCAACTCTCGGCAGCCGGACCTGAACCGGGCGGCCTGGCGCTTCCTGACCGTGCACTTCACCCATCCGATGCTGGTCGTCACGACCGCCGTCCGGGAGCCGGGCGAGTACGCCGAGCAGGACCTCGGGGGCGATGTCACGGTCGGCGGTACGGGACCGGGGGCGGTGCCGCTCACGGCGTACGTCGCCGAGTTTTCCGGGTGAGTCGGGGCATGTCGGGTGAGGCGTCGGACGCAGGCTAGCGTCGAGGGTGTGAGCACTGGATCTCCGCGTGTCCTGCCTGCCGAGGGTGACCTGACCGAGGCCGCCTCGGTGCTGCGTACCGGCGGGCTGGTGGCCTTTCCCACCGAGACCGTCTACGGCCTGGGGGCGAACGCGTTGGACGCGCGGGCGGCGGCCCGGATCTTCGAGGCGAAGGCGCGGCCCAGCTTCGATCCGTTGATCACCCACCTTGCCGACGCCGCTGACCTGGAAGCGCTGGTGGGGGTGGTCTCCGCGGGCGTGGCGGCGTTGGCGGAGCGGTTCTGGCCGGGTCCGTTG
The DNA here is from genome assembly GCF_044461025.1 of Micromonospora sp. NPDC049900. Lineage (NCBI taxonomy): Bacteria > Bacillati > Actinomycetota > Actinomycetes > Micromonosporales > Micromonosporaceae > Micromonospora > Micromonospora sp. NPDC049900. The sequence goes on from NZ_JBITKM010000010.1 coordinate 56,841, forward strand.
ACGTTGATCGTGGACCGGCCGGACGTGATCCCGCCGATCGTCACCTCCGGGTTGGCGACGATGGCGGTACGGGTGCCGGACAACGAGTACGCGCGGCGGCTGATCGCCACGGCGGGGGTGCCGGTGGCGGCACCGAGCGCCAACCGGTTCGGGCAGCTCAGTCCGACCCGGGCGGAGCACGTGGTACGCGGGCTGGGTGGCGCGGTGGACGTGGTGCTCGACGGCGGGCCGACCCGGTGCGGGATCGAGTCGACGATCGTGGACGCCCGGGGGGACCGTCCGGTGGTGTTGCGTCTGGGCGCGTTGCCGGTCGAGGAGTTGGAGAAGGTCACCGGCCCGGTGACGGTGCGCCAGGGTAGTTCGGGGCAGCCGGTCGCGCCGGGGACGTTGGCCGCGCACTACGCGCCCCGTACGCCGCTGCGTCTGCGGGACGCGGGGACGTTGCCTGTCGAGGACGGGGTTCGGCGCGGCTACCTGGCGTTCCGGGATCGGCCGGCGGAGGGTTGGGCGGCGGTGGAGGTGCTCTCGACCGCCGGTGACCTGACCGAAGCGGCGGCGCGGCTCTTCGAGGCACTGCACCGGTTGGACGCCGCCGGGGTCACCGAGATCGTCGCCGAGCCGGTGCCGGAGAGCGGGGTGGGGCGGGCGATCAACGACCGGTTGCGTCGCGCTGCCGCGACCTGGCATTTCCCCGGCTGACGCTCAGGACTCCTGCGGCCCGGGGCCGACCTGGGAAGCCCGACCGTCCGACGACGCTGCGCTCGACGACGCACCATCGGGCTGAGCGTCGTCATCCCGGTGACCGTCATCCCGCGCACCGTCCACCTGGACACCGTGGACCCGAGCGTCCTCGACCAGGACGCCTTCGGCCCGGCGTCCGCCAGACGACACACCGCCAGACGACACACCGCCAGACGACAGGCCGTCGGCACCAGCGCCATCGCCACCAGCGCCGTCAACAGGAGAGCCGTCGGCAGGAGCGCGGTCGGTCTGAGGTAGGCGGGCGACCAGCTTGGTGAGAGCGCCGTTGGCGAAGGTGGCGCCGAGTGCGGAGCCGGTCGCGATGGTCCAGCCGACCGGCCCGAGCGGGGTGCACCCGAAGAACTGACTGACGCCGGGGGTCTGCACCACGGCGGCCAGGACGCCGACCGATGCGGCGGTCGAGGCGAGTACGGACGGGCTGGTGCCACCGGCCAGGACGGTCTGGCCGAGCTGGGTGCCGACCAGCGAGACCAGGGCGATGGTGCCGGCGCGTCGGCGGCTGCCGGTGTAGCGGGCCAGCGTCCAGCCGGCGGTGGCACCGAGGGTGGTAGCGGCGGCACGCAGTCCGATCTCGCGGGTCATGGTCTCGCCCAGGGAGCTGTCGGGGCCCTCGCGGAGCAGTCCGTCGGTGTGGTCGCCGTCGCCGGGTGGGCGGACGGCGATGGCCAGTGCGGGCGCCATGTCGGTGAGCAGGTTGACCAGCAGTAGTTGGCGTCCGTTGAGCGCGGCCTGCCCGGTGGCGGCGGCGGTCAGCACGCTGAACGCGATCTCGCCGAGGTTGCCGCCGACCAGGATGCTCAGCGCGTGGCGGACCGAGGACCACATCGCCCGGCCTTCGACCAGGGTGGCGATGATGGTCTCCAGCCGGTCGTCGGTGACCACCAGGTCGGCGGCGGCGCGGGCGGCCGGGGTGCCCCGTTGGCCGAGGGCGATGCCCACGTCGGCCAGTCGGATGGCGGGTGCGTCGTTGGCGCCGTCGCCGGTCATCGCGACGGTCCGGCCGCACTTCTGCAACGCCTGGATGATCCGGACCTTGTGGGCGGGGGTGCAGCGGGCCACCACGTCGGTGACGGCGAGCCGGGCGGCGAGGGCGTCGTCGTCGAGGGTGTCGAGTTCGGTGGCGGTGACCACCCGCTGGGCGTCGCCCGCGCTGATGGTGGCGGCGATGGCCTCGGCGGTCGCCGGATGGTCGCCGGTGATCATGATGGTGTGCACGCCGGCCTGTCGGATCCGGCGGACGGCGGGGGCGGCGCTGTCACGTACCCCGTCGGCGATCGCCAGGAATCCGGTGAAGACCAGGCCGCGTACGTCGTCGTCGGTGAGGTCGGGGTCGCTGACCACGCACTCGGCGACGGCCAGGATGCGGTGTCCGGCTCCGGCGCGCTCACCGAGCAGGCGGTGCAGCTCCGCCCGGCCCGCGTCGTCGAGCGGTTCGTCGCGGCCGTCGGTGCGGCGGGCGGCACAGCGGGGCAGTACGCGCTCCGGCGCGCCCTTCACACTGAGCAGCATCCGCCCCTCGGTCTCGCCCACGGTGGCGTGGTAGCCCCGGGACGGCTCGAACGGCAGGCCGCCGATCGCGCGCCAGCCCGGGGCCGCGTACTGCTCGGGGATGTCGGCGGAGGTCGCACCGCGCAGCACCGCGCGGTCGGTCTGCATGGACAGTTCCTCGGGATCGTCGGCTGCGGGAGTGGCGCGCAGCGCGGTGGCGAGGATCCGCCGGAGCCGGTCGTCGAGTCGGTCGGCCGGGGCGTACCCGTCGGCGTCGCCGACGCCCGCCAGCAGCAGGTGTCCCTCGGTGAGGGTGCCGGTCTTGTCGAAGCAGAGGACGTCGACCCGGCCGAGCGCCTCGATGGTGCGCGGGTTGCGGACCAACGCGCCGTGTTCGGCGAGTCGCCGGGCGGCGGCCAGTTGGGCGGCGCTGACCAGGAACGGCAGCCCTTCCGGCACGGAGGCGACGGCCAGGTTCGCGGCGGTGGCGGCGGTCTGCGCCAGGGGTACGCCGCGCAGCAGCCCGGCACCGACGACGGCGACCGCCGACCCGGCGGCCAGCGGGATCGCGGCCCGGGTGAGCCGGCCGAGCCGGGCCTCGACGCCGCTGGCGGGTGGGGCCTGCCGGGCGAGTGCGAGGCTGCGCCCGGCCTCGGTGTCGGTGCCGGTGGCCACCACCACGGCGACGCCGCGTCCGGCGGCGACGGTGGTGCCCTCGTAGAGCATCGACCGGCGGTCGGCGACGGCGGCGGCCACCACCGGCTGGTCGGTCTTGGCGACCGGCAGCGACTCGCCGGTGAGCGAGGACTCGTCGGTCTCCAACCCGACGCTGTCCAGCACCCGGCAGTCGGCGGGTACGGCGTCGCCGGATTCGAGCACGATCACGTCGCCCGGCACGAGGTCCTCGGCCGGGAGTACCCGTTCCGTGCCGCCCCGGCAGACCCGGGCGGTGACCGCCGAGCGGGACAGCAGCGCGGCCAGTGACTTCTCGGTGTTGCGCTGGTGCACGGCGCCGACCAGTGCGGACGCGCCGACCACGCCACCGACCAGGGCGGCGTCGACGAGCGAGCCGAAGCTGGCGGAGAGGACCGCTCCGGCGGCGAGCACCGGTGTGAGCGGGTTGGCCAGCTCGTCTACGAAGGCCCGCAGCAGCCCGCCGGGGCCGGAGGTCTCGCCCGGCCCGGCGGCCCGGCGGCGCTCGGCCTCGGTTTCGGTCAGGCCGCCGCGTTCGGTGCCGAGCTGGTCGAGGACGGTCGGCACCGGCATCAGGTGCCAGGCGGTGATCGCCGGGGCGGCCGACTCGGTGCGGGCGGAGAGCCGACCGGCGCGCCAGACGCCGTGCGCGAAGGCCAGTGCCGCCGCGCCGTTGACCGAGGCGAGGCTACGGCCGGGCAGCAGCGCGGGGTCGGCGGTGAAGGCCGCCAGCGCGCCGAGGCCGCTGCCGGCCAGCCCGATCCGCATGTTCTGGCCGGTCATCCGGCGGGCCACACCGGCCGCCTCGATGATCAGTGCGACCGACCGCAGGTCGGTGCCGACCAGCAGGTGCGCTCCCCAGGGCGGCGCGGCTTCCGGGTCGGCGACACCCAGACCGCAGTCGGCCGCCGCGAGCGCCGCGCGGTCGCCGGAGACGAGCATCACCACCGCCCCCTCGCGTTGCAGGGTGCGGACCGATTCGGCCAGCCGGTCGTCGCCGGGCAGCAGCGCGTCGGCGGAGGCGTACCGCTCGGTGTCGTCGCCGGCCACCACGAGCCGTAGACCGGCCTGTCGGGCGACGGCGGGCAGGGTGTCGACGCCGGGCGCGGGTTCCGGTTCCACCCGCAGTACGGACGCCAGGGTGTCGCCCTGCGCCAGGCCGAGCAGCGTTCCGCCGCGTTCGCGTAGCCGGCGACTGTCGTCGGTGTCGCCGGGGTCGTGGACGTCGAGGCGGTCGAGGGGGCCGAGTCGCCAGCCGTCGAGTCGACGTACGTCGGTCGGGGCGGTCGGCTCGAACAGGGTGAACGCCCGTGCCGCCACCTGCGAGGTGTCGGCGCCGGGCAGCGGGGCCAGGTCGGCCAGGACACCCCGGTCGGAGCCGAGCACCCGGGCGTCGAGGACCAGCGTGTCGATCCGGTCGAGTTCGCGCAGTACGCCTCGGTCCATCGCGATGACGCCCCGCCGGGCGAGGATGCGGCCGAGTTGGGCGGCGTACCCTTCGCGACCGCTGCCGGGGGCCTTGGGCAGCGTGGAGAGCCCCAGCGCGGCGGCGCGTTTCGGACCGACGACGGGTGTGGCGGCGGCGAAGGCAGCCGCGCCGGTGCCCAGCATCCGGGTGACGTACCGCTCCGGGGCCCCGTCCGGTTTCGGGCAGGGGCGTTCGCCGACCGGGGAGCGGGCCACGGCCCGGTCCGGTTCCCCGGTGAGGCCGGGCTCGGCCTTCTCCCAGGCGTGCAGTTGGGCCAGTCCTTCACCCCACTGCACGATGCGCTGGGCGCTGTCCAGCACGATGCCCGTCCAACCGCCGGTGAGGCCCTGCACCACCGCTTCGGCGAGCGGGAAGATGACCTCGGCGCGGGGGTCGCGGCGCAGGCCCAGACCGGCGAGGGCGTGCAGCCTCGGGTGCAGGTCGATGGCGCTGAGCAGACCGGAGACCTCGGCGGGCACCGGGGTCACGGGCAGGATCCGGGTGGCCGCGGAGATGGTCAGGCCGAGCGCGTCGGAGGCGAGCGCGCCGAGGGTACGGGCGGTGCGCGGCCCTTCCTCCGGCGGGTGCGGAGGCGGGATCTCCGGGTCGGGTTCGTGCGGGCAGGTGCGTTCGATCCGGGAGATGGTGCCGATCAGCTCGCGTACCTTCGGTCCCGGTGTGTCGACGGCGACGACCACCCGTCCGGAGGGGGCGTTGACCCGGGCCCAGAGCACGCCGGGCATCCGTTCCAGGGCCGCCTCGACCTGCCGGGCCAGCGTGTCGCCGCCGTCCTGGCACACGCCGTGCACCTCGATGTGGTGGCGTCCCGGCCGGGACCACACCCGGCGGCTGGAGAGCCCCACGGCCCGGGCGAGCCGGGTGGCGGCGGCACCGACGCTGCGCGAGGCGTCGCCGACCAGCGGCGGTACGGACACGGGTCGCCGCATCTCGCCTCCTACCGGTCGGGCCCGGCGGCCTGGCTTCCCGGCCGGGCGTCCCTTATGCCCGCCGGGGCGGGGAAGTTTTTCGCCTCGGTGGGCATGGACGGCCTCGGCGGTGGAATCCGGGGTGGGCGTCGTCGTCCAAGGGAGGCGTCGTCGTCCACGGGGAGGCCGAGATGAGTGCGCTGACACGAGAACTCAGCGGTACGCAGGAGACGCTGCGGGCGTTCGCCCACCGGGTGGAGATCCCGTGGCTCGGCATGGTGGCCGTGCCGCCGCCGGACAAGCTCGCCTACTACGCGGGCATCGGGGTGCTCACCGCGCTCCAGGTGATCGAGTGGCCGTTGGCGCTGGTGATCACCGCCGGGCACCTGCTGGCCGATCAGCGCCTGTCGGGACTGGCCAAAGGGCTGGGAGAGGCGCTGGAGTCGGCCTGAGGGTAAGCCGCGTCACGCTTGACCTGAACATGGCTTGAGGTCGCAGGATCGGGTCATGTCGATCGTCCCGTACCGGCGTCCCGTCGGTGTCCCGCGCCGCCGTGCGAGTGTCCGGTGACCGCCACCGCCTCGGCTCCGGACCTGACGTCGGCGGAGACGATCTTCGCCACTCGGCTGCGGGCGATGACGGTGGGCACCGTGGCCCTGGTCTCGCTACTGGCCTTCGAGGCGCTGGCGGTGGGCACCGCCATGCCGACCGTGGCCCGCGCCCTGGACGGTCTGGCCCTGTACGGGATCGCCTTCGGCGGCCCGTTCGCGGCGGGCGTGGTGGCGATGGTGATCTCCGGTCTCTGGTGCGACGCCCGGGGACCGCGCTGGCCGATGTGGTCCGGTCTCGGCGGCTTCGTCGTCGGGCTGCTGCTCGCCGGGAGCGCCGACACGATGGGCACGCTGGTGGTGGGCCGGATCGTGCAGGGTTTCGGCTCCGGCCTGCTGTCGGTCGCGTTGTACGTCATCGTCGCGAAGGCGTACCCGGAGCACCTGCACCGGCGGATCTTCGCCGCGTTCGCCGCCGCGTGGGTGGTGCCGTCACTGGTGGGGCCGCTGCTGGCGGGCCTGGTGGTGGAGCACGTCGGCTGGCGGTGGGTCTTCCTGGCGGTGCCGGTGGTGGCGGTGCCGGCGGCACTGCTGGTCCATCCGGGCCTCCGCTCGATCGACGCGGGCCGGTCGGCCGGAGCGGGCCGGTCACCGGACGGGTCGGTGACCGACGTCGACGGGCCGGTGCGGCCGACCGGCGACCAGTCCGGTCCGCTCACCCGGATCGGCTGGGCGTGCGGGGCGGGGGTGAGCGCCGCACTGCTGCACATCGGGGGTCAGCAGCGCGGCCTCACCGCCGTGGCGTTGGTCGGTACCGCCCTGGTCGGCCTGCTGGTCTGCGCGCCACGACTGCTGCCCGCCGGGTTCCTCCGGGCCGGGCGGGGCCTGCCCACCGTGGTCGGGCTGCGTGGGCTGGCCTCGGGTGCCTTCGTCGGCGCGGAGGTGGTGATCCCGCTGATGCTCTCCCGGGAACGCGGGTTCTCGCCCACCGCAGCCGGTCTGGTGCTGACCACCGGGGCGGTCGCCTGGTCGTTCGGGTCGTGGCTACAGGGACGGGTCCGCGCGCCACGCAGCCGTGCCACCCTGCCGAGAGCCGGCCTGACCTGCATCACCGTCGGTGTCGCGGTGGTGGGCCTCACCGTGCTGCCGGTCGTACCGGTCGGGGTGGGCGTGTTCGGCTGGGCGGTGGCCGGGACCGGTATGGGCCTGCTCTATCCGTCGCTGTCGGTGCTGACCCTGGAGTTGTCGGCCCCGGGCGAGCAGGGCCGCAACAGCTCGTCGTTGCAGTTGTGCGACTCGCTCGCCGCAGCGGCCGTGCTGGCGCTGACCGGTGCGGTGCTGGCGGCGGGCGCCGCACCGGGTCCGGGCAGCTACGGGGTGACCCTCGCGGCGGCGGCCGGGCTGGCGCTGGTCGGCGCGCTGCTCGCCGGTCGGGTCGTGCCACGTGCGCGGGTCGGAGCGGCCTGACCTCGGCGGGCGTACGCATCCGCCGAATCTGGGGTGCCGGACGGAGGCAGCCGGGAGGATGGGCACGCGATGAACTTCCTGACTCTCCTACCACTGGCCGTGGTCATGGTCGCCGGGACCCAGTTGGTGGCGGCGGTCTTCTTCGCCTCCTCCGACCGGCCCCGGGCCGCGTCGCTGGGCTACCTGGCCGGAGCGGCCATCGTGGTGTGCGGCGGTACGACCCTGGCCTGGCTGGTCACCCACCTGTTCCGGATCAGCGTCGACGACCGTGACGGCCGGTTCGAACGGATCGTCGACTGGCTCGTCCTGGTGCTGCTGGCCGTCCTGGCGGTGGTGGTGTTCCTGCGGCGCCACTCCGGGCCACCCGCCTGGATGGGCCGGCTCCAACACGCCACCCCCCGTTATGCGCTCCGAGTCGGCGTGCTGCTCTTCCTGGCCATGCCGGCGGACGACCTGACCATGCTCACGGTCGGTGCCAGTGCCGCCCGGCAGGGTCTGCCGTGGTGGCACCTGGTGCCGTTCATGCTGCTCACCCTGACGCTGCTCGCTCTGCCGCTGCTGGCGTTGCTGCTCCTGGGCCGTCGGGCGGCGGCGGTGCTGCCCCGGATCCGGGACTGGGCCGACAGCCACGCCTGGCTGGTCAGCGAGGCGGTGATCGTGTTCTTCGTCGTGCTCACCGTGCTGGACCTGGCCCGGTGAGGTGGCCGTCACGCCACGCCGTACCCGACTCGGCGCACGCACCAGATCGACGTGCTCGGCACCCGCCGGCTGGTCGCCGCGGCGACCGAGGGCGGCGTGGCCCACCTGATCTACGTCTCGATCGTCGGCGTGGACCGGGTGCCCTACGCGCACTACCGGCACAAGCTCGCCGCCGAGCAGGTGGTGGCCGCCGGAGGGGTGCCCTGACGGTGCGGGCCACCCAGTTCCCGCAGTTCCTCGACGGGTCGCTGCGCGCGTCCGGCAAGCCCTGCCCGGTGATCGCCGACCGGGCGGTGGTGGCCCAGCCGGTCGATCCGGGTGAGGTGGCGGACCGGCTGATCGAGCTGCTGCGCGCCGGTCCGCGCGACGGCATCGCGCCGGTGGACTGGTCACCGAGACCCGCCCGACCGGCCGCCGCACCTGGGCGGACTACCTGGCCGACACGTACGGGGGAACGACGGCAAGATGACGCCCGCTCTCGTTCACGTTCGCCCTACCGTCGGCTCATGCTCACGTTCGTCGTCACCTGTCTCCTGTACGTCTGCGGCTTTGTCTTCCTCTACGGGGTGATCCGGCTCGCGGTCCGGCACGCTCTGGAGGACATCGAGGCGCGCCGCGTGCAGGCGGAGCGGGCGGAGGAGATGGCGGCTGCCCGGGACCGGGCGATGCTCCAGGAGCACGGGTTCCTGACCAACGGCTGAGCCGGAGCCTCGGTGACCGGTGCACCCGCGACGGATGCGACGATCGCACCCGTGATGGGAACGTTGCGTACCGAGCCCGCCCGTGGCCGCCCCGAACTGCTGGCCGCGCCGGTCGCCGACGCGCTGGCGCAGTGGCCCGCCGACGCGCCGGTGGACGTCGACGCCGTGCTGGTCGCGCCGATCGACGCCGACCTCGCCGACACCGCCGCCTTCTGCGAGGCGTACCAGGTGGGGCTGGAGGAGTCGGCCAACTGCGTGGTGGTCGCGGGCAAACGGGAGGGCGTCGTCCGGTACGCGGCCTGCGTGGTGCTGGCCACCACTCGGGCCGACGTGAACGGGGTGGCCCGGCGTGCGCTCGACGTACGCAAGGCGAGCTTCGCCCCGATGGCCGACGCGGTGGAGTCGACCGGCATGGAGTACGGCGGCATCACCCCGATCGGGTTGCCGCCGGAGTGGCCGATCCTGGTCGACTCCCGGGTGGTGGCCGCACCGTACGTGGTCATCGGTTCGGGGGTGCGGCACAGCAAGATCGTCCTGCCGGGCCCGGCGCTGGCCGTGTTGCCCGGCGCACGGGTGGTGGAGGGCCTGGCCAAGTCGACCTGATCGTCGAACGGTGTCGATGTGGTTGCACGTGAAACATCGCCACCGTCGATGGGTCAGGAGGCGGCGGCCTCACGCTCCGCGACCTCGTTGAGCGCGGCGAGCAGCGTGGCCGGCTCCTGGGCACCGGAGACCGCGTACTTCCCGGCGAACACGAAGGTCGGCACGCTGGTGATGCCGAGTTGCCGCGCCTCGGTCAGCTCCGCGTCGAGCGTGGCGACGCCCTCGTCGGAGTCGAGGAAGCGGCGGGCCTCCGCACCGTCAAGCCCGACCTCGGTGGCGATCTCGGCGAGCGCCCCCCGGTCACCGATGTCGACGCCGTCGGTGAAGTGGGCCTGGTGCAGGGCGTTCACCGTCTCGGTGCCGCGACCCCGCTCGGTCGCCCAGTCGACCAGTCGGTGCGCCTGGAACGTGTTGGCCGCGATCGCCCGCGAGAAGTTCAGCTCCAGCCCGACGCTCGCGCCGATCTCGCTGACCTGGGCGGCCATCTCCTGAGCCCGCTCCGGACCGCCGAACTTGGCGGCCAGCGCGTCGAGCAGCGGCACCGGCTCGGTCACCGGGGACGGGTCGAGCTGGAAGGGGCGGTGCCGGACGGTGACCTCACCGTCGTACGAGGCGAGAGCCTCCTCCAGTCGGCGCAGGCCGATCCAGCACCAGGGGCAGACCACGTCGGCGTAGATGTCGATCTCCATGCCCGGAGACAACCCGTCGGGACACCGATCTGTTCCCGTACCGGCGTCGGAGTGAGTCGGCCCGCTCCCGGACCTGCCGCAGGGGCAGAGGAGGTCAGCCGGCCTGCTCGCGGACCTGGCGCTTGAGTCGGGCGAGGATGGCGGTGCCGCCGCGTACCCGCAACGGGCTGATCGCCTGCGCCAGACCCATCCGCTGGTACAGGTCGTCCGGGACGGCGAGCACCTGCTCCGGGCTCGCACCGGCCAGCCCCTCGGCGAGGATGCCGGCGAACGCGCGGGTGGTGGGCGCCTCCGGAGGGCAGTCGAACAGGGTGCGAACGGTGCCCTCCGGCGTCACCTCGGCACGCAGGAAGAACGCAGTCTGGCACTCCGGCACCTGCTCCATGCCCTCGTGCCCGGCCTGGTCGGCGGGCAGCGGCGGCACCGCGTCGGAGTACTCCAGCAGCATCTCCAGCACCACGTCGCGGGGCGCGGAGGCGAACTCGTCGACGATCTCCGCCAGCTTGCTCGGCATCTCGGGCATTCCGCCAGGCTACCGGCGACAGGCGCGGCACTGCGGTCGCGTCCGGGTGCGGTCGCGGTCGGTGCTGCGGTTGCGGCCGGAGTGCGGTCGCGCCCACGGTTCCGGCCGCGCGGTCGCGCACGGTCGCGGAGCGCGTGTCGTACACGGTGCTCGGCGAGCGCCGAGTGTTAACCGGGGACCCCTTCTCTACCGCAGGCGTTAGGAAGGTGCCCTTCCTTACACCTGGGGGGCCTGTTCGCTGATCTCGCTGAGGGCGGAGGTGGGGTCGAGCTGCATCGCCAGGTCGCCGAGGGAGACGATGCCGACCAGCTTGCGTTCGTGGTCGCAGACGAGGATGCGGCGGATACCGCGTTCGCGCATCAGAGCGGCGGCCTTCGTGGCGGTGCAGAACTGCTCGATCATCACCACCTCGCGGGTGAGGATCGAGCCGATGGTGGTGGTCGTCGCGCTGGCGTTCTCCGCCACCGCCCGGACCACGATGTCCCGGTCGGTCAGGATGCCGGCCAGCTCGGCACCGTCGGTCACCACCACGTCGCCGATGTCGGCGTCCCGCATCACGCGGGCGGCCTCGTCCAGTGTGGTCTCCGCCGACAGGTAGATCACCTGCTTGGTCATCACGTCGACGACCCGATACTCGGTCATGAGAGCCTCCAGAACACCTTCTGCCGATCGTGATGCGGTACCCGGTTACGTGACTGCTACACCACGTTCCTGCCTACCTCCTCGACGAGACGGTCCGCCAGGTCTTCCACCGGGATCTCGACACGTTCCCCGGTGGACCGGTCGCGCACCTCGACGTACCCGTCGGCCAGGCGGCGGCCGACCACGACGGTGCGCGGGATGCCGATCAGTTCGGCGTCGGTGAACTTCACCCCGGCGGAGACTCCGGCCCGGTCGTCCACCAGCACCCGCAGACCGGCGGCGGCGAGTCGGGCGCCGAGGTCGAGCGCCGCCTCGACCTGCGGACCCTTGCCGGCCGCCACCAGGTGTACGTCGCAGGGCGCGATCGCCGCCGGCCAGACCAGTCCCCGGTCGTCGTGGTGCTGTTCGGCGATCGCCGCCACCGCCCGAGACACCCCGATGCCGTAGCAGCCCATGGTGGGGCGTACCGGCTTGCCCTGCGGCCCGAGGACGTCGACCGCGAAGGCGTCGGTGTAGCGGCGGCCGAGTTGGAAGATGTGTCCGATCTCGATGCCCCGACGCATGGTCAGGCACCCGCCGACGCAGGCGGGACAGGGGTCGCCGGGACGGACGTCGGCGGCCTCGACGGTGCCGCTGGGGGTGAAGTCGCGGCCACAGACCACGTTGACCGCGTGCCGCCCCGGCTCGTTCGCCCCGGTCAGCCAGGCGGTGCCGGGCACCACCCGGGGGTCGACCAGATAGCGGATGCCGAGCTTGTCGAAGACCTGCGGGCCGATGTAACCCCGGACCAGGTCGGGGCGCTCGTCCCAGGCGTCGAAGACGTCCACGGTGGCCGGTGCCAGCACCGCGGCCAGCCGCTTGAGGTCCACCTCTCGGTCACCGGGTACGCCCACGACCAGCAGGTCGGTCTCGTCGACGCTGGGTCGGCGTACGGTCAGCACGACGTTCTTGAGGGTGTCGGCGGCGGTCCAGTCGTCGCGTCCGGCGAGTCGGCGTTCGTTGGCCAGCGCGACCAGGCTGGCGATGGTGGGCGTCTCCGGGGTGTCGTGCACCTCGGCGGGCGGCTGGGCCAGCGGGTCACCGGCCGCCGGTGCGGGCGTCGTCACCGCCTCGGTGTTGGCCGCGTAGTGGCAGTCCGTGCAGCCCACGAAGGTGTCCTCGCCGACCGGCGCGATGGCCAGGAACTCCTCCGAGGCGGAACCGCCCATCGCCCCCGACGTCGCGTGCACCACCGTGTACTCCAGGCCCAGCCGGTCGAAGATCCGCCGGTACGCGTTCCGGTGCCGGTCGTACGCCGCGCGCAGCCCCGCATCGTCCAGGTCGAAGGAGTACGCGTCCTTCATCAGGAACTCGCGTCCGCGCAGCAGCCCGGCGCGCGGGCGGGCCTCGTCGCGGAACTTGGTCTGGATCTGGAACAACGTCACCGGGAAGTCGCGGTACGAGGTGAACAGATCCTTCACCAGCAGCGCGGCCAACTCCTCGTGGGTCGGAGCGAGCAGGTGTTCGGCGCCACGCCGGTCGGCCAGCGTGAAGATGTCGTCGCCGTACTCGGTCCAGCGTCCGCTGGTCCGGTAAGGCTCGGCCGGCAGCAACGCCGGGAAGTGCACCTCCTGGTCGCCGACCGCGGTCATCTCGGCCCGGACGATCGCGGCGACCCGGTCCAGCACCAGCTTGCCCAGCGGCAGCCAGGTGTACCCGCCCGGGGCGGCCCGGCGCAGGTAACCGGCGCGCAGCAGCAGCCGGTGACTCGGCACCTCCGCGTCGGCCGGGTCCTCGCGCAGCGTCCGGATCAGCGTGGTCGACATGCGCAGCAGCATTGCCGCAGCGTACGACCCGGGGTGCGGGACGGCGATCCGATTAGGCGTGCCCGGGGTCCCCGAGCCCGGCCCGGTGGGCGATGACGGCCAGCGCGGTCCGGTCCCGGGCGTCCAGCTTGGTCAGCAGGCGGCTCACGTAGGTGCGGGCGGTGGCCGGGCTGATGAACAGTGCGCGGCCGATCTCGTCGTTGCTCTCGCCCAGCCCGACCCGGGCGAGCACGGCCCGTTCCCGCGCGGTGAGCACGGCCAGCCGAGGGTCCGGCGGTGGCAGCCGGGGAACGGCGGCGAGCTGTTCCATCACCCGGCGGGTGATGGTGGGCGAGAGTAGGTTCCCACCGGCCACGGCGGTGTGCACCGCTCGCCGCAGGTCGTCCGAGCCGGTGTCCTTGAGCAGGTACCCGGCGGCACCGAGGCGGACCGCCTCGACGATGTCCTCGTCGTCGTCGAAGGTGGTGAGGATCAGCACGCGGGTCCCGGTCAGCGTCTCGTCGGCGCGGATCGCGGCGGTGGCCGCCAACCCGTCCAGGATCGGCATCCGGATGTCCATCAGCACCACGTCCGGCCGCAACCGGCGGGCCAGGTGCAGTCCGGTGCGGCCGTCGGCGGCCTCCCCGACGACGTTGATCTGCGGATCGGACTCCAGCAGGGTACGGATTCCGGCGCGGACCAGGTCCTGGTCGTCGACCACGAGCACGGTCGTCACGGCGTACCCGCCAGCGGCAGTTCGGCGCGTACGGCGAAACCGGTGGCCCGGTGCTCGGCGGTGAGTGAGCCGCCCAGGCTCTGCGCCCGTTCCCGCATTCCGGCGATGCCGTGCCCGCCGCCGGTGGCCTGCTCGGTGGTCGGCCGGTCCGCGCCGGAGTCGGTGACCGACACGGTCACCTGCTGTTCGTCCTGCGCGACCAGGATCTCCACCCGGCTGCCCGCCGAGTGCCGGACCACGTTGGTGACCGCCTCCTGGATGATCCGGTACGCGGCGGCCTCCACCGGTGCCGGCAGTGCGGAGCGCAGGTCGACCCGCACGTCGACGTCGAACCCGGCGGCACCGGCCGCCCCGGTCACCGCGTCGAGGTGCGCCAGCGAGACCACCGTCCGGGGCGGCTCGTCGTCGCGGCGCAGCAGCGCCACCGTGCGCCGCAGGTCGTCCATGCTCCGGCGGGCGGTGGCGCGGATCAGCTCCAGGGCCGACCGGGCGGCCTCCTCGTCGCGGCCCAACGCCTCCCGGGCCACGTCGGCGTGCAACGCGATCACCGAGGTGGTGTGACCGAGCGAGTCGTGCAGGTCCCGGGCGACCGCGATCCGCTCAGCCTGCACACGGGCGTCCGCCTCCTGCCGGTAACGCTCCTCGGTCAACTCGGCGATCCGTCGCGCGTCGACCTGCACGGTCCGCCGGGACCGCAGGCTGTCGCCGAGCGCGATCGCCGCGCCCATCAGCAGTACGTGACCGGCCAGCTCGTAGCCGACGACGAAGGAGAAGTTCTGTCCCTCGGCGAGGCGGACGACCACGGACACGACGACCACCACCACGGCACCGGTGATCGAGGCGGCGAGGCGGCCCTGCTCGGCGGCGGAGAAGAGGGCGGCGGCGACCGGCACGGCCAGACCGACCGCCGGGTAACCGGCGGCGTAGTAGGCGAACAGGCCGAGCACCGTGACGGCGAGCACCACCACCGGGTAGCGGCGGCGGGCCAGCATCAGCGCGCCGAGACCGACCGCCCACAGGTACGCGATCCGGTCCGGCTCCTGCCGGCCGCCCTCGTTGGCGGTGATCACCACCGAGACGACGGCGGTGACGCCCACGCCGAGGAGCGCGTCGGTGAGCCAGGGCCGGACCTGGCGTACCGCAGGCTGGCTCGGCTGACCGCTCACCGGCCCAGCGTACGGCGCGGATGGGCGGCGTCGGAGTCGTCGGATGGCGACGTCCGGGGTCGCCTCCCGACGTACCGCGATCGGGTCCGTCTGCGGATGGCGGGCGGCCCGGCCGTCCCTAGCGTTGCCGGCATGACCACCACCTCCCCGCACCGCTCCGCACTCGGCCTGCCGCTGCTCGCCCTGGTCGGGTTGGCGCTGCTCGGGCTGCCCCGGGTGGTGCTGCACGACCTGGGGCTGGTGCACGAGCGCACCTTCGTCAACCTGCTGCTGGTGGTCGTACCGCCGGTCGTGTGGATCACGGTGGCGTTGGTGCGGCGGGTACCCAACCCGTTCCTGACCCTGCTCGTGGTCGGTCTCTGCCACGGCGTCCTGCTGGCGGTCGCCCACCAACTCCTCTGGGACGTCGCCTTCGACGAACCGCCGACGCTCGGCGGCAACCTCACCGGCCTGGCCCCGGGTGCCCAGACGGTCGTCGTCCGGTTCTCCGCCACCATCAGCAGCGTCTTCACCGGCGTCATCGTGGGCGTGGTGACCGGCCTCGTCGCCTGGGCGATGAGTCGGGTACGCCCCTGACCGGTGCGGATCGGCGGATCTCCACACCGGGCCCGTCGCCGGGCGACGGTCTGGGCGAGGATGGGGTCATGATGCGGGCGCCGGGCGGACTGTTGCTGGATTTCGGGGGCGTGCTGGCGGACGCACCGGGGAACGGGTGGGCGTCGCCGGAGGTCGTCCGGCGGATGTCCGAAGTGATCGACGGTGCCCTGCCGGACGAGCGGATCGCGGCCGACCTCACCTCGGGCGCGCGGGCGTACGGGCGGTGGCGGGACGAGACCGGTGTCTCGGCCGAGCCGGTCGAGTTGACGCACGGCCAGGTGTGGGCGGACTTCGTCACCCACACCTGGCCCGAACCGGCCCGGGCCGCCGTCGCGCGGCAGGCCACCCCGCTGGCGTACGCGTCGACGTGGCGCACCGAGTGGCAGGTCCGGCCCGGCATCCCCGAGGCGTTGACGGCGGCTGCCGAGGCGGGCGTGCCGATGGCCGTGGTCAGCAACGCGCTCTGCGGTGCCGCCCACCGTGACTTCCTGGCCGCCGCCGGGCTGTCCGGCCGGTTCGTCGCCGAGTTCTACAGCGACGAGACGGGGCTGCGGAAGCCGAACCCGCGCTTCGCCGAGTTGGCCGCCGACGCCATCGGCGTACCGGTGAACCGGTGTTGGTTCGTCGGCGACAGCCTGCACCGGGACGTGGCCTGCGCCCGGCGGGCCGGTGTCGGGGCGGCGGTCCTGATGCGCTCGCCGCGCACCGACCGCGAGCCCGACGCGCCCGAGTTGGCACCGGACGCCTGGATCGAGGACGGTCACGGGCTACTCGACCTGCTGCGCGGCAGCGGCGACGCGGGATTCTAGCCAGCGCTGCACCGGGTGCCGCCTCCTTGCCGGAACCGTCGTCGTCGCCTTCCGTCCCGGCCTACCGTCCGGGGGGAGCGGTCGGTGATCGAGGGCGAGGAGCGGGGCCTTGTTCGATGACGTGCGGCAGATCGACGCGGGTGTGCTGAACGTGGGCTACGTCGACGCCGGACCGCCGGACGGGCCGGTCGTCCTGCTGCTGCACGGCTGGCCGTACGACATCCACAGCTTCGCCGACGTGGTGCCGCTGCTCACCGACGCCGGTCACCGGGTGCTCGTGCCACATCTGCGCGGCTACGGCACGACAAGCTTCCGCTCGCCCGACGCCGTCCGCAACGGCGAACCGGCGGCCATGGCCTGCGACGCGGTCGCCTTCCTGGACGCCCTCGACGTGCCGCAGGCGACGGTGGCCGGGTTCGACTGGGGTGCCCGCACCGCCGACATCCTGGCCGTCCTCTGGCCGGACCGCTGTGCCGGGCTGGTCGCGGTCAGCGGCTACCTGATCGACGGCCAGGAGTCGGGCAAGGCACCCTTGCCCCCCGAGGCTGAGCACGCCTGGTGGTACCAGTTCTACTTCGCCACCGACCGGGGCCGTCAGGGGTACGAACGCAATCTGCGGGACTTCGCCAAGCTGATCTGGCGGACGGCGTCCCCGCAGTGGGACTTCGACGATGCGACGTTCGACCGGAGCGCGGCCTCCCTCGACAACCCCGACCACGTCGACATCGTGATCCACAACTACCGCTGGCGGATGGGCCTGGCCGACGGCGAGCCGCAGTACGCCGACCTGGAGGACCGACTGGCCGACAAGCCCGCCGTCACGGTGCCCACCATCAGCCTCGAAGGCGACGCCAACGGCGCACCCCACCTGGAACCCGGGGTGTACGCCAAGCAGTTCACCGGCCCGTACGAGCACCGCACGATCAGCGGCGGCATCGGGCACAACCTGCCGCAGGAAGCGCCGAGGGCCTTCGCTGACGCGATCATTCAGGTGACGTCGCTGACCTGATGCTCCGCTGGTCCGGCTGGGCTGGCGTTGCCGACCTGCGGCCCGGTCGTTGCCGTCCAGGTCAGGGACGCTTGGCCTCGATGACGAACGCGCGCCAGGCGGACGGGTTGAAGACGAGCGCCGGGCCGGTCACGTCCTTGCTGTCCCGCACGCCGACGACGCCGGGCAGGTTGGCGGCGACCTCGACGCACTCACCGCTGCCGCTGCGGGTGGACTTGCGCCAGTCTGCGCCAGTCAGATCGTGGACCATGACTCCATCACTTCCTTCATCAGCAGCTCTGACTGTCCCTTCGGGAGGGCTACGCTACGGACGCTCTCCCACCTCGTGAGCAGCGTAGCGATTTCCTCGTCCCTGTCGATGGTCGTGCCGCCGACATGGTTCTCCAGGTGTCCGAGCCAATCACCATCGGCGCCTCGGGCCAGAGTGAGCGGGCTGATGAGCCCCACATGCACGCTCACCTCGGCTGGAATCAGATGCACCAGCACGCCACCACGCTTGACGCATTCGAGCAGGTGACCGATCTGCTGAGTCATGATGCCTCGGAATCCCTCGTCGGCCCGGTGCAGCGTGGTCTCCTCGATCACCGCGACGAGGATCGGCGGGTCCGGTCGGGTCAGGATCGCCTGCCGATCCATTCGTACCGCCAACCGCCGTTCGACCTCTTCGTCGCTGAGCATGTCGTCGGACTGGATCACCGCGCGGGCGTAGTGCTCGGTCTGGAGCAGGCCGGGGATCAGCGTCGGGTGGTAGCAGCGCAACTGCCGCGCGCTCCGCTCGGCGTCCAGCCAGGGGCGTAGCCAGTTCGGCTGGCCGTGCAGCTCGGCGATGCGCAGCAGCCCCGACAGCAGGCCGTCGCTGTTCAACACCTCGTCGGCCCGCTTGAGGAAGAGCCGGTCGAACGGCCGTTGCCCCAGCTCGATCGCGGAGATCTGCGAGCCGGAGAAGTGCACCAACTTGCCGAAATCCTCCTGGGTCAGGTCGGCGGAGAGTCGCAGCCTGCGCAACTGTGCCCGGATCAGTTCGGAGGTCGGCTCGGATTCCACGCTGCCTCCACGAATTCTCGGTTGCTCAGATGGATGCCCGGCCCGGCGTCACCATCGCCACAGCCGGTGTCGATGCTGTCCGACAGTAGTCGTCCGGTCAGCAGACTGTCACCCGGCGGCCCTGCTCCCATCCACCGGGGACGGGGTGGGACTGCACCGGGGCCGTCCCGACACCTCCCCGTGCCGGGGCGGCCCCACCCGACGTCCGGCCGCCCGAGGCCGTGGTGTCGGCGGCTCCACCGATGTCCGGCTCTCCGATGCCGTGGCGTCGGCGACCAGTTCCGACGTTCGGCAGCCCCGGTGCCGTGGTCGGCAACCCTTTCCGCCCGACATGCCGTGGGGCGGTCTCATCCGGAGGCGGAGGTCGAGATGTCCCACCCGAAGTCGTACCCGGTGCCGCGTCGTGGCCCGGCGGCCGAGCGGCCCCGGCAGCACCCGATGTCCGGCCCGCAGCATCTGCCGCTGCGCCCGCTCTGGCTGTGTCGGGCCTGCGGGCACTCGTGGCCCTGCGCCGAGGCGCGGTTGCTGCTCCGTGTCGAGTACGACGACCGCTGGCTCGACCTGGCCGTCTACCTGTCCGGGCTGTACTTCGAGGCGACACACGACCTGTTCCGGCTCGACCCGGACGGCGGGCCGACGCCGCCTGAGCTGTTCGCCCGGTTCGTGGCCTGGGGGCCGTATCGTCGCTCGGCGGTCGACCCGCCGCGCGCCTGCACCGGCCGCTGCCGCCTGCCCGCCGAGTCGCCGGACGGATGACGTCTGCCACGTTCGGCGATCGCGGGGCAGACCGGTGAATGCGACCGGTGCCAGACTCCCAGGTGTTAGGAGGGGACCCCTGCTATACCGCAGACGTTAATAAGGTGCCCTTCCGTGCTGGCAGCCTTTTACACCGGCAGCCTTACCCGCAGCTTCGAGGAGTGAGCAGTGCGCTGGCGCAGTTACGTCGCGGTCGGGGACAGCTTCACCGAGGGTCTGGACGACGCCTACCCGGACGGCACGTTCCGGGGCTGGGCCGACCTGGTGGCCACCCGGCTGGCCGCCGAGGCCGGGCCCGAGTTCCGGTACGCCAACCTGGCCATCCGTGGCCGACTCTTCCCGCACGTGGTGGCCGAACAGGTGCCGTCCGCGCTGGCGATGAAGCCCGACCTGATCAGCTTCGCCGCCGGTGGCAACGACGTGCTGCGGCGCAACTTCGACCCGGCCGCGCTGGTCGGCCGCTTCGACTCGGTCGTCGGCGAACTGCGCTCGGGCGGTGCCGACGTGGTGCTGTTCCGGTTCGCCGACGTGATGGCCCGACTGCCGGGGCAGCGGCTGATCGCACCCCGGATCGAGTTGCTCAACCGTGCCGTCGGGGAGACCGCCGAGCGGCACGGCGCGATCCTGGTCGACCTGTACGCCGACGACACGTACCTCAACCCGCTGCTCTGGAGCACCGACCGGCTGCACCTGTCGCCGGCCGGACACCGCCGGGTCGCCGCCCAGGTGCTCGGTGCGCTGGGCGTCGGCTGTGACGAGGAGTGGCTGCTCGTACCGCCGAGGCCGACGCCGAGCCCGTGGCTGGCCGCCCGTACCGCCGACCTGCGCTGGGCCGGTCAACACCTGGCGCCCTGGCTCAAGCGTCGCCTCACCGGCCGCTCCTCCGGCGACACCCGCACCGCGAAACGCCCCACCCTCAGCCCTCTCCCCGACTGACCCGGGCGCTCCAGGCGGTGCCGCCGCTCGCTGCACGTTGTAAGGAGGGGTCCCCTGCTATACCGGAGGCGTTAGCAGGGGACCCCTCCTTACACACAACCCCGCGCGGACGCGGCTGCTCGGCGTACCTTGGGGCTCATGTCTGTGCCCAGTGATCCCGATCCCCGACTCCAGTCGTACGCGGACCCGCAGCGACTGGTGACCACCGAATGGCTGGCGGAGCACCTCGGCGACGAGGGTCTCGTCGTGGTCGAGTCCGACGAGGACGTGCTGCTCTACGACACCGGCCACATCCCCGGCGCCGTGAAGGTCGACTGGCACCTGGAGCTGAACGACCAGGTGACCCGCGACTACCTGGACGCCGAGCGGTTCGCCGAGTTGTGCGCGGCCAAGGGCATCGGTCGTGACGACACGGTCGTCTTCTACGGTGACAACTTCAACTGGTGGGCCGCGTACGCCCTCTGGGTCTTCACCCTCTTCGGTCACCACGACGTGCGGCTGCTCGACGGCGGTCGGCAGAAGTGGATCGCCGAGGGGCGGGAGCTGACCCGGGACAGGCCGGTCCGGCCGAGGGCGGAGTACCCGGTGCCGCAGCGCGACGACGCGCCGGTGCGGGCGTTCCGGGAGGACGTCTCGGCGCACGTCGCCGCCGACCGGCCGCTGGTGGACGTGCGGTCGCCGGGGGAGTACACCGGCGAGATGCTGCACATGCCGGACTATCCGCAGGAGGGCGCGCTGCGCGGCGGGCACATACCGGGTGCGGTGAGCAAGCCGTGGAAGTCCGCCGCCAACGAGGACGGCACGTTCAAGTCGGCCGACGAGTTGCGCACGATCTACGCCGACCAGCTCGGGTTGAGCCCGGACGACGACGTGATCGCGTACTGCCGGATCGGCGAGCGGTCCAGCCACACCTGGTTCGTGCTGCGGCACCTGCTGGGATACCCGCGCGTGCGCAACTACGACGGCTCGTGGACCGAGTGGGGCAACCTGGTCCGGGCTCCCGTCGTCAAGGGCCCCGACCCGAGGTGAGCCGCCCACCGGGATGATCAAGAAGTTTGGTGGCTCCCACCGTCCGATCCTGACCGGAACTTCTTGATCGACTTGGCGATCGGGGTGCCCGCCGCCGGGATCAGTCCGGCGTCGGGTCGCGCAGGTAGCGCTGGATGGTGGGGGCCAGCCAGGCGACCAGTTCGGCGGGCTCGAAGTCGACCATGGGGGGCAGGTGCAGGACGTACCGGGTCAGGGCCACGCCGAGTAGCTGGCTGGCGACCAGGCCGGCTCGGTGGGGGGCTTCCGTCGGGTCGACGACCACCCGGGACACGGCCGTGCCGAGCTGGGTGGCGAAGATGTCGCGTACCCGCTCGGCACCGCTCGGGTTGGTGCTGGCCGTGCGCAGCAGCGCCGGCAGCGTGGTGTCCCCCTCCCAACGGGTGAAGAAGTAACCGACCAGCGTCTCGCCGAGGCGGTCGGCCGGTGTGCCGCTCAGGTCCGGTAGCCGCAGGTCGAACTCGGCCGCCGCCGCGAACAGGCCCTCCTTGCTGCCGTAGTAGCGCATCACCATGGACGGGTCGATGCGCGCGTCGGCGGCGATGGCCCGGATCGTCGCCCGGTCGTAGCCGTCGGCCGCGAAACGCTCGCGGGCGGCCCGCAGGATGGCCGCGCGGGTCGCGTCCGCGTTGCGCGGGCGCCCGCCGGGTGCCGGCTGTTCTTGCGGTACGCCTTCCGTCATGTGCACGACGCTATGCCAACACGTGTTGACTTCTCCGTTCGGGGGCGCCTAGCGTTGCCAACAAGTGTTTGCCAACAGTTGTTGGCAAGCGGATCGGGGGAGGTCGTCATGCTGCCCGGAACCACGGACGTCCTGATCGTCGGAGCCGGTCCGACCGGCCTGACCGCCGCGCTCACGCTGGCTCGCCGGGGAGTCGAGGTCACCCTTATCGATCAGCGGGAGGAACCGGCGGTGACCTCACGGGCGGCGGTCGTGCACGCGTACACGTTGGAGATGCTGGACCGGGTCGGCGCGGGCGCGCCGCTGGTCGCGCGCGGGCTGCCGTCGGCCCGGTTCAGCGCCCGCGACCGGGACCGGGTGCTGGTCACCGTGCCGTTCGACCGGCTGCCCAGCCGCCACCGGTACGCGCTGATGGTGTCCCAGTCGGTCACCGAACAGGTGCTCACCGAACGGCTGACCGAGGCGGGCGGGCGGGTGCTGCGGCCGTACCGGCTGACCGGGCTGCGTCAGGACGCCGACGGCGTGGCGGCGCAGTTCGGTGACGCGATCGTCCGGGCGCGCTGGGTCGTCGGTGCCGACGGCATCCACAGCACCGTCCGCGAGTCGGCCGGCATCCCCTTCACCGGCCCGGACGGGTCGGCGGAGTCGTTCGTCCTGGCCGACGTACGCCTGGACAGCGTGCTGCCCCGCGACGGCGCGTCGGTCTTCCTCGCCCGGGGCGGACCGCTGGTCTGGGCGCCGCTGCCCGACGACCGGGTGCGGCTGGTCGCCACCGTGACCGACCCGCCCGCCGAGCCGGACCTGCCCTACCTGCAACGACTGCTCGACGAGCGCGGTCTGCGCCGTCGGCCGGACCAGGTCCGGGAGGTCCTCTGGTCCTCGCGCTTCCGGCTGCACCGACGGGTCGCGGAGACCTTCCGCACGGGTCGGGTACTACTCGCCGGGGACGCCGGGCACGTGCACAGCCCGGCCGGTGGGCAGGGCATGAACCTCGGCATCTGCGACGCCGTCGACCTCGGCGAGACCCTGTCGGCGGTGCTGGGCGGGGAGCCCGACTCCCTGCTGGACGAGTACGCGGCCCGGCGTCGCCCCCTCGCCCACGAGGTGGCCGGCTTCGCCGACCGGCTGACCCGGCTCGCCACCGTGCCGTCCGCTGCACGTCCCGCCCGGGACGCGCTGCTGCGCCTGCTCGCGGCGCTGCCACCGGTCCGCCGCCGGATCGCCCTACGGCTGTCCGGACTCAGCCAACGCGCGTCCGATAGGGTGGCGCACCCGGCGAGGTCTCGCTGAGGAATCGGGCACGCGGATGTCGGCCGGCACCGGTACGGTGGGCGCCGACATCCGGGAGCGGGGAGCGGACAAGGCGTGGACCGTACCTTCCAGGTGGACCTGCGTGGCGTGGTCGACCTGCTCAGTCATCACCTCTACGGCAGCCCACGGGTCTACGTCCGTGAGCTGATGCAGAACGCGGTGGACGCGATCACCGCGCGCCGGGCCGCCGAGCCGGACGCACCGGCCCTGGTGCGGATCGAGCCGCCCGAGCTGACCGGCGACGGCACCCTGCGGGTGCACGACACCGGCATCGGGCTGACCGAGGCGCAGGTGCACGAGCTGCTGGCCACCATCGGCCGCAGCTCCAAACGGGACGAGCTGGGCTTCTCCCGCCACGAGTTCCTCGGCCAGTTCGGCATCGGGCTGCTCTCGTGTTTCCTCGTGGCCGACGAGATCCGGGTGGTCACCCGCAACGGCGACCATCCCACCGTGCTCTGGACCGGCTACGCCGACGGCCGCTACGCGGTGCGCCTGGCCCCGCCGCAGGAGGCCCGCGCCGAGGTCGGCACCACGGTCACCCTGGTGCCGCGTCAGGACGCCGACCAGTGGTACGCCACCGCCACCGTCACCGAGTTGGCCCGCCTCTACGGCAGCCTGCTGCCGGTGACCGTCCGGGTCGGCAGCGTGGTGACCACCACCGGGGAACCGCCCTGGCCGACCAGCCCGGGGGCGCCCGTGGACCGGGCCGCCCTGATCGCGTACGCCCGCGAGACGCTCGGCGTCGATCCGTTCGACGTGGTGCCGCTGCGGGTGCCGGAGGCCGGGCTGACCGGAGTGGCTTTCATCCTGCCCACGGCGGTGAATCCGGCCGCCCGCGCGGGCCACCGGGTCTACCTCAAGCGGATGCTGCTCACCGAGCACGCCGACGGACTGCTGCCGGACTGGGCCTTCTTCGCGCACTGCGTGGTCGACACCAGCGAGCTGCGGCCCACCGCCAGCCGCGAGGCGCTCTACGAGGACTCGCTGCTCACCAGCACCCGTGAGTCGCTCGGCACGCAGATCCGTGGCTGGCTGGTCCGGCTCGCCAAGCACCAGCCGCACCGGTTGGCCGAGTTCCTCCAGGTGCATCACCTCGGTGTCAAGGCGCTCGCCCTGCACGACGACGAGATGCTCAACCTGGTCGACCAGTGGTGGCCGATGGACACCAACGTCGGCACGCTCACCCTGGCCGAGTTCCGGCAGCGCTACGGCCTGGTCCGGTACGCCGCCAGCCTGGACGAGTTCCGCCAGCTCGCGGCCGTCGCCGCCGCACAGGACCTGGCCGTGGTCAACGGCGGCTACACGTACGACAGCGAGCTGATCGAGCGACTGCCCACCGTGGACCGTACGGTGCTCATCGAACGGCTCGAACCGAGCGACCTGACCACCCGGTTCCACGCCCTCGAACCGCACGTCGAGTTGGCGCTACGGCCGTTCCTCACCGCCGCCGGCCGGGCCCTGGAACGGCTCGGGTGCGAGGTGCTGATCCGCGCCTACGATCCGGCCTCGCTCCCGGCGCTCTACCTGCTCAGCCGCTCGGCCGCGTTCACCGACCAGCTCGCGGCCAGCCGGGACAAGGCCGACGAGCTGTGGGGCGGCGTACTCGACGCGTTGGCCGTCTCCGCCCCGGCGGACCGCCCCCAGCTCGTGCTCAACCACCGCAACCCGCTGGTACGCCGGATCACCGCACTCGGTGACCCGGAGCTGGTCGGGCTCGCCGTCGAGGCGCTCTACGGGCAGGCGTTGCTGCTCGGGCACCACCCCATCCGCGCGGCGGACGCCGCCCTGCTCAACAGTTCCTTCCTCGGCCTGCTGGGTCGGGCCGTCCCTGGACAGGAGTGAGACGTCGTGGCCGACGAGGACCTGTGGCGCATGCTGCACCAGACCAGCGAGATGCCGTACGGCATCGGGCAGGTCGCCGCGCTGGAGCAGTTGCTGCGCCGGGCGGACGCCGCTGACGACCGGCACCTCGCCTTCGCGGTCCGCAGCCAGGGCATCAGCACGTACATCTACGGCGGCGAGCCGGCCAAGTCGTTCGTCGTCTTCGCCTGGTGCCTGGCCGAGTTCGACAAGGACCCGCAGCCCTACCACCAGCGGTACGCCCAGCACCTGCTCTGGCACTTCAAGCACATGGTCAACGGGATGCTGAGCTTCCCCGAGGTGCCGTTGGACCGCACCCACGCGGTGCTCGACGACATGGAGCGGCGCTACCGCGAGGGCGGGCACAGCCTCCAGGCCGTCTACAAGTACCGCTACCGGGTCGCCGACCACCTCGGCGACCGGGAGCAGGCCGAGGAGTGGTACCGCAAGTGGCTGACCACGCCGCGCGACCAGCTCTCCGACTGCGCGGGCTGTGACCCGACCACGCAGGTCAACCACCTGAGCCGCACCGGCCGCCACGACGAGGCCGTGGCGCTCGCCGAGCCGGTGTTGAGCGGACGGCTGAGCTGCACCGAGCAGCCGCAGGGAATCCTCACCGCGTTGCTTCCGGCGTACCTGCACAGCGGGCGGCGCGACGAGGCGCGCAACGCGCACCGGGAGGCGTACCGACGGCACCGGGGCAGCATCGCCGACCTGTGGGACGTCAGCGAGCACATCGAGTTCTGCACGCTGACCGGCAACGACGCGCGGGCGCTGGAGATCGTCGAGCGGCACCTGGACTGGCTGGACCGGGCTCCCTCGCCGGGTGCCGCGATGCACTTCGCCGCGTCGGCCGCCGCCGCGCTGCGCCAGGTGGACGACCAGACACTGACCGTGCACCGCCGTGCCTTCGGGGAGCGGCCTGCCGCCGAGGTGACGCTGGGTGCGCTCGCCGCCGAGCTGACCGAGACGGCGACCGCGCTCGCCGTCCGCTTCGACGCCCGCAACGGCAACAGCAACCAGTCCGAGGGCATCGCCCGGCGACTGGCCGTGACGCCGGTCGGTGACCATCTGCCCCTCTCGGCGAGCCTGCGGCGTCGTGCCGTGTCGCCGGGCCCGCGTCCCGCGCTCGACGGTGTCGACACGTCTGCGGCGGGCTCCGCCCCGGCCGGCGACGCCAAGGTGCCCGCCCCGCGCCGGTCGGCGGAGTTCGTCGTACCGGCCGAGGTCGACACGGAGGAGTTGCTGGATCTGGCCGAGCAGCGGTGGGCCGCCCACGATCGGGCGGGGCTGCGTACGGTGTTGGCCGCGTTCGACGAGCGATTCGGCACCGTGGAGCTGACGCCGCGCCAGCACGCCCGCCGACTGGAGCTGCGCGCCGCCGAGCTGATCGACGTCAACGACGTCGCCGGATCGCTGACCGCCAACCGGGTGGCGATGGCGGCGTACGAGGAGTTGCCCGACCTCACTCGCGCCCAGGTCGTCGCCAGCCGGATCGGTGTGCTGCTCGACGAGGGGGACGGGCCCAGCGAGGAAGGGTTCGCTCTGGTCAGTGCCGCTGCGGAGTTCCTCGACGTGCACGGTGACGACCGGCAGCGGTCCGCCGCCTTCGACCGGCTCGCGGTGGCGCTGGGCAACCGGGAACGCTGGACGGAGGCGCTGGCGGCGTCCGAGCGGGCCGCCGCTGCCACCACGGACCGGTTCCTGAGTGCCCGGATCGCGCTGCATCGGGTGCGCATCCTGGAACACCTCGACGACCAGGAGGAGTTCCTGCCCGGCGTGGAGCGGGCCCGCGTGCTCGCCCGCGAGGCGGGCGCGGACGACATGATCGTCGCCAGCGCGCTGGCGTACGCGGGTGCCGCCGACGATCCGGTCGAGGCGGTCGCCGCCTGCGACGAGGCGATGTCCCATGCCACCGAGCCGTCGTTCCTGGCGGTGCGTGTCGCGCGCGCCCGTGCGCTGGTGGCGGCTCGGCGGGCCGACGATGCGGTGGAGGACTACACCGAGGCGGTGGCGCTCTGCGTCGAGCGGGGCGAGGCCGGTGACGCCTACCTGCGGTGGGAGCTGGCAAACGCGTACCGCCTGGCCGGGCGGCTCGGTGAGGCGGCCGAGGTGGCCGAGGAGGCGGTGGCCGGTCTGGACCGGCTCGGTCACCAGGCGGACGCCGACGCGGCCCGACACCTGCTGGCCGGGATCTACCAGGGGCTCGGCGAGATCGACGCGGCACTGACGCTGCTCTACCGGCTCGCCGAGAACCTCGACGGGCCGGACAATCTCCCGCACCGGGCGCAGGTGTTCGAGGACGCCGGGGACATCCTCTACCAGGCCGACCGGGATGCGGCGGCGGGGCAGAAGTTCGCGGCCGCCGCCTCGGCGTACCAGCTCGCCGGACAACACCTCGACGAACTGCGGGCCCGTCGTCGGGAGGCCTCGGCGTACCTCTGGGCCGCGGAGACGGCCAGTGCGTTGCGCGCGGTCGAGACGACCGACCGGCTCGCCGGTGAGCTGACCGCTGGAGCCGCCGACGAGCCGCCGGTGATCTACGAGGTGTCGCTGGCCGCCGAGACGGCGGCGCGGGTGCTGGCTGCGGACGACCGGGAGGACGAGGCGCTGGACCGGCTGGCCGGGGTCGCGCACCGACTGCGGTCCGTGGAGGCGTTCGGCGAGGCGGCACAGGTGGAGATCCTCACCGGCGAGTTGCTGCTGCGGCAGGGCCGACCGGCCGAGGCGGAGCCGGTGCTGCGCGAGGTCCTGGGCGGTCTGCCGACCGGGTCGAGGCCGACGGCCCAGGCCGCCTGGCTGCTCGCCCGCGCGCTGGACGAGCTGGGTCGCTCGGCGGAGGCGACCGACCTGCGCAAGCAGCACGACCTGGATCACGACCACTGACGACCTGGGGATTCGTGGGCCTTTCCCGGTAATCGGACTGACGGGTAACCAAGGGCCCCCGTCTCTTTCCCGGTGGGTCTACGCTGACCCGGTGACGGTGGAGCAGCAGGCCCGGGGCGGGAGCAGCGGGGCCACGGGGTCGGGGCGGCGCCGGTCCCGCAAGGACGAGATTCTGGAGATCGCGGTGGGGCTGTTCGCCTCCCGCGGCTACCACGGCGTGTCGATGGACGACATCGGCGCCGCCGCCGGGGTGACCGGCCCGGCGCTTTACCACCACTTCGCCGGCAAGGAGGCGATGCTGGTCGCCGCGCTCGTGCCGGTGAGTGAGGGCTTGCTGGAGGGCGGTCGGCAGCGGTCCGCCGCGCATCCCGGCGACCCGCGGGCGGTCCTGGAGTCGCTGATCGACTTCCACGTCGACTTCGCGTTGGCCAACCCGGCCGTCATCGCGTTGCACCTGCACGAGCTGGACCGGTTGCCCGAGGAGCCACGGCGGCGTATCCGGCGACTCCAGCGCCTCTATGTCGAGGAGTGGGTCATCGTGCTGACCGCGCTGCACCCGGGCCTGCCGGCGGGCGAGGCACGGGTGTTGGCGCACGCCGCCTTCGGCCTGATGAACTCCACGCCGTTCCTCGGTGGCGAGGTCGACCGTCGACGTCGGGCCGAACTGCTGCGTGCGGCGACCCTGGCCGCCCTGCTCGCCCCGACCGACCCGCCGGCAGCTTGAGTGTTAGGAAGGGTCCCCTGCTATACCGCAGGCGTTAGCAGGGGACCCTTCCTTACATGCAGGCTGCCGTGGTTGGCTTGCCCGCGTCCCACAAAATGGAACGCGGAGGAAGCATGATCGAGTCGTTGCTGGTCGCCAACCGAGGTGAGATAGCCCGCCGGATCATCCGTACCGCCAAGCGGCTCGGGGTACGCGCGATCGCGGTGCACTCGGAGGCCGACACCGACCTGCCGTTCGTCACCGAAGCCGACCAGGCGATCTGTGTCGGACCGGCCAACCCGGCGCAGAGCTACCGCAACGCCGAAGCGATCCTGGCCGCCGCCGAGTCGACCGGTGCGCAGGCGATCCACCCCGGCTACGGCTTCCTGTCGGAGAACGCCGACTTCGCCCGTGCGGTCGAGGCGGCCGGTCTGATCTGGGTCGGACCCGACGCGGACGCGATCAGCGCGATGGGCGACAAGATCAATGCGCGGAACCTGATGACTGCGGCCGGTGTGCCGGTGGCACCCGGCACCACCGAACCGGCGGCGGACCTGCCGGCGGCGCGCGCCGCGGCGGCCGAGATCGGCTACCCGGTGATGGTGAAGGCCGCCGCGGGCGGTGGCGGCATGGGCATGGGCGTCGCCGTCGACGAGGCCGCGCTGGACAGCGAGTACGACAAGGTGCGCGCGTTCGCCGAGCGGATGTTCGGCGACGGCTCGGTGCTGATCGAGCGCTACTTCCCCCGGGTACGTCATGTCGAGGTGCAGATCCTCGGGCTGGCCGACGGCCGGGTGGTGGCGTTGGGCGAGCGCGAGTGCTCGGTGCAGCGCCGCAACCAGAAGCTGGTCGAGGAGTCGCCGTCACCGGCGGTCTCGCCGGAACTGCGTACCCGCCTGTTGGCGGCGGCGGTCCGGGCCGGTGAGGCGGTCAAGTACCGCAACGCGGGCACGGTGGAGTGTCTGCTCGACCCCACCTCCGAAGAATTCTTCTTCCTGGAGATGAACACCCGGCTTCAGGTGGAGCACCCGGTCACCGAGCTGGTCTACGGCCTGGACCTGGTCGAGGAGCAGCTCCGGGTGGCCGCCGGGTTGACGCCGACCTTCGACCCGGACGCGTTGACGCCGCGCGGGCACGCCATCGAGCTGCGGATCAACGCCGAGGACCCGAAGCGCTTCCTGCCCGGCCCGGGAGTGGTGCAGACCTGGGTGGAGCCGACCGGTGCCGGAGTACGCGTCGACTCCGGCTACGTCGCCGGCAACACCGTGACCCCGTTCTACGACAGCCTGATGGCCAAGCTCGTGGTCGACGCGCCCACCCGTGCCGAGGCGATCGACCGGGCCCGTGCGGCGGTGGCCGGATTCGCGCTGGCCGGTCCCAAGAACAACCTGCCATTCTTCGCCGAGTTGCTGGAGAACCCGGAGTTCGTCTCCGGCGACTACGACACCGGCATCGTCTCCCGGATGCGCTGACCCCGCCAGGTCCCGAGGTGCCCGCCGCGACGCCCGGGGCGGGCACCTCGGGACCGTGGCGATCACCGCCCGACGTGACATGCTTGGGTGGTCAGCGACAGGTGAGTGTCACAGTGAGGTGATGCCGAGATGGCGGAGCTGCCGACGTCCGTGTCGATCCGCGAGGTCGGGCCGCGAGACGGGCTACAGAACGAGGAGCCGATCCCGACCGAGGCCAAGGTACGCCTGCTCGACGCACTCTCCCGCACCGGCGTACGGCGGATCGAGGCGGTGTCGTTCGTGCACCCCCGGGCGATCCCGCAGATGGCCGACGCCGACGAGGTGTGGCAGCGGGCGGCGAAGGTCGACGGGGTCCGCTACTCGGCGCTGGTGCCGAACACCCGAGGCGCGCAGCGCGCCCTGGCCGCCGGCTTCACCGAGATCGAGGTGGTCGTCTCGGCCAGCGACACGCACAACCGCCGCAACGTCAACCGGGGCACCGACGAGTCGTTGGACGACATCGCCGAGCTGATCGACCTGCTGCACCAGGCCGGAGCCACCGCCGAAGTGATCATCGCGACCAGCTTCGGTTGCCCCTACGAGGGGGACGTCGACCCGGCCCGCGTCGCCGCCATCGTCGACCGCGTGGTCCGCGACGGCGCCGACCGCGTCGCGTTCGGCGACACCACCGGCATGGGTACGCCCCGACGGGTCCGTGACCTCGTCACCGCCGTACGCGACCGCGACGCGGACGTGCCGGTGCTGCTGCACTTCCACAACACCCGGGGTACGGCGTTGGCCAACCTGCTGACCGCCCTGGAACTGGGTGTGACGGAGTTCGACGCCAGCGTGGGTGGCCTGGGTGGCTGCCCCTACGCGCCCGGTGCCAGCGGCAACCTGGCCACCGAGGAGGCGGTGCACATGCTGCACGACATGGGCGTCGACACCGGCATCGACCTGGACGCCCTGATCGAGGTGGCCGAGCTGGCCGAGGAACTGACCGGTCGACGCCTGCCCTCCGGGGTGCTGCGCGCCGGTCCGCGTACCCGGCTGACCCCGTCCCCGACCTGACCCGGCTACTGGGACCACCAGGTCGGTTGGCGTGACCACCGGTGCCCGCGCAGGGTCTCCAGCAGCGCCGGGTCGAGCTGCTGCCCGTCGCTGACCGCGAGGTTGCGCTCGACGTGAGTGACCCGGCGCATGCCGGGGATGACGGTGGCGACCCGAGGTTCGGCGAGGATGAACCGCAGCGCCGCCTCCGGCATCGGCATCCCGCTCGGCAGGTCCCCGCGCAACTCCTCGGCCCGCGCGACACTGGCGGCGAGGTTCTCCGGCACGAAGTACGAGTTGCGCCAGTCTCCGTCCGGCCAGGTCGTCTCCGTCGTCAACGTGCCGGTCAGGGTGCCCTCGTCGAACGGCACCCGGGCGATGACCGCCACGTCGTGTTCCGCCGCCGCCGGGAAGAGGTCGTCCTCGGGCGCCTGGTCGAAGATGTTGTAGATCACCTGGACCGCGTCGACCAGCCCGGTGGCCAACGCGCGGACGCCGTTCCAGGACTCCCAGCGGTTGACCGAGATGCCGATGCCGCCGATCAGGCCCTGCTCACGCAACCCGGTGAGGGTCCGCTGCCAGCGCGGGTCGTCCGCCCAGGAGTCCTCCCAGACATGCAACTGCAACAGGTCGATGGCGTCCAGGCCGAGGTTGCCGAGACTCGTGTGGACGTACTCCTCGATGTGCTCGGGCGGGAAGACGTCGTCCAGGGTGGACTCACGGGTCGACGGCCAGCGCATGTCCTTCGGCGGCACCTTGGTGGCGACGTACAGCCGGGTGTCCGGGTTGGCGCGTACCAGCTCGCCCAGCACCCGTTCGCTGTGCCCGCGCCCGTACACCCAGGCGGTGTCGAAGAAGTTGCAGCCCAGGTCCACGGCGCGCTGGAGGGCCGCGACCTTCTCGTCGTCCTCGACGCCGGTCCAACCGTGCAGACCACCGCCGACGCCCCACATGCCGTACGAGACCTCACTGACCTGCCAGCCCAGTCGGCCGAACCTGCGGTAGCGCATGTGTCACCTCTCCGGTGCCCGAGGGGGTTGAGGGGGTGTGTCGTCGCCCCACACGCGTACCGCCTGCTGATGGTCGGAGCCGGGCGACGCGAAGGAACGCACGATCTCGGCGGATACACCGACCGGCGGCCGGACCAGACCGGCCGTCCAGCGCGGTTCGGCGCCCCGGGCGCGCTTGGCGCCGTACGTGCCGGCGCCGAGGTGGACCAGGCCCAGGCCGCGCTCCGCCGCCAGCTCCCGTGGTCGGTACACGCTCAGGTTGAAGTACGAGTAGGGCGCGGCCCCCTCGGCGAACCCGGCGGCGCGGACGTACACCCCGTCGGGCCACAGGTAGTTGAGGCTGAACCCGACCACGGTGTCGCCCGCGTACTCCAGGAGCACGTGGCTGTACGCGTCGAGCGACGGCACCTGCGAGGCGAAGTAGGCGTGCATGTCGGCGTCCGTGTCCGGGCCGCCGTACTTGCGTTGCGTCGCGCCGAGCAGCGGGGCGATCACGTCCACGCAGGCGGAGAGCGGCACCGTCTCGACCCGGTCCACGGCGGCCTCGTACCGGCGGCGTTCCCGCCGCCACTCGCGGCGTCCGGCCGTCGCGGCGGAGCCCTCGCCGACGTGCACCGGCAGCACCGCCTCGGCGGACAGCGGCGCGGCCACCGGCGGCGGACCGTCCGGGCCGACCGCCCGCGTCCAGGCGGCGAGGTACGCCTCGACGTTCGCCACCGGGGTGTAGAGCAGCGCGACGCTGGCCGCGCCGAGCCGCGCCGCCAACGCCTCGACCTCGGTGAAGAGGGCGGTCAGCACGGCGTCGCGCCGGTCGGCGGTGAGATCGTCGGCGATCGCCACCGCACCGTGGTAGCCGGCCCGCGAACCCACCAGCAGCACCGGCAGGAACGCCGCGTGCTCCTCGGGCGACAGCGACCGCCCGAGGTTCTCCTCGGCCATGTGGCTCGGGCTGTAGGCCAGGTTCATCGACGGCACGCTCGCGCCGTGCCACAGGTAGGTGGCCACCGCCGCCAGCGTGGTGCCCGCCGCGTCCTGCACGACGAGGTAGGTGGTGTCGAACGACCTGTCGGTCTCCGACCAGGCCACCCACGGGTAGCCGAGGTAGAAGCCGTCACCGGCGGCGAGACCGTTCCACACGTCCTCGCCGATCTCGGTGACCGAACGTCGGGTGGTGACCGACAGGTCGTCCATCAACTCCCCTGGCTGACGCCGTCGTCGAACAGTTCCAGAGCCACCAGGTCGTCGTAGGTCTCCCGGCGGCGGATCAACGTCACCTGGTCGCCGTGCACCAGCACCTCGGCGGGCCGCTGCTGGCTGTTGTAGTTGCTGGTCATCGTCATGCCGTACGCCCCGGCGGTGAAGATCGCGAAGTGCGCGCCGGGCTCCAGCTCGGGCAGCGAGCGACCCCGCGCCAGGTAGTCGCTGGACTCGCAGATCGGGCCCACCACGTCGTACGAGGTCAGCCCGGCCAGGCCGGAGACGTCCCGGGAGACCGGCGTGGCGTCCGCCGGGGGCTGGACCGGCCACATGAAGTGGTAGCTGTCGTACATCGCCGCCCGGGCCAGGTGCGTCATGCCCGCGTCGAGCACCACGAGCTGCCGCTCACCGGCCTGCTTGAGGTAGCGGACGGTGCTGACCAGCACACCGGCGTTGGCGGCGATCGTCCGACCCGGCTCGAAGATGACCTGACCGCCGAGCCGGGCGAACCCGGTCAGCCGGGGGATGATCGCCTCGGCGAAGTCGTCCCAGCTCGGCGCGGTGCGGTCGACGTACTCGGCGGGGAAACCACCGCCCAGGTTGAGCGTGGTGATGCGGTGCCCGGCCTGTTCGAGCTGGGCCACCAGGGCCAGCAGCCGATCGAGGGCGGTGGCGTACACCTGCGGGTCGAAGATCGGGCTGCCCAGGTGGACGTGGAAGCCCTCGATGCGCAGCGCCTCGTCGGTGGCGGCCTTCGTGAACAGCGCCCCGGCGCGGTCGATGTCCACGCCGAACTTGCCGCCCCGGGTCCCGGTGGTCGTCCGTGCCGGGGTCCGGTCGTCCGGTGCCACGTCCGGGTTGACGCGGATCGCCAGCCGGGGACGCTTGCCCTCCTGGCGGGCGATCCGGGACAGCAGCTCGACCTCGGCCTCGGACTCGACGTTGATGCAGCGGATGTTGCGGACGACCGCCTCGCGCAGCTCCGCCTCCGACTTGCCGACCCCGGCGAGCACGGTGCGCTCCGGGTCTACGCCCGCCAGCATCGCCCGGTGCAGTTCGCCGCCGCTGACCGCGTCGACACCGGCGCCCTCCCGACCGAGCAGGCGGAGCAGGTGCACGTTGCTCAGCGCCTTCGCCGAGAAACAGACCAGCGGGTTGACCGCGTCGAACGCCTTCGCGAAGCGACGGTAGTGGTCGATCAGGGTGCTCGCCGAATAGACGTAGGTGGGTGTGCCGAAACGCTCGGCCACCGAGGTCAGCGGGACCCCTTCACAGTGCAGCGTGCCGTCGCGATAGGTGAACTCGTCCATCTGTTCCTCATTCAGGAGATCAGCGCACAGGATATCCGTCCACTCAACGAAGATCGGCCCCTACCTGTGCTTGTAGAGAGCGTCCTGTTCGAGGGCACGAATGCGCTGGTAATCCTCCTCCAGACGGCTCGGATCGTCGGCGATCAGGTAGAGGTGGCCGGGCGAGGTGAACAGGTCGACGGTCCGGTGCACCGGCGTGTCCGGCAGCAGGTTCAACGCCGACCCGCACAACACCGAGGGAAGCTCGGCCAGGCGGTCGGCGGCGCCGTCGGCGATCAGACCGTCGTACGGGGCCACCAGGCAGACCACCATGAGGGCGCGGTGGCGGCGGTAGCCGGTGCCGAGACGGCGACGGAAGCGCTCGGGAGCGGCGTACCGCTCCACGGTCAGCGAGAGCTGGCTCTCCCCGGTCGCCTGCCTCGGCCCGTCCGGCGTGACGCCCCCTTCGAGGCGAGCACCGGACTCGATCAGCACCGGCCCCCGGTCGTCGACGAAGAGTTCGGTGTGCGCCGGCCCGTCGTGCACGCCGAGCGCGTCCAGGACCCGCTCGACGAAGATCCGCACCCGGTCCTGGATCTCGCCCGCGCCGTCCAGTAGGACCTGC
Source organism: Micromonospora sp. NPDC049900 (assembly GCF_044461025.1). NCBI lineage: Bacteria > Bacillati > Actinomycetota > Actinomycetes > Micromonosporales > Micromonosporaceae > Micromonospora > Micromonospora sp. NPDC049900. The sequence continues at coordinate 91,998 of NZ_JBITKM010000010.1, forward strand.
CGGTCGTACACCGGCCGCCCGTCGACGAAGATCCGGTCGTCGCGCCAGATCTCGTGGACGTGGTGCCGGCCGTCGAGGCTCACGCTGTTGACGAAGTACTGCTGGCCGACCAACTGCTCCTGCACCAGCAGCGAGTCGTTGACCTGGGCCATCGCGTTGGCCGAGCCGAGCAGTTTGCCCGCCGCCGACCGGGCCTCGGCGCCGTCCGCGCAGAAGTGCACCCCTTCGGAACCGGCGCTGGCGGCGGGCTTGACCACGACCGGGAGCACCCGCGCCGCGGCCAGCCACTCGTCGAGTTCCTCGATGCTGCGGACCTGGGTGCCCAGCGGCACCCGCAGGCCGGCGCGGGCGGCGGCGGCCATCATCGCCGGCTTCTGCCGCCGGGGCCGGTCGTCGGTCCGGGAGTTGCCCGGCAGCCTCAGCTCGGCGGCGAGGTCGTCGGCCAGGTCGACGCCCCACTCGCAGCCCGGGATCACGTGGCCCGGCCGCAGCGGTACGAGCCGGTCGGCGAGCTGCCGGAGGGCCGCCGGACCCTCGCCGGACGCGGTCAGCACGTCGACGAACTGCTCCCGGCGCAGCCCGGCGGCGTAGCGCTCGTTGATCGTGCCGGTGAGGACGGCGACGCAGCGCCGACCGTGCCGGGCGAACTCGGGTGCCAGGAGCGCGCCGGTGGAGAACGGGTCGACGATCACGATGGTCTCGTCGGTGTCGGCGGTGGTCGTGTCGACGCTGTGGCCGGGGACTCCGTGCGGGGGTGCCGCGACCACCTCGGTCACGAACGACGCCCGGTACGGACGCAGGTCCAGCCCGACGGCGGGACTCAGCACGTCCAGCCGCATCGGCAGCGGGTCCGTCCAGGTGGCCGCCCGGTCGGGCGGTCGGGCGTAGCAGAGACTCAGCACCGGGTCGGCGAGCCGGTCGGTACGCAGCACCAACTCGGCCTCGTCGCAGCCGTCGTCGTCCGGGTCGAGGTGGTGCAGCGGGACCGGTACGAACCCGAGGCGACTCTTGAAGCTGAACAGCCCCGCCTGCGCGATGTGGCCGTACAGGGTCGGGTCGGTGCCGAGCGAGATCCACGGGAGTCCGCGCCGGGCGCTCTCCTCGAACGCGGCCACGTAGAGCGCGCGGCTGATCATCCCTCGTCGGGCCTGTGGCCGGGCGGCCGAGAAGGCCACCCGCAGCGCCTCGGGCGTGACCCGGCACATCACCGCGCCGACCAGTTCACCGGCGGACCGGGCGGTGACGAGTACGAAGTCGGCGAGCCCGGCCTCGGTGGCGGCGACCGCGTGTGCGGCGGGCAGGCCGTACGGCATGGCGGCGATCTGCGCGTCGTAGACGTCGAGGAACTCGTCGAACAGGACCGGGTCGATCCGGTCGTGCACCTCGACGTCGAGCCCCGCCGACTCGACGTACCGCAGCGCGTGGCGGACGTTCTGCCGTTCCGCCTTCGGCAGGGCGGCCAGGAAGTCCGCCGTCCGCTCCGGCGTACGCCGTCCCCAGGTCACCCAGCGTGGCTTGAGTCGGAAACCTGACGCCGTCAGATCCGCCCACCGGTCCCGGGCCGGATCGGTGACGATCACCAGGTCGACGTCGTCGACACCGACCCAGGCCCGGTCGAGCGCCTCCTCGGTGGACATCTCCCACCTGCGGACGCCGTAGTAGTCGCTCCCCCCGAAACCGGACACGCGTCCCCCCTCGCTGCTGCTGCGGATCCCGGCCCGGTGGTGCCCGGCGACTGGTGACTCAGCCGGTCACGATGCGCTGCCGACACTGACCGGGGCATCGACGCGACTCAGCGTATCCCGCACCCACAAGACGGTCGCGAGCGCGACGAGCGCGGCCACCGGGGACAGCAGACGCGCCTCGGCGGGGCCGAACCAGCCCAGGACCGCGCCGGCCAGCAGGGTGCCCGCCGCACTGCCGACCGCCATCATCGTCGCGGCCAGAGCGAACGACTCGTTGATCACCGTCTTGGGCACCAGTTGGCCGAGCAGCCCGAACTCCTCGGCGCTGAGCGCCGCCAACGGCAGGCCGGCGAGGAAGAGGCAGACCGCGAGCACCGGGATCGAGGTGGCGAAGACCAGCGGGATCATGCAGGCCAGCGCCACCGCCAGCAGCACCAGGTAGCGGTTCACCGCTCGGCGGGTGTGCTGTCGCGCCCCCCAGACCAGCCCGCCGAGGACGCTCGCGGCCGGTGGCAGCGACAGCAGCGCCACCCCGGTCGCGGCCGTGCTGCCGTGCGCCGACACGGTGGCCGGCACCGCGACCTCCAGGACGGCGAAGGCGGCTGCGGCGGCACCGGCGGCGACCAGGATCGCCACCACGCCCGGGATCCGCCACGGCCGCCGGGTGCGCCCGGGACCGTCGCCGGTCGTCGCCTCGGCCTCCGCCGCCTCGCCCGGCTTGCGCAGCGTGGCGACGGCCGGGGCGCTGCCGTAGAGCAGCGAGCCGACCACCAGCATGCCGCCGGCCAGCAGAGTGGTGGCCAACGCGCTGAAGACGCTGGTGAACAGGCCGGTCGCCGCCGGCCCGATCACGAAGAACACCTCGATCAGCACCGCTTCCAGGGCGTTGGCGGTGTTCAGCTTCGGCCCGGGCGGCAGGATCAGCGCCCAGGCCGCCCGGACGGTCGAGCCGACCGGCGCCATGGTGAGCGCCACCGGCACCACGGACGAGATCAGCATCCAGCCGGGCCCCTGGTTCGCGGCGACGAACCCGACCAGTGCCACCGCGTGCAGCATGGCCAGCACCGGCAGCACCCGACGCAGCCCGTGGCGGTCGATCAGTCGCCCGTGCACCGGCCAGGCGACCGCCAGGCCGCCGGAGAAGAGGGCGAGCGCGGTCGCACCGGCCGAGTAGGACCCGGTCTTCTCACTGACGTGCAGGAAGATCGCGAGTGGTTCGATCGCCACCGGCAGTCGGGCGAGCATCGCGGGCAGCATCACCCGGGGTACGCCGGGGGTACGCCAGAGTTCGACGTACCGCCCGACGGCGTCAACCAGCGACACGGGCGTCCAATCAGGCCACCGGGGCGGCGTCGGCACCGGCACGCGGCCGGTAGATCCCGTCGTACTGGTCGATCAGCGATCCGTTCAGCGCCTCGGTGAGCCGGAGCCGCTGCTCGAACAACTCGTAGTAGGACAGGTGCTTGGACGGCATCGGCGAGAGGTAGACGCTGATCACCTCCGGGGTCTGCTCGATGTCGAAGGCGAGCCGGTCCGCCTTCTTCCGGAAGTCGGCGGTGCCGGGCAGCAGTGTCCGGTTGAACACGTTGAAGTAGTTGGTCGCCTCGGGACTGGCCTCGACCAGCCGGTCCTTGAGTTCGAGGCACCGGTCCAGGTACATGTCGATCATCGATTGGTCATCGTCGTCGTGCCCGATCAGCATGTTGAACGTCAGGTATCGGACGCCCAGGTCCAGCATGGACGTGATGATCCGCATCTGCTCCTGGAACGGACGCAGCTTACGGAACTTCTGGGTGGGCTCGTCACCGAGGTATTCCAACGGGATCTGGACCCGATAGCAACCGATCCACCGGTCGCCGCTGGTGTCGTTCCAGAACAGCGTCTCCATCAGTTCCCGGTCCACCTCGCCGAGGTCCAGGAACTTGCCGAATTCGAGCCCGTTGGCGAACTCCCAGGAGAATTCGTACTCCCGGGCGATCCGGAAGATCTCCAGCGTGTCCTCACGGCCGGAGTCGTGCAGCAGCGTGCCCCGGCCGGACCGCTGGATCCGGGAGAGCGTGTTGTCCTCCTGGAAGAGGATGTTCGAGATGCCGACCGACCGGAAGTAGTCGAAGTGTCGACGCACCACGTCCGGCTTCATGTAGCGGTAGTGCCCGCGCATCGGCGTCGCACAGAACGAGCACGTCCGGTAACAGCCGCGCGAGGTCTCGAAGCAGGTGAACGGCGCCCGTACCGTCATCGGCGGCTGGCCCTCGCCGGTGTCGTCGTAGACGGACAGGTCGTCGATCAGGTCGAGTGCCATCGGCGGCAGCTCGGCCAGGTTGAGCTGGGGGCCGCCCATGATGACCAGGCCGTCGCCGATCCGACGGCTCAGCACCGACTCCTCGATCGGCTTGCCGGTGGCCCGGGCCTGGATCACCCGGGCGAAGGTCTGCTCGCCTTCGAGCTGGATCACCACGTCGAAGCCGTTGGCGAGGTACCACTCGGGCCGGGCGGTGACGTCCATCCCGCCGCCCACGACCAGTGCGTCCGGGTTGATCTTCTTGAGGAACTTGGCGAAGTCGGCCACCACCCGGGCCGAGTTGGTGAAGTTGTTCGAGATGCCGATGACGTCGGCGGCCCGGGCCTCGTCCGCGTAGTTCTCGAAGGCGCCGCCGTAGCGGATGCAGTCGACGGTGCGGGGCCCGTACGCGAACGAGGCGTAGTGCTCGGGCTCCCCGGCGTCGACCTGGGTGTCGACGATCCGGAACTCCGCGTCGACACCCCACTCCCGCAGATACGCGCGCGTTCCGGCGGCCAACGTGACGAGAGCGCTCTTGGGGTTGCGGACCCGGACCGGGCTGATCGTGGTTCCTTCGTCCCGGAACGACTGCCCCGGGTACGGGGCGTAGAAGAGGGTGACGCGCATGGCCGTACCTCCCGTCAACCCGCGTAGATGCCGTCGTAGAGACGGTGCATCTCGCGGTCGTTGAGCATGTTCGTCATTTCGAGACGCTTCTGGTAGATGTCCCAGTAGGTGAAGTGGTCGGTGTTGATGGCCGACAGGAAGATCCCGATCACCTCGGGGTTCTCGTCGATGTCGAACTGGAGCAGCGAGCGCAGCGTGACCCAGTCGCGGGCACCCGGCAGCAGCGACAGGTTGAACACGTTGAAGTACGGCTTGTACCTGCCCTTGCCGACCGAGGTCAGCTCCTCCTTCAACCGCATGCAGTAGTCGGTGAAGATGTCGATGCCCTCGCGGTCGTGCTCCGGGTAGCCGATGAACAGGTCGTACGTCTGGTGGCCGACGCCGTGGTCGGTGAGCATGGTGGCCAGCACGTTCACCTGCTCGTCGAAGCCGAGCAGCTTGGGGAACCGGCGCTTCTTGACGTTCATGTTGTCCAGCGGGATCTGCACCCGGTAGCAGCCGACCCAGCGACCGTCGACCGTCTCGCTGCCCAGCAGCGCGTCCGCGAGTTCGTGGTCGAAGCTGCCGTTCTGCATGAACTTGCCGAACTCGATGCCGTTGGCGAACTCCCAGGCGAAGCCGTACTCGCGGAACATCCGGAACATGGCGAGGACGTCCTCGCGCCCGGAGTCGTACAGGTAGCGGCCCGCGCCGTTCTGCTGGATCCGGGAGAGCGGGTTGTCCTCCTGCCAGACGATCGTCTTGATGCCGTACTCCTGGAAGACCCGGAGGTGCTTCTCCATGACCGGCAGGCTCATGTAGCGGTAGCCGCCCCGCGACGGCGCGGTGCAGAACGAGCACCGCCACGCGCATCCCCGGGACGTCTCCCAGCAGATGAAGTTGCCCTGCACGCCCGCGGGGGGCGGCCCCTCGGCGGTGTCGTCGTAGATGGACAGGTCGGGGATGAGGTCCAACGCCATCGGCTCGATCGAGTCCATCGGCACGGTCTCGGAGGAGTCGACCTTGCTGGGGATCAGCCGGCCGGGCAGCGAGATGTTCGGCACCGTGGACAGGTCCCGCTTGTGGTAGACCGCGTCCACCAGCCGCGCGAAGGTCAGCTCGCCCTCCCCGCGCACCACCGCGTCGGCACCCCGGGCCAGGTAGTACTGCGGGCGGGCGGTGCAGTCGACCCCGCCCACCACCACGATCGCCTTGGGATTGATCCGCTTGATGTGCAGCGCCAGGTCGGCCACGATCTGCGCGCTGTTGGTGAAGTTGCAGGTGATGCCGTGTACGTCCGCCGCGCGGATCTTCTCGTCGGCCTCCTCGAACGGGGTGCCGTACCGGTAGCAGTCCATGACCCGCGGGCCGTACGGGAGCGACTTGTACTTCACCCGCTGCCCGCCGAGCTGGAGATCGACGATCTCGATGTCGCAGGAGTAGCCGAAGTGCGGCGCGTACGCGCGCAGCCCGGCGGCGATCGTGGTCAGTGCGCTCTTCGGGTTGTGCGGCCGTTCGGTGTTGATCGGCTCGCTCTCGCCCTGGAAGATCTGCGAGGGGTAGGGTGCGTAGTAGAGATTGACCTTCATGGCGTCTCCTGGACCCGTTGGTCGCGGTTCACTGAACTGTCCCGCTGGACAGATGAGGACGGCCCACCGCTGCGTGGTACGTCCGGTTGAGACGGTCGATCATCACGTCGATCTCCCTGTCCCGGCTGGTGCCCCAGTCGAGGCCGAGTCCCCGCGCCAGCCGGGTGGCCTGGGGTGTCTCGGTGCCGACCAGGGCGTCGTGGACCACCTCGGCCAGTGGCTCGGTCGCCGCCGCGGCGCGGGGACGCAGGACGGCGAGGCAGCGCGCCACCTCGTCGTCGCCGACCGCGTCGGCGGCCCGGTCGAGGAACTCGTCGTAGCTGATCTCCGGCAGTGGCCCGTCCCCGACGCGTAGCCGGGCCAACAGGTCGGCGACGGCGACGGAGGCGGGTGCCACCACGTTCAGCACACCCTCGGCGGGCGTGCGGCGCTGCGGGTCGGCGAGCGCGGCCACCATCCGGGCCACCACGTCGACCGGTGTCCAGTCCACCCACAGCCGGGTCGACGGGCGTACGCCGAGTCGCAGGCAGAGCCGCAGGACCATGGTCACCGACGAGCGCGGGTTGGCGGAGCCGGTACGGGAGTGCGCCGCCACCTCACCGAGCCGGACGACGGTCGCGGGTACGCCCTGTGCGGCGGCACCCCGGACGAGCTGTTCGGCGACCCACTTGGACTGGCTGTAGCCGTCGACCGGCGGTGCCGACGTGGGCGCGAGGAACGACTCGGCCAACGGCGTACCGGGTGTGCTCCGGACCGTCGTGGTGGAGAGCGTGACCAGCCTCTTGCGGACCTGCGTGCCGGCGAGGTCGACGAGCGTCCGCAGGCCGTGCACGTTGGTGTCGCGCAGATCGAGGTAGTCGCGGAGGGTGTCCACCCGGCCCGCCGCGTCCACGATCGTGCCGACCTGGTGGCACAGCCGCCGCCAGTCGTCACCGCGAAGACCGAGGAGCGGTCGGGCCAGGTCACCGGCGAGCGCGGACCAGCGATGTACCGCAGCCGTCCCGGTCGCGGCCAGCGCGGCGGCCACCCGATCCGAGGCGGCCTCGTCGTCGGCCGCCCGGACCAGGCAGACCACCGGCCGGTCGCCGTGGGCCAGCAGGGCCGCGAGCACCTGTGCGCCGACGAAACCGGTCGCCCCGAGCAGCAGGATCGCGCCCGGATCCTCGGCCGGTCGCGGCGAAGCGGTGCCCAGGTCGCCGAGCCGGGCGTCCCGGGCCAGCTCGGGCGGCACGGCGGTGGGCACCGGCAGGGACCGGCCGCCCCGGACCAGTTCCGCCTGGGCCGCGATGGTGGAGGCCCGGACCAGGTCGCGGGCGGCGAGCCGCACTCCGAACGTACGCTCCAGGTCGACCGCGAGTCGGGCGGCGCCGAGCGAGGTCCCGCCGAGGCAGTAGAAGTCCCCGTCGTACGCGCCGAAGCCGAGCACCCGGGCCCAGATCTGGGCGATCCGCGCCTCGACGCTCCCCGCCGGATAGGTCGGACCGGGCCCGCCGTTGCCCGCCGGTGCCTCCGCGAGGTGCCCGCGCAGGCGTTGCTGGTCCACCTTGCCGTTGGCGAGCAACGGCAGGCCGTCGAGGCGGACGAACCGGCCGGGCACCAGCTCACCGGGCAGTCCGGCACGGGCGTGCTCGCGCAGCGTCTCCTCGCCGACCTCGCCGTCCGCCGAATAGAAGCAGACCAGGGCGGCGGTGGCACCGGCCTCGTCCACCAGCACCTTCACCTGGCGCAGACCGGGCAGCGTGGCGAGGGTGCACTCGATCTCGCCGAGGTCGACGCGTACCCCGGCGATCTGGACCTGGGCGTCGCGCCGGCCGGTGAACATCAGCAGGCCGTCGTCGCGTACCCAGCCGAAGTCCCCGGTGCGGTAGAGCAGGTCGCCGGGGACCCCGGGGTAGCGGTTCGGCACGAACACCTGGCGGGTGCGGGCCGCGTCGCCGTGGTAGCCCGCGCCGAGACACACGCCCGCCAGGTGGATCTGGCCGACGTCGCCGCGCGGGGTGGGTGCGCCGTGCTCGTCCAGCAGCAGCACGGCCGTGTTCGGCAGCGGCAGGCCGAGCGGGATGACCTGTCGGTCGTCGTCGCCGACGGCGTGGAACACCGAGCCGATCGAGGCTTCGGTGGGCCCGTAGGTGTTGGTCACCCGCACGTCCGGGAACATCCGCCGGAACGCCTGTACGGCCGGGGGCTTGGCGGCCTCACCGCCGATGAAGACCTGCCGCATCGACGACAGCAGGCGCCGGTCCTGCGGTCGGCTGCGCAGGCGTTCGACGAGCAGGTCGAAGATGCTCGGCACGAAGTCGGTCATGGTGACCCGGTGCCGGTGGATCTGCGCCAGCGTGGCGTCGAAGTCGAGGATGCCGGTGCGGTCCGGGATGACCACGGTGGCGCCTCGGGTCAGCGGCCAGAGCAGTTGCCAGATCGACGAGTCGAAGGTGTGTGCGGAGTTCTGGAGCACCACCGCGCCGTCGGCGGCGAACCGCTCGGTCATCGACAGGAAGCGGTTCACCAGACCCCGGTGCAGGTTGACCGCGCACTTGGGCAGCCCGGTGGAGCCGCTGGTGAAGAACGCGTAGATCGGGTCGTCGGGGCGGGGCCGCGCCGCGACGGCCGGTCCGGCGGCGGCGTCCGGGTCGGTCCGTACGCCGATCACCGGCCGGTCGGTGGCCGACGGTGGCGCGCCGACGACCGCCCGGGGAGCGAGGTCGTGCAGCATCCGTTGCAGCCGCTGGGCGGGCCAGGCCCGGTCGAACGGCACGAAGGCGGCGCCCGAACGCATGGTGCCGAGCATCGCGACGAGCTGCTCGACGCGATCGTCGAGCAGCAGGGCGACGAAGTCTCCCCGGCGTGCGCCGTGGGCGAGCAGGTCGGCGGCGACCACGTCGGCCAGCCGGTCGACGTCCCGGTAGGTCAGCGCGCCGGTGGGATGGACGACCGCGTCGGCGTCCGGGTGACGCCGTACGGCTTCGTCGACGAGGTCGACCACGGTCCGGTGTAGCGGACGTGGTCGGGTGGGTCCTGTGAGGAGAGCGCCGACCTCAGCGGGATCGCGGCGGACGCGCTCCATTCCGAGAATCGTCAAAGCGCAGATGAGGATGCCATTGAGGGCACCTCCCCCGAGGTGTGCTTCCGCGTTCCCGGCGGTGCCTGCCGAGGGCGCGAGTGGCAGGTCTCCATTGACCCGGGTCGGACCCTAACGGCGCTCTCGCTCGCCTGTCAACGCATTGACGGCTGTACGTCTTAGCAGGTGTCGGCGCGGAGGTCGGCGGCTTCGAGGAAATTGTCTGATGGCGATGAGATGTGCCTTCCGCCCGCTGTGTCCCATGGGGCGGAAAACTGGTCCTCGGACGTCTGTCAGCGGACATCTGGATCAGGTACCGTGCGCTCTCACGGCCGTGGCTTCCGGCCAACGGGACGATCCGAAGGGACACCGTGTGACTGTGCAGAGCCCGGTCCGAAAGGTTTGCCTGGTAGTGGCGGTTGTCGCTCTCGTCGCGACGGCGGGATGCGCCAAGGAGGACAAGAGCGAGGTCCAGGCCGGCGGCGTCAAGCTGGTCGAGAAGGGCAAGCTGACCGTTTGCACGCACCTGCCGTATCCGCCGTTCCAGTCCAAGGACGCGGCCGGTGCGGTGATCGGCTTCGACGTGGACCTGATCGACCTGGTCGCCCGGGAACTCGGCGTGGAACAACGGATCGTCGACACGCCGTTCGAGGGGATCAAGTCCGGCCAGGATCTGAACACCGGGAAGTGTGACGTGGCCGCCGCCGGAATGACGATCACCGAGGAACGGCAGAAGGTAATGGACTTCTCCGCGCCCTATTTCGACGCGACCCAGGCGATGCTGGTCAAGGCCGGTAAGCCGTACAAGTCGCTGGACGATCTGCGCGGCAGGAAGGTCGCCGTCCAGGCCGCCACCACCGGGCGCGACTACGCGCGCGGGCTCGCGGCCGAGAAGGGTCTCGAACTCGTCGAGTTCGAGGACCTGGCCGCCGAGCAGCAGGCGCTCGCCAACGGGCAGGTCGAGGCGGCCATCAACGACCTGCCGGTCTGGACCGAGTACATCAAGGAGAACCCGGGCGGGTTCGAGGTGGCGGCCGAGTTCGACACCGGTGAGCAGTACGGCTTCTCGGTCCGCAAGGACGAGAACCCCGAACTGCTCAAGACCATCAACGAGGTGCTCGACCGGGCCAGGCAGGACGGCACCTACGACCGGGTCTACGAGAAGTGGATCGGCCCACGCCCGTGAAGCTGCGTCGTCGCCAGCGCGAACGGCTGTCCCTCTGGCTCCAGTACCTGGCCTTCGTGGCGGTCGTCGCGCTGGTGATCGGCAGCGCCGACTGGGGCAGGCTCGCCGACGCCTTCTTCCGCGTCGACATCATCAAATCGATGTTCCCGACGATCATCACGGTCGCGCTGCGCAACACGATTCTCTACACCCTGGGCGCGTTCGCCTTCGGTCTCGTGTTCGGCACGCTGCTGGCGTTGATGCGGCTGTCCCGGGTGGCGCCTTACCGCTGGGTGGCGACCGGGTACATCGAGTTGTTCCGGGGGCTGCCCGCGCTACTCGTGCTCTTCCTGGTCGGGTACGGCATCCCGATCGCCTTTCCGGAGCGGGAGATTCCCGGCGGAGTGTTCGGCTCGATCGCCATCGGCCTCGGGTTGACGGCGGCGGCGTACATGGCGGAGACCATTCGCGCCGGTATCCAGGCCGTTCCCAAGGGGCAGATGGAGGCGGCCCGTACGCTCGGCATGTCGCACTTCACCGCGATGCGCGCCATCATCATCCCGCAGGCGTTCCGGATCGTGATCCCGCCGCTGACGAACGAACTCATCCTGCTCACCAAGGACTCGTCGCTCGCCTACGTGCTCGGTGTGACCGCGCAGACCATCGAGATCACGAAATTCGGTCGGGACGCGCTCAACGACCGGGTGAACGCCACTCCGTTGCTGGTCGCCGGCTTCACCTATCTGCTCATCACGTTGCCGCTGTCCCAGTTGGTGCGGCGTCTCGAACTTCGTTACGCGAAAGCCCGGTGATCCGGATGTCGAAAGATCGGTCCCGGCCCGCCGTACGGATCAGCGACCTGCACAAGTCGTTCGGTGCGTTGGAGGTGCTCCGGGGAATCGACGTCGAGGTCGGTCACGGCGAGGTCGTCTGCGTCATCGGGCCGTCCGGTTCCGGCAAGTCGACTCTGCTGCGGTGCGTGAACCTGTTGGAGGAACCGACCTCCGGCCGGATCTGGGTCGGCGACGTCGAGATGACCGATCCCGACGTCGAGATCGACAGGGTCCGCCGGGGCATCGGCATGGTGTTCCAGTCGTTCAACCTTTTCCCGCACCTGACCGTGCTGGACAACCTCACCATCGCCCAGCGTCGGGTGCTGCGACGCGGTCGCGCGGAGGCCGAACGGATCGCCCGGGGCAACCTCGCGCGGGTCGGTCTGACCGACAAGGCCGACGCGTTCCCGGCGCAACTGAGCGGTGGGCAGCAGCAGCGGGCGGCGATCGCCCGGTCGTTGTCCATGGACCCGGAGCTGATGCTCTTCGACGAGCCGACCTCCGCCCTCGACCCGGAGTTGGTCGGCGACGTGCTCACCGTCATGCGGAAGCTGGCCGAGGACGGTATGACGATGATGGTGGTGACCCACGAGATGGCGTTCGCCCGGGAGGTCGCCGACCGGGTGGTGTTCATGGACGGTGGGGTGGTGGTCGAGCAGGGCCCGCCGCAGGAGGTGCTCGGCGCTCCCCGGCACGAACGGACCCGGGCGTTCCTCGCCCGGGTGCTCGACCCGACCCACGTCGCGGAGTTGGACCGACCCGACCGGGCACCGGAGCCACCGTCGGGCGGTGTCGACGGTCGGTGACGGTCCGCCGCGCGCCGGAGACCGGCAGGTCGCCGGTGCCGTTCCCGATGCGTTAGCCTAACGATCGTTCAGGCTGGTTGCCCGGGCCGGAGTGCCGGTGTCGGGATGGCGGCGAGGGGGCGGCGTGACGTTCGACGGTGAGGCTCTGGAGCAGCTACGCAAGCGGGTCCGGTCCGGTGGCGCGGAGAAGTACCACGCGGCGAACGCGACCAAGGGCAAGATGTTCGCCCGGGAACGGGTCGCACTGCTGGTGGACGAGGGGTCGTTCGTCGAGGACGGGCTCTACGCGAACGCGCTCGCCGACGGCCTGCCGGCCGACGGCGTGGTCACCGGCACCGCCACCATCGACGGACGCCAGGTCTGCCTGATGGCCAACGACTCGACGGTCAAGGCCGGCAGTTGGGGCGCGCGAACCGTCGAGAAGATCATCCGGACCATCGAGCGGGCGTACGACACCGGCGTGCCGATGGTCTATCTGGTCGACTCGGCCGGTGCCCGGATCACCGACCAGGTCGACCTGTTCCCGGGCCGACGCGGCGCAGGCAAGATCTTCTGGAACCAGGTTCGCGCCTCCGGCTCGATCCCGCAGGTCTGCGCGTTGTTCGGGCCGAGCGCGGCGGGCGGTGCCTACATCCCGGCGTTCTGCGACGTGGTCGCGATGGTGGACGGCAACGCCAGCATGTATCTCGGCTCCGACCGGATGGTGGAGATGGTCACCGGCGAGAAGACCACGCTGGAGGCGATGGGCGGGGCCAAGGTGCACTGTGCCGAGTCCGGCGTGGGGCACTTCCTCTGCAAGTCCGAGGCCGAGGCGCTCGACGTGGTCAAGCGCTACCTGTCCTACCTGCCGGCCAACTGGACGCAGCGTCCGCCGGCCGCCGAGGCCGTCGAGGCGCCCGAGAAGGCGGACCTGGCCGCCCTGGTGCCGGCGAGTGAGCGCCAGGCGTTCGACATGCGGCGGTACGTCAAGGGTCTGCTCGACGACGGCTCCTTCTTCGAGATCCAGGCGCTCTGGGCCAAGGAGTTGACCATCGGCTTCGGTCGGCTCGACGGCGAGGTCGTCGGCGTCGTCGGCAACAACTCGATGTTCAAGGGCGGGGTGCTCTTCGTCGACTCGGCCGACAAGGCGACCCGCTTCGTACAGCTCTGCGACGCGTTCAACGTGCCGCTGCTGTTCCTCAGCGACGTGCCGGGCTTCATGGTCGGCAGTGCGGTGGAGAAGCAGGGCATCATCCGGCACGGCGCAAAGATGATCACCGCGATCTCCGAGGCGACCGTACCCAAGATCTGCGTGGTGGTCCGTAAGGCGTACGGGGCGGGGCTCTACGCCATGGCCGGGCCGGGTTTCGAGCCGGATGCCACGATCGCCCTGCCCACCGCGAAGATCGCGGTGATGGGGGCCGAGGCCGCAGTGAACGCCGTCTACGCCAACAAGATCGCCGCGATCGAGGACGAGGCCGAGCGGGCCGCGTTCGTCGCCGCGAAGCGGGCGGAGTACGAGCGGGACATCGACATCGTGCGGCTGGCCAGCGAACTGGTGGTCGACGCGATCGTGGAACCGCACCAGCTCCGCGCCGAACTGGTCCGCCGGTTCACCGCCGCCCGGAGCAAGGAGCGGCACTTCTCCCGCCGCCGGCACGGCGTCACCCCCGTCTGACAGCTCACCCGGCACCAGTCAGCACCGGCACCGCCCCGGCGTCACGAGCGCCCGGCGGGCACGTCCGCACAGGAGGAACCCGATGGACTTCCGGCTCACCGAGGAGCACGAGGCGCTGCGCGAGAGCGTGCGGGAATTCGCCCGCGAGGTGGTCGCGCCGGTCATCGCCGAGCACTACGAGCAGCACACCTTCCCGTACGAGGTGGTCCGGCAGATGGGCAAGATGGGCCTGTTCGGCCTGCCCTTCTCCGAGGAGTACGGCGGCATGGGCGGTGACTACTTCGCGCTCTGCCTGGCCCTGGAGGAACTCGCCCGGGTCGACTCCAGTGTGGCGATCACCCTGGAGGCGGCGGTCTCCCTGGGTGCGATGCCGATCTACCGGTTCGGCACCGCCGAGCAGAAGGCGCAGTGGCTGCCGAAGCTGCTCAGCGGTGAGGCGCTGGCCGGATTCGGACTCACCGAGCCGGGCTTCGGCTCGGACGCCGGTGGCACCGAGACCCGGGCGGTGCTGGACGAGACGACCGGCGAATGGGTGATCAACGGTTCGAAGGCGTTCATCACGAACTCCGGTACCGACATCACCGCGCTGGTCACCGTCACCGCCGTCACCGGCACCCGACCGGACGGCGCGAAGGAACTCTCCACCATCATCGTGCCGAGCGGGACGCCGGGCTTCACCGTCGCGCCGGGCTACTCGAAGGTCGGCTGGAACGCCTCGGACACCCACGAGCTGACCTTCGACGACTGCCGGGTGCCGGCGGAGAACCTGCTCGGCGAGCGTGGGCGCGGCTTCGCCCAGTTCCTGCGCATCCTGGACGAGGGCCGGATCGCGATCGCCGCGCTGGCCGTCGGGCTCGCCCAGGGCTGCGTCGACGAGTCGGTGAAGTACGCCGCCGAGCGGCACGCCTTCGGCCAGCCGATCGGCAACTACCAGGCGATCCAGTTCAAGATCGCCGATATGGAGCTGCGGGCGTACACCGCCCGGCTGGCGTACTACGACGCGGCGGCGCGGATGCTGGCCGGCGAGCCGTTCAAGCGGCAGGCCGCGATCGCCAAGCTGCACGCCAGCACCGTCGCGGTGGACAACGCCCGGGAGGCGACCCAGATCCACGGCGGCTACGGCTTCATGAACGAGTACCCGGTGGCCCGGTTCTGGCGGGACTCCAAGATCCTGGAGATCGGCGAGGGCACGTCCGAGGTGCAACGCATGATCATCGCGCGCGACCTGGGGATGTGAGCCCGCTCCGACGTCCGGCCTTACCCGAGGCGGTAAGCGCGCCTCGGGGCCGGGTCAGCCCGACGTCATAAGCTGACGCAGGGTCGAACGGTCCGCCGCGTCCTGTTCGGCACGGGCGATCAGGGCACGGGCGTCGACCTGTTCGCCCGCCGGCCCGATCAGCACACCCCGGACCGACGGATGTGCCAACCGCCAGCCACGGCGCAGCAGGTTCTCCTCGACCAGCCACACCGACGCGGCGGCTGGTTCGTCCCACTCGCAGTCGCCCGGATCGTCGGACAGCTCGCCCACCGGCACGTGCATGGCGGCGGCCAGCACCTCCCGGGGGCGGGTCCGGATCACGTCGATGGCCTCGACGTCGTCGACGGGCGGTCGACCCAGCACCGCAGCCACGTCGGCCCGGACCGAACCGGCCTCCCCGGCGGCCCGGCGCAGCCACCAACGCGGCGGGGAGTCGGCGAAGGTGTGCCAGCGGATGTAGCGCGGATAGGGGATGTTCAGCAGGCGTCGGGCCAGCCGGCGGCGCTCCCGCCCGGACAGCGGGGCGACCGGCACCGGATGGGCGGTCGGCACCACCGGCGGTGGCGTCCTGCCGAGGGCACGCAGCGCGTCGGCGAGCCGGGGATGCAGGGTGGCGAGCACCTGCGCCTCGTCCTCACCCCACTCGACGTCGGGCGTCCCGTGTCGCAGCAGGTGCCGCCACCCGTCGTCCACGTCGCTGATGCCCACCTCGGCCAGCCGCCACCATCGGTGCTCGGGCAGCGCCGTGCTCTCCAGGAAGTCGGTGTACCCCTGCGCGGCGGCGTCCGCCAGCGCGAACGCCCGTGCCGCCGCAGCGGCGCCGGCCGCGAGCACGGCGGCCTCGTCGGCGTCGCGCTGCACCTCGGCGGCGAAGCCGGCCAGCGTACGCCGGAACTCGGTGACCCGGCGCAGGTCCCGGCCCTCCTCGTACGTCTCGGCGCGCACCGCCTCGGTCCAGAGGTGCAGCAGGCCGACGACCAGACCGCAGTGGCGGTGGCGGAGCAGGGCCAGCCGGTAGCCGACCAGTGCCCGCAGTTCGGTCGCGTTGAGGCAGTCGAGCAGTGGGAGGCCGATCAGCAGATGCCGGCGTCGGCGTGCGACGGCCAGGTCCACCGTCGGGGTGCCGGT
Organism: Micromonospora sp. NPDC049900; assembly: GCF_044461025.1. Taxonomy (NCBI): domain Bacteria; kingdom Bacillati; phylum Actinomycetota; class Actinomycetes; order Micromonosporales; family Micromonosporaceae; genus Micromonospora; species Micromonospora sp. NPDC049900. Next base: position 108,064 of record NZ_JBITKM010000010.1, read on the forward strand.
GAGCAGCACGCGGTCGGGCATCGGGGTACCCAGCCGATCGGCGGTCTCCGCCACCAGTCCGGTGAGTTCCGGGTGGGTACGCCGGGTCACCGGTACGCCACTGGGGTGGCCGAGTTGCGGCTGACGGCCGAGTAGACCGGCGTGCCGGGTCAGCAACCAGCGGGCCTGCCGGGTGTCGAGGTCGCCCGGCAATCTGTCGCGGGACATGGGCGGCATTGTGACCGTCGCCGGTCACCCCGATCAATGGCTGATCGTCCAGTGCTGTCGACCGGTCGGCCGCTGTCGGGTTTCTTCGCGGTCGGGTCGGGTGGCCGACGATCCCGTGTCCAGTGTCGGGTGTGGCCCGTAGTGTCCGTGGCCATGCCTCCGGGTCATGATCGTCGGGTCGGGCCGGCCACGCACGCCGGGCTCCCGGAACTCTTACGGTCGCACCGCCTGTCCGCCGGCCTCACCCAGGCCGAGTTGGCGGTGCGCGCCGGCGTCGGCATCCGAACGGTTCGTGACCTGGAACGGGGTCGATCCGTACGACCGCAGCGCACCACCGTCGAACTGCTCGCCGCAGCGCTCGACCTGACCGGTACCGCCCGCGCCGGGTTCCTCACCGCCGCGCGGGGGACGGGCACCGCGAGCGCGCCATCCCACCCGGGTCCGGCGCTGGGCCTGCCGCCCGCGCCGGAGCTGATCGGCCGGGAGCAGGACGTGGCCGAGTTGACCGCGATGTTGACCGATCCGCGTGGCCCCCGGGTGATCAGCCTGGTGGGGCTGGCCGGGGTCGGCAAGACGGCGCTGGCGTTGGCGGCGGTGCACGCCGTCGCACCGGCCCATCCGGGTGGCGTGGCCGGGGTGCTGATCGGTGCCGGGTCCGACGTCACCGACGTGCTGGCCGCCTCGGTGACGGTGTTCGGTGCCGCCCGGATCACCGAGTTGGCCGCCCGGCTCGGTGACCGCCGGGCCGTACTGCTGGTGGACGCGGCGGAACGCGCGCCGGGTCCGGTGGCGGCCACGCTGCACCGGCTCGTCGGTGGGGTGCCGTCGCTGCGAGTGCTGGTCACCGGTCGGCATCCGGTCGGGCTGCCGGGGGAGCGGGTCCGTCCGGTGTCGCCGCTGGACGTACCGCCGCCGGGCGGCACCGACCCGGGGGCGCTGGCCACCTATCCGGCGGTCGCGTTGTTCACCGCGCGGCTGGCGCAGGTGCGCCCGGAGCCGCCGTCCGACGCGGAGCTGCCGGCGCTGGCGTCGCTGGTCCGGCGGCTGGGCGGGCTGCCGTTGGCCATCGAGCTGATGGCCGCGCGCGGGCGACTGCTCGACCTCACCGAGCTTCTCGACCGGTACGGCGACCGGGTGCTGGACCTGGACACCTCAAGCGCGGCACGCGGCGGGTGGGAACCGGGCCCGAGCCGGGGTGACGACGCACGGGCGGCCGTGGCGGAGACGCTCCGCGACGCGGTGGCGACCAGCTACCGGTTGCTCGCCGACGAGGAGCGGGCCGCGTTGCGTCGGCTGGCCGCGTTCGGCAACCGCTGGTCGGTCGAGATGGCCGAGGAGATGCTGGCCGGGACGGGGGCGACCGCCGACCCGGTACCCATGCTGAACCGCTTCCTCGACCTCGGGCTGCTGAGCGTACGCGGCACCGGACCGTTCCGGTTCCGGCTGGTCGACGCCGTGCGGGACTACGCGGTCGAGCAGGCGTCCGGTGCCGGTGAGTCGACTGCGGTCCGGCGTCGGCACGCCCGGGTGGTGACCCGGTTGGTGGAGCGGACCGTGCCGGCGCTCAGCGGTGCCGGTGCGACCGTCGCGGCACACCGGTTGGACGAGGTCACCGGCGACGTCAGCTCGGCACTGGCGTACGCGGCGGTGGACGACCCGCTGACCGCACTGCGCCTGGCGGCGGCGTTGTCCCGGTGGTGGCGGCTGCGGGGACGGGACGTCCTGGGCCGGCAGTGGCTGCTGCGGCTGCTCGCCGATCCGCGTACCGCCGATGCCGATCCGGCGCTGCGGGCCTGGGCGTCGCTCGGCGTCGCGATGCTCGCCGGTGAGCACGGCGCGGCGGGTGAGGAGTTACCGACGGCGCAGGCCGCGTTGGCGGCGTTCCGGCGTCTCGGTGACGTGCCGGGCGAGTTGGAGGCGCGGAACGTGTTGGGTGCGCTGTTGTCCGCGACGGGCCGACCGGGACAGGCGCGGGAGCAGGCGGAGGCGGTGTTGGCGGTGGCGACCGAGGCCGGTCTGCTCCGGCAGATGGCGATCGCGCAGCACCACCTGGCCTGGCACGAGATGCGGGTGGCCGACCTCGCTGCCGCGCGGCGTCGACTGGCCACCGTGGACCGTCTCGGTGGCCAGTGTGGCGAGCAGCGGTTGCGGGTGCTGGCCCGGGGCACCGTCGCGGAGGTGTTCCGCCTGGAGGGCAGGTACGTCGACGCGGTCGGCGAGGCCCGACGCGTCCTGGCGGCGCTGGCCGACCTGGGGGTGCCCCGGCACCGTCGTCGGGTGCTGGGCACGCTGGGTCTGGCCCTCGCGCAGGACGGCCGTGCGGCCGAGGCCGCCGAGGTGCTCGTGGAGTTGCGGCCGTTGGACGGGACCGGCGCGTTGATCGAGGGACAGCTAGCCCGGCACCGGGGTGACCGGGAGGTCGCCGTGGAGTGGTTCACCGCCGCGGCCGAGATGAACCGGGAGGACCGGGACCGGCGGCGGGTGGTGGAGGCGCTGGTCGGCCTCGCGGCGAGTACGGCGGATCCGGAGGTGCTCGATCGACTGGACCTCGCCTGCCGCGCGGGTGCCGTGCGGCTGCTGCCACAGGAGCAGGAGTTGTTGTACGCGTTGTCGGTCGGTCGTCGCCGTTGAGCCGGACCGGCCCGACGGTGGTGCCGGAGAAGCACGGCGGGCCGGGCACGTGGCCCGGCCGACCGGCGGCGGAAACCCGAGGTGGCGCGGGCGAGGAAGCCCCCTGTTACCACCCCTCGCTCATCGCCCGCGCCGATTCCCCCCGATGCGCCCCGCTGCAGCGAGATTAGCGAGCGACTACCGCGAAGTCCGTCCCTCTTGTGGTGGTATGGCCGTTTCGTTGTCCGGTTCTGCCGGTCCTTCTGCCGGTGCCGTCACGCTCGGGTGTACCGATCGGCACCGAAGGTCGGAGCGCGGGTGCGGTCGAGGCGTCGCGCCACTCAACAAGGGGACGAATCCGGCGTTTTCCGGGCTGGTTCCTGCTCCGGGGCGGTGTCACTGCTGCCGGCGGTCGCGCAGGGGTGAACCGCGTCGCGGATCTGCCGCAGGCCGTCCAGCAGCGCGTCCAGCGCCGCCGGGTCGAGCTGGCCGGTGAACCAGTCCTCGATGAGCCGGAGGTGGCCGGGCAGGCTCTCGTCGAGCCGGCGCAGACCGGCGGGGGTCACCACGGCGTACGAGCTGCGTCGGTCGGACGGGCAGGCGCGCCGGGTGATCAGACCGTCGCGCTCCATCCGGTCCACGACCCGGGTGACGCCGCTGGTGGAGAGCGACGTCTGCGCGGCGAGATCGGTCATCCGTAGTTGGTTGCCGGGTGACCGGGTGAGCCGGGTCAGCACCTCGAACTCGACCGCTGACAGCCCGTGCTCGTCGAGTTGCGTGGCGAAGCGGGCGGAGAGGCCCGCGTGCACCTCGAAGAGGAGGCCGACAGCGGTGATCCGAGGGTCGTCGAACACGTTCGGGTCCACCGGCCCATCCTATCAGTACTTGACACACGGAATATTGCTACGACTATAGTTGCTCAGGCAGTCGTTGGGCTACTAAACAATCTCTTCCGGAGGGCAGTTTCTCATGACCAGCAGCACCGAGCCGGTTACCCGCGAGTGGAACGGCCTCACCATCCCGGCGGCCGGCACCTACCTGCTGGACGCGGCGCACAAGCGCGTGGGCTTCGTCGCCCGGCACATGATGGTAAGCAAGGTTCGCGGTGAGTTCGCCGACGCCGCCGCCACCATCACGATCGCCGAGGAGCCCCTTGGGTCCACGGTCAGCGCCACCATCCAGGCCGCCAGCATCAACACCGCGCAGGCCGACCGGGACGCGCACCTGCGCAGCCCGGAGTTCCTCGACGCCGAGCAGTTCCCCACCCTGGAGTACCGCAGCACCGGTGTGAAGTCGCACGAGGGCAACGAGTTCGTGCTCGACGGTGAGCTGACCATCAAGGGCGTGACGCGTCCGGTGGAGCTCAAGGTCGAGTTCGAGGGCGTCGGCCGCAGCCCGTTCGGCCAGGACATCTTCGGCTTCTCGGCGAGCACCGAGATCGACCGGGAGGACTTCGGTCTGACCTGGAACGTCGCCCTGGAGTCCGGCGGCGTGCTGGTCGGCAAGAAGATCAAGATCGAGATCGAGGGCGAGGGCATCCGCCAGTCCTGATCGTCCCCGTACGCCGACGGGCCCGCGCCGACCGCGCGGGTCCGTCGGCGTTTCCGGTGACGGTCGCGGTGCGGTTTGTCACAGGTTGTCAGCAGGGACGTGGGTGGCGCCACGGACCTGGCCGGGTAGGAATGCCCACGGGAGCGGCTCACCCGCCCCGTCGATGGGTCCGACCCACCCGCAAGGCGGGTGGACTGCGACAATGGACCGATCTTCGGGCCATCCGGTTCGGCGCTTTCACCGAGTATGGTTCACACTGCGCTGCGGAACGGCACCGTTCCGTCGCGTCGCGCGCCGGGAGGAAACATGGGCAGGGACGTCGACCGAGCCGCCTTCTCCCGTGAGGATCGGATCCGGTACCGCCAGAAGGTCCGCCGCTGTCTGGACGTCTTCGCGTTGATGCTGGACGACTTCGGGTTCGACGCCGACCGGCCGATGACCGGGCTGGAGATCGAGCTCAACCTGGTCGACCCGCTCGCCGAGCCGGCGATGCGCAACGAGGAGATCCTCGCCGCCATCGCCGATCCGTTGTTCCAGACCGAGTTGGGCCAGTTCAACCTGGAGCTGAACGCCAACCCCCGGCTCATCTCCAACGGCGGGTTCACCGACTACGAGCGTGACCTGCGCGGCAGCCTGGATCGGGCGAACGGGCGGGCGGCCCGCTCGGACACCCGGATCGTCCTGGTCGGCATCCTGCCCACGCTGACCGAGCGCCACCTGGTCGCGGACAACCTCTCCACCAACGAGCGGTACCGGGTGCTCAACGACCAGATCGTCGGTGCCCGGGGCGAGGACATCGAGCTCGACATCCGGGGCGTCGAGCGCCTGCGTACGCACACCGACTCGATCGCGCCGGAGGCCGCCTGCACCAGCCTCCAGTTCCACCTCCAGGTCGCACCGGACAGCTTCGCCGACTACTGGAACGCCTCCCAGGCCATCGCCGGGGTGCAGGTGGCGGTGGGTGCGAACTCGCCCTTCCTGTACGGCCGCCAACTCTGGGCGGAGACCCGGATCGCCCTGTTCGAGCAGGCCACCGACACCCGGCCGGACGAGCTGAAGGCGCAGGGCGTACGGCCCCGGGTCTGGTTCGGGGAACGCTGGATCACGTCCATCTTCGACCTGTTCGAGGAGAACGTCCGCTACTTCCCTCCACTGCTACCGATCTGCGAGACCGAGGACCCGGTGGAGGTGCTGCACGCGGGTGGCGTACCGGAGCTCGCCGAGTTGCGGCTGCACAACGGCACCGTCTACCGCTGGAACCGGCCGGTGTACGACATCATGGACGGCCGCCCGCACCTGCGGGTAGAGAACCGTGTGCTGCCGGCCGGGCCGACCGTGGTGGACATGCTGGCCAACGCCGCCTTCTATTTCGGGTTGGCCCGGGGCCTGGCCGAGGCCGACCGGCCGATCTGGAGCCAGCTCACCTTCAGCTCCGCCGAGGAGAACTTCCACGCCGCCGCCCGACGGGGCATGGACGCGGTGCTGCACTGGCCACGCCTCGGCGAGGTGCCGGTCACCACGCTGGTGCTGGACGTCCTGCTGCCGATCGCCGCCGCCGGGCTCGACGGGTTCGGGGTCTCCCCGGCGGAGCGGGACCGCCTGCTCGGCATCATCGAGCAGCGCTGTCGTACCGGTCGTAACGGTGCGGCCTGGCAGACCGCGGCGGTGTGGGCCGCCGAACGGCAACACGGCCTGGACCGGACCGCCGCCCTGCACCACATGCTCCAGCGCTACGCCGAGTTGCAGCGCACCAACGAGCCCGTGCACACCTGGCCCATCGACTGACCCGTCGCGCCGAGCGCCTCGGCGCGCACACGCACCGCCGGGTCAGCGGCTGCGGCGGTTGCGCCGACCGGTGCCCTCGGGCGCGGGGTCGGTACCGGTGGCACCGCCGTCCGGTGGTGCGGTGGGCGACGCCTCGTCGGAGGCCGGCGAGCCGCCGGGGGCCGTCGGGGTGACGGGCGCGTCGTCGTCGACCGTTCCGCTCCGCCCGGTGCCGCTGTCCGTGCCGCTCCTGCCGCCGAGTCGCCGTCGGGCCGGGCTCCGGGTCGCGGCGCGCGCGGGTTCCTTCGCCCTGTCCGCCGCCGGTCCGTCGAGCGTCGTCGTCGAGCCGGACCCGGCCGGGTCGGGCGCGGTCGGGTCGGCGGCCGTCGGGGTGCGCGCAGGACCCTCGCTGGCCGCCGGTGCAAGGCCGGTGTCGTCGGCCGCCCTGCGTTGCCGGGGCACCCGGGGTGTGTCGCCGGTGGGCGGCAGTTCCTGCCTGCGCCGGGCGGCCCGCTGGGCGAGCGCCGCGACCAGGACCGACCCGCCGATACCGACGATCACCGCGTACGGGGCGATCAGGTGGGCCGACACCTGCTCCGGGCTGATCGCGGTCAGCCTCGGCACCGCGAGGAAGTAGGCGATGGCCACCAGCAGCGGTCCGGCGGCACCGGAGGCGGTGGCACCGACCCGTCGGTGCGCCGGACGTACGCCGTGCCGCGCGGCCAGCGCGCCGATCAGCAGCGCCGAGCCGAGCGAGAGGATCGCGCCCGGCCAATAGAAGTAGTCCCGGATCCAGAACTGCGGATTGTCCGAGCTGAGTTGCCAGATGCCGAGCTGGGCGGTGGTGAGCCCGCGACCGGCCAGCACCGAGTCGACGACGGCGACCACGGCGAGCAGCCAGAGCCAGCCGGCGGTGGCGATGACGTTGGTGGCGGCGGCCCGGCAGCGCAGTGCCCAGACCGCCACCAGCACTCCGACCAGCACGCCGATCGCGGCGTAGGCGGCGGCCATGTCCCGCGGGGACGGAGTGTCCGGCACCTCCGCCACCCGCGCCGGCACGGCGACCAGCAGCACGGTGATCAGCGCGCCCAGCCCGGCGGCACCGGCCAGCGCGATCCCGTGCAGACCACCGCCGTCACCGCCCTCCCGGCGAACGTCGGTCGACCCGGCGGAATCGGATCGGGCGTCGTCGGGCCGGACGGTGCTGGTCCGAGCGGTGTCGGCCCCGACCGTCTCGGGCTGCGGCGTGGTGGCGGCCGACGGGCCGGCGTCGGTGGGCGTACCGGCGTCGGGGGGTGCGGCGGACGTCGGCTGCGGTGCGGTGCGGCGGTCGCGTAGGCGTTGCGCGCAGACCGCGCCGAAGATCGTCGAGGTGGCGGCGATCCAGGTGGCCCAGATCAGGCTCGCCACCCAGGCCGCGGTGCCGGCGGTCGCCTCGGTCGGTGCCCAGTTGAGAATGCCGAGCCCATACCCGAAGCCCAGTTGGGCGGCCCCGGCGCCGGCTGCCACGCCGGCCGCAGTGGCGATCGATCCTCCCCAGCCCTGTCTGGCCATGCCGGGCAGCGTAACGTCCTGTGGTCGGTGCGGCGAGTCGTGCGCGGCACCGGCCGGCAACGGTGACGGACAGTGCTTGGCGTCGGCGACTACGGTCGCCGGTGATAGGGCGGTGGGCGGAGATGACGGACGGATCCACGGACCGGGACGAGGTGCGCTCCGGCGCCGGCCCGGACCGCGCGAAGGTGGTGATCGGCGGCGGGCTCGCGGCGGTGCTCCTCGCCGTCATCGGGGCGACCGGCGGATGGGTGCTGGCCGGCGACCAGAAGCCCCCGCGCGACACGACACTGGACGCGAGCGGCAGTCGGGCCCCGACGTCCGAAGGCTCGCCGACGCCGCGCGACCGGCCGACGACAGCGACCAGCCAGCCCGCCCGGCCCACGCCGAACCGCACCGGCCTGACGGTGCCGGAACTCGTCGGCATGGACTTCGAGGAGGCCCGGGAGGAACTACGGGACCGGGGCCTGGGCTGGCAGTTCGTCTTCGGCAGCGGCGACAGTTCCCGCGTGCGCAGCACCGAGCCGGCCGGCGGTTTACCGGTGAAGCGCGGGGCCACCGTGAAGGTCACCGTGGCCGGTGCCGCGCCGGAGAGTTCGATACCTGACCTGGTCGGCGACTCGTGCGGTGAGGCGCGGGACGAACTCGTCGACGACGGCTTCTATCCGCGGTACCCGAGCGGGAAGTCCGGCACGGTCACCGCACAGGACCCGGCGGGCGGCGCCGTCGGGAGATGGAACGACGTGGTCCAGATCTGGTGCGGCACGACCCCGAGCCCGGAGGCCAGCGAGGAGTCGTAGAGACGCGCGTCCGACACGCTGATGCCGGCCGATGGCCCGACGAACCGTTAGGTTGACCGTCGAGGGCCATGCCGCCCGCCGGACCGGCGGAAAGGACGTGCGATGAGCGACGACCGCCAGGAGCCGCCCGAGGGCGAGTCGGACGACCGGACCCGCCCGATCCCGCCGGCCAGCGGACGTCCCGACGAGACCGCGCCGCTGGACCGTACGCCCGATCCCGCCGTACCCGACGAGACCGCGCCGTTCGGGCGTGCTCCCGGGGAGCCGGTGGACGCGACCGCGCCGTTGCCCCCGACGCAGCGGTCCGGTTCCGCGGCGTGGTCGGGGCGGGCGGAGGTGCCGTCGGTCCGGCCCGGTTTCGACGGCGAGCCGGCCGGTGGCGACTGGTACCCCGACGATCCGGGCAACCGGCGCTGGTGGTCGCCGATCCTCTGGGGTGTCGTCCTGCTGCTCCTGCTCGTCCTGCTCGGCGTGGGCCTGTGGCTGGTCCGGCAGGCGCTGGACGAGGACGGGTCGACGCCACCGTCCCCGCAACCGACGACGCAGGCGTCGCCGACCACCGCGTCACCGTCGCCGACCACCCGGTCACCGTCGCCACCGCCGACCACCAGCGCTGCCCCGACCCAACTCCCGGTGCCGCCGCTGACCGGGCTCTCCGAGGCGGCGGCGCGGGCGCTGCTGGACCAGCTCGGTCTCGGCTACGAGGTGGAGTACCGGCCGTCGGACCAGCCGCCGGGCACGGTGATCGCCACGGAACCCGGTGCGGGTGCGCTGGTCGAGGAGGGCGACGAGATCAGGTTGGTGGTGGCCACCGCGAGCCCGAGCCCGTCGCCGACGACCGGTGCGCCGACCACCGAACCGACGGTCACGGCGAGCCCGACCACCTGAGGCCGGTCACCACATCCGGCGTCTGGTGCCGACCAGTCCCAGCCCGGCCAGCGAGATGGACAAACCGAACACGCCGGACCAGAACAGCGAGCGGCTGAGTTCCTGGCGAGGGTCGGCACGGGTGGCGTGCGCCGACGGGTCGGTGTCCCGGTACGGATCGTCGACCGACCCGGAGCCGCCGTACGCGGTGGCCGGGGCGCCGCCCGGCTGATCGCTCGTGCCGAACTCGTCCCAACCGCCGGTCACGCCGTACGGGCCGACCGGTTCGGTCTGCACGACGGTGATCTCCGGTGCCGGGACCGGCTCGGCCAGTCGAGTGGACGAGAGGGCGGGGTCCCGGACCAACACCAGCATGGTGGTGGCGGCACCGAGAAGCGCCAGGACTCCGAAGGCGTAGGTGATGCGGGACCGATGGGGCTGTCGCGTGGGCAGATTGACCATGGCCATCCCAGGTTCAGGGCCCGGGACGCGCGGGATGGAGACTTTGCCGGGGTGGGCACACCGATTCTATGGCGTCGGCGTGCCCCCACGGCGGCTGTTCGTGATGCTCAGCCCACCCGGATCGGAGTTCGGGTGACCGGCCGACGGGCCGAGCGGACGGTGTGCGCACGCGGCTGCGGAGCGGCCTGGATCTGTTCCAGACCCGCCCGCTGCACGAAGATCGAACGCCGGTTGACCGCGTCCCCCGCCGCGTTCAACTCGTAGCCTTCGAGCCAGAGCCAGCCGTCGTAGGTGGGTCGGTCGAGTACCCGGATCACCCGGAACTGGATGGGCTTGCGGAACTGGACACTCGCCGCGCGAGTCACGTGCAGTACGTCACCGGAGCGGGGAAGCACATGGGCTCCTGAGAGGGTTGGCCGACGGGGAAGGTCGGCGGGGGCGATCGGGGGGAGATGCGGCTCCGGCAACGAGGTCGTGTCTCGTGCGCCGGTTCGTGGCGCGGGCGTCGGTCGGTGCCGGGCACGCTGGTGGCGCGCCGCTCGACCGGTGCGGGCTCAGGTGGTGTCGCCGGAGCCGCCGCCGGGGGTGGGCGGCCGGCTCCCGTGCGGGGAGTCCGTGCCCATGGCCGACGGTCGGGTCTGCACCCCGTCCGCGCCTCCGCCGTGGGGATCACGGGGGGAGATGGCGCGGAGACGGTGCGTAACCCAGGTCATACGGACAGAGTGCATCAGAGACGTGCTGCATGCAAGTTGCACGTAGACTTTTGCCAATAAGTGAGCGGCTCGCACGAAACGGCGCTTGAACGCGCCACCACCCGAGCGGCACACTGAGGAACGGTTTCGCCGCCGCGGCCGGCCGACGACCGGCACCACCCCAACGCCGCGTACGCTCGCCAGCCCCGACGGTCGCGCCCGAGGCGGGTGTCGAACCGACGGCGCGTCGAGGCGAGAGGTGACATCGGGTGAGCGAGCGCCGCAGTCCGACCATCCGGCGGCGCCGGCTCGGCGCGGAGTTGCGCCGCCAACGCGAGGCCGCCGGCATCACCATAGAGGCGGTCGCAGAGCAGTTGGAGTGCTCGGCGTCGAAGATCTCCCGCATCGAGACCGGCCACACCACCGCCACGCCCCGCGACGTCCGGGACATGCTCCGCATCTATGGCGTGGTGGGGGCAGAGAGCGACGAGCTGGTGCAGATCGCCCGCGAGGCGCGGCAGAAGGGCTGGTGGCACCCATACAGCACGGTGCTGGTCGGTGCGTTCGTCGGCCTGGAGGCGGCGGCCAGCTCGATCCGGGCGTACGAACAGCAGGTCATACCCGGACTGCTGGAGACCGAGGACTACGCCAGCGCGATGATCAAGGCCGCTCGTCCGGACTTCACCCCCGAACAGGTACGACAACGAGTGCGTGTCCGACTCGGCCGTCAGTCGTTGTTGACCCAGGATGATCCGGTCGATCTGTGGGTGGTGCTCGATGAGGCGGTGCTGAGCCGTCCGGTTGGCGGGGACATGGTCATGCGTGACCAGCTCAAGCGATTGGCGGAGGTGGCCCAACTGCCGAACGTGACGCTCCAGGTCCTGCCGTTCGAGGTAGGGGCGCACGCCGGCATGGACGGCACCTTCACGATCCTCAGCTTTCCCGAACCCGGTGATCCGGATGTCGTGTACGCAGAGAACGCCACGGGTGGGCTCTTCCTGGAGAAGAGCGACGAGCTACAGAAGTACAGCTTCATCTTCGATCACATTCGAGCAGCGGCCCGACGTCCGGAGGAGTCCGTCGAGTACATCGCGAGACTGGCAGAGGAGCCGTTGTGGAAGTGGCGACGCAAGGATTCTCCGTGGACCTGACGCAGGCGACATGGTTCAAGAGCTCGAAGAGTGGGCCGAACTGTGACAACTGCGTGGAGGTGGCGTACGTGACCGGGGCGGTCGGCGTCCGGGATTCGAAGGACAAGGCCGGTCCGGCCCTCGTCTTCGCCCCGGGGCACTGGCACGCCTTCGTCGCCGGCACCAGGGACGGCGCGTTCGGCCGGAGCTGACTGGCGGTAAGCGGTGTGGACGGTCCCCGTCCGGCTCGGCCGGGCGGGGACCGTCGTCGTGTCGGGTGCCCGTGGCCGTCCCGAGGGCTGCCGTCGCCACATCGACCGTGTCTCGTTGTACCTGTCGGTACGCGCTGGTCGACATCCTCCCGGCAGGGCGGGTAACCGAACGAGACAGGCGAGACGCAATGACGAGTATCGGATCAGAGAACATCAGCAACGGTCCCGCGAAGGCGGAGCGGTTCGGCGGTCAGTACCGCGGCGCCCGCCGGGACAGCATGTTGAGCGAGGTGCCGCCGGACGGTGAACGTGGCGGGCGGGACGTCCGGGGCGAGGCGGCGGCGCAGTCGCAGCACGCCCCACCGTCCCTGGACCCGAATCCGCTCACCGAGGGGTCGTTCCCGCCACCGGGATGGCCGATGACGGAGAACCCTTCGCTGGTGGACCACCCGCTGATGCACGGGCTGATGATGGAGTTGCCGCCGCGCGGCAGCGTGCCGCCGCCCGGCTGGCTGGACCGTTGGTTCGAGGCGACCCGGGCGATCCTGGAACTGCTATACGTGCAGGGCTCGGGCCGACTGCGCTGACGTCACCGCCCGCTCCGGCATGGCCAACTCGGCGAGCCGGTTGTGCCGCAGCGCGTGGCGTACGCCGATGGCCGCGACGCCCAACGCGCCCACGGTGACCGCCGGCCCGGCCGCACCGGGTCCGAGCAACTGACCGACGCCACTCGCCGCGATCAGGGCCGGCAGCAGAGCAAGCCCGGTCACCTGCAACGGCAGACCGATCAGCGGGTGGGCGGCGGCGGCCCGCAACCCGTGCGGTGCCGGGGTCCGGGGTGCCGTGGCGAGCGTGGTGGCGCCGGCCAGCAGTCGGCGTACCCGGCGGACCGTGCAGATCGCCACCACGGCGGCGGGGACGGCGGCCAGCGTGAGTCCGCTCGCCGCCCGGTCGGCCAGGGTGGCTCCCGGGGTGCTCAGTCCGGCGATCGGCAGCGCCACCGTCAGGGCGAGCCCGATCCCGGTCAGGCCGAGCAACCAACCGGCGTGCCGGCGCAGCCGGCGGGCGTGGGTCATCCGGGGCAACCCGTCCGCGACGTATCCGGCGACCCACCAGACGGCGGCGACCGGGAGCAGGAGGGCGAGATGGCTCTGCATGCCCATCAGACTTGCCCGCTTTCCGCGCTCGCGAATCCGGGCCCGTCCCCCGTTCCTCCCGTACCCGGTCCCCGTAGGGGGCCATCGCACCGGCGTGATGGGAGTTCCGGCATGTTTATCTGCCTCCGGGCACACCACTACTCTCACCTCGATCGGCTTTCATCGATCAACCTGCCACGAACGGGTCGACGATCGGTGCCGGTCGGAGGGAGGTAGGAAGATGGCTCTTCCACACAGGACCGTACTCGTCGGCCTGGCCGCGCTGGCCATGGTCGCCACGGCCAGCCCGGCCATGGCGGCCGAGCCGGTCGGCACGGTCAGGAGTGCCGGCGGTGCCACCGCCGTCGAGGGCAGCTACATCGTCGTGTTCAAGGACGCCGAGGTGGGCCGCAGCGCCGTCGGCTCGTCGGTGGACCGGCTGCTGCGCCGGCACGGCGGCAGCACGGCCCGCACCTACACCGCCGCGGTACGCGGTGCGGAACTCCGGGTCAGCGCCAAGGCGGCGGCGCGGATCGCCGCCGACCCGGCGGTGGCGTACGTCGAGCAGAACCACACCGTCGCGATCAGCGGCACCCAGACGAACCCACCGTCCTGGGGCCTGGACCGGATCGACCAGCGGAACCTGCCGCTGAACAGCTCCTACACCTACCCGAACACCGCCTCGAACGTCACCTCGTACGTCATCGACACCGGCATCCGGACGACCCACTCGGACTTCGGTGGCCGGGCGACCTGGGGCACCAACACCGTCGACACCAACAACACCGACTGCAACGGCCACGGCACCCACGTCGCCGGTACGGTCGGCGGCACCGCGTACGGCGTCGCCAAGGCCACCCGGCTGGTCGCGGTCAAGGTGTTGAACTGCCAGGGCAGCGGCACCAACGCCGGAGTCATCGCCGGCATCGACTGGGTCACCGCGAACGCGGTCAAGCCGGCCGTGGCCAACATGAGCCTGGGCGGCGGGGCGAACACCTCGGTCGACAACGCGGTGATCAACTCGATCAACGCCGGCATCACCTACGCGGTGGCCGCCGGAAACGGCAACGCGCTGGGCCAGCGGCAGAACGCCTGCAACTACTCGCCGGCCCGGGCCGCTCCGGCGATCACCGTCGGCGCCACCCAGAACAACGACGCCGCCGCCAGCTTCTCCAACTTCGGCACCTGCGTGGACATCCTCGCGCCCGGCGTGAGCATCACGTCGGCCTGGCACACCGGCGACACCGCGACCAACTCGATCAGCGGTACGTCGATGGCGTCACCGCACGTGGCCGGCGTCGCCGCACTGGTCCTCTCGGCCAACCCGTCGTGGACCCCGCAACAGGTCCGGGACTACCTGGTGGCCAACTCCACCCCGAACGTGATCACGAATGTGGGCACCGGCACCCCGAACCAACTGCTCTACGTGGTCAACGGCGACACCCCGCCGCCGACCAACGACTTCTCGGTCTCGGTGTCGCCGACCTCCGGCTCCACCGCGCCCGGTGGCTCGGTGACCGCGAGCGTGGCCACCGCCACCACCAACGGGTCGGCGCAGTCGGTCAGCCTCTCCGCGAGCGGCCTGCCGTCCGGGGCGACCGCCTCGTTCAGCCCGGCCACCGTCACCTCCGGCGGGTCGTCGACGCTGACCGTCACCACCTCGGCGAGCACCCCCGCCGGCACGTACCCGGTGACGGTGACCGGCAGCGCCGCGTCCGGCAGCAGGACCGCGACGTACTCGCTGACGGTGACCGGCAGCGGCAGTGGCGGATGCACGGGCACCAACGGCACCGACGTCACGATCCCGGACGCGGGCGCGGCGGTGACCAGCTCCATCACCATCTCCGGCTGCAACCGGAACGCCGCGTCGAACTCGACCGTCGCGGTGAACATCGTGCACACCTACCGTGGTGACCTGGTCGTCGACCTGCTCGCCCCGGACGGCTCGTCCTACCGCCTGAAGAACAGCAGCATCTTCGACGGCACGGCCAACGTGAACGCCACCTACACGGTGAACCTCTCCAGCGAGGCGGCGAACGGCACCTGGCGACTCCAGGTGCGGGACGTCTACAGCGGAGACACCGGTTACCTCAACACCTGGACGCTCACCCTCTGAGCATCGTCCGTGACGGCACCGGGCCCCCTGGCGGTACCGCCAGGGGGCCCGGTCTCCGTCGTCGGGTCAGACCGCGAAGGTGCTCGGACGCTCGGTGGCCGGTGCCGGCGGGCGGGCCTTCCACAGCCCGGTCTTCTGCGCGAAGAGCCGGCCGAGGTACGCCGGGTTGAGGATCACGTAGCGACGCCAGAGCCGCTTCGGCTCCAGCCCGAGCCGCCAGAACCACTCCAGCCCGGCCCGCTGCATCCACGGCGGTGGCTGGCGCAGCAGCCCGGCGTGGTAGTCGAAGGCCGCCCCGACCGCCATCATCGGCATGTCCAGCAGCGGACGCATCGCGTACGTGAAGACCTCCTGGCGTGGGCAGCCGAGGCCGACCAGGACGAGCCGGGCACCGCTGGCCTTGATCCGGTCGGCGATCTCGACGTCCTCGCCCGGCTGTACGGCGCGGAACTTCGACGCCTCCACCCCGGCGATCTTCAACGCCGGGAACATCCGCTCCAGCTCCGGGATGAGCCGGGCCAGCGTCTCGTCGGTCGAGCCGTACAGGTAGACCGGCAGGCCCTCGTCGGCGAAACGGGAGAGCACGTGCAGGGTCAGCAGCGGCCCGTAGACCCGGTCGGTGAGGCCGGCACCGTGCAGCAGGTTCAACGCCCAGCGCACCGGCTGGCCGTCCGGGGTCACCACGTCGAACGAGTTGAGTCGCGCGTTGTGCGGCGGGTCCAGCACGCCGGTCATCACGCCGTGCACGGCCAGCGCGGTCAACGCCATCGGACGGCGTTCCTGCGCGGCGGCCACCACCCGCTCGGTCGCCTCGGCGTAGTTCGTGGCGTCGACGAGGACACCGAGGACGTTCTTCTTGGTCATGCTCCCGGCACCCACTTGTCCACGTTGGCCTCGTAGATCTCACGCATGATCATGGGTACGTCGTAGACCTGCTTCCAGTCCGGGTAGTCGGCCTGGAACGCCTCGTTCGAGCCGATCCACCACTTGTGGTCGCCGATCCGGTTGGCCTCGACGTACTCCGAGATCATCTCTTGCCCGGTGATCCGCTCGGCCTCGGTGAACGCCTCCCGCATGGAGGTGTTCGAGTGCCGGCCGCCGCCGAGGTTGTACACCGCCGCCGAGCGGGGGTTGCGGAAGAACGCCTCGAACGCGGAGACCACGTCCGAGCTGTGGATGGCGTCCCGCACCTGCTTGCCCTGGTAGCCGTAGATCTTGTACGTCCGGCGTTCCAGGTTGCAGCGCATCACGTACGCCAGGAAGCCGTGCAGTTCGGTCGCCGAGTGGGCCGGGCCGGTCAGCGTCCCGCCCCGGAAGCAGGCGGTCCGCATGTCGAAGTAGCGACCGTACTCCTGCACCATCACGTCGGCGGCGACCTTGGAGGCGCCGAAGATGGAGTGCAGGCAGGCGTCGATCGACATGTCCTCGCGGATGCCCTGCTCGTACGGGTGGCCCGGCTCGATCTCCCAGCGGGTCTCCAGCTCGACCAGGGGCAGGCTGTTCGGCCGGTCGCCGTAGACCTTGTTCGTCGAGCAGTGGATGAACGGTGCCTCCACGCAGTGTTCCCGGACGCTCTGCAGGACGTTCAGGGTGCCGGCGGCGTTCACGTCGAAGTCGGTGAACGGGTCACGGACCGCCCAGTCGTGCGAGGGCTGCGCGGCCGTGTGGATCACCACGGCGACGTCCCGGCCGTACCGCTTGAACAGCGCGCCGAGCGCGCTGCGGTCGCGGATGTCGATGCTGTGGTGCGAGTACCCCTCACCCAGTTCGTCGGTCAGCCGGCGGACGTTCCACGCGGTGGACGCCTCCTCGCCGAAGAACTCCTGCCGCATGTCGTTGTCGATGCCGACGACGTCGAGACCGAGGCCGGCGAAGTGCCGGACCGCCTCGGAGCCGATCAGCCCGCCCGAACCGGTCACGAATGCGACACTCACATGCCACTCCTGGTGCGTCGGAGGCAGAAACCATCGGAGCATAGCGTGACGTTTGGTGCGCCTCGATACGGAGCGAGGGCCCCGCGTCGCCGCGGAGCCCTCGTCTGTGGTGGGGAAGGGGGGAGTTGAACCCCCACGCCCTTTCGGGCACACGGACCTGAACCGTGCGCGTCTGCCATTCCGCCACTTCCCCGTGGCATGACCTCGGGCAGCGTAGCTCGGGCCGGTTCCACCGTCTCCGGCGGACCTCGGCAATGCTACGTGACCCTCGGTCGTCACCGCGAATGGCATTCGCTGCTTCCAGCGGTTACCGTTCGTGGCGGACGAAAGAGTAGCACGACGATCCGAGGCCGTCCGAACGGGCCGTGGCCTGCTGGCCGAGCGGCGTGTGAGCTGCGTGCGCTCTGGACGGATACCATCATGTCCTCGGGACTCGAGGAGGAGCCGGTGAGCGTGCTGCAACGCTTCGAGAAGCGTCTGGAAGGCCTGGTCGAAGGGGCTTTCGCCAAGGTCTTCAAGGGGGTCGTGCACCCCGTGGAGATCCTCAACGCCATGCAGCGGGAGGCCGAGGCGCACAAGGCCATCCTGGCCGGTGGGCGCACCTTGGTGCCGAACCGCTACGTGATCGATCTCTCGCCCTACGACCACAGTCGGCTGGCGCCGTACGCCGCCGCGCTGGCCCAGGAACTGGCCCAGTCGCAGGCGGAGTTCATCGGCGAGCAGGCCTGGACGGTCTACGGCGACGTGATCGTCGAGATCGAGCGCGGTGAAGGGCTGGACACCGGCATGTTCCGGGTCACCGCCGAGGTCTACACCGGTGGCGAGGTCGCCCCGGTCTCGGCGCCCGGTGGCGGGTACGACGCCGGTCCGCCCGGATACCCCTCGTACGACCAGGGCGGCGGCTACGGCCCGCCGCAGGGTCACGGTGGCGGTCGCAACGTACGGCTGGTCTCCGGTGACGGCCGCACCTACCCGCTCCAGATGGGTTCGACCGTGATCGGTCGGGGCGACCAGGCCAACCTGCGTCTGCCGGACGTCGGTATCTCCCGGCGACACGCCCGGCTGGACTTCGACGGCGGCCAGGTCGTGCTGACCGATCTCGGCTCGACCAACGGCACGATGGTCAACGGCCAGCGGGTCTCCGCCGTGGCGCTGAACCCCGGCGACATGATCCAGCTCGGTACGACCACCCTGACCTTCCGCGTGGACGGCTGACCCGCCTTGCCGGAACTCGTCATCACCGTCGCCCGGTTCGGATTCCTCGTCCTGCTGTGGATCTTCGTGTTCACGGTGGTCGGCGTCATCCGTCGGGACCTGTTCGCGGGGGCCCGCTCAGGTCGGCTGGTGGCCGCACCCCGAGCGGTCGGCGCGTCGACCGGCCAGGCGACGGCGAAGCCGGCGAAGGTGAAGCGGGGGCGGGCGGCACACCAGCTCGTGGTGACCGCGGGGCAACTGGCCGGCACCCGGATCACGTTGGGCGAGGCACAGATAACCATCGGTCGGGCGGAGGACTCCACCCTCGTCATCACCGACGATTACGCCTCCGCGCGACACGCCCGGCTCGTACCGCGCGACGGGCAGTGGTTCGTCGAGGATCTCGGTTCGACTAACGGGACGTACCTCGATCGCGCTAAGGTCACCGGACCGACCCCCGTTCCCCTCGGCGTGCCGATCCGGATCGGCCGCACCTCTCTCGAATTACGGCCATGACTCTGACCCTGCGCTATGCGGCCCACAGCGACCGCGGTCTGATCCGTGACGGTAACCAGGACTCCGTCTACGCCGGACCGCGGCTACTCGCCGTCGCCGACGGCATGGGCGGCATGGCCGCCGGTGACGTCGCCAGCAACATCGTCATCGGTGCCATGGCGCCGCTCGACGAGGACGTCCCCGGTGACGCCCTCGTCGACGCGTTGCGTTCCGCCGTGGGCACCGCCAACCAACAGCTCCGCGACACCGTGGAAGCCAACCCACAGCTGGAGGGGATGGGCACCACGCTCACCGCGACCCTCTTCTCCGGCAGCAAGCTGGGCATGGTCCACATCGGTGACTCGCGGGCCTATCTTCTGCGCGACGGTGAGTTCGCCCAGATCACCAAGGACGACACCTACGTCCAGATGCTCGTCGACGAAGGCCGGATCAGCCCGGAGGAGGCGAGCAGCCACCCCCAGCGCTCGCTGCTCACCCGGGCCCTGGACGGCCGGGACATCGACCCCGAGTACTCGGTGCGTCAGGTGCTCACCGGCGACCGCTACCTGATCTGCTCCGACGGACTCTCCGGCGTGGTCAGTGCGGAGACCATCGCCGAGACCATGCGTGAGTACACCGACCCGCAGCAGTGCGTCGAGCGACTCGTGCAACTCGCCCTGCGCGGCGGCGGTCCGGACAACATCACGGTGATCATCGCGGACGCCACCGACCGGGACATCGTCGAGGCGGCCCCGATCGTCGGCGGCGCGGCGGCCCGGGACCGTGGCATGGCGACCTCGGCCGACGTCTCCACCCCGGCCGCTCGGGCCTCGGCGCTCTCCGCGCCCCGCCCGGCCGTGCCGGAGGAGCCCGCCGGCAACGCCGACGACGAGCCGGAGGCCCGTCGCCGCCCGCTGCGGGCACTGGCGATGACGACCGCCCTGGCGGTCATCCTCGGCGGCAGCCTCTACGGCGGGTACACCTACACCCAGCGGCAGTACTACGTCGGTGCCACGCAGGACGGCCAGGTGGCCGTGTTCCGCGGCATCCAGGGTCAGATCGCCGGGATGGACCTCTCCACGGTCCACTCGGAGAGCAGCGCCCAGCTCGACGATCTCACCCTCGCCGCGCAGGAGCAGGTCAAGCAGGGCATCCCGGCCAAGAGTGAGCCGGATGCGGAACGCCGGTTGGCCGAGCTGACGGTGGACAGCCCCACCAACGTCAACCTCAAGCCGATCTGCCCGCCCACGGCGACCCCGACCCCCGACGCCGGCGAACCGTCGCCGGCAGCGGATCCGCCGAGCGGCTCGCCGAGCCCGGTCGGCAGCGCGTCGGTCTCCGCCACGGGTGCCTCCGCGACCCCGCCGGTGCGCCCGTCCGACAACGGGGCGGCGCTCCTGCCCACCACCGGTACACCCGATGCCACGCCCGACACCTTCTCGCCCACCGTCGACCCGGCGGCCTGCCGGTCGCCCGAGTAGGCACCGGCACCCGAACCGAGGACGATCGTGACCGCAGCGGCCACCCCGGCAACCTCGCCCGCCAGTGCGGGCGAGCGTTCCGGCGTACGCCAGGCCCGGTCCCGGCGCAACGCCGAGCTGTCGCTGCTGTTGCTGGCGATGGCCCTGGTCGCGGCGTACGGGGCGATGGTCGAGGCGAACGTGCTCGACACGGTCACCCCGACCTTCTGGGTGCCGGCCGCCGCGCTCACCGCGGTGTTCCTCGGCATGCACCTGGTGATCCGGTTCCTGGCGCCCTTCGCCGACCCGGCCCTGCTGCCGGCGGTGGCCCTGCTCAACGGGCTCGGCGTCGGCTTCCTGCACCGGCTGGACCTGGCCCGGTCGGCTCCCGAGGACCGGGTCGACATGGCCACCTTCGCCGGCACCGGCGGGCGGCAGTTGGCCTGGACGCTGGTCTCGGTGATCCTCGCCGCCGGGCTGTTGGCGCTGATGCGCGACCATCGCTCGATCTCCCGGTACGCGTACACCCTGGGCCTGGCCGGCATCGTGCTGGTCATGCTGCCGGCTGTGTTGCCGGCCAGCATCTCCGAGATCAACGGTGCCAAGCTATGGGTCCGGGTCGGCAGCTTCTCCATCCAGCCCGGCGAGTTCGCCAAGCTCGCCCTGCTGGTCTTCTTCGCCTACTACCTGGTCCGCAAGCGCGAGGTGCTCTCGCTGGCCAGTCACCGGTTCCTCGGCATCGACTTCCCGCGTGGTCGCGACCTGGGGCCGGTGCTGGTGGTCTGGGCGATCAGCCTGCTGGTCCTGATCTTCGAGAAGGACCTGGGCACCTCGCTGCTCTACTTCGGCATGTTCGTGGCGACGGTGTACATCGCCACCGAACGGGTCAGTTGGCTGCTCATCGGTCTGGTCCTCTTCTTCGGCGGCGCCTACCTCGCGTACGTGCTCGGGGAACTGGTCGGTGGACCGTTCGCGAACTTCTACGTCCGGGCCGAGATCTGGCTCGACCCGTTCGCCGAGCCGTACGACGCCGGTTACCAGTTGGTGCAGGGGCTGCTCGCGCTCGGCACCGGCGGGATGTTCGGCGCCGGACCGGGCGGCGGCCAGCCGCTGCTGCTGCCGGAGGTGCAGAACGACTTCATCTTCGCCGGCCTCGGTGAGGAGATCGGCCTGTTCGGCCTCTCCGCGCTGCTGGTGATCTATCTGCTGATCGTGGAGCGTGGGCTGCGGGCCGCCATCGCGGTCCGTGACTCCTTCGGCAAGCTGCTCGCCGGTGGCCTGGCCTTCACCCTCGCGCTCCAGGTCTTCGTGATCGTCGGCGGCATCAGCGGGCTGATCCCGCTCACCGGTCAGACCACCCCGTTCCTCTCCGCCGGTGGCTCCTCGCTGATGGCGAACTGGCTGCTCGTCGCGGTGCTGCTGCGGGTCTCCGACGCCGGGCGCCGCCCGGTGACCGGGATCGGCGGCAAGGTGAACCGCCCGTCCGGCGGACCGCCCGAGCAACTGCACGGTGCCCCCACGGAGGTGATCAAGCCGTGAACGCACCCCTGCGCCGGGTCGGCGTCGTCGTCATCGTCCTGTTCGCTCTGCTCTTCGCCAACCTGAACTGGATCCAGGCGTACAAGGCCGACGAGTACCGCACCAGCGACTACAACGGTCGGGTCCAGGTCGCCGAGTACGAGCGCCGTCGCGGCAACATCGAGGCGGGTGGCACCGCCCTGGCGGTCAGCAAGGAGACCGACGGCGAGCTGAAGTTCCTGCGGACCTACCCGGGTGGGGCGAAGTACGCCCACGTGCTCGGCTACAAGCCGGTCAACCTCGGCGACACCGGGATCGAGCGCTCCGAGAACGACTTCCTCGCCGGCACCAGCGACCAGCTCATCGCCAACCGGATCAAGGACATGTTCACCGGCGACCGCACCGCCGGGGGCAACGTGCTGCTCACCCTCTCCCGGCGGGCCCAGGACGTCGCGTACGACCAGTTGCGCAACAACAACCGGGGGGTGAAGAAGGGCGCGGCGATCGCCATCGACCCGAAGACCGGGGCGGTGCAGGCGATGGTCTCCATGCCCAGCTTCGACCCGAACCCGCTGGCCAGCCACAACACGAACGAGGCGACCAAGGCGTACAACGAGCTGGAGCAGGACCCGCAGCGCCCGCTGCGCAACCGCGCGCTGGGCGAGGTGCTGCCGCCGGGCTCCACGTTCAAGATGGTGGTGGCCGCCGCCGCGCTGGAGAACGGGATCGGCAAGGACACCAACATCCCGGCCGGGCCGAGCTACACCCCGCCCACCTCCGGCGAGGCGATCACCAACGCGGTGCCGTCGATCTGCCCCCAGTCCGAGGTCACCCTGATGAAGGCGGTCACCGACTCCTGCAACACCGGCTTCGCCAAGCTCGGTGTGCAGCTCGGCCCGGACGTGATCAAGGAGAAGGCCCGGCAGTTCGGGTTCGAGCAGGAGGACCTCACCGTCGGCCGGCTCGGCGAGGGCGGTCAGTCGGTGGCGGCCAGCCGTACCGGCGACATGCAGAACCCCGACGGCGGGGCCGATCCGGCGGCGCTGGCCCAGTCCTCCATCGGGCAGCGCGACGTGCGGATGAGTCCCCTGGAGGGGGCGATGATCGCCGCGGCGGTCGCCAACCAGGGCAGTCAGATGCGGCCCTACCTGGTACGCCAGCTCCTCGGGCCGGACCGCACCACGGTCTACGACCCCGCCCAGCCGCGCGAACTGCGCCGTCCGGTGAGCCGGGAGGTCGCCGCCGACCTGCGGGACATGATGGTCAGCGTGGTGGAGAACGGCACCGCCCGGTCGGCTCAGATCAACGGCTACACCGTGGGTGGCAAGACGGGCACCGCCCAGTCGGCGCCCGACCGGCCCGACCACGGCTGGTTCATCGGTTTCGCCATCGACTCCAACGGGGAACCGGTCTCGGCGGTCTGCGTGCTGCTCGAGGAGGCCGGCAGCGGCGGCAGCGCAGAGGCGGCCCGGATCACCGGGCAGATCATGCGCGCCGTCATCGCCGACCGTGGAGGGCGTTGACATGCTCAGTCCGGGAGTGCAGCTCGGTAACCGCTACCGTCTCGACGAGCGCATCGCCAGCGGTGGCATGGGCGACGTCTGGCGCGGCCTGGACCAGGTGCTCGGCCGTACGGTCGCGGTGAAGAGCCTGCTGCCGGCGCTGCTGGACGAGCCCGGTTTCGCCGAGCGGTTCCGCGGCGAGGCACGCACCATGGCGACGATCAACCACCCGGGTGTGGTCGACGTCTACGACTTCGGCAACGACCAGCAGATCGCCTTCCTGGTGATGGAGTACGTGGAGGGCGACCCGCTCTCGGCCACGCTGAGCCGGGTCGGTCGACTCACCCCGGCCCGGACGATGGCGTTGGTGGCCCAGGCCGCCGACGCGCTGCACGCGGCCCACCTCAAGGGGATCGTGCACCGGGACGTGAAGCCCGGCAACCTGCTGGTCCGGCCGAACGGCACGCTGGTGCTGACCGACTTCGGCATCGCCCGCTCGGAACTCGTCGGCCAGCTCACCGCCGCCGGTTCGGTGCTCGGCACCGCCTCGTACATCTCGCCCGAGCAGGCCACCGGCCAGGTCGCCACCCCCGCCTCGGACGTGTACGCCCTCGGCGTGGTGGCGTACCAGTGTCTCGCCGGGCGTCGGCCCTTCGAGGGCGACAACCCGCTCGACATCGCCATGCGGCACGTGCGGGAGACCCCGCGACAGTTGCCGTCCGACATCCCGCCGCAGGTCTGCGCCCTGGTGGAGCGGGCCATGGCGAAGGACCCCAAGGACCGCTGGCAGAGCGCCGCCGCGCTGGCCGGGGTGGCCCGGCAGCTCAAGACGGCGCTGTCCCAGCAGGCGCGCGCGGGTGGGCAGAACGCCAACCCGATCTCGGCCGCCCCCGCGTCACCGGCTCCCGGACGCGCCCAGGTGCCGACACCGCAACCGCCGCGCCCGTCGGCGGCACCGCACTCGACACCGCCCGGTCGCCCACCGGCCGTGAACCACCGGCCGCCGATGGCGGCCCGTCCCCCGGCGGCGCAACCACTGCGCCCCACGACCGTCGCCCCGGCCGTGCCGGCGATGCCGGTCGGCCGACCGATGCCCCCGCCCAACAACTACCCGCGTGCCGCCGCCGCGCCGCCCGGCTACCAGCCACGGCCAGCACCACCACAGCAGGTGCCCGGACGGTCGCGTTCCGGAGTCCTGTTTCTGGCAGTGATGCTGGGCGTACTGGTCCTGCTCTGTTCCGGCGTGGTTTCCTACCGGGTGCGGATGAACCAGAGCGCCGACCTGCCGGTCGGGGTCTCCGTGCAAACGGTGTCGTCCGTCGTGCCAGGGCTCGACGGGCGAGACGATCCGGCCGGTACCGCGTACCGTCGACTGGATCAGCCCCGCGTGGGCAGCCACGAGACGACGACGAGTGAAGGACGACGGACGCGATGACAGCGCAGGCCCGCCTGCTCGGTGGCAGGTACCAGGTCGGCGAGCTGCTCGGATATGGCGGCATGGCCGAGGTGCATCGCGGTCGCGACCTGCGGCTCGGCCGAGATGTCGCGATCAAGATGCTCCGGACCGACCTGGCCCGGGACGCCACATTCCAGATGCGTTTCCGGCGGGAGGCGCAGAACGCGGCCTCGCTCAACCACCCGGCCATCGTCGCGGTCTACGACACGGGTGAGGAACAGGCGCCGACCGGCGAGACCCTTCCGTTCATCGTGATGGAGTTCGTCAACGGGCGCACCCTCAAGGAGGTGCTCGGTGCCGAGGGCCGGTTGCAGCCCCGGCGGGCGCTGGAGATCTCCGCCGACATCTGCGCCGCGCTGGAGTTCAGCCACCGGCACGGCATCATCCACCGCGACATCAAGCCCGGCAACGTGATGCTCACCCAGACCGGCCAGGTCAAGGTGATGGACTTCGGTATCGCCCGGGCTCTGGCCAGCGGTGCCACCACGATGACGCAGACCAGCGCGGTCATCGGCACCGCCCAGTACCTCTCCCCGGAGCAGGCGCGCGGTGAGGCCGTCGACGCCCGTTCCGACGTGTACGCCGCCGGCTGCGTCCTCTTCGAGTTGGTCTGCGGCCACCCGCCGTTCGTCGGCGACAGCCCGGTCAGCGTCGCGTACCAGCACGTGCGGGAGACCCCGCCGACGCCGAGTGACCTGAACCCGGACGTCACCCCGGCGGTCGACGCGATCGTGCTCAAGGCGCTCTCCAAGAACCCGCTCAACCGCTACCAGAGCGCCGGTGAGATGCGTGCCGACATGCTCCGGGCGGCGGCTGGGCGCCCGGTCATGGCGACGCCCGTGATGCGCGAGGACGAGACCGTCGCGATGGCGCCGTCCCCGGGCTACTCGTCCGGTGCGGCGGGTGCCACCCAGACGCGGCAGATCCCCGCCCGGGTCGGCGACCCGCGCCAGCGTCGCGCCTCGTCCTGGCTGATCGCCATGTTCGCCGCGCTCGGCGTACTCGCGGTGATCGCACTGGTCGCCGCGCTGCTGCTGAACCAGCGCGATCCCGAGGACACTCCGGTGCCGACCCTGACCGGGCTCAGCCAGGAGGACGCGCGCGCCCAGGCCGAGCAGAGTGGCCTCACCCTGGAGGTGGGCAACCCCGTCTTCGACTCGGACTGCCGGAAGGACACCGTGGTCAACCAGACCCCGGCTGCCGGTGAACGGGTGGAGCCGAACAGCACGGTGACCGTGGAGATCTGCGGCGGCAAGCCCGAAGTGACCATTCCGTCCGTGGTCGGTGGCACCCGGCAGTTCGCCGAGAACGAGCTGGAGAAGCTCAAACTCGAAGTCGAGGTCAAGCAGGAGAACAACGCCGCGCCCGAGGGCCAGGTGTTGAAGATCGAGCCGGCTGAGGGCGAGAAGGTGGCAGAGGGGACCAAGGTCACCCTCACCGTCTCGCGGGGCAACGTCGTGCCGGTGCCGAACGTCGAGGGGCTCACCGAGCAGGCGGCCAAGCAGGCGCTGGAGAACGCCGGCTTCAAGGTCGACGTCGACCAGGGCCGTGAGGTGCCCGCCGACCAGGCCGGTCGGGTGCTCGACCAGAGTCCCAACGCCAACTCCCAGCGCACCAAGGGCAGCACGGTGAAGATCGTCGTGTCGGTGCCCGAGGTGGAGGACCCGGATCCGCCGACGCCGACGCCGCCGACCGGGAGCCCGTCCACCCCGCCGCCGGACGAGGACGACGACGGTGGCGGCAGCGGTGGCAGTGGCGGCGGCCAGGTGATGCCGACTCCGGGCTTCCCGCCGTTCCGCTTCCCCGGAGAGTGACCGACGCGGCCCCCGCCGCCACCCCCGTGCGGTGGCGACGCCGCCCGGTCCGGCGGGGCCGGGCGGTCGGTGACCGCTTCGCCGTGTCGGGCGGGCCGGTGACGGACCGGCGTCAGGTGGTGGCGAACGCGGCGCGGCGGCGGGTGTCGACCTCGGCCGCCAACGCGGGCGCCCGCTCCAGCGCCTCCTGGTAGCCGCAGCCAGCCAGCCAGTTCGCCAACATCAGGTGCCCGCCTTCGGTGAGCACCGACTCCGGGTGGAACTGCACGCCCTCGATCGGCAGCGTGCGGTGCCGCATCGCCATCACCACGCCGGACTCCGTCCGGCCGGTGACCTCCAGCTCCGCCGGCAGCGTCTCGGGCAGGACGGCGAGGGAGTGGTAGCGGGTCGCCGTGAACGGGTCGGGCAGACCGGCGAGTACGCCGACCGAGTCGTGGCGTACCTCGGAGGTCTTGCCGTGCAGCAGCTCGGGGGCGCGGGCGACGGTGGCGCCGTACGCCTCGCCGATCGCCTGGTGACCGAGGCAGACGCCGAAGATCGGGATCTCGCCCGCGTACCGGCGGATCACGTCGAGGCAGATGCCGGCCCGGTCGGGACTGCCCGGTCCCGGTGAGAGCAGGATGCCGTCGGCACCGACCCGTCCCACCTCCGCCACGTCGATCTCGTCGTTGCGCCGCACCTCGCACTCGACGCCGAGCTGGCCGAGGTACTGCACCAGGTTGAAGACGAACGAGTCGTAGTTGTCGATCACCAGGACGCGCATCGGCCTCACTCGTCTTCGTCTGGCGGCGGGGTGTTGTTCCGGTCGGTGTCGTACGGCAGGTCGTGCTCGTCACCGGGCGGGGCGTCGGAGGGATCCTCACCGGGCACCACGTCACCGCCGGGTGCCCCGGGACCGTCGTCCTGCTGGGTCACCTGGACGTCCTCTCCGGTGAACGGGAGGTGCGGCCCGGCCCAGGGGAAGACCACGTACCAGAGCAGCGCTACCGCGGTGGTGGCGAGCAGCAGGCTGCCGACGAGTTTGCCGGGTACCCCGAAGGGCAGCTTTCGCCAGATCCAGGCGTACATCGTCAGGCTCCCAGCTCCGCCGGGCGCCCCTCGGCCTTCGGCTGCGTACGGGTCAACTCGGCGTGGACGATCAGCCGCTCGTAGTTGTCGAACTTGGGGTTGCAGGTGGTCAGCGTCAGCATCCGCTTGGACGGCCGGACCCCGGGCCGCCCCGGCACGGGTGCGACCACCTCCACCTGGGACGGCTTCACGATGTGGTTCTCGGTGACCTGGTAGACGTACCAGTCGTCGCGGCCCTCGACCACGATCGCGTCACCGTTGCGCAGCTCGTCCAGCCGCCAAAAGGTGGCCCGGTTGCGGTGTCCGGCCACGGAGAAGTTGCCGACCTGTCCGGGCTGGGCGCTGTCCGGGTAGTGGCCCGGCGCGTACCGGATGTCCTCCTGGCGGACGCCCTCGACGACGATCCACTCCTTGTCGAACTTCGGGATGTAGAGCCCGGCGATCGGCTTGCCGTTGACCGGCGGTTTCGGGGACGCCGACGGCGAGGCGCTGGCCGAGGGGGAGACCGTGGGGTCGCCCTTGGGGCCCCACGCCTCGGCGAGCTGCTGGCTCAGCTCGCCCTGGTGCGCGTCGACGATCGCCGACTTGCCCCAGATCTCGTAGCCGGCGAAGAGGAGCACCACCAGGCCGAACGTGATCAGCAGCTCGCCGCTGAACCGCAGGCCGGTGCGGATCCGGGACCAGGCGGACGGCCGGGTCAGCTCGGAGTAGACGCTCTTGTAGCCCTCGCCGGTCTGGTGCGGCCGGAGTTGCACCACCCGGTCGCCCCGGCGCGGCTTGGGAGGCTCGGTGCCCGGGTCGGCACCGTCGGCCGGGTCGTCGGTCTCGGGCGGCCGGGGCACGGCCCCCATCAGGGCGGTGGAGTCCATCGCGGGCGGAGTGCTCGGTCGGGTGCCGGTGACCGCCGGGATGAGGGCGGTGGCGCCCGGGTCGGCCGACCGGCCGTCGTCCGGTCGGGAGCCGGCGGCGGCCCCGCCGGTCGGCGACAACGCCGGGGTGTTGCCGGTCGGTGCCGGGGCACCCCGCGTCGGCGACGCGGACGGGTTGCCCGTGAGGGAGGGCGTGGTCGACGAGGCCGGGGGCGTGCCGCCGTTCGGGGCGGCGGCCGAGCGGGCCTGACCGCCGATCGCCGGCATCAGTGCGGTCGGTCCCTCACCGGACCAGCTCTGGCCGGTGGGCTGCCCCGAGGGCGGCCCGTCGCGGCCGTCCCGGCTCTCCGGCCGCCACGCTGCGGGCGGCTGCGGGCCGGTGGGCTGTGACGTCGGGTGCGGTGCCGTCGGCTGCTGCGGGCCCGTGGGCTGCTGGCGGACGGGCCCCGACGGCGGGACCTGCTCGGGCTGCCCGCCGTGCCGCGCCTGCGCCGGGTCGAGACCGTGCCGGGCGTACGACGACTGCTCCGCGCCGGAGAACGAGGTCGACGGCTG
Source organism: Micromonospora sp. NPDC049900 (assembly GCF_044461025.1). NCBI lineage: Bacteria > Bacillati > Actinomycetota > Actinomycetes > Micromonosporales > Micromonosporaceae > Micromonospora > Micromonospora sp. NPDC049900. Next base: position 137,027 of record NZ_JBITKM010000010.1, read on the forward strand.
GCCGGGCTGCGGCGTGGCCGGTCGTACCGGGCCGGCGTTCGACCGGGCCGGGCCGGCCCCGGAGGGTGCGGATCCGTTCTCCGAGGGAGCCAGGCTGGGCACGTCCGGGCGCAGTGACCCGGGCCCGTGCGGCGGTGATCCGGTGTCCGGCCGGGCTGGTCCGGTCGCCGGTCGTCCGGGCGGCGAGAGGGGCGGCGGCTGTCCACCGGACCAGGTCGAGGAGGCATCCGGGCCGCTGCCGCTGGCCTGTCCCGGACCGCCGGGGGCGGTGCGGTCGGGCGGGGTGGGCGCGGCGGGGCGGCGGGCCTCGAAGGCCCCGCGCCACGGGGTCGGCTCGACGGGGATGTCCGGCTCGCCGGAGGGCAGGGGTACGCCGTTCCACTGCCCGGCACCACCCGGGCCCTGCCGTCGACCGGGCCCGCCGACCGGCGGCAGGCTCGGCGACGGACCCCACTGCCCCGGCGTCCGTTCCTGGCTCACCATCCGGTCCTGGCCTGACGTCCGGTCCTCGCTGGGCGAGGGACCCCACTGACCGGGTGTCCGGTCCTGCCCCGGCGCGGTGTCCCAGCGGCCCGGTGCCCCGGAGCCACCCGGGCCGGCCGTGTCGCCGAAGCGTGGGTCCGGTCCGCTGCCCGGCGGGGCGGAGGTGTCCCACCGGCCGGGCGTGGTGTTCCAGCGACCGGCCGGGCCGGTGGGCTCGCCGGGTCGGGTGTCGTGGGTATCGGACGGCCGGGTACCGGGCGGGACCGGCGGGCGACGCTCGGACCCGCCCGACGCACGGCCCTCGGGCGCGGCGGCGCGACGGCTGTCGGGCCGGGCCTGGTGGCGGTTGTCCGGCATGCCCGGTTGGCGGTTGTCCGGCGTGGCGGTGCGGCGGTTGTCCGGCGTGGCCGGGGGGCGGCCGTCGGCCACGCCGGGGTCGGGTCGCTCGACCTTCGGCAGAAAGGCGGTGGGCTCCTCGGCCTGGTCGCGGTGCCGGCCGTCGGGGTGCGGGCTCACAGCGTGCTCACCGCGGCACCGTGGCCGATCGCAGGGTGGTGGAGTCCTCGAACGCGGGCACGGTGACGGTGCCGGAAAGCTCCTGGTAGCCGAGCTGGTAGTTGTCGACCGCGTCCCTGAACCACCGGACTCCCTCGGAAGCGGCGAGGGCCTGCCGCAGTGCGGCGGGGTCGCCAATTGCTACGATCTTGAACGGAGGGGAGTACACCCGGCCGTGCAGCAGCAGGGTGTTACCCACGCAGCGTACCGCGCTGGTCGCCAGGACGCGGACGTTCATGATTGACATCGCCTCGGCGCCACCGGCCCACAGCGCGTTCACCACCGCCTGGACGTCACCCTGGTGCACGACCAGATCGTCGTTGGTGGCCCCTTCGGGCAGGTTGTTGAGTCGGGGCGCGTCGTCGAGCACGACGGTCATCCCCGGGCCGGTCAACTCGGTGAAACCGGCGTTGGCGAGGCTGGCGGCGCCGCGTTCCTGCTGCTCCCGGATCGGTGTGTCCGAGCCGGCGAGGTCGGCCGTACGGCTCTCGACCTCCTTGCGCAGCGTCGCGGCGCGTTCCTCGTTCGCCGCCACCTGGGCGCGGCGGTCCTCGATCAGCTCGGTGAGCTGGGGGCGTCGGTCCTCGCGCAGGTTCGTGCCGCCAGCGGTGGTGGCGGTGGTGGTGAAGAGCAGGCCGGCCGCGGCGGCGATCAGGGGTACCCCGATCGACCAGCCCGGACGGCGCTGACGCGGCCGACGGGGCAGCAACCCGGCGACGAGTCGTCGCAGCGCCTTCTGCCACGACGCTGCGCCGGACGTGTACTCCACGGCCGTTCCCCCCTTGTCCTCCGGCTCCGGCACCCGACAGGTGCGGCGGAGCGACGGTCGCCCGCCCGTCCGATTCGCCGATGCCGGACATCGGTCTGGCCTCATTCGTGGATTGGACGGGCCTTCCGGACTACGCTAGCTGTCGAACATTATTGGCCATGGACCGTCGCCCTCGCGCCCGGTTGTCAGGCCGGACGAGGTCGTAACCCCTCTGGAGAGCGTCGTGCCCAAGTCTCAGGTCCGCAAGAAGAAGGTGTACACCCCGCCCACGGACGTACGCCCGACGACGACATCGGCGTCCCGTAAGCCGAGCCCGGTCTGGCTGCCCGCCACGGCCGTGTCGTTGATCGCCTTCGGCATCGCCTGGCTGGTGGTCTACTACCTGTCCGAGCAGGAGTACCCGGTCATGGAGCTGGGGTACTGGAACCTCGCGGTCGGCTTCGGCGCGATGGTCGCCTCGCTGATCCTGCTCTCCCGCTGGCGCTGATCCCCTGCTCAACGGCCACGTGCCCGGGCCCCGGCCGAGCGGATTCGGCGGTGGCCTCCTAAGGTGTGCGCAGGGCGGCGTGGCCCAGGTGCGAGAAGTCTCACGTTACTGCTGAGTAACCTTGCGCGTAAGCTGCATCGCATGACCGAGTGGACCGAGGTCATCGACCGATCCGGGTCGAGGTGCGGCACCCTGGCGTGACCAATCGCACCCCGACCCCGGTCGCCGAGCCGCTCGACAGGCAGCAGACCGGGAGGCCAACTCGATGGGCAGCGTCCAGATCGTCACCACGATCCTCGCGGCGGCGATCACCGCCGTGGCGGTGTGGCTCGCGGTGCGTGCGGTCTCGAAGATGTTCGCCGTGATCCGGCTGGGCCAGCCCGACCCGTCCCGCTCCGGTGACCACGCCGCGCGTACGAAGACCATGCTCGCGGAGACGGCCGGGCACACCCGGATGCTCCGCTGGAGCGTGGTCGGCGCCGCGCACTGGTTCGTGATGGTCGGCTTTCTCGTGCTGTCGCTGCTGGTGCTCGAGGCGTACTTCGAGGTGGTGTCGCCGACCGCCGGCCTGCCGCTGATCGGTGGCTGGACGCTCTACGGGCTGGTCACCGAGTGGATCGGCATCCTCGGCGTGGTCGGCATCGTGGTGCTGATCGCGATCCGGGTGGCCAACCGGCCGAGTCAGGCCGGACGCCGGTCCCGGTTCACCGGCTCCACCATGTGGCAGGGCTACTTCGTCGAGGCCGTCGTCCTCGCCGTCCTCGTCATGGGCTTCCTGATCCGTGGCTTCAAGGTGGCCACCGACCACTTCGAGTACCCGACCTGGGCCACCCCGCTGAGTCACGCGGTCGGCTCGGTGTTGCCGGACTGGGAGTCCGGGGTCAGCATCGCCGCCCTGGTCAAGATCGCGATCTCGATGACCTGGCTCATCGTGATCTCGCTGAACGTGACCATGGGCGTCGCCTGGCACCGCTTCCTCGCCTTCCCGAACATCTACTTCAAACGCAAGCCGGGTGCGTCCGGCTCCGGCCTCGGGCCGCTGCGGCCGATGACGAGCGAGGGCAAGCCGCTCGACTTCGAGGAGGCCGATCCGGAGAAGGACCAGTTCGGCGTCGCGCACGTCGAGCAGTTCACCTGGAAGGGCCTGCTGGACTTCAGCACCTGCACGGAGTGCGGCCGGTGCCAGTCGCAGTGCCCGGCGTGGAACACCGGCAAGCCGCTGTCGCCGAAGCTGCTGGTGCTCAGCCTGCGTGACCACGCGTACGCCAAGGCGCCCTATCTGCTGGCCGGCGGCGGCAAGGACCTCACCGGCGAGGAGAAGGCCACCGCCGCGCAACTCGCCCACCTCGACGTGCTGGCGCTCGCCGAGGCGGAGAAGCCGCTGATCGGCGACGCCGAGGCGGGCGGCGTGATCGACCCGGACGTGCTCTGGTCGTGCACCACCTGCGGGGCCTGCGTCGAGCAGTGCCCGGTGGACATCGAGCACGTCGACCACATCGTCGACATGCGCCGCTACCAGGTGCTGATCGAGTCGAACTTCCCCTCCGAGGCCGGCGTGATGCTGCGCAACCTGGAGAACAAGGGCAACCCCTGGGGCGCGCCGCAGAACACCCGGGAGGACTGGACCAAGGGTCTCGATTTCGAGGTGCCCCGGGTCGGCGAGGTCGAGGACTTCGAGTACCTCTTCTGGGTCGGCTGCGCGGGCGCGTTCGAGGACCGGGCGAAGAAGACCACTCGGGCGGTCGCCACGCTGCTGAACGAGGCCGGTGTCTCGTTCGCCATCCTCGGTGAGGGCGAGACGTGCTCGGGCGACCCGGCCCGCCGGATCGGCAACGAGTTCGTCTTCCAGATGCTCGCCCAGCAGAACGTGGAGACGCTCAACGAGGCGTTCGAGGGCCGCGAGAAGGCAAAGCGGAAGATCGTCGCGACCTGTCCGCACTGCTTCAACACCCTGGGCAACGAGTACGGCCAGCTCGGCGGCGAGTTCGAGGTGGTGCACCACACCCAGTTGCTGGCGCACCTGGTCGCCACCGGCAAGCTGACCCCGGTGCAGCCGGTCGACGGCGGCGTCACCTACCACGACCCGTGCTACCTGGGCCGGCACAACCGGGTCTTCGCCCCGCCGCGCGAGGTGCTGGGCAGCGCCGTCGGTGCCGACAACAGCGTGGTCGAGATGCCGCGCAACAGCGAGCGCTCCTTCTGCTGTGGCGCCGGTGGCGCGCGCATGTGGATGGAGGAGCGGATCGGTAAGCGGATCAATGTGGATCGGGTCGAGGAGGCCATGTCCACCGGCGCGAAGACCGTCGCGGTCGGCTGTCCGTTCTGCTCGACGATGCTGAGTGACGGAGTCAACGGCAAGGGGGCGGGCGACCAGGTCGAGGTGGTCGACGTGGCCAGCGTGCTGCTGCGTTCGATCAAGCCCGAGCCGACCCGGGGCGCCGAGGAGGGCGAGCCGGTCGCCGGGTGACCAGCGAGAACGTCGGGGCGTGGTCGGCATCTGTACGGATGCCGACACGTCCTGATTTTTATATTGGCGGAGATGACTGTAACGAATTGGTCGACACCCTTTGTGTGCGGTCCGTCGCACAAAGGTGAATGAGCCGTTGGTCGCCTTGATTCCACCGCGCGCCTTCCCTAATGTGAGGCACCGACCGCCGTGGGTCGTCTGTCTCGCCCCCTACCGCTAGCGGGACGCCCGGTGGTCGGTCGCAAAGGAGTCGGTGCCGGTGGCAACCATGCCCCTCCATCGTCATGCGCCGGGACGCCCCACCCCCGCGCGCGGGCTGCGCAAGGCCGCTCGCCGCCTGGTCGTCCTGGTCGCCGCCGCCGCGGTCGGTGCCGGTCTGGTCGCCGCGCCCGCGTCCGCCGCGCCGTCGGTGGACGAGATCGAGCGCCAGATCGACAAGCAGTGGCAGCAGCTCGAACCCACTATCGAGCAGTTCAACAAGGTGCGCTCGGAGCTGCGGACCAACCGCGAGAAGGCCGACAAGCTGCAAAAGAAGATCGAGCCGCTGGCGCTGGAGACGGAGCTGGCGATGAACCGGGTCGCCGGTCTGGCCTCCCGGTACTACATCACCGGCCCCTCGCAGGAGATCGGCGCGGTGCTGCTCAACGCGAAGCCGGACAAGCTCGGTGAGCAGATGGCCCTCCTCGACCGGCTGGCCTGGGAGGAGCGCCGTCAGCTCGAGGGCGTCATGAAGATCCGGAAGAAGTACGACGACCAGAAGGCCGTACTCGACGCGCTGATCGTCGACCAGGAGGCCAAGCAGAAGCAGCTCGCGGCGAAGAAGAAGCAGATCGACGCCGAGATCAAGCGGCTGGAACGGTCCCTTCCGGTGACCACCGTCAAGACCACCAACTGCCCGACCATCAACGGTGTGGTCAGCGACGCGGCCCGGACGGCGATCCGGACCGCCTGCGCGCAGGTCGGCAAGCCGTACGTCTGGGGTGCCACCGGGCCGAACTCGTTCGACTGCTCGGGTCTCACCCAGTACGCGTACAAGGCGGCGGGTATCTACCTGACCCACTTCACGGGTGCCCAGTGGCGCGAGGGCAAGGCCATCTCCCGGGCTGACGCCCGCCCCGGTGACCTCGTGTTCTTCCGCAGCGACGTGAGCCACGTCGGGATCTATCTGGGGAACAACACGATGGTGCACGCGGCGCGTGCCGGTGTGCCGGTGAACGTCTCGCCGATCACGACGATGCCGGTCGCCGGCTTCCGTCGACCCGGCTGACGCCTGAGCGCGTACGCAGGAACGACGAAAGGCCCTCGGTCAAGCGACCGGGGGCCTTTCGTCGTTGTCGGATTAATGCACCGAGAGTGACGGTGTGGGTGTGTTGCGTATCGACGCCGATCGTCCCTACGCTGGTCAATCGTCGGCCCGCTGGCAGGACCGCCCACCCGGGGCGGTGACGGTCCGACACCGCCGAGTCGCTGTCCGAGCGAGCCGGGGACCCAGGTTCCCGGGGTGAGTCCGCGATCGTCGCGGTAGGGCGTCCCCTTCCCGCCCGAACCCGTCAGCTAACCCGGTAGGCGGTCTGGGAAGAAGGAGTACGCAGCCCGGTGGCACACCATGCCCCGCGGCCACCGTCGTACCGGCCGGCGAAGGCCGGCCCGACGACGGCTGCGCCGCGATTCCGCTGGTACCGCTGCACCACCGCACTCGCCGCACTCGCCGCGACCGCCGTTCTGCTGACCGGCGGCGCGACGGCGGCCCACGCCGACCCCACGGTCGACGACATCGAGCGCCAGATCGACGAGGACTGGAACCGGCTCGAAGCCGTCATCGAACGGCACAACGCGACCCGGCAGGACCTGGCCGGCACCCGCCGGGAGGCAGACGCGCTGACCGCCCGCATCGCCCCGCTCCAACAGCAGGTGGACGAGGCGACGAAGCGGGTCGGCGCGCTGGCCGCGCGCGCGTACCGGGGCGAGCCGGTCCGCGCCGTGAACACGCTGCTGGGCAGCCGGTCGCCGGGCGAGGTCGTCGCCCAGCTCGGCCTGCTCGACCGGTACGCCCGCTTCCAGCAGGAGGACGTACGCCAGGCGCGTGAGCTGCGGGACGAACTCGCCGCCACCCGAGCCGGACTGGACCGCACCATCGCCGAGCTGACCCGCACCGAGGCCGACCTGGCCGCGAAGCGGCGGCAGATCGACGCCGAGATCGAGCGGTTGCAGCGGTTGCGGCTGCGGGCGTACGACGACGGGGGCGGTGGTCCGCTGCGGCCGGCGCCCTGTCCGGCCACCTACCCGGGTGGCCCGGCCGGTGAGGCGGTCACCTTCGCCTGCGCCCAGATCGGCAAGCCGTACTCGTGGGGCGCCGAGGGGCCGCACGCGTACGACTGCTCGGGGTTGATGTTGGCCGCGTGGGCGCGGGCCGGGGTGGCGCTGCCGCACAACGCGGCGCGGCAGCGGCAGGTCACCGCCTCGGTCGGTCGCGGCGACCTGCGCCCAGGTGATCTGGTCTTCTACTACCGCGACCTGCACCACGTCGGCATGTACGTCGGCGGCGGGTGGGTGGTGCACGCCTCCCGGGCGGGCAAGCCGATCGCGATGAAGCGGATGGACAGCAGCCCGATCCACAGCTTCGGCCGACCCGGCTGAGTAGCCGGATGATCGCGGGCCCGCTCCACGGCGGCGCGGGCCCGCCGGTCGTCAGCGGGTCGTCAGCGGGTCGGCCAGGTACGCCAGTTCTGCCAGGCGCGGCTCGGCGTCGGGCCGCGCTGCCCCTGGTAGCGCGAGCCGTAGACGAGCGAGCCGTACGGGTGCTCGGCGGGCGAGGAGAGCCGGAAGATGCAGAGCTGGCCGATCTTCATGCCGGGCCAGAGCGTGATCGGCAGGTTGGCCACGTTGGACAGCTCCAGCGTCACGTGCCCGGAGAAGCCGGGGTCGATGAAACCGGCGGTGGAGTGCGTCAGCAGGCCGAGGCGGCCGAGGCTGGACTTGCCTTCGAGCCGGCCGGCGAGCTGGTCGCCGAGCGAGATCACCTCAAGCGTGGAGGCGAGCACGAACTCACCGGGGTGCAACACGAACGGCTCGCCGTCGGGCACCTCCACCGGCGAGGTGAGATCGTCCTGCTGGGTCGCCGGGTCGATGTGTGTGTACAGGTGGTTGTTGAACACCCGGAACAGCTTGTCCAGGCGGACGTCGATGCTGGACGGCTGCACCAGGGTGGGCTCGAAGGGCTCCAGTGCCAGGGTGCCGGCCTTGATCTCGGAGACCAGGTCACGGTCGGAGAGCAGCATCGCCACACCTTAGCGGCCGGTATGCGTGACCTGCGTGTCGGACTACCTGCTTAGAACGTATGTTCGATAGGATGGCGGCATGGCTTCCTGGTCCGAATTCACCGCTGACGAGCCTCGACTCGCCGACGGGATCCGCCTTCTCATGCAGCAGTACGGCCCGGGCTTCGGCTACCTGGCCACGGTCCGCGCCGACGGCGGGCCCCGGGTGCACCCGGTCTCCCCGCTGATCACCGACGACGGTCTGTTCTGTTTCGTGATCGACTCGCCGAAGCGGCGCGACCTGGAACGCGACGGGCGGTATGCGTTGCACTCGTTCCCGGCGGAGGAGAGCGACGACGAGGCGTACGTCGCCGGTCGGGCCCGACCCGTCACCGACGACGCCACGGTGGCCCGGCTGGCGCTGGCGGCCCGCGCAGCCCCGCACGTCGACTGGCGCCTGTTCGAGTTCACCGTCGACGTGGCGATGCTCACCCGGCACCAGCACGCCGCCACCGCCGGGCTGGTCGGACGACCGGCGGTACAGGTCTGGCTCGACCCGGCCGGTGCCACCCCGCAGGCGGCCCGGCCCGCGCCCCACCCGACCCGTGCGGCCCGACATGTCCGCGCCGCCTGAGCACTCCGGTGCCGGCCCCGCCTGACGACGGGACCGGCACCGGAGGTACGCGCCGACGACTCCCGCGCTACGCGCGGTAGGTGTTCCAGGCGTTGATCATCCGGGTCGCCTGGCCCGGGGTGAACTGGTACATGCAGGTGTCGTACGTGTAGTCCATGAAGTTGGTGATCGGGTCCAGCCCCGCGGTGGAGCAGGTGTCCCGACCGGTCGGGCACTGGTAGGCCGGCGACGCCTCCGCCGGAGTGTCGGAGACCTGGTCGCCGCTGCCCGAGCAGCCGCCCTGGAACGTGTGGTACAGGTTCAGCCAGTGGCCGACCTCGTGGGTGCCGGTGTCACCCTGGTTGTAGTTGGTGGCGGTGCCACCCGGCAGCGACTCGCTGAGCACGACCACGCCGTCCATCACGTTCAGCGTGGTCTGCGGGAAGGTCGCCCAGCCGAGCAGGCCCCCGCTCAGCTCACCGAGATAGATGTTGAGCGTGCCCTTGGTGCCCTGGCGGAGCTGGGTCTTCATCTGCCGCTCGGCGGTGGAGCCCTGCCTGATCGGATACCACGACGTGTTGGTGACCCGGTTGATGCTCTGCAACTGGAAGGCGAAGGCGGTGGCGGCACCGCCCGTCGCACCCGCGAACGACTGGTTCAGCACGGTGATCTGCGACTGGATCATCGAGTCGGGGATGTTCCCGCCGGCCCGGGTGGTGTCCTTGCGGATCACGTGCACCACCACCGGGATGGTGACCGAGGCCGCCGCGGCCTGGGCGCTGAGCGTACGCTGACCGACCCGCTTGGCCCGCTCCTGCAACAGGTCGGCGAACTCCGACTCCCGCTGGTGCAGTTGCGTCATGGTCAACTCGTTCGGGTCGTGCTTGACGACCGCGTCGCCCCGGACTCGGGCCGCAGTGCCCGTCGGGTCCTCACACACCTCGTCGGCGGAGACGGCGGTAGCCGTCGGGGCGGCGGCCGTGGTGGCCGCCGGCAGCAGACCGACCGTGGCCACGCCGAGCGCCACCGCCAGCGACGTCGATGCGATGCCGGCGATCCGCCGGTTCAGCAGGACGGGACGGAGTCCCATAAGCCCACCTCTTTCTGGCGACGCGACCGGGGGTTGTGTCGCGTCGTGCGGGAAACGTGGGCCAGACGTTACAACGCATCGACAGATTTGAGAATGGCTATGTGTTGCCGGCATGCAACTTCTTGCGCAGCGTGCGGAGGCGGGCCGGGCGGGGTGGTCGGCGGGGGTGGCTGGGTGCACCGGGGCGGTGGCTCAGGTACAGTGGTGCCGCTTGCGGGTGTAGTTCAATGGCAGAACATCAGCTTCCCAAGCTGACAGTGCGGGTTCGATTCCCGTCACCCGCTCCACGCACGAAAGCCCTGGTCAGGACGTGAGTCCCACCAGGGCTTTCGCGTTGCCAGGAGAGCTGAAACCGGCCGTGGGCCGTCAGTTCGCCTCGGTCGCTGGTCTGCCACCTTCGGGCCTGCCTCGGCGTGCGCTGCTTGCTGGGCGTGCCTCGGGCCGCCGTCACCGCCTTGTCGATCGTCGGCGATGCCTTGATCGGCCTCCCTTGCCGGCGGGTAAGATCAAGCTACCTACTTCACCATGCGCATCGGCTGGCCACTCAAGATGCCGTAGCCGAGAACGATCAAGGACGTAAGGCCGATCGCGGCGAAAGCTACGCCAATCGCCCGTTCCAGCAGGATGAAGCGCGCAAGACGCTGCTCGTGCGGGACGCCTGAGAGCCAGCGCCACGGTGGAACTCGCCGTAGCCCGCTCGTGGTGGACATCGACCGCCGCACGTGCCACTCCGTCACGTCGCGAAAGTTGGTGGCCAGGGCAACGCCGACGAGGCCGATAGCCAGGCTCGTGGCGACTCCCGCCAGGACACGCCATGTCTCCATCTGGCCTCCTCCCAGCATTACCGGATCTCAGGTGGCTTGCGCCCTAGGGCCTGGCTCCGGTGGGCGGTTGTTGCACATGCCGTAGCGGCATGTGGTGAGGTCAGGGCACTACAGCACGAAAGGCTCTGACTGCGATGTATCCCTCTCTCACGCCTCCCCGGCAGGTCAAGATCGGTGATGCCGCTGCGTTCGCCGGGATCACCCCACGCGCCATCCGCCACTACCACGAGATCGGTCTGCTGCCGGAACCCGAGCGCGGCGGGGACGGCCGCCGCCGCTACGGCTATGACGACATGACCCGCCTGCTGTGGATCCGCAAGATGGCTGATGCCGGTATCAGCCTGGACGACATGCGGGCCGCCTTCGGTGAAGCCCGGGACGACGCCGGAGACGATGCCCTGGACCACGCCCCGGATATCGAGTCGGTCCTGAGCAGGCTGGAGGAGACCTTGGCGGCGCAGGAGGCCATCATCAAGCGTCGGCGCGCGGCTGTCCAGCGTCTGCAGGCGCTGGGCAGCCCGCAGGGGCTGCTCTCCGAACTGGTCACGGACCGGCTCAGCCACCTGCCCCCGGGCGCGTTGCGCCCCTCCGATCTGGACGCCCTGCTCATCACAGAACGGATCTTCGGGCCGCTGGGCGCCGCCATCCAGGCCGGCACGTTCATCGTGCTGGCCACCCACCCCGACCTGCGGGCCGAGGAGGACCGTCTGGAGGCGGCCGAGGCCGCCCTCGACGACGGCGTCGAACCCGACGACCCGCTCGTCGAAGAGCTTGCCGTACAGCGATGCGCTCACCTGATGGCCCTGAATCAGGCCATCGAGGCAGCCGGTCTCGACGCGGCCGAGGAGAAGATCTTCGAGAGCTACGACGCCGACCTGAGAGGGGCGGAGCACACAGAGATGAGTGCCGCCACAGCGATCACCAAGATGCCTTATGACTTCTCTCCTGCCCGGATGCGCTGCGCGGAACTCGCCGGACGGCTCTTCGGCGAGGCCCTTGCCGACGCCTACTCCGCGGACAGATGACAGTGCGGGTTCGATTCCCGTCACCCGCTCCACCGCGAAGGCACTGGTCAGGACGTAAGTCCCCGCCAAGGCTCTGATGTTGCCAGCGCCCATGAGATCGCCAGGGTGGCTGGCCGCCGTCGGGCTCCTGCCGATCGGCTGCCGCGCCGGCTACGCCGGGGCATCGACGTTGCAGAAGGCGGCTACCACTGGTGGGGCGAGTTCCGCTTGTGGGACAACGAGATCCTTGTGGGCTGGTACGCCGCGAACGGTGGCTCTGTCCGGTCCAAGGGAACGACGTACTTCGTGCTTCATCCGCACGGACAGGAGATGACTGGCCGTTGGGCCGGGCTGAGCTACGACGGCGAGATCGCCACCGGCTGGGGCGGAATGGCGCACAGTGAGCAGGAAGCCCGCGCCCATCATCACCGGGCCGGACCCCGAGTGGCTGGCAGCCTTCACCCGCCGCCTGATGGACGACCGTCTGGCCGCCTGCGGACACCACCTCGTTCCGCGATTCGCTCGATCTATCGGTGGCACGGCACGGTCCACGACGAACAGGAGGCCCGGGGGCGCTGCACACCCGGGCGAGCCTGGTCGACCGCATCACCGCCCGTGCGGGCGTGGGGCATCCGTACGAGGTGCCCTGCGTCATCGCCGTGACCGTGAATGAGGGGAATCCCGCCTACCTCCGATGGGTGCTGGACGAGACCGAACCAGCGTGAGCATTTCATCTCGGTGAGGGTTGCCGCTCCGAGCTGTTGATCTCAAGTCGGGTTGAGGTTCTAGCCTCGGTCTGACCGATTTCCGGCATGAAGGAGGGCGGCATGCCCGTCGTCTACCGAGTGGACAAGTTCGACGTCCCGGAATCCGCGCGCGCGGAGTTCTGGCGACACGTACGGCGAACCCACGCGATCCTGCGGGATCAACCGGGATTCCTCGACGATGCCCTGCTGGAACAGCACTCCGGCCCGGGTCGCTTCAACGCCGTCACCATCGTGCGGTGGTCTTCCCCGGACGATCTGCCCTCAGCCCGTGTTGCCGTACAGGCGGCGCACCGCGCGGAGGGGTTCGAGCCGGCTGCCTTCTTCACGGCGGCCGGCATCGAAGCGGACCTGGCGAACTATGTGGAGACCGAGGCCTGATGCGCCACGCCGGGCCGGGGCAGCAGTGACGATCATGGGAGGTGGTGGACTTCTACGCTGCCGTCCTTGACCTAGGGCGAGATCTGGCGGCGGTGTCACCGGGACGAGGTGGTGGCCGCTCCCGGTTCTTGTCGGGTGGTGGTTTTACGGTGGGGGGATGGTCGAGATTCTGCTGTTCCACCATGCTCAGGGGCAGACGCCGGGGTTCCTGGCGCTGGCCGACCGGTGGCGGGCCGCCGGACACACCGTGCACACCCCTGACCTGTACGACGGTGCCACCTTCGGCACTGTCGACGAGGGGGTCGCGCACGCCGAGTCGATCGGGTTCGGGGAGATCATCCGGCGCGGGACGGCGGCTGCCGAGGCGCTGCCCGAGCGGCTCGTCTACGCGGGCTGCTCGCTCGGCAACCTGCCGGCGCAGTCGCTCACCCAGACCCGGCCGGGTGCCCTGGGCGCGCTGCTGCTCTACGGGGCGGTGCCGCCGGAGGAGTTCGGCCCGTGGCCGACCGGTACGCCGGTGCAGATGCACGCGATGGCCGACGACGAGTGGGCCGAGGTGCCGGCGATGCGGGCGATGGCGGACGAGATCGACGGCGCCGAGCTGTACGTCTACCCCGGTGCCGGGCACCTCTTCGCGGATGCGGGCGGCGTCGACTACGACGAGTCGGCCGCCGAGTTGCTGATCGGTCGCACGCTGGAGTTTCTCGACCGGCTGGGCTGATCCGCTGGTCGGTCGCCGTACTCTGGTGATCATGAGATTCGGCATCGTGATCCTGCCCGACCAGCGGTGGTCGGTGGCCCGGCACCGGTGGCAGCAGGCCGAGGAGTGGGGCTTCGACCACGCCTGGACGTACGACCATCTGGGTTGGCGGGATCTGGTGGACGGCCCGTGGTTCGACTCGATGGGTACGCTCACCGCCGCCGCGACGGTGACCTCGCGGATCCGGCTCGGCACGCTCGTCGCGTCCCCGAACTTCCGGCATCCGGCGGCCTTCGCCCGGCAGGTGACCTCGCTCGACGACGTGTCCGACGGGCGAATGCTGCTCGGGCTCGGTGCGGGTGGCATCGGCTTCGACTCGGCGGTGCTCGGCGGTGAGACGCTGCCGCCGCGACAGCGCGTGGAGCGGTACGCCGAGTTCACCGAGCTGCTCGATACGATCCTGCTCAAGGACGGTACGACCTGGCAGGGCGACTGGTTCACGGCGGTGGACGCGCGGAACAACCCCGGCTGTGTGCAGGAGCCCCGGGTGCCGTTCGTGATGGCCGCCAACGGTCCCCGCTCGATGCGGCTGGTCAGCCGGTTCGGTCAGGGCTGGGTGACCACCGGCCCGGACGCCGACGACCTGGGCGAGTGGTGGGACGGGGTCGCCGGGCTGGCGGCGCGGATGGACGCGCGGCTCGCCGCCGACGGCCGGGACCCGGCAAGCCTGGACCGCTACCTGTCGCTGGACTCCGGACCGGTCTTCTCGCTGAGCAGTGCACAGTTCTTCGCCGACCAGGTGGGCCGCGCGGCGGAGCTGGGCTTCACCGACGTGATCACGCACTGGCCCCGGGAGAGTAGTTGGTACGCGGGCGACGAGGCGGTGCTCGTCGACGTGGCGACCCGGCTGCTCCCCGAGCTGCGCGGCTGAGGCCGTCCTACGTCCCGTACGCGCCCTCGTCGCCTCGGCTGACCAGCCGGAAGCGGATGCAGACGATCTCGGTGTCGTCGGTGACCGGGGTGCCGAGCCGGTCCCAGTAGGCGGCGTGCCCGGCCCGCCACTCCTCGACCGAGCGGTCGCCCTCTCCCTCAGAGCGGGCGAAGTCCCAGCTCACCTCGGCGAAGCGGGTCACCTCCACGCCGGTCACCTGGACCACGGCCACCAGGGCGTCCTGGTCGTCGACCACGACCAGTCGTTCGCCGACGTGCTCCAGGTCCTCGCGCTCCTCGGCGTACTCGGTGAGCAGGCCGGCGGTGGCGGTCTTCACCCCGGCCAGGACCAGGGTGTTGAGCCTTGCGCGAAGCTCGCCCGGAGTGCCGAGGGCGAGGGTGCGTAGTCCGCCGACGCGTGGCCACATGACGCGAGATTACCGGTGGGGGCGAGGGTTCCGGTGGGATCTCGACGGGTGGAGAGTCCACGTGGGAGCGGTACGGTCGATGCCCGACGAAAGAGGAGATGTCGATGGCGGACCGACGCGCGGTGCTCATTCCCGGACGCGGCTACGACACCCGGTATCCGCTCTTCCTCTATCTGGGTGAGGCGCTGCGTCGGCTCGGTTTCGGGCTGCACGGGATCGCCTGGCAGGTGCCGGAGGACTTCGACCCGAACACCATCGGCCGGTGGGTCTGCGACGAGGTCGCCCCGACCCTGACCGAGCGCACCGACCTGCTGGTCGGCAAGTCGCTCGGCTCGCTGGCCGCGCCACTCGCGGTCGAGCGGCGGCTGCCCGCCGTCTGGCTCACGCCGCTGCTGCACCGGGGCGAGGTGGTCGACGCGCTGCGCCGGGCCACCGCCCCGTTCCTGTTGGTGGGGGGTACGGCCGACTCGTCCTGGGACGGTGGGATCGCCCGCCGGTTGACCCCGCACGTGCTGGAGATCACCGCCGCCGACCATGCGCTGATGGTGCCGGGGCCGTTGGCCCGGTCCGCCGAGGTGCTCGGCAAGGTCTGCACGGTGGTGGAGGACTTCGTCCGCTGACCCGCGGCGGCGCGGCGGGGTTCGGTTGTTAGCAGGGGACCCCTGCTATGCACGAGGCGTTAATAAGGTGCCCTTCCTTTCACAAGTCGGCGCTCGTGAGCAGGCCGCTTATGCGGAGTTCGGCGCTCAGCGCCGGTGCGCAGTCGATCACGACGGCGGAGGTGCCGAGTGCCTCGGCACCCCGGGCGGCGCAGATGTCGTAGAGGGCGCGCACCTGGGCGGCCGTCGCCACCCAGTCGTCGACCACCAGCACCCGGTCGCCGGGGCCCAGGTGTCGGTCGCGTACGGCCAGGTCGACCCGTCGGCCACGGAAGTCGGGCGGGCTCTGCGCCCAGGTCAGCGATCCGGGAGGCAGTCGGCCGTCGCCCGGCTTGTGCGCCGCTACGAACCCGACGCCGAGCGCAGTGGCGGCGAGCGGGCCGAGCAGGAAGCCGGTGACGGCCGGACTGACGACCACGGTGGGCCGGGCGGCCCGGAACGGCGCGACGAGCGCGGGACCGAGAGCGGCGAGTACGTCGGGGTCGCGCCACCAGCCGGAGACGTCGCTGACCAGGTGGCTCGCCCCGGGACCGGGGTCGATCCAGTGGATCAGTTCGACCAGGCGGGCGCGCAGCTCAGCGGACATCCCCTCATCCTGCGGCACCCCGCGCCGCCAGAGGCGGCGGCCGGCCCATCGCGGGCGAGCTAACAAGCTGCACGGGGCCGACGGCAGCCCACGGCTGCGGGGGCCGGCTGGCCCACCTCGGATCGGATGATCGGCTTCACGTATCGCCGCAATTACGGTCATACCATCATGATCACGTTGACGTCGGATGTGCTTCTCTCGTTATGGTCCGACCCGATTTGATCTGCCAAGGAAAGGACCGGGCCGGTGACTGGTAGGCACTCCCGTACCCGCAGGATCACCTCGCCGGCCGGGCTGACGGCCACTGGGGTGCTGGCCGTCGCCCTCGCCGTCGGCGGGACGGTCGGTGCGATGCGCCTGTCCGACGACTCGGACCCGGCCCGCCCGACCGCGATCGACCTCCCGACCATCCCGGATGCCACCGATCCGGCGACCGGCTCGCCGAGCGCGTCACCGAGTGCCAGCCCGAGCCCGAGCGCCAGCACCAGCGCCTCGCCGAGCGCCACGGCGAGCCCGACGCCGGTCCGGACCACGCAGGCGCCGTCGCGGAGCAAGTCGCGGACGGCCAGCCCGACCCCGAAGCCGACGGCCTCGAAGACGACCGCCCGCCCGGTGGTGGACACCGGCTCGTGCGGCGCATCGTTCTACTGGCAGGGCCAGGTCACCGCCAACGGCGAGGCGTTCAACCCGGAGGGGATGACCGCCGCGCACAAGACCCTGCCGTTCGACACCCGGGTACGCGTGACGAACCCCGCCAACGGCAAGTCGGTCACCGTACGCATCAACGACCGGGGACCGTTCATCGAGGGGCGCTGCCTGGACCTCTCCCGTGGCGCGTTCGGTGAGATCGCCTCGCACGACCTCGGTCACATCCAGGTGCGCTACGAGGTGTTGGGCTGAGCCCGACCGGGCGGCGATCGGTGCGCGGGATGATCCTCGCGGCCAGATCATTCTCGTCCGACGGGTCAGGTTCATTTTTTCGTTCACGTCCATCGGGCATGCTGTCGGGTGTACGTACGCAACTCCTCCAGCCGGGCCGTGGCCGGCTGAGTCCCGGATCCCGCGCCGGCCTCGGCGCGGCCCTTGTCCTGCTCGCGCTCGTCTCCGCCGTGGAACTGGCCGACGGCCGGGCGGCGAACTACATCGCGCTGATGGTGGCCGCTCCGTTCCTGGCCGCCGCGCTGGCGTCCTGGCGGATCGTGCTCGGTGTCGGTGCCGCCGCCTCGGTGCTCGGTGCCTCGTTCGCGTTGGCCGAGGAGAACGTCTCGCTCTCCACCGCCGTCGCGGTGGCGGGCATCGCGCTGGGCACCGGGATCGCGGCGGCGGTGGCGGCGGTACGTCAACGACAGGCCGAGCAGATCGCCGAGCTGTCCAAGCTCGCCGCAGTCGCCCAGCAGGCGGTGCTGCGTCCGCTCGGTCCCCGGGTGGGCACGCTGTCGGTGGCCGGACGGTACATCTCGTCCACCGCCAAGGCGGAGATCGGCGGCGACCTCTACGAGGCGATCGACACCCCGTACGGCGTACGCATGATCATCGGCGACGTACGCGGCAAGGGTCTGGAGGCGGTCCGGCTGGCCAGCATCGTGCTGGGCTCCTACCGGCACGTGGCGTACGAGCGGTCCGACCTGCGCGGGGTGGTCGCGGACCTGGATCGGGCGGTGGCCCGCAGCGTGGGCGACGAGGATTTCGTCACCGCCGCGCTGGTGGAGGAGCGGGGCGGCACCCTCACCATCGTCAACTGCGGACATCCGGCGCCGCTGCTGCTGCGTCGGGGCGCGGTGATCCCGCTCGAACCGCCCGCACCGGCTCCGCCGCTGGGTTTCATGCCGGTGGTCCGGCCCCGCGTGGAGCGGCTGGAGCCGGGTGACCGCCTGCTGCTGTTCACCGACGGGCTCGGCGAGGCCCGTCGGGACGGCGAGTTCTTCCCCACCGCCGACCGGGCCTGGCGGCTGCTCGGGCACGGCACGGTGGGCGACGGTCTGGCCTCGCTGGAGACCGCCCTGGTGGAGTGGGTGCACGGCCGGCTGGACGACGACATCGCCCTGGTCCTGATGGAGTACACCGGCTCGCCCGGCGGGGCGACTGCGGCGGTGCCGAGCTGGGAGGTCGGGGCGGCCGAGAGCTGACCCCGGGACGGTCGGCGTGGTCGGGACCGACCCCGGTCGGCGGCTGGCCGGTACCTGAACGGCAAGTGTGTAATCCCTGTCACTTCGGTGGGTGGCTTGTCGCTGCCTACCCGTGAGTAATAGAGTCTGGGGTTACTGATCGGTAACACCTGTCCGGAAGCGGGGCCAGCGACATGACCCACTACAAGAGCAACCTTCGGGACCTCGAGTTCAACCTGTTCGAGGTGTTCGGGGCGGACCGGTCGTTCGGCCAGGAGCCGTACTCCGAGCTCGACGTCGACACGGCGCGGAGCTTCCTCGCCGAGATGGACCGCCTGGCCCGCGAAGACCTCGCCGCCAGCTACACCGACGGTGACCGCAACCCGCCGGTCTTCGACCCGGCCAGCCACACCGCGCCGCTGCCGGAGTCGTTCAAGAAGTCGTACCAGGCGTTCATGGACTCCGAGTTCTGGCGGCTGGACCTCCCCCCGGAGTTGGGCGGCACCAACGCCCCCCGGGCGCTGTGGTGGGCGCTCGCCGAGCTGGTGCTCGGCTCGAACGCCCCGGTCTGGATGTACGCCTCCGGCCCGTCCTTCGCGCATGTGCTGCACGTCGAGGGCACCGAGCAGCAGAAGAAGTGGGCGAAGCTCTTCATCGACCGGCAGTGGGGCTCCACCATGGTGCTCACCGAGCCGGACGCCGGTTCGGACGTGGGCGCCGGTCGCGCGCGGGCCATCCCCCAGCCGGACGGTTCGTGGCACATCGAGGGCGTCAAGCGCTTCATCACCTCCGGCGAGCACGACCTGAGCGACAACATCGTCCACTACGTGCTGGCCCGTCCGGTCGGCGTGGAGGGCGTCGGTGGCCCCGGCACCAAGGGCCTGTCGCTGTTCGTGGTGCCGAACTACTTCTTCGACGAGGACAGCGGCGAGCTGGGCGAGCGCAACGGCGTCTTCGCCACGAACGTCGAGCACAAGATGGGCCTGAAGGTCTCCAACACCTGCGAGCTGACCTTCGGCGAGCACGGCGTACCGGCCAAGGGCTGGCTGCTGGGTGAGAAGCACGACGGCATCCGGCAGATGTTCATGATCATCGAGTACGCCCGGATGCTGGTCGGCACCAAGGCGATCGCCACCCTCTCCACCGGCTACCTGAACGCCCTGGAGTACGCCAAGAACCGGGTGCAGGGCGCCGACCTGGTCCAGCAGACCGACAAGAGCGCTCCCCGCGTCACCATCACCCACCACCCGGACGTCCGCCGGTCGCTGCTGCTGCAGAAGTCGTACGCCGAGGGTCTGCGCGCCCTGGTGCTCTACACCGCGTCCTGGCAGGACAAGATCGCCCTCGCCGAGGCGGCCGGTGACGAGAAGGCCACCAAGCTGGCGAAGCGGGTCAACGATCTGCTGCTGCCGTTGGTCAAGGGCGTCGGCTCGGAGCGGGCGTACGAGATGCTCGGGCACGAGTCGTTGCAGACCTTCGGGGGTTCCGGCTTCCTCCAGGACTACCCCCTGGAGCAGTACGTCCGGGACGCCAAGATCGACACGTTGTACGAGGGCACCACCGCCATCCAGAGCCTCGACCTGATCTTCCGGAAGATCGTCCGGGACAACGGCAAGGCGCTGATGGCGGTCGCCGGGGAGATCCAGGAGTTCATCACCACCGAGGCCGGCAACGGTCAGCTCAAGGACGAGCGGCAGGCGCTCGGTAAGGCCCTCGCCGAGATCCAGAACATGCTCGGCGTGATGACCGGCTGGCTGGGCGAGGTGCAGGGCGGCGACACCCGGTCCCTCTACAAGGTGGGGCTGAGCAGCCGCCGGTTCCTGCTGGCGCTCGGCGACGTGGTGGTCGGCTGGCTGCTGCAGAAGCAGGCGGACGTGGCGCTGAAGGCGCTGGCCGGCGAGGTCTCCGCGACCGACAAGGCGTTCTACACCGGCAAGGTGGCCGCCGCCCGGTTCTTCGCCCGTGAGGTGCTGCCCCGCGTCGGCGCCGACCGGCGCATCGTCGAGGGCACCGACCTGGACATCATGGACATCCCGGAGGAGGCGTTCTGATCCGGGTCGACATCGTGCGGTGACGCGAAGCCGCAGCAACGGGACAGCCGGTGGGGCGCATGCCCACCGGCTGTCCCCGTTCGTGGCGCGCGTCCTTCCCGTGGCGCGCGTCCTTTCTGCGGTGCGTCGCGGGCCGAGACCTTCACGGTGTCAGGTTCAGGTGTCCCGAGCCGATGCCATGGTCATAGCCGACAAAAGCCCCATGTGTTCGATCGATGGCATGGGTTTCGGTGAGCTTGCCGGGGAGGTGGGTGGAGTTGTTGTCGCTCTGGCGACAACAACTCCACCCACCTCGCTCGACGGATGCCTCCGGACGCGCCTCGCGTCCGGCATCACGGAGCACCGCGCCGTGTGCCGGGTCGTGTTCGCCGGTCGGCGGCGCGGGTAACCCTGCGGCGGACGGGTAACCGTCGCTGACCAGTCCGAGTACGCCCAGAGCAACCGCACGGGGGAGTGCCGCGCACATGGGCATTGGTAGTGGAATCTTCCTGATCGCGATCGGTGCGATCCTGACGTTCGCCATCCGGGCCAACGTCTGGTGGATCGACCTGCGGGCGGTCGGCTGGGTCTTCATCCTGGCCGGGCTGACCGTGCTGCTCACCACCCTCTGGTTCTGGCAGGACCGCCGCAAGCGGGCCCGGACCCTGATCGTGGAGGAGAACCGGCTCTCCCATCCGACCGCGATGATGCCGCCGCCTCCCGATCCGCCGCCGCCGACCGCGCCGCCGAGCTGATCCGTCCGCCGAGTCGAGCCGGCGTCACCCCGATGGGTGGCGTCGGCTCAGGCCCGGGTCAAAGCCCCTGTTCGGCTCGCGGGGACCCAGGGGACCGACCGGCCGCGTTGGGGATCAGCCCGGGTGCCGCTGTCATACCCGGGCCGATTCCCGCCTTGCCGAGCCGCCGCCTGGACTTCCGCCTGGGCTCGACCGAGGACTTCGACGCGGGGCCTAGCCGCGTGCGGTGTGCCGGACGTCGATCGGGGCCGTACCGCGCCCCAGCTCCGCCCAGGACACCGTGAGCCGATGCCGCACCAGGTCGCTGGTACGCAGCCCGTCCGGGTCGGCGCCCTGCGGATCGAGCGACTCGGACAGCAGCGAGATACCGGGGTTGTGGGCGATCAGCAGGACGGTGCCGATGGTCGGCTCGACCCGGCGCAGCAGTGTCAGGAGGTCCTCCGGGTGTGCCTCGTACGCATCCGGTTCGTAGCGGACGACCGGGAACGGACCGGCGGGTCCGCCCTCCGGCGGCGTACCGGTCATGCCCATCTCGACGTGGTGCCAGGTCTGCCGGGTCCGCAGCGCGGCGGAGCAGATCACCAGTTCCGGCAGGAGTCCGTGCCGGGCGAGCCAGGCACCGGCCGCCGCCGCGTCGGCCCGTCCCCGCGCGCTCAACGGCCGCTCGACGTCCGGACCGTCCGCCGTGGGTTGTTCGGCCTTGGCGTGCCGTAGCAGCACGAGCGTGCGTTGCTGTCCCGAGGCGTCCGTCATGCCACCAGCTTGCCCGATTGGCGATCTCCGTGCCGGGGTATGTCCCTCGATGCCGCAACCTCATCCATGGCCGCGGCGAAGTGGAATGCAGCTTCGAGCCGAGGAGACGACGACATGGGCATCGGTGGCAGTATCTTCCTGATCGCGCTGGGCGCGATCTTCGCGTTCGCCGTGGAGGCGGACCTCGGCTGGCTCAACCTGAGCGTCGTCGGCTGGGTGCTGATGCTCGCCGGTGTGGCCGGGCTGCTGGTCACCCTCTACTTCTGGAACTCGCGGCGTCGTCCGGTCGTCGCTCCGGTGCGTGAGGAGCGCGTGGTCGCCGAGCGCGCCGTACCGGTGCAGGACAACCGGGTGGTGCAGGAGTACCGCGAGGTGCGCCGACCCGACCCGATGGTCTGACCGTCCGAGAGACAACGGGGTGGCGGAACGATCCGCCACCCCGTTGTCGTGCTCGTCGTACCGTCTGCCGGTCGTCCTGCCGTCCGTGTTTCGCTTAGGCGAACAGTGCGAAGTAGATCGCGATGTGGTGACAGATCGCGGCGACCAGCGTGCAGGCGTGGAAGAACTCGTGATGACCGAAGACCGTGGGCCACGGGTTCGGCCGACGCAGCGCGTAGAAGACCGCCCCCACGGTGTAGATGCCACCGCCGACGGCGAGCAGCACCAGGGCGGTGACCCCGCCGTAGCGCAGGATGTCCGGCAGCATTCCCACGGACACCCAACCGAGCGCCAGGTAGAGCGGAGCGGAGAGCCATCGCGACGCGTGCGGCCAGATCAGCTTCAGCGCCACCCCACCCAGGGCCCCACCCCAGACCACCGAGAGCATGATCACGGCGGCGCGTGTCTCCAGCAGCAGAACGCAGAACGGTGTGTACGTACCGGCGATGAACAAAAAGATCATCGAGTGGTCCATCCGGCGCATCACCTGGTACCCGCGTGTCGACCACACTCGACGGTGATAGAGCGCGCTGGTGCCGAAGAGGCCGCAGACGGTGAGGCTGTAGACGGCGGTACTGATCAGGGGTGTCCAGCCGGGGCGGGCCGCGGCGATCGAGCAGAGCACGATGCCGCAGACCAGTGCGACGAAGAACGCGTACGTGTGCAGCCAGCCGCGCATCCGGGGTTTCCCGATGTCGACCGGCTTGAGCCGGGGGCGTGCTGAGGTGGTCACGGGATCAGGTTACGACACCGTAGGTTACCTTCGGGTAGTGCAACGCGTCACGCCGTCCGACCAGCAGCCGACACGCTGGTGGGCGACCGTCGGCCAGGATGGCGGCATGCGGATCAGACCGGTCGGCGCACACGCCCTCCTGCTCGACCTCACCCCACCGCCGACCCCCCGACCTGACGTCGACCAGACCTCGACCAGCGACCCCGGCAACGGTTCCCCGGCCGGTGGTGGGACGGTCGCCGGGCTGGTCGAGGCGTGGCGGGCCGAGCTGTGGCGTCGCCGCGAAGAGGGTGCCCTGGTCGCCGACGAGATTGTCCCGGCCGCCACGACCATCCTGGTCGACGGCGTGCCGGACCTGGAGGCAACCGCCACCCGCATAGCCGACTGGACTCCCACCCCCACCCCCACCCCCGCGCCCGACCTCGGCGCGGACCGCCCCACCTCACTCCGTCGATCATGGAGTTGTGGCTACGACAAAGAGTCATACAACGGGACAAATTCTCAACCACAACTCCATGATCGACGTGATGAGCCTGCGGTGGAGCACGAGGCTGCGGTGGACGTTGCGGCGTCGGGGGAGTCGGCGGGGGCCGGGACGGGGGGAAGGGCGGGGTGGGGCGGTGTCGGTGGGCTGGTCGAGGTGCCGGTGAGTTTTGACGGGGAGGATCTGCCCCGGGTCGCCGAGCTGTGGCGGGTGGATGTGTCGGCGGTGGTGCGTCGGCTGCGGGAGACCGAGTTCCGGGTGGCGTTCTGCGGCTTCGCGCCCGGCTTCGGGTACCTCACCGGGTTGCCCGCCGAACTGGCGGTGCCCCGGCTGGCCACCCCCCGTCCCCGGGTGCCGGCCGGTGCGGTCGGGCTGGCCGGGCCGTACGCCGGGATCTATCCGACCGCCTCGCCCGGCGGCTGGCTGCTGGTCGGACGGACCGGGCTGACCCTGTTCGACGTGACGGCCGATCCCCCCGCGCTGCTCACGCCCGGTACCCGCGTCCGGCTGGTGTCGGCGTGACCGGCGCAGCGGCCCATGACCCGCAGCGCACCCAGGCAGCAACCGTCGAGGCAGCAACGGTCGAGGCGGCGATCGTCGAGGTGGTGCGGGCCGGGGCGTTGACCACGGTGCAGGACCAGGGCCGCGTCGGCTGGGCCCATCTCGGGGTGCCGCGTGCCGGTGCGCTCGACCCGGCGGCGTTGCGGCTGGCCAACCGCCTGGTCGGCAATCCGGAGTCGGCGGCCGGACTGGAGATCACGCTGACCGGCTGCGACCTGCGGGTGAATCGGGCCACCACGGTCGCGGTGGTGGGTGCCGAGGCCGATGTGTGGGTCGGTACGCGGCCCGGCGACACCGGTCGCCCGCTGGCCGTACCAGGCGGGACGGTGCTCCGGATCGGTCCCGCCCGACGGGGCCTGCGCTGCTGGTTGGCGCTGGCCGGTGGTGTCGCGGTCGACCCGGTGCTGGGTAGCCGGTCCACGGACACGCTCGCCGGGCTCGGACCGGCACCACTGCGCGACGGCGACCTGCTGCCGCTGGGCGTCCAGCCGGGTCCGCCCGCGCCGGTCGACCTCACCGTGCCGCCGCCGTTCCCGGCGGAACTGCACCTGACGGTACGACTCGGCCCTCGGCAGGACTGGTTCACCCCGGTCGCGCTGGACCGGCTGCTCGGTACGGCGTACCAGGTGAGTCCGTTGAGCAACCGGGTCGGCGCGCGACTGTCCGGCGCGCCGCTGCCCCGCGCGGTGTCCGGTGAGCTGCCCAGCGAGGGCATCGTCCTCGGTGCGGTGCAGGTGCCGGCGGACGGCCAACCGCTGGTCTTCCTCGCCGACCATCCCACCACCGGCGGCTATCCGGTCATCGCGGTGGTGAACGACGTGACCCCGCTCGCGCAGGCCCGTCCAGGCACTACGGTCAGATTTCATGGACCTGAACGCTGACCTCGGTGAGGGATTCGGTATCTGGCCGCTCGGCGACGACGAGGCCCTGCTTGGTTTGATCACCTCCGCCAACGTCGCCTGCGGCTTCCACGCCGGGGACGCGCCCACGATGCGCCGGGTCTGCGCCACGGCGGCGCAGCGCGGCGTGGCGATCGGTGCGCAGGTCGGCTACCGGGACCTGGCCGGTTTCGGACGGCGGGCCATCGCGTACGAGTTCGCCGAGCTGCGCGACGAGGTGCTCTATCAGCTCGGGGCGCTCAACGCGTTCTGCCGGGCGTACCGCACCCGGGTCCGTTACCTCAAGCCGCACGGGGCGCTGTACCACGCGGCGGCGTGCGAGGAGATGCCGGCGGCGGCGATCGTCGCGGCGGTCGACGACTTCGACCGGGACCTGCCGCTGCTCTGCCCGCCCGGCTCGGTGCTGGCCCAGCTCGCCCAAGGTGCCGGGATGCGGGTGGTGGCCGAGGGGTTCGCCGACCGTAACTACCTGCCCAACGGTCGGCTGGTGCCGCGTACGTCGCCGGACGCGCTGGTCACCGACCCGCAGGAGGTGGCGAACCGGGCGGTGCGGATGGCCACCGAGCGGGCGGTGACGGCCGTGGACGGGAGCGCGATCCCGTGCGTCGTCGAGTCGATCTGCCTGCACGGTGACAGCCCGGGCGCGGTGGCCGCCGCAGAACTCGTCCGCGCCGCCCTGATCGACGCCGGGGTGACGCCGACGGCGTTCGGCTGAGCGGTGCCGAGCGGTGCTGACCGAGGTGAGGAGGGGTCCCCTGCTATACCGCAGGCGTTAGCAGGGGACCCTTCCTTTCACCTCAACGGTCAGCCGGCGTCCATGCCGCGCAGTACCAGCGGGAGACGGCTCCCACCATCGGGGACCACGCGTACCGGCACGCCCCAGTCCTGCCGGGTCAGGTGGCACGCCGCGTGCTCCACGTCCGCGTCGCAGGTCGCCGCCTGCGCGGTCACCTGGAGCACGCCGTTGGCCACCGCACCGTCGAGCACCAGGCGGCGGGACAGGTCGGTGCCGGTACCCGCCCCCTCCAGCAGCAGCTCCGGCGGCGAGGCGGAGACCACCAGCCGGGTCGACGGGCCGTACGTCTCGTCCAACTTCTGCCCCGGCGCCGGAGTGAAGACGACGTCCAGCACCACCTCCCCGGCGGCCAGGCCGGTCGGCTTGCGCTCGGTGCGGTGCCGGGGGCCGTCGACGGTGTCCGCCCCGGCCGCCGAGAGCGCACCCGGGGCCAACCGGGTGATCCGGTGCGCGGACGACTCCACCACCAGCACCGCCCCGTCGGGCATGAGCACCAGGTCGCTCGGCTCGCCGAGGTCGGCGGCCACCGTGGAGACCCGGTCGGTCGCCGGGTCGTAGCGGCGCACCGCGCCGTTGTAGGTGTCGGCGACCAGCACCGACCCGTCGGGCAGCGCGCAGACGCCGAGCGGGTGCTGGAGCAGCGCCTGCGCCGCCGGCCCGTCCACGTGGCCGAAGTCGAACAACCCCTGACCCACGGCGGTGCCCAGGACGCCGTTCTCGACGTACCGGACGGCGCTGGTCTCGCTGTCGGCCACCCAGAGGCGGGTGCCGTCGGCGGAGACCGAGAGCCCGGACGGCTGGGCCAGCCACGCCTCGGCCAACGGCCCGTCCCGCAGCGCCTCCACGGTGGTGCCGGCGTACATCCCGGCGGTGCGCTTGATCGGGTCGAACCACCAGAGCTGGTGGATGCCGGCCATGGCGATGACGATCCGGTCGTCGTACCAGGCGAGGTCCCAGGGCGAGGAGAGGTCGATCGAGAGCGCGTCGTGCGCGTGGCCGTCGACCGTGGAGCGCCACTGACGGCCGGTGCCGGCCACGGTGACCACCTCGCCGGTGGCCAGTCGTACGCCGCGGAGCAGGTGGTTGACGGTGTCGGCGACCACCAGGTCGTAACCGGCGACCTCGGCGACGTGCTCGGGCAGCAGGCACAGGCCCTGCGGCTCGGAGAAGGTGGCGGCCCCGGCCGGTCCGTCGACCCGACCCCGGCTGCCGGTGCCGACGGAGCGGACCACGGTCTCGCCGTCGTCGGCCAGCTCGACCACCCGGTGCCGGGCCGAGTCCGACACCAGCAGGCCGCCGCCGGGCAGGGCCACCGCCTTGCCGGGGAAGCGCAGCGTCGTCCGTGGCTCGGCCGGTGGCACGTACGGGCCGTCGCCCCGCCGCAGGGTGCCCTTCGCCTCGTGGGTGGCGACCAACTCGTCGATCAGCCGGGCCAGCCCCTCGGCGTGACCCTCACCGGCCATCGTGGCCACCACGTACCCCTCCGGGTCGACCACGGCGAGGGTCGGCCAGGCACGGGCCGCGTACTGCTGCCACATGTCCAGCTCGGGGTCGTCGAGCACCGGGTGGTGCACGCCGTACCGCTCGACGGCGGCGGCCAGGGCTTCCGGGTCCTTCTCGTGCTCGAACTTGGGTGAGTGCACACCGATCACGACGAGGACGTCGGCGTACTTCTCTTCGAGCGGGCGCAGTTCGTCGAGTACGTGCAGGCAGTTGATGCAGCAGAAGGTCCAGAAGTCCAGGACCGCTACGCGACCCCGCAGATCCGTTAAACGCAGGTCCTTGCCGCCGGTGTTCAACCAGGCCCGGCCCCGGAGCTCGGGTGCCCGTACGCGTGCACTCATGCGTCCCATCGTGCCCTACCGGCGGGCACGGACCGGCCGGACCTCGGTGTCCGCGCCTGCGTGCACGAACATCGGGGGGGGGGGGGGGGGGCCCGGGCCCCCCCCCCCCGCGCCCCGGGGGGGGGGGGGGGGCGGCGTGAGGCGCTGGGACCGGGGTGGGCCCTCCCCCCCGCGCGCCCCCCGCGGCCTCGCCCGGGGGGGGGGGGGGGGGGCCGCGCGGGGGGGGGGGGGGCGGCGCCCCCCCCCGGGGGGGGGGGGCCCGGCCCCCCCCCCCCCCCCCCCGATGTGACGCGTCAGCTCTCGGTCGCCGGCTTCAGGCAGAGGAACGGGTTCGACGAGACGCCCCGGAGCTCCACCAGCGGCATCGCCGGGTCGGGGCAGCTATCCCGGGTCTCGACCTTGGACACCACGGTGAAGGCGTCGGTCTCGTCACAGTTGGCGGACACCGCGCTGTTGCCGGACCGCTTGACGCAGGACCCGACCGCTGGGTCGAAGGTGCCTGCCTCGTTCGATCCGCCGATCTTGCCGAGAAGCAGCAGCAGGCCGAGCGGGATGGCCAGGATGAGCACTGCGGCGACCAACACTGCGGCGAGGACCCGACCGTTGCGGACCTTCGGCGCCGGGGCCTCCGGAGCCGGTTCGGCGACCGGCTTGAAGGAGTCGAAGCGACCCTGTTCCGGGTCGGACGGCCCAGAACCGACGCCCGCGTTCGCGCCCCACGGCGGCGGCGACTGCCCCGGCGGCGGGAACGCGGCGGTGTGGTCGGCGCCCGGCTCGGGACGCTTGGCACCGTAGGTGCCGCCCGGACGTTCGGACGGACCACCGAACGGCTCACCACCCGCAGCGCCGAAGCGGTCGCCGCCGGACGAACCACCGAACGGCTCACCGCCCGGAGCCCCGAAGCGGTCGCCGCCGGGCGGCCCGCCGAAGGGGTCGTTGCCCGCACCGCCGAAGCGGTCACCGGGTGCGCCGCCGAAGGACGGGGCGGTGCCCGGAGCGCCGAACGGGTCGCCGCCGGGCGGACCGCCGAATCGGTCGCCGCCGGGCTGGCCGCCGAACGGGTCGGCGGGGCGCTCCGGCTCCGGGTGCGGCTTGGTGCCGTTGACCGGGCGGTTGGTCGGCGGCGAGTCGGCGAAGGAGGGCATCCCGGCCGGGAAGGCCGGAGCCGCCACCGGGGAGCCGGGAGCCGCCGACCCGGAGTAGGTGCCCGGCCCACCGTGCGGCGGCTCGCGGTCGGTGAAGTGCGGTTCCGGGCTCTGGTCGAATCGGGGTACCGGCGGCTCGTCCCGCTCCGGGCCGGATTCTCCGGACTCCGAGCGGGTGGGGCGACCGTACACCCGCGACTGCGCGGCGGGCGGCCCGGCGGGGTGTGCCGGGTGGTCGGCGGGCGGCGTCACCCGGCTGGCCAGTGGCACCGACGCGCTCGCGGAGACCCCACCGGCGGCGGCCGTCGGCGGGACGGCCCGACCGGCCTCGGGGCTGGTGCGTGGCGCGGGGATGACCGGGGCCGACGCCTGCGGGTCGTCGTGCCGTTGCTCGGGCTGGCCCCAGGCGACGCCGCCGCCCGGCTGGTCGCCGGGCCCGGCCTGGTCGGAGCCGTACGCCGCCGGCTGGCCGTAGTCGGCAGGCGGTGCGGAGGCCAGGCTGGCCCCGGGTACCCGCTGCTCCTGTGGCGGCAACGGCACCTTGTTGCTCGGCAGGATGCCGGGGGCGGGCGCGGGCTGGTAGATCGGGGCGTCTCCGGCCCGACCCGCCGAGGGGTCGACGTCGGCCTGGCCGGAGCCGGTCTCCGCCGCGCCGCTGTTGCCCCACGCCTCGCCGGGCGCCCACGGCTCCACGTTGGTCAGTCCGGGCCGGTCGGCGGCGGTACGCGAGGGCAGCGGCTCTCCGCCGGGTGCCCAGGTCGGGGGCGGAGCGGCGTCGGTGGGCCGGGCCGCCCCGGTGGCGGGCTCGGACGGGGCCCACGCCGGGGCGGACTGATCCTGGGGCGGCGTCGCCCACTGCGGCCGCTCCTCGGCTGCCGCACGGGCGTTCGCCCAGTCGGCCGGCGGGTCCGGCTGCGGGGTGGCCCAGTCGGGCTGCGGCGGGCGGTCACCGCTCTGCTGCCAGCTCTCGGGCTGCTGGTCGCCGGGCCAGCCGGGGGTGGGCTCGCGCTGCTGGCCGGTGGCCCAGGCGGGCTGCTCCTGCTGCTCGGGCTGCCATGCGCCGGGTCGGCCCGGCTCGTCGGTGCCGGGCTGGTGCGGTGCCGGGTTGGGCGGCGGCACCTGCGCGGTGGCCCGTGCCGGCGACTCGGTCGGGGCCCACTCGGGCTGGGCCGGCTCGGGCGGGGACGCCGTGGCGGCCCAACCGGGGGTGTGATCGTCGCCTCGCGGCGCGGTGGCCCACTCCGGCTGCTGGCCGGCACCCCAACCGTTGGCCGGGCCGGAGGTCGGCTGGCCGGAGGTCGGTTGCGCGGTGGCCCAGTCGGGCTGGCCGGACGTGGGCTGGTGCGGCGTCCACTCCGGCTGCTGCGGGGCGTCCGATGTGGGGGCACCCCACGCCGGGTTCTGCTGGCCGCCGGTGGCCCAGGCGGGCTGCTCCGGAGTGGACTGCGCCGGTGGCGTCGCCCAGGCCGGTGGGGCCTGGTCGGCCTGGCCCGGCCACTGCTGCTGAGCCTGGTCCCAGTTGCCGGGGGGCGGGGCGTCCGCCTGTCGCGTCGCCTGCGCGCTGCCCCACTGGGCACCCTGCTGGTTCGCCCAGGAGGGTGCGGGTGCGTCGGGTCGCGCGGGCGGCGGGGGAGCCCAGCCGAGGTCGGGGGCGCTTGCGCCGTACCCGCCGTCCGGCTGAGCCGATCGGTCGCCGTATGGCACCGGTCCGCCGCCCGGCGGCACCTCGTCCGGCTCCTGGCCGGGGCGGTGCGGGCCCTCGGACGTCATGTGTGCGCCTCCTCCATCACATGTCGGCCGCCGTCGCCGATGGTCTCGGCAGGGCAGCCGGCGGTGCCGGCGTACCGGCCGTGCCGGCTCCCCGCACCGTATCCCGGTGGCCGCCGATGGGCTCGCGGGGAGCGTTCGTCGTCACCGTCCGTCGTCGATCGGTGTCGAGGTGCTTCTATCGCCTCGACCTCTCTCGGCCGTGGACGACGACCGTGCCCCACCGTACCGGGCGGTGCGGCGGGGCGGTATCCCGGTGTCAATGGCCGGTCGAACGCCGACGACCCGCCCGGGGCACCCGGGCGGGTCGTCGATCTGGAGGAGGTGATTAACGTCGTGTTGCGTCAGTGCATGTGACGCTGGGCGATGACGAGGATCTCGTCACGGACCGCCGGCGAGTTCGCGGAGCGCAGGGCCCGTTCGATGGCGCGGGCGCGGCGGCTGGCGTCGCGGCGGCTGCGGATTCGCTCGATCATGCTCATGGGGGTTCTCCTCCTGCTATTCGGTTGTCGGCCCCTCGATGTCTCTATTGAACCGCAAGCAGGGCGGAACATCCAGCGATTATTAGGTGAGCTGAGCCACCAGCCTACGAATCTTAGGTCTACTGCCATCGGTGAAGAAGGTTTCGTCATCCAACGGCAACGGCCGGTGTGTCGGGCGTCCACCCGTGCACACCGACCGTCGTGGGACCGTCAGGTCCAGGCGAGCAGCGCCGCCTCCGGATCGGCGAGGAAGTCGCCGATGTCGCGCAGGAACTTCGAGCCCAGCTCACCGTCGATGATGCGGTGATCGAAGGAGAGGCCGAGCGTGGTGACCATGCGCGGCTTCACCTTGCCCTTGTGCACCCAGGGCATCTGCCGGACCGCGCCGAAGGCCAGGATCGCCGACTCGCCCGGCGGCAGGATCGGCGTACCGGTGTCCACCCCGAACACTCCGACGTTGGTGATGGTCAGGGTGCCACCGGACATGTCGGCCGGCGAGGTCTTCCCGGCCTTGGCGGTCTGCACCAGGTCGGTCAACGCGTCGGCCAACTCGCGCAGCGTGAGTCGACCGGCGTCCTTGACGTTCGGCACGATCAGGCCCCGCTCGGTGGCCGCCGCGATACCGAGGTTGACGTACTCCTTGACGACGATCTCGTCACCGGCCCACGTCGAGTTGACCATCGGGTGACGCTGGACCGCCAGCAGCACCGCCTTGGCGACCAGCAGCAACGGCGAGACGCGTACGTCCCGCCACTCCCGCCGTCCGCGCAGCCGGTCCAGCGCCTTCATCGTCCGGGTCACGTCCACGGTCAGGAACTCCGTGACGTGCGGGGCGGTGAAGGCGGAGCGGGACATGTTCTCGGCGGTGAGCTTGCGTACCCCCTTGACCGGGATGCGCTGCTCGCGGTCGGCGCCGAAGCTGGCTGCCGCCGTCTGCGAGGCGGTGACCGTGAGCGGCTCGGCGGCGGCCGGTGCGGCGGCCCGCTGCACGTCCTCCCGGGTGATCGAGCCCGACGGCCCGGACCCGGTCAGCGTGCCCAGGTCGACACCGAGGTCCTTGGCGAGCTTGCGCACCGGCGGCTTGGCCAACACCGCGCCCGCCAGCGCCCGACCGTTGCCGTTCACCGCAGGCGCGACCGGAGCCGCCACGGGCGTCACCGACGCAGGCGCAGGTGTGACCGGTGCGGCGGTGGCCTGCGCCGGGACGCCGCCCTTGCGGGGACGGCGCTTGGCCGTGGTGGTCCGTGGGCCGTATCCGACCAGGACGGCGGTGCGGCCACCCGGTGCCGGGCCGCCGATCAGACCCGGCTCCACCGCGCCCTCGGCCGGTGCCACCTCGACGGCGGCCAGCGAGGCCGCCGAGGGGGTGGGCAGGTCACCGGCGGGCGCACCGGTCGTCGAGGACTCGACCGGTCCGGCGCCCGGGTCGGTGTCGATCGCGATGATCGGCGTACCGACCTCGACCGTGGTGCCCTCCGGGTGGAAGATCGCGTGTACCTGACCGGCCCACTTCGCCGGGATCTCCACCGCCGCCTTGGCGGTCTCCACCTCGACGATCGGCTGGTTCAGCTCGATGGTGTCGCCCACCTTGACCAGCCAGCCGAGGATCTCGCCCTCGGTCAGGCCCTCGCCCAGGTCGGGCAGGTTGAACTCCTTGATCCGGGACATGCCGCTCACCAGCCGAAGGAGCGGTCGACGGCGTCGAGCACCCGGTCGAGGTCGGGCAGGTACTCCTCCTCCACCCGGGCTGCCGGGTAGGGGGTGTCGAAGCCGGTCACCCGCAGCACCGGGGACTCCAGTGAGTAGAAGCACTCCTCGGTGATCCGGGCCGCGATCTCCGCGCCGAGGCCCACGTTGGACGGTGCCTCGTGCACCACCACCGCGCGACCGGTGCGCCGCACCGACTCGTAGACCACGCCGAGGTCCAGCGGGGAGAGTGTGCGCAGGTCGATGACCTCCAGCTCGCGGCCGTCCTCGGCGGCGGCGGTCGCCGCGTCCAGGCAGGTCCGCACCATCGGGCCGTACGCGAGCAGGGTGACGTCGCTGCCGCCCCGCACCACCCGAGCCGAGTGCAGCGGGTACGCCTCGGAGAGCGGGGCGTCCAGGTCGACCTGGCCCTTCTCCCAGTAGCGCCGCTTCGGCTCCAGGAACACGATCGGATCGTCCGAGGCGATCGCCTGCTGGATCATCACGTACGCGTCCTGCGGGCTGGCGCAGGAGACGACCTTGAGCCCGGCGGTGTGCGCGAAGTACGCCTCGGGGGACTCCGAGTGGTGCTCCACCGCGCCGATGCCGCCGCCGAACGGGATCCGGATCACCATCGGGATGTTCAGCTTGCCGCGCGAGCGGTAGTGCATCTTCGCCACCTGCGACACGATCTGGTCGTACGCCGGGTAGACGAAGCCGTCGAACTGGATCTCGCAGACCGGGCGGTAGCCGCGGATGGCCAGCCCGACGGCGGTGCCGATGATGCCCGACTCGGCGAGCGGGGTGTCGATGACCCGCTGGTCACCGAAGTCCTTCTGCAACCCGTCGGTGATCCGGAAGACACCGCCGAGCTTGCCGACGTCCTCGCCCATGATGACGACCTTCGGATCGTTCTCCAGGGCGCGGCGCAGACCGGTGTTGAGAGCCTTGCCGAGGGTGAGCGTCTCCGTGGCCATCAGTGCGCGCTCCCCTCGAACGACTCCAGGTACCGGCTGAACTCCGTACGCTGCGCGTCCAGCAGCGGCGACCCGTTGGGGTAGACGTGGTCGAAGAGCGTGGTGGGCTCCGGGTCCGGCATGGCCAGCACCCGCTCCCGCAGGTCCACGGCCTCGCGCCGGGCCTGCTCGTCGACCTCGGTGAAGAAGCCGTCGTCGGCGATCTTCTCGCGCTCCAGGAACGCCTTCACCCGGGCGATCGGGTCCTTGGCCTGCCAGGCCTCGACCTCGCTGGCGATCCGGTAGCGGGTCGGGTCGTCGGAGGTGGTGTGCGCCCCCATCCGGTACGTGTACGCCTCGATCAGGCTCGGGCCCTGCCCGTGCCGGGCGTTGTCCAGCGCGTGCCGGGTCACCGCGTAGGTGGCCAGCACGTCGTTGCCGTCGACCCGGATGCCGGGGAAGCCGAAACCGGCGGCGCGTCGGTACAGGGGGATGCGGGTCTGCCGCTCCAGCGGCTCGGAGATGGCGTACTGGTTGTTCTGGCAGAAGAACACCAGCGGGGCGTTGAACACGCCGGCCCAGACGAACGACTCGTTGACGTCGCCCTGGCTGGTGGCACCGTCACCGAAGTACGCGATGACGGCCTCGCCGTCGTCGGTGCCGGTCTTGCCGTCCATCGCGACGCCCATGGCGTACCCGGTCGCGTGCAGGGTCTGTGCCCCGATGACGATCGTGTACATGTTGAACTTGAACTCGTTCGGATCCCAACCGCCCTGGTCGACCCCGCGGAACAGGCTCAGCGGCATGATCGGGTCGATGCCCCGGCAGTAGAGCACGCCGTGTTCGCGGTAGGTGGGGAACGCCATGTCCTGGGTCCGCAGTGCCCGGCCGGAACCGACCTGGGCAGCCTCCTGGCCGAGCAGGCTCGCCCAGATGCCCAGCTCGCCCTGCCGTTGCAGGGCCGTCGCCTCGGCGTCCAGCTTCCGCACCAGCACGAGGTCGCGATAGAGGCCGCGGTACTCCTCGTCGGTGAAGTCGACGCGGTACTCGACGCCGTCCGGGCCGGTCACGCTGTCGACGCGCGCACCCTCGGGGGTGAGCAGTTGTACGAGTTCCGGGTCGCCGGTCGCGGCTTTCCTGGATCGGGGTGCGGCTCGCCGGCCGCGGGGGCCGGCCCCGGGGTCGCCCTTTGCCATCCGTCTCTCCCTGTCGTGTCTGCGTCGGCACCGGGGGGTCACCCGGCCGCGCGACTCGTGCGCCCGCCCCGGCTGGTGCCGGGATCGGTTCCTGGCGGCCACGCATAGCCCCGGTGGGGGTTGCCGCGTGGCCAGAGCCGGATTCTTGGCTGAACCCGGTTCGGGAGCGCCGGTGCCCAGTCGCGCCTGCCGCGTGGGTGCGCGGAGGTCGCGGCTGCGCTGCCGTCGTGGCTCCATATTCGCATCAGAGGTGAGCCGTCCCACACTCCACCTGCCCCGCGTCCCAGGACGGGCCCACTTCGTTACCTGAAATACCGGAGTGCCGGGTCGAACGACGCGCGACCGATCCGGTGATGGTTTGCCACCATTCGGCCAGATAAGCGTGTCGACACGCGGTGTGGGGTTGGCCGACGCAGAGTCACTGAACCACGCTGATCGCGCGGGCCCCGAACCAGCTCAGGCGGTCCCGTCGGGACCGCGTCGGCGGCTCCGGTCAGGGTCGACGACGAGGAGTGTGTGGTGTCCGAACCAGGTGAGGGTCCCGGGGGGCCGATCCTCGGCCGGCACCGGGTGCCCGGCGGCTACCGCCGGGTGGTGGGGGCCCACCGTGCCGCACGCACCACCGCGCCCTCCCGGGGCTATCTGCTGACCGTGGCGCTGCTCGCCGGTACGGCCTCGATGCCGGTGCTGGCCGCGATCAGCACCGGGTCGGCGACGGTCGGCAGCAGCGCCCTCCCGGGCAGCAGCACGCCGCCGTTCATCCCGACGCCCTCGGTCGGCCCGGTGGTGATCCCGCCACCGCCGCCCGGCGGTACCCCGGCCACCGTGGCACCCGCCCTGCCGTCGGTCGGTCCGGCCACCCCGCCCACCGATCCCGGGTCGGAGCGGCGTCCGATGCCGGCCGCGTGGCCGTTCGCGCCGTCACCGGACCACCGCCCGGAACCACCGGCCCCGCTTCCGGCGCCCCGACCGCCCGCAACCACGCCGGCCCCCATTCCGGCACCGAGCCGTACGCCGAGGCCCACCCCTTCGCCGAGCCCGCCGCCGCCCACCGCTTCGCCCTCGCCGTCACCGACCGACCCGCCCGCCTCCCCGACCACGTCGGTCGACCCGAGCATCTCCACCGACCCGGGCGCCACGCTGGACCCGTCGGAGTCCACCGGCCCGACCGCCTCGACCGATCCGACCGTCTCGGACGGGCCGACGGGGACGGGTGACCCGCCGTCGGGCGGCCCGACCACCTCGGGTGACCCGGCCGATCCGACCGACCCGCCGTCCAGCCTCCTGCCCGGGCCGGTGCCGCCGCCGTCCGACGGCAACGGCAGCGCCCGGTCGCGCGCCCGGTTCCGGCTGCGGACGCGGGGGTGTGCGCCGGAGTCCACCGGGTCCGCGTCCGAGCGCTGAGGGCCGTCTGAGCGGCCGGCCGAGCCACGCGCGCACGAGCCGGCGGAGCGCTGCGGGTCCGGGGCTTCAGCCCTCGCTCGGGCGCGCCGGTTCGGGTCGCAGCATCGGTGGGTGCAGCAGCGCGGCCGGGCCGCGTCGGAACAGTTGTGCCGGTCGACCCCGTTCGCCCTCGGTGGCGCGGCCGACCGGGTCCAGGAAGCCCGGTGTGCCGGTCACCTTGCGATGGAAGTTGCGCGGGTCGAGGGAGGTCCCCCAGACCGTCTCGTAGACCGCCCGGAGTTGGGCCACGGTGAACTCGGGCGGGCAGAACGCGGCGGCCAGCGGGGTGTACTCCAGCTTGGCCCGGGCCCGTTCCAGGCCGTCGGCCAGGATCCGTTCGTGGTCGAAGGCGAGCTGACCGGGGGACAGTCGCGCCAGCGGGAGCCAGTCGGCCGAGGCGGCGTCCGTACCGGCCACCGGGTTGGCCTGGTCGGGCAGGAGCGCCAGCCAGGCCACGGTGACCACCCGGCCGCGCGGGTCCCGGCCGGGGCGGCCGTACGTGCCGAGTTGCTCCAGGTGTCCGGCCGGCTCGGCCAGGCCGGTCTCCTCGGCC
Organism: Micromonospora sp. NPDC049900; assembly: GCF_044461025.1. Classification (NCBI taxonomy): domain Bacteria; kingdom Bacillati; phylum Actinomycetota; class Actinomycetes; order Micromonosporales; family Micromonosporaceae; genus Micromonospora; species Micromonospora sp. NPDC049900. The sequence continues at coordinate 173,650 of NZ_JBITKM010000010.1, forward strand.
AGTTCCCGCGTGGCGGCGGCGGCCAGGTCCTCGTCGATCCCGACGAACCCGCCGGGCAGCGCCCACCTGTCCAGGTACGGCTCGATGCCGCGCCGGACCAGCAGGACGCAGAGCTGCTCCGCGCGCACGGTCAGCACGACCAGATCGACGGTCACCGCGAAGGGCGGGTACTCGGCCATCTCTTTATCACCACCTTGACGACAAAGTAGCAGACCCTTTATCGTCGTGTAGACGACAAAGGGAGGCGAGAGTCATGGCCGACGTGACGAGGCGACTGTTCCTGCGCCACCTGCGCGGCACCCCGACCAGTTGGGTGCGCCTGCACGTGGGCGGGCGGATCCGGCGCGAGGGAGTGGGCCAGCCGTTCTGGTACCGCCCACTGGGCGCAGTGCTCAGCGAGGTGCCGGTGGACGACCGCGAGCTGCCGCTGCTCTTCCACGCCCGCACCGGCGACTTCGCCGACATCACCGTGCAGGCCACCGTCACCTACCGCGTCGCCGACCCGGCGCTGGCCGCCGGTCGGCTCGACTTCTCGGTCGACCCGCGCACCGGCAGGGCGCGGGCCCGCCCGCTGGACCAGGTGGCCACCCTGCTCGCCGAGCTGGCCCAGCAACCCGCCCTCGACCTGCTCGCCCGGGTGCCGCTGGCCGAGGCGCTGACCACCGTCGCACCGGTCCGCGAGGCGGTCTCCGACGCGCTGGCCACCGAAGCACGGCTGGCCGACATCGGGGTGGCCGTGGTCAGCGCCCGGGTGGTGGCGATCCGGCCCGAGCCGGAGCTGGAACGCGCCCTGCAGACCCCCACCCGGGAGGCGGTGCAGGTCCAGGCCGACCGGGCCACCTACGCCCGCCGGGCGCAGGCCGTCGAGCAGGAACGCGCGATCGCCGAGAACGAACTCCAGAACAAGATCGAACTGGCCCGGCGCGAGCAACAGCTCGTCGAGCAGCACGGCGCGAACACCCACCGCCGGGCCGAGCTGGAGGCCGCCGCCGAGCTGGCCGCCGCGCAGGGACGGGCCGACCGGGACAAGGTGGCCGACGCCGCTGCCGCCGACCGGGCCCGGGTGCTCGCCGCCGCCGAGGCCGAGAAGGATCGGATGCTGGCCGCCGCCAAGGCCGAGGGCGTGCGCGCCGTCGGGCACGCCGAGGCAGAGGCGGAGGCGGCCCGACTGGCCGCGTACGCGGAGCTGCCGCCGGACGTGCTGCGGGCCCTGACCGTCCGGGAACTCGCCGGTCAGTTGCCGCAGATCGGCCAGCTCACCGTCACTCCGGACATGCTGACCGACCTGCTCGGTCGGCTGGCCCCGGGCCGATGAGCCGCCCCGACGGGTGGGCCGGACCGGGCCTGGCGCCCCGGGTGGTGGTGGTCAGCCGGCGCAGCGAGCTGGACGAACTGCTGGCCCGGCACGGCACCCGGGCCGCCGCCGAGTGGTATCTGGCCGCCCGGGAACGGTCGCTGACCGAGGTGATCCACCGGCACGAGGCGTTGGCGGCGGCGCTGACCACCGTCGGCGCCGCCGTGCCGGCGGACTGGCGACGCGGTGCGGTGGACCGCGACGACCTGCCGCGCTTCCTGTTCGCGCCGGAGGACGTCGTGGTCGCCGTCGGGCCGGACGGCCTGGTCGCGAACGTGGCGAAGTACCTGACCGGGCAGCCGGTGATCGGCGTCGACCCGGAACCGGGCCGCAACGCCGGGGTGCTGGTCCGGCACCGGGCCGACGGACTGGCCGCGCTGCTACCGGCGGTGGCGGCACAGCGCGCGACGACCCGCTCCCGGGCGATGGTCCGCGCCGCCCTCGACGACGGGCAGGAACTTCTCGGCCTCAACGAGGTGTACGTCGGCCACGCCTCCCACCAGTCCGCCCGTTACCTGCTCTCGGTGCCGGTGGACGGCCGGGAGCGCCGGGAACGGCACTCATCCTCCGGCGTGGTGGTGGGCAGCGGTACGGGCGCGACCGGCTGGTGTGCGTCCATCGCGCGGGACCGTCCGGGGGCGCCACGCCCGCCCGCCCCGGAGGAGGCGGCCCTGTGCTGGTTCGTCCGGGAGGCGTGGCCGTCCCCGGTGACCGGGGTGAGCCTCACCGCCGGCCGCCTCGACGACGGCGAGCGGCTGGAGTTGACCGCCGAGTCCGACGGCCTGGTGGTCTTCGCCGACGGGCTGGAGGCCGACCGGCTCACGCTCGACTGGGGGCAGCGCCTCACCGTCGACGTCGCACCCCGCCGACTCACCCTGGTCGAGCCGTGACGCGGTCAGCCGTCGTCGGCGAGGCGGTGCCGGTTGGCCTCGATCCAGGCGTCCAGGGCGGCCGGGTCGTCCGGGTCGACGCCGTCGGCCATCAACTGGGCGACGGCGGCGGTCGCCGGGCTGCGCCGCTCACCGGTGGCGTAGAGCCGGACGAACTCCGGCACCATCTCCTCGATCGCGTCGTCCGTCGCGGTCACCGCCGACGCCGGGAGCCCCCGCTTGCGGGCCGCGTACGCGGTGAAGGCACGCAACACCCGCGGCAGCATCGCCGCGTCGTCCATGTCGAGTACGGCCCGCCGGTGCACCCAGTCGAGCAGGAACAGCCCGGCCACGGTGGGGCTCCAGCGCAGCGGGTCGGTGTCCGGGAAGGTGGCCGCGTGGTCCAGCAGCAGGCCCAGGCAGAAGTGCAGGGAGGCGAGATCCCCGCCGTCGATGGCGTCCAGCCCGGCCCGTGCCGCCTCCGGCGAGGCCAGGAAACGCCGGATCAGGTCCGACCGCTCGGTCTCCGTGAGCGGTTTGTCGTCCGCCCGATCCGATGCCGACGGTGTGGCCGGTAGCACCGCCAGCCTGGCCCCGACCAGGGCCCGGTCGGTGGCCAGCGAGCCCGCGCCCGGCAACTGCCCCAGGCGGTCGGTCACCGCCAGGTGCCGGCCCACCTCGTCGCGCATCCGGGTCGGGTCCTCCTCCCGGAACCAGGTCAGCTCGTCGTCGGCGCAGAGCTGCCGGACCTGGTCGAGGATCCGTGCCGCGGGCCCGCCGACGAAGACGTCCTTGGTGATGCCGATGTTGTGGTCGACCAGGGCCACCAGTGCGTGCTCCGGACCGCCGGTGGCGTCGTCGTAGGCGAAGGTGGCCAGATAGGAGGTCTGGTCGCCGTACACGTCGCCGTACGCCCACGCGCCGGTGAGGTGCACCTTGCCGAGCTGCCCGGACCAGGTCGGTGCGGTGGCACCGGGGCGTACCCGGTCGGCGCCGGTGGCGTCCGGGACCAGGGCGGCGAAGACCGCGCGGACGGTGGTCGCCGCGGCGGTCCGCCGTCGCGAGGTGGCGGCGAGGAACCCGCCCACGAACTCGCGGATCGCCGTCTCCCGGTCGGTCTCCGCCACCTCGTAGACACTGCCCAGCAGTGCCGCGCCGAGCATCTCCGCGTCCAGCGCGGTATCGAGCTTGGTCACGTCGCGCGCGGCGTGCAGCACCGCGTCGTAAGGAGTCTGTGGCGTGGCCATGACCCGACACTACGCGCCTGCCGCGCAGTCATGTGCCGAGCGAACCGACGGGCGTGGCCCCGACCGGGGCTCACCGGTGCCGGGCGACCTCCAGCACGGTCCGCGCGTCGGCGTGCGCGGCGATCACGGCCCGCACCGGTGACAGCACGTACTCCTCGCCGACCTGGCCCATCGCCCTGGTCAGCCGGGTCTCGGCCCGACGGCGTGCCCGACCGGCCGCCCACCGGCTGATCGGCCGGGTCAGGGCGGCCAGCAGCAGTCCGGCCAGCAACCCGCCGAGCAGCAGCAGCGTCGGCGTCGGCACCTCGCCGACCATCGGATGCTCCAACTCGGGCAGCCCCAGGATCCGCAGCGCGTAGCCGAGGAACAACCAGGCCAACCCGGCCACCGCCGCGACGGTCACCACCCACTGCAACCCGCCGACCAGACGCCACCAGGTGCGGGGGCGGCTCAGGCCCAGGTCGGTGCCGGCGAGTGCGCGGTCCAGCGCGTCCGGCAGGTCGGCGAGGCGCGAGCGGGCCGCCGCGCTCACCGCCGCCGGCCAGGCGCTCGGCAAACCCTCACCGGCCCGCTCGGCCACCGTACGCAGGGCAAGCGCCAACGCCGACTTGTCGGCGGCGCCAGGCTCGGGCACGGAGGTCGCGGCGGCCAGAGCCTGCTCCGGGTCGTCCCCGGCGGGCTGCGCACCGGCCAGGTGCAGTCGGCGCAGCGGATCGGGTCGCAGCCGCCGCCAGAACCGCACCAGCGGCCAGCCGGTGCTCGACGCGGCCCGGTGCCGGTACGCCTGCTCGACCGCGTCGAGCACGGTCGGCACCCCGGCCACCGCGCTCAACGCCCGGTCCAGCTTGGCCACCGCCGGGTCGTCGGCGGCGAGGGCCGACCGGGGTGCCCCGACCATGTCGTCCAACGTGTCCACGACCGCGTCCAGGTCGCCGGTGAGGCGGCGCAGTGCCGCCTGCCGCTCGGCGACCGTGCGTTCCAGTTCCGTCCGCAGCACCTCGTGGCCGCTCGGGTCGACGATCGTGGTGGCCAACAGCGGCACGCCGTCCAGCCCGTCTGTATCGAGCAGTCGGCGCAGGTCGGCCAGCACCCGGGGCACCTCGGCCGGGGGCAACCGGTCGGCCTGGTTGAGCACGACCAGGGTCACGTCCCGGTGCCGCTGGAACTCCCGCAGGTAGGCGGCGTGCACCACCCGGTCGGCGTACTTCTCCGGGTCGACCACCCAGATCACCAGGTCGACCAGGCCGAGCAGCCGGTCCACCTCCAGGCGGTGCGTGTGCTGCACCGAGTCGAAGTCCGGCAGGTCGAGCAGGATCAGCCCGTGCAGGGCGGACTCGTCGTCGCCGTCGAGCAGGCTCTCCCGGACGAACCGGTGCTTGGGCAGTACGCCGAGCCAGTCGAGCAACCGGGTACCGCCGTCGAGCGGACCCCACACGCAGGCGTGGGTCACGCCGGTGGTGGGGCGGCGGACGCCGACCGGCGACAGGTTCCTGCCGGCCATCGCGTTGAACAGGCTCGACTTGCCGCTGCCGGTGGCACCGGCCAGCGCGACGACGGTGTGGTCACGGGAGAGCGACAACCGGGTGCCGGCGCGTTCCACCAGGGTGCGCGCCGGGCTCAGCGGGGTGTCCGGCAGGTATCCGTCGACGAGCCCGAGGAAGCGGTGCACCGCCTCCAACCGGGCGGCCAACTGGTCCGCGTCCACCCGTCCGTCGCTGATCCGCAACGCCTCGCGGAGACGTCCCCCCATGCCCATCACGCTGCCGCCCCACTGCGATCGTCCGTGGCGAAGCCGCTGCGCGACCGGGCCGCCTCCACCTGGGCGGTCGCCTCACGCAGCGCCGCCGCGTGCCGGGCCGACGGGCGGGCCTGATCGGTCCGGTCCAGATACCGGGCGGCCTCCTCGTCGAGCAGCGCGCGTACCCGGTCCAGCAGATCCTCCCGGGACTTCGCGGCCAGCGTCCGGACGGCCTGGTCACCGAAGATCGCCTGGAGTACGGCCTGACCGGCGACGGTGGTGCCGGCTCCGGTGGCGACCTCCAGGCCGGTCGGGATGAACGCCGTCGAGGCGAACACCGCGATCATGACGGCCAATCCGGTGGCGTTGACCGCGTACGCCGCCGTACGGGCCACGAAGCGCCGGTCACCGCCCTCGGCCCGGACCAGCTCCAACACCCCGCGTTGCCAGTCCCGGACCAGCCGCTCGGCCCGCTCGGGCAGATCGGCCGAATGGTGCGCCAGATCCGGGGTGAGCAGTGCGGCACCCGCCGGATGCGCCTTCCACCCGGTGTACGCGTGCTCGGCCGCCTCGGCGGCCACGCCCCGCAGCAGCGTCGTCAACTGGGACTCGATGGCGTCGCGCAGCTCCACGGCGGGGGCCGGGCGTCGACTGAACGCCGCCGTCAGGCGGTCGCGCAGCCGCCCGATCCGCGCCTCCAGGCTGCGGAAGAGGTCGCTGGTGCCGATGAACTCCTGCCACCGGGCCAGCACCTCGCCCCGGAGCAGCCGACCGTCGCGCAGGCCCTGCTCGACCATCCGGTTCGCGGCCCGATAGGCGGCCAGTACCCGTTCGTCCAGGGCGTCGGCGGCGGTCACCTGCTCGTCGGCGGCGACGGCCAGACTCTCGACCGACGGCGCCAGCGCGGCCAGTGCGCCACCGAGGGTCTGCCGGACCACCGCCGCGCGGGCGTCGGCGTCGGCGGCCAGCCGGGCGAACCAGTCCGCCAGTGGCGCGGTGACCCGGTCCGGCAGCAGCCCCTGGCCGTCGACCCAGGTCTCCGGCAGGACGAACAGCGGCGCCGCGCCGAGATCCTGCTCGGCCAGCATCTCGGCGAGGTGTGCGGCGACCTCGTCGGTGGCCTCGGCGGGCACCCGGTCGAGCACCAGCGCGATGACCGCGCCGCGGGCCCGGGCGCCGTGCAGCAGTTCCCAGGGCACCGCGTCGGCGTACCGGGCGGCGGTGGTGACGAAGAGCCAGAGGTCGGCGGCGGCGAGCAGTTGGTTGGCCAGCGCGCGGTTGGCGTCGACCACCGAGTCGATGTCGGGGGCGTCCAGGAACGCGAGCCCGGGGGCCAGGGCCGGCGCGGTGACCAGGTGCAGCGAGCGCGGGTCGTCGCTGGGCTGGTTGGTGCGGGTCAGCCCGGGCAGCAGTTCCCCACGACGAAACCAGGGCGAGTCGGCCGGATTACAGACCAGGACCGGGGAGCGGGTGGTCGGGCGCAGCACCCCGGCGGCGCTGACCCGCGCCTGGACCAGGCTGTTCACCAGGGTCGACTTGCCGGCACCGGTGGACCCGCCGACCACCACGAGCAGCGGCGCGTCGAGGCGGGAGAGCCGGGGCAGCAGGTAGTCGTCGAGTTGGTCGGCGAGAGCGGTGGCGGTCCGGCCGGCGGGCTCCGCCGAGGGCAGGACCAGCGGGAAACGCGCCGCTCCGATCGCGGCCCGCAGGCTGGTCAGCGCGGCGGGCAGGGCGTCGTCCCCGAATGCCGCGGGCCGGTCCTCCCCGCCGGTGGAGCCGGTGCGGGCTGCGACGGCGGGCGTGCCGAAAGGTGAGGCGGGATCGCCGTTCGTCGTCACCGCTAAAGCGTGCCCGACCGACACAAGGTAAGACAACCAGTCGGTATCGAACGGTGACTTGCGCCAACCCGACTCAACCCTGACTTGACGATTCCGGGGAGCGTGGCACTATTGAGTCAAGTTCACTCAACTTGAGGTGGGGTCGCTGTGGGCGACACCGCCGGTCAGGGCGACGGGGGGACCGTCACCTGCTCAACGTTACGAAGCGAGGAAGCGAAGATGGCACGTGCGGTCGGTATCGACCTCGGCACGACGAACTCCTGCGTCAGCGTCCTGGAGGGCGGTGAGCCCACCGTCATCGCCAATGCCGAGGGCTCGCGGACGACCCCGTCGATCGTCGCGTTCGCCCGCAACGGCGAGGTGCTCGTCGGCGAGGTGGCCAAGCGCCAGGCGGTGACGAACCCGGACCGGACGATCCGCTCGGTCAAGCGGGAGATCGGCACCAACTGGTCCGTCGACATCGACGGCAAGAAGTACACCCCGCAGGAGATCTCGGCCCGGACGCTGATGAAGCTCAAGCGGGACGCCGAGGCGTACCTGGGCGAGCAGATCACCGACGCGGTGATCACCGTCCCGGCGTACTTCAACGACGGCCAGCGTCAGGCCACCAAGGAGGCCGGTGAGATCGCCGGCTTCAACGTGCTGCGGATCGTGAACGAGCCGACCGCGGCCGCCCTGGCGTACGGCCTGGACAAGGGCTCCAAGGAGCAGACCGTCCTGGTCTTCGACCTCGGTGGCGGCACCTTCGACGTGTCGCTGCTGGAACTGGCCGAGGGCGTCATCGAGGTCAAGTCGACCAGCGGTGACAACCTGCTCGGCGGTGACGACTGGGACCAGCGCATCATCGACCACCTGGTGAAGACCTTCCGGGGCGAGCACGGCATCGACCTGTCGCAGGACAAGATGGCGATGCAGCGGCTCAAGGAGGCCGCGGAGAAGGCCAAGATCGAGCTGTCCGCCGCCACCACCAGCAACATCAACCTGCCGTACATCACCGCCGGTTCCGCCGGCCCGCTGCACCTGGACGTGACGCTCAGCCGCGCCGAGTTCCAGCGGATGACGCAGGACCTGCTGGACCGCTGCAAGGGCCCGTTCGAGCAGGCCGTCAAGGACGCCGGGATCAAGGTCTCGGACGTCGAGCACGTGATCCTGGTCGGTGGCTCGACCCGGATGCCGGCCGTGACCGAGCTGGTCAAGCAGCTCACCGGCCGCGACCCCAACAAGGGCGTCAACCCGGACGAGGTCGTCGCCGTCGGCGCCGCTCTCCAGGCCGGTGTGCTCAAGGGCGAGGTCAAGGACGTCCTGCTGCTCGACGTGACCCCGCTGAGCCTGGGCATCGAGACCAAGGGCGGCATCTTCACCAAGCTGATCGAGCGCAACACCACCATCCCGACCAAGCGGTCCGAGGTGTTCACCACCGCCGACGACAACCAGCCGTCGGTGCTCATCCAGGTCTTCCAGGGTGAGCGCGAGATCGCCGCGTACAACAAGAAGCTCGGCACCTTCGAGCTGACCGGTCTCCCGCCGGCCCCGCGTGGCGTGCCGCAGATCGAGGTCACCTTCGACATCGACGCCAACGGCATCGTCAACGTGCACGCCAAGGACCTGGGCACCGGCAAGGAGCAGAAGATGACCATCACCGGCGGCTCCTCGCTGCCGAAGGATGACATCGAGCGGATGCGCCGGGACGCCGAGGAGCACGCCGAGGAGGACAAGCGTCGGCGCGACGAGGCCGAGAGCCGCAACGTCGCCGAGGCCCTCCAGTGGCAGACCGAGAAGTTCCTCGCCGAGAACGGCGACAAGCTGCCCGCCGAGAACCGCGACAAGCTGAACGAGGCCCTCGGTGAGCTGCGCGGCGCGCTCGGCGGCAGCGACATCGATAAGATCAAGTCGGCGCACGAGCGGCTGGCGCAGGTCTCGCAGGAGGCGGGCTCGCTGCTCTACGCGCAGCAGGCCGAGCAGGCCCCGGGTGGCGAGCCGGGCGGCGCGGCCGGTGCTGCCGGTGCCGGTGCGGCCGGTGCCACCGGCGGTCCGGCCGGCGGTGCGCGGCCCGGCCAGGACGATGTGGTCGACGCGGAGATCGTGGACGAGGACAAGAAGTGACGGTCCTGGTCGAGGCGATCTGCACGGGCAGAGGGATGAGGTAGTCGTATGACGGAGAAGCCACGAGCCGCTGACCCGGGCGACACCGGGTCGGCGCCGGGTGGCTCGGCGTCCGAGCCGACCGCCGGCGAGACGCCGCGCGTCGTCATCCGCAACAACCGCAAGATCAACCAGACCCGCGAGCCGGAGGGGGCGGCGGCTGACGCCGGCTCCGACGTGTCGGCCGAGGGGCTGGTCGAGGACGCCGAGGTCGTGGTCGACGCGATCGAGGTCGAGGCCGAGGCGCTGAGCGAACCGACCACCGAGGGCCCGCCCGTGGTGGACTCCCCGGCCAAGCCGGTCGGGGAGCCGTCCGAGACGGCCGGTCGCGGGCTCGGTGCGGAGGTGGAGGCGCTCCGCGCCGACCTGGAGGAGCGCACTCGGGACCTGCAACGGGTCACCGCCGAGTACGCCAACTACCGCAAGCGGGTCGAGCGGGACCGCGGTCTGGTCACCGAGCAGGCGACCGGCTCGGTGCTGGCCGCGCTGCTGCCGATCCTGGACGACCTGGACCGGGCCCGGGAACACGGTGACCTGGTCGGTCCGTTCGGTTCGGTGGCCGAGCAACTCACCACCGCGCTGGGCAAGTTCGGGCTGACCCCGTTCGGCGAGCAGGGCGACCCGTTCGACCCGACGCTGCACGAGGCCGTGGCGCACCAGACCTCGGCCGACGTCACCGAGCCCACCTGCGTGCAGGTGATGCGTCGGGGCTACCAGATCGGTGAGCGGCTGTTGCGGCCCGCGATGGTCGCGGTCGCCGACCCGGAATAGTGCACGACGGTGACCGGGCCGTTCCACCCGCCGAACTCCGGCGGGCGGGACGGCCCGGAGCCGGAGGTGGGGAGGAGGTGGACGGTTGAGTTCCAAGGACTGGATCGAGAAGGACTACTACGCGGTCCTGGGCGTGGCGAAGACCGCCTCCGCTGACGAGATCAAGAAGGTGTACCGGAAACTCGCCCGGGAGTCGCACCCGGACCACAACCCGGGCGACCCCAAGGCCGAGGAGCGCTTCAAGTCGGTCTCCGAGGCGTACGCGGTGCTCGGTGACGACGCCAAGCGCCGCGAGTACGACGAGATGCGCTCGCTGTTCGGCTCGGGCGCGTTCCGGCGCGGCGCCCGCCCGGGTGGCCAACCCGGTGGCATGCCGTTCGACGTCTCCGACCTGTTCGGCAGCGCGCAGTCGGCCGGTGGTGGCCGGTTCGCCGGGGGCGGCATCTCGGACCTGTTCAGCTCGATCTTTTCGGGCGGCGCGGGTGGTGGAGGTGCCACCGGTCCGGCCCGGGGTCGCGACATCGAGACCGAGGTGGCGCTCGACTTCGACGACGCCGTACGCGGGGTGACCCTGCCGCTGACGCTGCGGGCACCCGGGGTTTGCGACACCTGCCACGGCAACGGTGCGAAGCCGGGCACGGTGCCGAGGACCTGCCCGGTCTGCCACGGTGCCGGGGTGACCCACCGGAACCAGGGTTCGTTCAGCCTCGCCGAGCCCTGCCGCAACTGCCAGAGCGCCGGGACCGTGGTCGACGAGAAGTGCCCCGAGTGCCAGGGCACGGGCGGGGTGACCAAGGCCCGTACGCTCAACGTCCGTTTCCCGGCCGGGGTGGCCGACGGGCAGCGGATCCGACTGGCGGGCCGGGGCGAGCCGGGCGAGCGTGGCGGCCCGGCGGGTGACCTGTTCGTGCACGTCAAGGTGCGGCCGGACGACCTGTTCGGGCGCTCCGGCGACGACCTCACGCTGACCGTGCCGATCACCTTCGCCGAGGCGGTGCTCGGCACCGATCTGCGGGTGCCGACGCTCGACGGCGCGGTGACCCTGCGGGTGCCGGCGGGTACGCCGAGCGGGCGGATCCTGCGGGCCCGGGGCAAGGGTGTGAGCCGTCGGGACGGCCAGACCGGGGACCTGCTCGTCACGCTCGACGTGGTGGTGCCGGCCCGGGTCTCCGACGAGGCACGCGCGGCCCTGGAGACGTTCGCCGCGCAGACCTCGCCGGCGGCGCGGGAACATCTCGACGCGCGGGTGCGTCGGAGCGGATGATCGGTGAACCGGTGCGGAGGTGAACGGGATGGACGGATTCGTCGGTTCGGATGACCCCACCTACGAGGCCAAGGTGCTGATGATCTCGGTCGCGGCGCGGATGGCGGGGATGCACCCGCAGACGTTGCGGCAGTACGACCGGCTGGGCCTGGTGCAGGCCGGCCGGGCGGCCGGGGGCGGTCGCCGCTACAGCGTGCGGGACGTGGTCCTGCTGCGCGAGGTGCAGCGGCTCAGCCAGGACGACGGCGTGAACCTGGCCGGGATCAAGCGGATCATCGGCTTGGAGCGGCTGTTCGAGCAGGCACAGCAGCGGGTCGCCCAGTTGGAGGCCGAGCTGGAGGCCGCGTACCGCCGGATCGCCGAGCTGGAGTCGCTGGCCCGCTTCCCCGGGCGTGACCTGGTGCCGACCAACCAGACCTCGACGGCGCTGGTGGTCTGGCGTCCCCGACGCAGCCCCGGCCGCTGACGATCGATCCGGCCCCGGTGCGGTGAAGACCGCGCCGGGGCCGTCTCGTGTCCGCAGGCCGGACCTGCCGAATCCACCCCGTCCCGCGCCCGTCTCCGCTACCCTGAAAATCAGGTTCAAACAACTCAATTCGGACTTCTACGCTGGCGGGGGGAGCCATGACGGACGCGGCGAAGAAGGTGGCCGAACAGGCGGAACGTCGGCTCGACCGGTTGTCCGAGAACGTCCAACGGAGGTTCGACCGGATCACCAAGGGGCGCTTCGCCGACCAGATCCGCAGCGGCCGGTTCAGTGGCCAGGGGGCCCGATCCTCCGGCCCGGCCCCGTCGGACGGCCGGTCCGCCGGCCCGGGTCAGGGTCGAGCCGGTCACGGCGCCGGCCGGGTACGGACCGACCAGCACCGCCGGGAACACGGCGGCCAACCCCGCTGAGGATCAACAAGACGTACGGGCCGGGAGCCACGGGGGTTCCCGGCCCGTCCCCGTCCCACCGCACGTAACGGCACTTCGCCTACCGCAAGCGGCACCCCCGCCCGGCCCCCCGACAGACGTCAACCCTCCCGAGGCCGGCAGGCGACGACACGTCCGCCAGTCAGGTGTGGCCCTACCGTGCCCGGCGCAGGGATCAAGCCTGACCGCCCGGAGCCGGGCACGGTAGGGCCACACCCCCACAGCAACGGTAGGGCCACACCCCCCACAGCAAGCGCTAAAGCCGCCGCCCCTCGCGCACCAACCCACCCTCGCACCACTCGCGATACACGAACAGCTCCGGCCGGGACAGCAGCACCCGGCTGTTGTGCGCCCAGGTGCGCATCATCTCGTCGCCGTTGCGCTCGGCCTGGTCGACCAGTTTGCGGAAGCGTCGCTTCGGGTGGGCCCGGAAGTTCGTCCGGATCCCGTCGGCGGCGTAGATGTAGAGGCAGTGCAGCGCGAACCTGCGGGCCGGGCAGTGCGCGTCCATCGCCAGGTCGAACAACGTCATGATCAGGCGGTCGCCGGAGACGAGCAGGTCCCAGTCGGGTGGCATGGACGTCAACGGCACCGAGTCGGGCTGGTACGCCCACGATCGCAACTCCGCCGGACTCGGGTCGACGGGGTTGGCGAAGCCGTGGAACGTTGATTCCTGCACGCTCACCGGCCAACCTTCTACTCGCGTCGGCGCCGAGGCGTCCGCCCCCCGCGAACCCCGGCTGCTGGGGCGAAACGGTAACGCGGTACCCGTGAGTACGGGTAGCCCCTACGGAAAGCAATTCGGCATCGGTTGCCTGGCCGGGGTGGCCCGGACGGCCGACGATCACTTTCAGTCAGGTCATGGTCACCGCTCATGGTCTATCCGGGGTTGCCGCCCCGGCTGCCTGCGCTGCCGCCCGTCGCCGCGACCAGCGCTTGAACCAGACGGCATCGGGCAGTCGGGCCAGCATGGGCCCGGTCACCACCGTGATCAATACGTACGTGGCGGCCAAAGCGGCCAGTTTCGGCGAAACGCTGCCGGCGCTCACCGCGAGGCCGGCGATGACGATGGAGAACTCCCCTCGCGGCACCAGGGTCAACCCGGCCCGCCACCGTCCCGGTTCGGTGATGCCGACCCGCCTCGCGGCCAGGTAGCCGGTCGACGTCTTGGTGGCGATGGTGACCAGCGCGAGCAGTACCGCGGGCAGCAGCACCGGTGGGATGTGCCGAGGGTCGGTGGCGAGCCCGAAGAAGACGAAGAAGACGGCGGCGAAGAGGTCCCGCAGGGGCGTCAGCAGTTCGGTGGCGTGGTGGGCCACCGGCCCGGAGAGCGCGATGCCGACCAGGAAGGCACCGACCGCCGCCGACACCTGGAGTTTCGCGGCGACCCCGGCGACCAGCAGGGTCAGGCCGAGCACGCCCAGCAGCAGCGACTCGGGGTGGTCGACGGACATGGCCCGGGAGACGAGATCCCCGTATCGGAGCGCCACCACCAGCACGACGACCACCGTCAGGACGGCGACGCCGAGCGCGACCCCACCCTTGACCAGCCCGACCCCGGCCAGCAACGCGGTCACCAGTGGCAGATAGAACGCCATCGCGAGATCCTCGACCACCAGCACCGACAGGACCACCGGCGTCTCCCGGTTGCCGAGGCGGCCCAGGTCGGACAGGATCTTGGCGATCACGCCGGAGGACGAGATCCAGGTGATCCCGCCGAGCACCACCGCCGCCACCCAGCCCCAGCCGAGCAGCAGCGCGAACGCCGCACCCGGCAGCGCGTTGAGCACCGCGTCGAGCGCCCCGGCCGGTGCGGCCGACCGCAGGTTGCCGACCAGCTCGTCGGCCGAGTACTCCAGGCCGAGCATCAGCAGTAGCAGGATCACGCCGATCTCCGCGCCGATCGCGAAGAACTCCTCGCTGGCGTGCAACTCCAGCACGCCGCCGTGGCCGAGGACCAGACCGGCCAGCAGGTAGAGCGGAATCGGCGACAGCCCGATCCGCCGGCCGAGCCGACCGAGCAGCCCGAGCAGGAACAGCAGCGCGCCGACCTGGATCAGCAGGTTGGTGAAGTCGTGCATCCGAGGCTCAGGCGGCCGGTGCGCGTACGGCGGGCGACCGGGACGCGCCGAGGACGTCCCTGCGGCGGGAGGGTGCCCCCAACGGGCGGCCGAATTCCGTCATCATGTCGTGGCGTACGCCGGTGCTCGGTTGAGCGGTCTGTTCGACGCGTGCTCGCACGGGCTCAGGCTACTCTCGCGACGGAGGCCGCATGACCGCCCGACGAACTCGTTGCCTGGCCGTTCTCCCGGTGTTCACGCTGCTGGCGGGATGCTCGATCGGGGACATCCGGCGCAGCGCCCCAGCCCCCGAACCCTCGCAGGTCACCCCCGCTCCGGCGCGGGTCGCGGAGACTCGCACCACCCGTCTGGCCGTCCCGCAGCGGTACGCCCAGCCGGTCATCGAGTTCGTCGACGCCGAGAACGGATACGCCCTCTTCGCCTCCTGCGACGACCAGACGCCCGGTCGGGACTGCCCGGCCCTGCTCTGGTCGACCCGCGACGGCGGCCGGTCCTGGCAGCAACTGCGCCACCCGCAGCCGGACACCACCCAGCAGCGGGACGGCGACGTCCGGCAGCTCTACACCGCCGAAGGCATCCTGGCCCTGTACGCCCCGAAGGTCGGGTGGTGGACGTCCACCGATCGCGGAGACACCTTCCGGCACACCCCCGGTGAGGCCCCGCCCCGGGAGTGGCAGGCGGCCCAGGGTCGCTTCCAGCTCATCGAGAGCTCGGGAAAGGTCGGCCGCTGGACGGGACGCACACTCCGCCCGCTGCCTGTCCAGCCGAAGCTGCCGGTGGTGCAATCGGTGGTGGAGACTGACTGGCAGTTCAACAGGAAGGAAAACTCAGGGCCGTTGGTGGCCGCCGGAGCCGACGATGACGGCCGGCCGTACGCGGCGATCTCCATCGACGAGGGACGGAGTTGGCGGCCGACCTCGGTGGAGTTCGACGGTGCAGTGGGTGTGCTCCGGGTGGTGCGCGTACAGAGTGCTCTGTGGCTGGTCGGCGAGCGGCCCGATCGCATCGGGTTTCCGGCATTGTGGCGGCATGGTCCCGCCTGGGAGAAGGTGTCTGCCGAGGGGTGCCCGGAGACGGGACAGGCCGTCCCGCTGAGTGACGGAGTGGTGGCGGTGCTCAGCCCGCGAGGTGCGGGCGCGCTGGTCGGCGGCCAGTACGTCGATCTGCCCTGGCCGCTGACCGACGAACATCACCTGCGGATGCTGCCCGACGGCACGGCCTTCGCCACAGGGCCGGAGGGCGTCCTGCTCGGCACGGGCTTCATCGGCGACCACGTCTGGACTGCGGTGACCATCGAGACGGAGTGACCGGCGTCAGGAAACGCTCGGGTCCTGCTCGGATGGCTTGCGGACGTACGTGCCCTTGCCCTGGTGGCCTTCGATCAGGCCCTCGGCCTGCAGAATCAGGAGGGCGGACCGCACTGGTTCTGCCGAGACGCCGTAGTGCGCGGTCATCTCACGCAGGGACGGCAACTTGGCTCCGGGCGAGTAGTCCCCAGAGCGGATCTTGTCTCGGATGTCCTGTGCGATGCGCTGGCGGTCGGAAACTCGGGGCATGGCAGCAACTCCTGGTAGGCGCCGATCCCTCCAAGGGCATCCCGTCCCAGGACCTACTGTTTGTCGGTCACGAAGACGCCGCGTTGACGGCACAGACGGTTCAGCTCGACAGTGCTCCCGGAACACGTTGCCCAGCGGCGGCGGTTCAGGACGTGAGCAGCGCCCGGCGCCCACCGGGCTGAGGAGTGGCGTATGTCACACCCCTAGGGTTGAGCGGAATAGGCTCAACTCTGGTTCTGTCGGTACCAGTGGACACACCGATCCAGGGGAGCCCATGAACACCGAACGCCTCACCACCAAGAGCCGCGAGACCATCACCGGTGCCGTCGCCCTGGCCAACCAGCGCGGGCACGCCACCGTGGAGCCGTGGCACCTGCTGCTGTCGCTGCTGGACACCGAGGGTTCGACCGCTGCGGGCCTGCTGCGCGCCGTCGGGGCCGACCCCGCCGAGCTGCGCCGGGCCGCACAGCGGGCCCTCGACGCGCTGCCCGCCGCGCGCGGCTCCAGCATCGCGGAGCCCACCCTGGCCCGCGAGTTCGTCAACGCCATCGGGGCCGCCGAGCAGATCGCCCGGCCGCTCGGCGACGAGTACACCTCCACCGAACACCTGCTGGCCGGGCTGGCCCGGGTCGGCGGTGCCGTCTCCGGTGCGCTCAAGTCCGCCGGTGCCACCGAGGAGACCCTGGTCGCCGCATTCCCCACGGTGCGTGGCGGGGACCGCCGGGTGACCACCGCCGACCCGGAGCAGACCTACCAGGCGCTGGCCAAGTACGGCGTCGACCTGACCGCCAGCGCGCGGGACGGCAAGATCGACCCGGTGATCGGGCGGGACTCCGAGATCCGCCGGGTGATCCAGGTGCTGTCCCGGCGTACCAAGAACAACCCGGTGCTGATCGGCGAGCCCGGTGTCGGCAAGACCGCGATCGTCGAGGGCCTGGCCCAGCGGATCGTCGCCGGTGACGTACCCGAGTCGCTGCGGGACAAGAAGCTCGTCTCGCTCGACCTCGGCGCGATGGTCGCCGGTGCGCAGTACCGGGGTCAGTTCGAGGAGCGGCTCAAGTCCGTCCTGGAGGAGATCAAGAACTCCGACGGGCAGGTCATCACGTTCCTCGACGAGCTGCACACGGTGGTCGGCGCGGGCAAGGGCGAGGGCTCGATGGACGCCGGCAACATGCTCAAGCCGATGCTGGCCCGGGGCGAGCTGCGGATGGTCGGCGCGACCACGCTGGACGAGTACCGCGAGCACATCGAGAAGGACCCGGCCCTGGAACGGCGCTTCCAGCCGGTGCTGGTCGGCGAGCCCACCGTCGAGGACACCATCGGCATCCTGCGCGGGCTGAAGGAACGCTACGAGGTCCACCACGGCGTACGCATCACCGACGCCGCCCTGGTCGCCGCCGCCGCGCTCTCCGACCGCTACATCACCGACCGGTTCCTGCCGGACAAGGCGATCGACCTGGTCGACGAGTCCGCGTCCCGGCTCCGGATGGAAATCGACTCCCGGCCGGTCGAGGTGGACGAGATCGAGCGGGCGGTACGCCGACTGGAGATCGAGGAGATGGCGCTGGCCAAGGAGCCGGACGCCGCCTCCGCCGAACGCCTGGAGCGGTTGCGCAAGGAGCTGGCCGACAAGCGGGAGCAGCTCACCGCGCTCTCCGAGCGCTGGCACCTGGAGAAGAGTCACATCACCAAGCTCTCCACCGCCAAGGAGGAGTTGGAGCGGCTGGGTGGCGAGGCCGAGCGGGCCGAGCGCGACGGCGAGCTGGAACGCGCCGCCGAGCTGCGTTACGGGCGCATCCCTGCACTCCAGGCCGAGCTGACCAAGGCCGAGGAGGAACTGGCCCGGTTGCAGTCCGCGGGCGCGATGCTCAAGGAGGAGGTGAGCGCGGACGACATCGCCGCGGTCGTCGCCTCCTGGACCGGCATCCCCGCCGGTCGGCTGCTGGAAGGCGAGACCGCCAAGCTGCTCCGGATGGAGGAGTCGCTGCGCGAGCGCGTCGTCGGCCAGGCCGAGGCGGTCGGCGCGGTCTCCGACGCGGTACGCCGGGCCCGCGCCGGTGTCGCCGACCCGGACCGCCCGACCGGCAGCTTCCTCTTCCTCGGCCCCACAGGTGTGGGCAAGACCGAGCTGGCCAAGGCGCTCGCCGAGTTCCTCTTCGACGACGAGCGGGCGATGGTCCGCATTGACATGAGCGAGTACGGCGAGAAGCACTCGGTGGCCCGTCTGGTCGGCGCTCCGCCCGGCTACGTCGGCTACGAGGAGGGCGGCCAGCTCACCGAGGCGGTGCGTCGTCGGCCGTACTCGGTGATCCTGCTCGACGAGGTGGAGAAGGCCCACCCGGACGTCTTCGACATCCTGCTCCAGGTGCTCGACGACGGTCGGCTCACCGACGGTCAGGGTCGTACCGTCGACTTCCGCAACGCGATCCTGATCCTCACCTCGAACCTCGGGTCGGCGGTGATCAGCGACCTGACGCTCGCCGAGGAGCAGCGCCGGGAGGGCGTCCTCGCGGTGGTCCGATCGCACTTCAAGCCGGAGTTCCTCAACCGGCTCGACGACATCGTGGTCTTCGCCGCACTCCAGGGCGACGACCTGCGCTCCATCGTGGACATCCAGTTGGCCCGGCTGCGCAAGCGGCTGGCCGACCGCCGACTGTCGCTGGACGTCACCGACGCCGCGCGGGGCTGGCTCGCCGAGCACGGGTACGACCCGATCTACGGCGCCCGGCCGCTGCGTCGACTGGTCCAGTCGGCGATCGGCGACCAACTCGCGAAGGCGCTGCTCGCCGGCCAGATCCGGGACGGCGACACGGTGCGGGTGGAACTCGCCGACACCAAGGACGGCCTGTCGGTGAGCGCCGCCTGACCGTACCCACGACGTCGGACCTCCGCCGCCGCCCCGCCTCGGCGGGCGGCGGCGGGCCGGTCGGGTGAGGATGGAGACATGTTCGGGATCGGGCGTAAGAAGGACCCGGAGCTGACTGCTGCCGTCACGGCACTCGCCGACGCCGGCCGCGTCGCGTTCGGCGGGGTCGGGATCGCAGGCGCGACGCTGCCGGAGACCGAGGCATACCAGCGCGTCGCAGCAGTCGCGGCTGAGCACCCCGACGAAGTACGCGAGCAGCTCGACCGCCTGCTCACCACCGGCTCCCCGGCGGCCCGGGTGTACGCCGCCACGCTGCTCGAACAGCTCGACCCGGTGGCCGGACGGGCGGCCTGGACCGGGCTGCGCTCCGATCCGGCGGAGGTGGACACCGCCGTCGGTTGCGTGCTGGACCGCACCACGGTGGCCGAGTACGCCGCCCGACGACTCGACGATCACTGATCCGACGGCCGGTCGGGTCCGTCCGATCGGTGCTGCCGGACCTTGTCCGGTCCTCCTACGCTCCGTGCCATGACCGCGACCGCCGAGGATTCGGCCGCCGTACCTCCGCCTCGCCCACCCCGCCCCGGCACCGTCACCGCCGCATTCTGGTTGCAGCTCACCATCGCGCTGATCCTGTTCGGACTCGTGGCGCTGGTGGTCGTCGAGGCGTTCCAGTGGGATGCCGCGATCGACCGGGCGGCACGTCAGGTGCCCGATGCCGACCCCGTCGAGGTACGCGCCGAGCGGATCAGCAACGTCAGCATGTCGCTGGTCCTCGGCCTCCCCGCGCTGGCCGTGGGGCTCTGGATGGCGCTGACCGCCGTCGGCGTACGCCGGGGCAGCAACGTCGCCCGGGTGATGGTCTTCGCGGCTGGCGGTGCCGAGTTGCTGCTCTGCTTCTTCCAGGCGTGCGCCGGCGTCTTCTTCGTCCCGTTCATCGCGTTCGCGGCCATCGACGAGCCCTACGTCGGGGACACCCCGCCGCCGGACGACCAGTTCTGGCAGGAGTCGGAGTTCTTCGAGGTGCTGTACGGCGAGCCGCGCACCTTCGAGATGGTGTTCTTCCCGCTGGCCGGTCTCGGTGTGCTGACGGTGCTGGCCCTCACCGTGGTGGTCGTGCTGCTGTTGGCGATTCCGCCGGCCAACCGCTGGTTCGTGCCGAAGGCCGAGCCGGCCGTGCCACTGACCGGCGGAGGCGACATCCCGAACGCCTACCTCGCCGGCTACCCCCTCCCGACGTCGCCCTACTACCCCGTCCCCGGTTATCCGGTTCCGCCGGGCTACCCCGTCCCGCCCGGCTACCCGCTGCCTACCGGCTATCCCGTACCCACCGGTTACCCCGTTCCGCCCGGCTACCCGATGCCACCCGGTGCCTTCGTGCCGCCGGGTCACCCGCCGCCGTTCGGTCACCCCGTTCAGCCGGTACCCGGCCAGCCCGCCGCACCGCAGGCCGAGCAGTCCGGGCCGCAGGCTGAGCAGTCCGGGCCGCAGGCTGAGCAGTCCGCACCCACCGGGGAGCTGTCCGCGCTGTCGGACGAATCGCCTGCCTCGTCGGCCGCTGACCCGGATGACGCCGACCGGGACGGTCGATCGGCTCCGGATCCGGGCGGGAACGGGCGATAAGCGACCGCCCGTGACTCCGACCGGCCCGGTCACGGTTACCGTCTTCACGACGTACCTGGGGAGGTGACGGGTGGATGACGTGTCGGCGTACCTGGTGATCGCGCTCGGGTGCCTGCTGGTGGCGGTGGCCGTCGTCGTGGTCGTGGCGGGGCGACGGTCCCGGCGTCGGCCGTCGGCCGCGCCCCGCGCCGCCGACCGGCCGCCGACCGACCCGCGTCGCATCCAGGTCGGCGACATCGTCGAGGTCGGTGACCTGTCCTACCGGGTACGCGGGTCGATCCGGCTGGTCGAAGGGGACTGGCGCTGGGCCGAGCACCTGTTCGACGACGACAGCGGGCGGTACCGGCTGTCGGTGGCCGAGAACCCGGAGTTCGAGATGGTGCTCTGGGAGCCCCAGCCGGGGCGGGTGCGGACCGTCGGTGCCCCGGCCGTCGACGCCGCCGGACGACGGTACGACTGGCACGAGTCCGGCCAGGCCCGCTACACCGCGACCGGGCTGACCGGGCTCGACCCGAGCGGGACGATGCGCTACCACGACTACCGGGCGGCGGGCGGCGCGCGGCTCACCTTCGAGGCGTACGGCGAGGCGGGCTGGGAGATCGCTCTCGGCCGCCGACTGGATCCGGGCGACGTCACGGTGTACCCGCAGGGGCGCGGATCGTGAGAGCACATCCGGTTCAGCTCGACAGTGGCGCGGGACGACATCACCGAGAGCGGATCTGGGTACACCGCTTCCGAGCCGGTCGGGTGGTGCGCTCGATCACCTGCTCAGCGCCGATCCGGCGCTGAGGAGGGGGACGCGCCGTCCAGACGGCGTCGTGTCGTGCCGGGTTGGCCTGTTGCCGATACGGTGAGTCGCGTTCCACGGAGGGAGAAAGATGGTCGACCCGCAGAACACCCCGGTCCGGCAGCGGCCGGGTGTGGTGACGATATCCACCTACTTGCTGTTGCTCTTCGCGATCTGCCAACTGATCAGCGTGATCGTCACGGTGGCCACGATCGGCACGGTCCGCGACGTGATGGACGAGGCATACCGCGGCACGAGCGTCGAAGGAGCGGAGAACCTCGCCGACGTCGCCGTCGTCTTCGGCGTCGCCACCGCCATCTTCCTGCTCGTCGTGGCGCTTGCGCTGGTCGGCCTGGGCCTGCTGAACCTGCGCGGAAAGAACGGTGCCCGGATCGCCACCTGGGTCGTCGGCGGCATCATGTTCTGCTGCACCGGGTTCAGCCTGCTCAGCGGGCTGGCCGGCGGCATGAGCATGCCCGGCGGCGAGACCAGCGGCGACATGCCGAGCGCCGACGAGGTGCAGCGCCGGCTGGAGGAGGCACTGCCCGGCTGGGTCACCCCGATCAGCCTCCTGCTCGGTGTGATCAGCCTGCTCGCGCTACTGGCCGCGCTGATCCTGCTGGCGCTGCCGAAGGCGAACGAGTTCTTCCGCAAGCCGACCCAGCAGTGGGAGCCGCCGATGCCCGGCGGGAACTACCCGAGCCAGCCCGGCTACCCGCAGGCACCGGGCTACCCGGGCACCCCGCCGCAGTCGGCCGAGCCGGGTTACCCGCCCGCTCCCGGTCAGCCGCCCGCCGGTGGGTCGGGTGACAACCCTGGTACCCAGCCTCCCACCGACCGGCCGAACTGACCGCTGGTGAGTTAGGCGCGACTGCGACAGTCCCTCCGAGTAGGTTGCAACCCGAACACCTACCGGAGGGACTCGTCGTGTCGTACCCCGAACAGGCGCCGCCGCGCCGGCCGGCCGTGGTCGTGACGGCCGTGGTGGTGCTGGCGGTGATGGCGGTGGGTGCGTTCGGGTACGCGGTGGCCGGCCTGAGCATCGTCGGCGGCACGGTGTCCCGGTTCCGCGCGGCGGCCGTGGGTACGTCGGCCGACGCCACCCAGGTCGACGCGATGGTGACCCTGCTGCGGAGCGCGGTGGTGGCAGCGGCCGTGCTGAGCGTGTTCGCGGCCCTGTTCCTCGCCGGTCTCGCGCTGGCCCTGGCTGGCGGGCGGCCCGCCGCCCGGGTGACGACCTGGGTGGTCGCCGGGCTCGGAATACTCCTCGGTTGCTGCGGTCTCGGCACCCTCCTGGTCCAACGCGCGACACCCCTGGACTTCGGCGACGACCAGGCCGCCGCCGAACTCGTCGCCCTGGTGGCGGACGCCTACCCGTCGTGGTGGATTCCGATCACCACGACCCTTTCGGTCGCGCAGGTGCTCGGTTACCTTGTGGTAGCCGTACTGCTGGCGATGCCGTCCGCCACCGCCTGGTTCCGTCGCCGCCCGGTGCCCCCGCACCACCCCCAGCCGCCGTACCACCCGCCCGTGCACCACCAGCCGTCCGCGTACCCGCCGCTGGTCGCGCCGCACCAGACCTATCCGCCGCCCGGGGCGCCGCCGTCGCCCCCGTACCCGCCGAGGTGAGCAGACCAGTGACGCCCGACCAGTCGAGCAGTGCGCGATGGGCGTTGATCACCGGGGCGACCGCGGGGATCGGAGCGGCCTTCGCCGACCGGCTCGCCTCCGACGGATGGCACCTGGTGCTGGTCGCCCGGGACGGTGACCGACTCGCCGCGCAGGCCGCCGAGTTGACCGGCCGGTACGGCGTCGAGACCGAGACCCTGCCGGCCGACCTGTCCACCGACGACGGCTGTGCCGAGGTGGAGCGACGGCTCGCCGCCGACCCGCCGATCGGGCTCCTGGTCAACAACGCCGGGATCAGTCTGAACAAGCCGTTTCTCCGGTCGAGCCTGGAGGACGAGAGTCGACTGCTCCGGCTCAACGTGCACGCGGTGATGCGGTTGACACTCGCTGCGCTGCGTACGATGACCGAACGGCGGGATGGGGCAGTGATTAATGTCTCTTCCGTCGCTGGTTTCGGCGCGATCATGCCGGGATCGACGTACTCCGCCAGCAAGGCGTGGGTGACGAACTTCAGCGAGTCCGTCGGCCAGTCCGCCCGCCCCTTCGGCGTACGCGTGATGGCGCTCTGTCCCGGCTACACCCGGACCGAATTCCACCAGCGAGCCGGCATCGACATGTCGAAAACTCCCGAGTGGTTGTGGCTCGCCGCGCCCGACGTGGTCGCGGAAGCCTTACGTGACCTGCGAAAAGGCAAGTTGGTCAGCGTTCCATCGTGGAAATACAAACTGGCCGTCGCCGGTCTGCGGCACGCACCACGCGGATTGCTGGACCGGGTGGCACGGGACACCCGTGGGCGCATCGGTCGCGATCGCGGTTGACCGCCACGCGTCGCCGACCGGTTCGGCGGCGGCGAGCGCGACATCACTCGATCCGAACCGCTGATCGACGTAGCGTAGTCGGACATCGCCACTCATCTGTCCCCCGGAAGGGTTGCCCGGGGTGGCCCGTCCACCCGGCACACAGACTTGCGCAGTACCCTCTATCGCCATGGGGGACCACGACGACCTGCGTAAATTCATCTCCGACCTGGCTGTGGTACACGGCCGGGTAGTGCTCTCCTCCGGGCAGGAGGCCGACTGGTACGTCGATCTGCGTCGCATCACGCTCCATAACCGGGCGGCCCCCTTGGTCGGTCGGGTGATGCGGGAGCTGACCGCCGACTGGTCGTACGAAGCGGTCGGTGGCCTGACATTGGGCGCCGACCCGATCGCCATGTCCATGCTGCACGCGACCGGCCGTCCGTTGGACGCGTTCGTGGTGCGGAAAGCCGGCAAGGCGCACGGGTTGCAACGCCGGATCGAAGGTCCCGACGTGACCGGACGTCGGGTGCTGGCGGTGGAGGACACCTCTACCACCGGCGGAAGTGTGATGACCGCCGTCGAGGCCCTTCGCGAGGCCGGGGCCGACGTGGTGGGGGTGGCGGTTATCGTTGATCGTGGTGCCGGCGACGCGGTGCGAGCCGCCGGATTGCCCTATCGGGCGGCCTATACGTTGGCTGACCTCGGCCTTGTGGCGTAAAAGTCTGCCGATTCGGATCTGCGGATATGCAGCCGGATCGATGCTGCTGGTGGAAGGATGGAATACGTGGGAACTGCGTTGGCCGAAATGACTATGCCTCAGATCTCGCCGCTTGCCGGCGAGCCGATCGAACGCGCCGACGCCGAGCGGCTGGCAGGGGTTCTCAAGGCCCTTGCCGACCCCGCCCGGCTGCGGCTGCTCAGCCTGATCCAGTCGGCGCCCGAGGGTGAGGCGTGCGTGTGCGACCTGACCGCACCGCTCGGTCTCTCCCAGCCGACCGTCAGCCACCACCTGCGTATCCTCACCGAGGCCGGCTTGCTGGAGCGGGAGAAGCGCGGTGTGTGGGCCTACTACCGGCTGGTCCCGAGCGCGATCGCGACGATCGCCGACCTGCTGACTCCGCCGCGGAAGCGGGCCACCAAGAAGGCTCGCTGAACCGAAACCGCTTGGTGGCCGCCCAGCCGGGCAGCCACCAAGCGGTGGACGTCAGCGCACCTGCGTCGGCTCGTACGCCTCGGTGAGCGCGCGGGCGGCGCGGTTCACCCGACGCCGCTCGGCGATCACCATGGCCAGGACCACGGCGAAGCCCAGCAGGAACAGTGCGGTGATGGGCAGGATGCCGTCACCGGGCGCCTGCAGGGTCCGGTCCTCGGACTGCCATGGCCACAGCGAGCGCAGGCTGCCGATCAGCGCGCCGGACATCACCGCCAGAGTCATCCGGCGATGCTTGTCCAGCAGCCACTGGAGCAGCTTGACGAAGAGTGACAGGCCGATGACCATGCCCGAGGCGAAGATCGCCAGGTAGCCCCAGTCCCGGTCGTTGAGGGCGGCGATGGTCGGTTCGTACAGACCGACGGTCAGCAGCAGGAACGATCCGGAGACGCCGGGCATCACCAGCGCGCAGACCGCCACCGCCGCCGCGACCAGCAGGATCATCGGACGCGGTTCGAGGGTGGCCTGCGGCAGGCCGGTGAGCGCGAACGCGGCCGCCGCGGCGATCACCAGGCCGACCACCTCGCGCCGCCGCCACGGCTTGCCGACCATCGAGACCGGCACCATCACCGAGGCGAGCACCAGACCGAGGAAGAGACCCCGGGTGTGTTCGGGGTAGCCGGTCAGTAACGGCTCCAGCAGCTTCGCGGCGAGCAGCAGGCCGGGCACCATCCCGATCATCAGCGGGATCACCACGTCCCAGTGGGCCTGCCGCAGTTGGTGCCCCGTCCGCGTCCAGCCACGTCCACGCGGTACGTCCGACGCCGCGTACCGGACCGCGTTCACCACGTGGCCGGCCGAGACGATCAGCCGTTCGTACACCCCGGTGACCAGCGCGATGGTGCCACCACTGACCCCCGGCACGGCCTCCGCCACGCCGATGGCCCCACCGCGCAGGACATGGCCTACCCGTTCGCCCAATGCCATTAAGAATCCGTCTCCCGCCTCGCTCGCCCGGGTCGCCCGAGTGGCGCCCGCCACGGCCGACCAGGCTACCGGGGCGCGACGGAGACCCTCGCGGCGTCAGAGGCGGGGGTCCACCGGCTCGGATTCACACGCCAGGATCGCGAAGACCAACTCGTGCCGACGCCCCAGCGGAGCACCGTCGACCAACGCGGGCCGAGCAGCCGACCACCGGCGGCGACGGGCGGGGTCAGCGGTAGTCGTCTTCGTCGGGGGCTACTACCCGGGCCTGCTCCATGGCGTCCCAGTCGTCGACCTCCAGGCCCCGGTGCGGTTCGTCCTCCACCTCCGCGGGGTCGACCACCGTGGCCTGCTCGACCGCGTCGGCCGGCTCGGCCTCCAGGTCGCGTTCGTCAGCGCTGAGGTGGTCGCCGGGGGCGAAGTCCTCGCCGGGCTGGCCCATTCGGTGCCTCCGGGATGTCGGTGGACGGTACCCGCTCCACGGTACGGGCTGGGCCGGTGTCGCGCTGGGAACCCGCGCGCCGTCCGGCGGGGCGAAGGGTACGTCGGGAGGTACCGCCCAGTCGGGCGAATCGCCCCACCGGCGGGTCGCCCCGATGCCAGGATGGTCCCGTGGGCTTCCTCATCCGGCTGGTGACGACCGCCGTCGCACTGTGGATCACCACGTTGATCGTGCCCGGGGTCGAGGTGACCGGGCGGACCGGCTACGACACCGTGTTCACCCTGCTGATCGTGGCGTTGATCTTCGGCGTGGTCAACGCGGTGCTCAAGCCGTTGATCAAGGTGGTGGGCTGCGTCTTCTACCTGTTGACCCTGGGCCTGTTCGCGTTGGTGGTCAACGCGCTGTTGTTCCTGCTGACCGACTGGATCGCCGGCAGCCTCCGCCTCCCGTTCCACGTGGACGGCTTCTGGCCCGCCTTCTGGGGAGCCATCGTGATGGCGGTGGTCACCTGGCTGATCAGTGTCGTGGTGCCGGACCGCGCGGACCGGCGGTGAGCCGCCCGGCGCCGGGCCGGTTGTGCCGGGCCGGTCCAGCTACGGGATACTTCCCGCGTAGGACAGCGCGGTCCGGCGCACCAATGGAGATCAGGCGGCCATCCGGCCGACCGCCAACGGAGTTTCGCGCGGCTGCCCGGCCGACCGTCGACAGGCGGCCGATCGGCCGGCGCAAGAAGAGCGGCGGCCGCACGGCCGTCAGCGGCAAGTAAGGAGCGTTCGACATGCCCATCGCTTCCCCCGAGGCTTACGCCGAGATGCTGGACCGCGCCAAGGCCGGCCGGTACGCGTACCCGGCGATCAACGTGACGTCGTCGCAGACGCTCAACGCGGCGCTCAAGGGCTTCGCCGACGCGGAGAGCGACGGCATCATCCAGGTCTCCACCGGTGGCGCCGAGTACCTCTCCGGCCCGTCCGTGAAGGACATGGTCACCGGCGCGGTGGCGTTCGCCGCGTACGCGCACGAGGTGGCCAAGAAGTACCCGGTCAACATCGCGCTGCACACCGACCACTGCCCGAAGGACAAACTGGACAAGTTCGTC
This sequence comes from Micromonospora sp. NPDC049900, assembly GCF_044461025.1. Lineage (NCBI taxonomy): Bacteria > Bacillati > Actinomycetota > Actinomycetes > Micromonosporales > Micromonosporaceae > Micromonospora > Micromonospora sp. NPDC049900. The sequence continues at coordinate 200,802 of NZ_JBITKM010000010.1, forward strand.
CGGCCGCTCATGGCCATCTCGCAGGAGCGGGTCAAGAACGGCCAGGAGCCGCTGTTCCAGTCGCACATGTGGGACGGCTCGGCCGTGCCGGTCGCGGAGAACCTGGAGATCGCCGAGCAGCTTCTCGCCGAGGCCGCCAAGGGCAAGATCGTCCTGGAGATCGAGGTCGGCGTCGTCGGCGGTGAAGAGGACGGCGTCGAGAACGCCATCAACGACAAGCTCTACACCACCGTCGAGGACGGTCTCGCCATGGTCGAGGCGCTCGGCCTGGGGGAGAAAGGCCGCTACATGGCCGCCCTGACCTTCGGCAACGTGCACGGCGTCTACAAGCCGGGCAACGTCAAGCTGCGGCCCGAGGTGCTCAAGCAGATCCAGGACGCAGTCGGCGCCAAGTACGGCAAGGACAAGCCGCTCAGCCTGGTCTTCCACGGCGGTTCCGGCTCGCTGCTGTCCGAGATCCGCGAGGCGCTGGACTACGGCGTGGTGAAGATGAACATCGACACCGACACCCAGTACACCTTCTCCCGTCCGGTGGCGGACCACATGTTCCGCAACTACGACGGCGTGCTCAAGGTCGACGGTGAGGTCGGCAACAAGAAGCTGTACGACCCCCGGGTGTGGGGCAAGGCCGCCGAGGCCGGCATGGCCGCCCGGGTCGCGGAGGCCTGCGAGCACCTGCGCTCGACCGGCACCACGATGACCAAGTGACGTCCTGACGTCGCCGCCGACGGCGGCCGGTTCCTCCCCGGAGCCGGCCGCCGTCGCTGTTGTAAGGAAGGGCACCTTACTAACGCCTCGTGCATAGTAGGGGTCCCCTCCTTCAAAAAACCCCTACGACGACGACCGCAGGAGCAGACGTACCGCCTCGTGCACGTCGTCGGTGAGGTGCACGGTGCCGGACAGGTCACCGAAGGGCGAGGTCGCCAGCAACGGCTTGAGCAGCGACTCCACCGGCAGTTCCGTGGTCCAGTAGGCGCGGTCCAGGAACACGTACGCCCCGCTGGCCCCGTCCGTGCCGTAGTAGGTCTTCGTGGCCGCCTGGAACACCTCCTGCACGGTGCCCGCACGGCCGGGCGCGAAGACGATCCCGCCCCGGGCCAGCCGCAGGATGGTGTCCTCCCGGATGGCGTTGGAGAAGTACTTGGCGATCCGGCCGGCGAACAGGTTCGCCGGTTCGTGACCGTAGAGCCAGGTCGGCACGGCGAGCCCGCCGCAGTTGGCCCAGTCCAGGTCGCCGGTGGTCAGCGCGGCCGAGTCGGCCCGGTACGCGACGGCCGGCTCGGCGTCGTCCTCCGGTGGCGTGACCGAGCGGCCGTACAGTTCCCGGACCCGCAGCGCCGCCGCCGTGTAACGGTCGTGGTCGGTGAAGTCGGGTGCGGTGGCGAGCAGGTCGATGGCGGCGGTCAGGTCCTCGGCCGGTCGGGTCGACAGGTACGCGCCCAGGTTGGCGGCCTCCATCACACCCGGGCCGCCACCGGTCACCACCAGGCGGTGCGCCCGCGCCAACTCCCAGCCCAGCACCGCGGCCGTCCGGTACGGCGCGCTGCCCCGGCGTACCGCGTGCCCGCCCATCACGCCGACGACCGACTGCGGTCCGTGCGTGGTCAACCAGGCCCGGGTGGCGTCGGCCAGCGCGTTGTCCACACCGTGGTCGTGCAGTCGCTGACCGAGCGCCTCGCGTACGTCGGGCTGTGCCCCGCCGTGGTCGCGGAAGTGCGCGTACACGCGGCTGTCGTACATCGCCTCGAAGCCGCCCTCGGCGAAGCCGGCGGCCAGTTCCTCGGGGGTGTAGAGGTGCGGTGGCTGGGTCGGGTAGGGCAGGCCGGAGAAGGGCGGCACCACGTTCGCGCCCCGCCGGACCAGGTCGGCGCCGACCTGCCGGGAGGCGAAGCGGCAGCCGACGAAGAGGGTTCCGGCGACCTCGGTGCCGCTGAGGTCGGGTATCGGTTCCAGGTCCAGCCGGAGCCCCTGGACCGTCAGCCCGACCAGCGTCCCGTCGGCGAGCCGCCGGTCGAGTTCGGCCCGGGTCTGGATCTCGTTCAACCAGGTGTGCGGCTCGATGACGTCCGCAGGGGGTGGGGTCGGCACCCGGCCATCCTGCCCGGTTGCCGCAACCGTGCCCGAGCTGCCCCCGGCCCGGGGGAGTGGGGGGCGGGAGCCCGGCGGCCTGGCCGAGCTCCCGCAACTCCGGTTCCTGGGGAGGCTCCGGTCTTTTAGTTGTAGTGGAAGGGACCGGTCGGCGGCATGGGCCGCAGGCGTGACGGACCTCTCGGCCGTTCAGTCAGCCGGCTCGCCGGACCCCCTCGCGGGCACTGGCCGGAAGCGGGTTGAATGGGACGATGCAGAACCTCTTGCCGGAGCCCCCGGCCACGCTCCTGCCCGCACACGACGAGGCCGACGCCACGCTGGCCACGGCCGCGCAGGACGGCGGCGACGAGGCGTTGGCCACGGTGGCCGCCCGGTTCCCGACGCACAGCGCCGCCTGGGCCGCGTTGGCCGCCCGGGCCTTCGCCGAGGGTCAGGTCGTCGCCGCGTACGCCTACGCCCGCACCGGCTACCACCGGGGGCTGGACCAGTTGCGCCGCAGCGGCTGGAAGGGGCACGGGCCGGTGCCGTGGTCGCACGAGCCGAACCGGGGCTTCCTGCGCTGCCTCTACGTGCTCTCCCGCGCCGCCGACGCGATCGGTGAGGCGGACGAGGCCGCCCGCTGTGCCCAGTTCCTCCGCGACTGCGACCCGGCCGCCGCCGACGCGCTGGCCAGCAACTGACCGTCCGCCGACGCGCCGGTCAGCAACCGACCGTCCGCCGAGCCGCCGGCTCGGAGCAGGTGCTCCGGAGGCCGGCGGTTCGACGTGGCGCGCACTGCCGAGACCGCGCGGTCGGGGCCTAGAGTCCCTCGGCGACCGAGGCGGCGATCTTGAGCCAGGCGTCCCGGGTCGCCGACGAGAGCTGGGCGTACCGGATCGGCTCGCCGGTGTCGATGAGCCGCTCGTACGGCGCCAGCAGCACCCCCCGGGTACGCGCGGCGAAGTGCTCCTGGATCGCGGGCAGGTCGATCTCCTTGCGGGACGGCGGCATGGAGACCACCGTGACCGCCTGCCGGACCAGCCGTTGCCGGCCGCTCTGCTCCAGGTGGTCGAGCATCCGGGCGGCGGTCTCGGCCGAGTCGTTACGGGCCGACATGGTGACCACCAGTTGATCGGTCGCGTCCATCGCGGCCTGCCAGTTCTGCGCCCGCACGTTGTTGCCGGTGTCCACGAAGATCAGCTTGTAGAATCGGCTGACCACCTCACGGATCTCGCCGAAGGCCGAGGCGGTGAGCATCTCGCCGCCGGTGGCCGACTCGTCGGAGGCGAGGACGTCGAACATCCCCTCACCCTGTGAGCGGACGTACTGCGACAGGTCACCGACCCGACCGTGGGCACCGTGGAACTGCCCCAGGTCCCGCAGCAGATCCCGCACCGTACGCGAGTGGAAGTCCTGCTGGGCGCGCATGCCGAGGGTGCCCTGGGTCTCGTTGTTGTCCCAGGCCAGCACGTACCCGCCGCGCTTCTGACCGAACGTCATGGCGAGCAGCAGGATGGCGACGGTCTTGCCCGCGCCGCCCTTCGGGTTGACCACGGTCACCTGCCGGAGCCCGCCGAAGTTGCGGCGGACCGTCTCGATGTCCCGCTTGAGTTCCAGTTCCTGCCGGCCCGGCGGCAGCTTCACCAGACCGGTCCGGTTGACCACCGCCCGTACGCCCATGGTGGCGACCGGATCGGCCGGGCGGACGTGCCGCCGCCGGGCGAAGTCCTCGGCGGTGGGCGGGACGCCCGGCTCGGCCGGGTTCCAGGCCGGTTCGGGGTAGCCGGCGGGCGTCGGGTTCGCGGCCGGGTAGGGCAGTTGCGGTGCCGGGGGTGCCACCGGCGGTGGTGCACTCTGCGGCCAGGATGCCGGGTTCCAGGCCGGCTGCGGCGGGAACGGCCCGGGCGGCGAGTCCGCCTGGTGCGCAGGCGGGTACGCCGAGCCCTCCGGCGGCACCGCTCCCGGCTGCGGCGGCACCGCTCCTGGTTGCGGCGGGAACGGGCCGGGCTGGGGTGGCACCGCGCCGGGCTGGGGTGGGAACGGGCTGGGCTGGGGCGGCGGCATCGGCACGCCGTGCTGTGGCACGACCGTGCCCTGGTGCTCGGGAAGCGGACCCACGTGCGGCGGCGGGAACGCGTCGCGATGCGGCGGCGGCACCGGGGTGCCGTGCTGCGGTGCGGGTACGGGATACGTCCCGGCCTGCGGCGGCATCGGCCGACCGGTTCCGGCTGCCGACGCCACCGGTGGGAAAGGCTGCGCGCCGGTGGCCCAACCGGGACGGGTTGCGCGGTCGGTCCCGGACGGGTCGCTGCTCTCCGACGCTGCGGCGGTCGGACGCTGCGGCGGTTGCGCCCAGGGCGACTCCGTCGGCGGCCGGACCATCGTCGGGCCGTCGCCGTCGGGGTGGTCGCCACCGCCGGCGGAGGTCTCCGCCGGTGCCGTCTCGGGCTCGCCGTCCAGGTCCGGCCGACCCGCGTCGGCGGCCGGGTCGGAGCCGACGGTCGGGTCGGAGGCGGTGGCGGGACGCGGGCCGGGGACGGCCGTCGCACCGGTGTTGCCGGGCCGGTCGTCGTGCGGAGGCGCGATCGCGGTCGGCCGGTCGAGAGTGAACGGTAGATCCAGGTCGACCCGGCCGTGTTCGGGCGGCGTCGGCGCGGGTGCCCAGCCGGTGGGCGGCGACACACTCGCCCGTCCGCCGACCACCGGTGGTGGCACACTCGCCTGCCCGCTGGCCACGGGCGGCGGCGCACTCGGCTGTCCGCCGACGGGCGGCGACGTGGGCGCCCATCCGGGACCCGGCGTCGTCCCCACCTCGCCGCCGACACCGGCGGTCAGCGACGGGTAGTCGGCGGGCGAGGGCGGCCCGGCCGGTTGGCCGGTGGGCGGTAGGTGAGCCGGCTGACCGGCGGTCGGCGGCACCGGGTAGCCCGGCCTGTCCGGGGGCGACGCGGGTGGCGCGGCGGGCGGCGTCGGCGGGGTCGCCCATGCGGGCGTGCCGAAGCCCTCGACCTGGTCCGGCGGCCAGAGTGGTTCGATGTCCCGTTCCGGCGCCCCTTGCTGGCCGGGCACGTGCGCCCGGTCGGCGTTCTCGTCCACCACGGTTCCTCCCCCATTCCCTCTGCCGAGGATAGGCCCACCGGCCGAACCCGGCCGTTCACGCGGGGCGGGGTCAGGCCGTCCAGACCGCCCAGGCGCCCGACTCGGTCCACCAGGACCGCTTACGGGTCAACTGCCCCTCCACGCCGTCGTCCAGATACGGCAGCGCGCCCTCGTCCCGGGGCAGCACGGAGACCGCCCGGCCGCGGGCCCGGCGCACCTCCAGGCGTACCCGTCGGCGGCCCAGCCGCGACCGGGTCACCACCGGGACCGCCACCGCCACCTCGATCAGCCCGTCCGTCGGGTCGGGAGCGGCGAGCAGGTCGACGTCGTCGAGCCGGGCGTACCCGGCGGCGTTGCCGATCGCGCAGGCCAGCAGCGGGTCGTCGCCGTGCGAGAGCACCGCGTCGTCCACCTCCACCCGACCACGCCAGTGCAACGGGCGTCCGTCCTCGGCGGCGGCACCGAGCAGCGCGCCGTCCAGGGTGACCGAACCGCCGTCGTTGCGCAGCAGATCCAGTCGGCGAGGCGTGCCGTCGAGCACCGCAGCGGCCACCGCCGCCGGATCACGCGGCAGCCCGAGCTGCGCGGCGAGGTCCCGGTGCGTCGTGCTGCGGGCCGGGTCCAGCGGGAGTACGCCGACCGGCGGCAGGTCCGGCACGGTCCGGCCGTCGGCCAGGTCGGCCGGACGGCGACTCGGCGGTGGGGCGTACCGCCGGACCAACCGGCGGATCACGGCCCGCAACTGTGCGTCACCGGCGACTGCCACCACGAGACGCACCTTGGAGTCCGGGTCGGGCCAGGTGAGCCCGTCCGGACGAGGCGGCGCGTCCAGTCGGGCCAGCACCTCGTCGATCTCCGCGTCCGACCGGGCGGTCACCGTCTCGACCCGCGCGCCTCGGGCGGTCAGCGCGTCCGCGCAGGCCAGCACCGGTACGCGCGGAGTCTCGCAGCGTTCCGGGAGGTCCGGGGCTGCCTCGGACGCTCCGCCGCAACAGGCTCCGCCACTGCCGCACCCGGCTCCGGGAGCGTCCCGCTCCGAGCCGAGGGTGAGCAGCACCACGTCGTACACGGGTAGGCCCCTCCTGCCTCTCGGCGCGACCCCTGCCGGTCGTGCCGTCACTACTTGTTAACCTGACACCCCGGGCTCGCTGACCGGTCGCCATCTGGCACCCGAGCCTTCTGGAGGCGAAGAGATGCCAGCGATCGTGCTCATCGGCGCTCAGTGGGGTGACGAGGGCAAGGGCAAGGTTACCGACCAACTGGGTGAGCGGGTCGACTACGTCGTGCGCTACTCCGGCGGCAACAACGCCGGGCACACCGTGATCACCCCTGACGGCCAGAAGTACGCGCTGCACCTCATGCCCTCGGGCGCACTCTCCCCGAACGCCGTGATCGTCATCGGCAACGGCGTGGTGGTCGACCCGAAGGTGCTGCTGACCGAGATCGACGGACTCGCCGAGCGCGGCGTGGACGTCTCCCGGCTGCGCATCTCCGGCGACGCGCACCTGATCATGCCGCACCACCGGGCGCTGGACCGGGTGGTCGAGCGCTACCTGGGCAGTTCCCGTATCGGCACCACCGGCCGGGGCATCGGCCCCGCGTACGGCGACAAGGTCGCCCGGATGGGCATCCGGGTGCAGGACCTGCTCGACCCGGGCATCTTCCGCAAGAAGCTGGAACTCGCGCTGCGCGAGAAGAACCAGGTGCTGTTCAAGGTCTACAACCGCAAGGCGATGGACGTCGACGCCACCATCGAGGAGTACCTGGAGTACGCGGAGCGGCTGCGCCCGTACATCGCGGAGACCCGCGCGATGCTCTGGGACGCGCTGGACCGGGGCGACACCGTACTCCTCGAAGGCGCCCAGGCCACCATGCTCGACATGGACCACGGCACCTACCCCTTCGTCACCTCGTCGAACCCGACGGCCGGCGGCGCGTGCGTGGGGGCGGGCATCCCGCCGACCGCGATCACGAAGGTGATCGCGGTGAGCAAGGCGTACACCACCCGGGTCGGTTCGGGTCCGTTCCCGACCGAGCTGTTCGACGAGAACGGCGCGCACCTGCGCAAGGTCGGCCACGAGTACGGCACCACCACCGGCCGGGAGCGTCGTTGCGGCTGGTTCGACGCGGTGGTGGCCCGGTACGCCTGCCGCCTCAACGGCGTCACCGACCTGGTCGTCACGAAGCTCGACGTGCTCACCGGCCTGGCCACCGTGCCGATCTGCGTCGGCTACGAGATCAACGGCAAGCGCGTCGACGACATGCCGATGACCCAGACCGACTTCCACCACGCCACGCCGATCTACGAAGAGCACGACGGCTGGTGGGAGGACATCACCAAGGCACGGACCGAGGACGACCTCCCCGAGAACGCCCGGCGTTACATCGCCCGCATCGAGCAGCTCTGCAACACCCGCGTCAGCGTCGTAGGCGTAGGCCCCGGCCGCGAGGAAAACGTAACCCGCCACCCCCTCCTCCCCTAACCCCCCCACCCCCCACCCCCCACCCCCCCACCCCCTCCGCGTTGATCAAGAAGTTTTGGTCGCGGAAAGGGGCCCGGATGGCCCAAATCCCTTGATCAACCCCGCTGGCGGCGGAGGTTGTCCACAGGGGGCGGCGGGTTATCCACAGGGGTGGAGGAGTGGGGGGTGGGAGCGGTGGGGTGGAGGGATGGGGGAGACGGGATTCGGGGCGCGCAGCGGTGTGGTGACGGTGGATCAGGCGCTGTCGGCGGGGTTCACTCGGGGGCGGATCCGCCATCTGGTCCGGTCGGGGCGTTGGGTCAGGCTGGCCCGAGGGCGCTTCGCGCCGTCCCCCGAATCCGACCCGCTGGCGTTACGACGGGCCCGGATCCGGGCGGCGGTCGACAGTCTGGGCCCGGGGGCGGTGGCCGTACTGGGGACCGCCGCCGAAGTGCACGGGATCGCCGGGTTGCGTGCCACGTCCGAGATCCACGTCTCGGTGCCGGTGCAGTGCCCGCGCCCGCAGCGGCGTACCGATCCGGAACTCGTCGTACACCAGTTGACCCTGGGTTCGAAGGATGTCGAGGTGCTGGCCGGCGTCCGGGTCACCACTGCGGTGCGTACGGTCGCCGACGTCATCCTGCGCGCGGACCGGTACCCCGCCGTCTGCGTCCTGGACTCGGCGCTCAACCGGCGGCTGCTCACCGAGGCGGACCTGGCGTCGATCCCGGCTCTGATCGCCGGACGGCGTGGTGCGGTCGCCGCCCGGCGTCGGCTCGCCGAGGCTGATGGTCGGGCCCAGTCGCCGCTGGAGACACGTTCCCGGCTGCGGTGCGTCGACGGAGGTGTCCCGCCGGACGTGCTCCAGATCGAGGTTCGCGACGAGGGCGGCTGGCTGCTGGGGGTCGGTGACCTGGGCTGGCGTCGGGCCCGCCTGATCGCCGAGGCGGACGGCCGGGGCCCACACGACGGACCGCAGGCGATCTATGCGGACCGGATGCGACAGAACCGCCTCGTCAACGCCGGCTGGCGCATCCTCCGCTTCACCTGGTCCGACACCCTCCACCCCGACTACATCCCGCAAACCGTCAAACAAGCCCTCCGCACCCCCTGATTCCCACCCCACCCCCGCCCTGTTGATCAAGAAGTTTGATCGTCGACACGCCGAAATTGAGACGCAAACTTCTTGATCAACTGGGGCGGCGGGGGTGGTGGGTAGGATGCCGGGCGTGCGTGTTCTGTTGCTGGGTAGTGGTGGACGGGAGCACGCGCTTGCGCTGCGGCTCGCCGAGGATCCGACCGTCGAGCAGGTGATCGCGGCACCCGGGAATCCCGGGATCGCCGACGTGGCCGAGCTGCGGGAGGTCGTGGCGACGGATCCCGAATCCGTGGCGGGGCTGGCGGTCGAGGTGGCCGCCGACCTGGTCGTGATCGGGCCGGAGGCGCCGCTGGTCGCCGGAGTCGCCGACGCGCTGCGGGCCAAGGGCATCGCGGTTTTCGGCCCGTCGGCCGAGGCAGCGCAGCTCGAAGGCTCCAAGACGTTCGCCAAGGACGTGATGACGGCCGCCGGGGTGCCCACCGCCCGCGCCCACACCTGCACCGACGAGGCGGGTACGGCCGCCGCGCTGGACGAGTTCGGGCCGCCGTACGTGGTGAAGAACGACGGGCTCGCCGCCGGCAAGGGCGTGGTGGTGACCGAGGACCGCGACGCCGCGCTGCGGCATGCCGCCGAGTGCGGTCGGGTGGTCGTCGAGGAGTACCTGGCCGGGCCGGAGGTCTCGCTGTTCGTGGTGACCGACGGCGAGGCCGCCGTACCGCTGCTGCCGGCGCAGGACTTCAAGCGGGTCGGTGACGGCGACACCGGCCCGAACACCGGCGGCATGGGTGCGTACGCGCCGCTGCCCTGGGCGCCGTCCGACCTGGTCGACGACGTGATGCGGGATGTCGTCCACCCCACGCTGGCCGAGATGCGGCGTCGGGGCAAGCCGTTCGGCGGCCTGCTCTACGTCGGGCTGGCGATCACCGCCGACGGACCCCGGGTGATCGAGTTCAACGCCCGCTTCGGTGACCCGGAGACCCAGGTGGTGCTCGCCCTGCTGGAGACGCCACTGGCCGGTCTGCTGCACGCCGCCGCCACCGGCACGCTGGCCGAGCACCCGCCGCTGCGCTGGCACGACGGCGCGGCGGTCACCGTGGTGGTGGCCGCCGAGGGCTACCCGGCCCCGCCGCGTACCGGTGACGTGATCACCGGCGCGGACCGTCCGGGCGTCATCCACGCCGGCACCACCCGCCGGGCCGCCGACGGTGCCCTGCTCTCTGCGGGCGGCCGGGTCCTCTGCGGTACGGCCACCGGCCCCGACCTGGCCGCCGCGCGCGAGGCCGCCTACGAACTGGTACGCGGCATCACGTTGGCTGGGTCGCACCACCGTGGTGACATCGCGTCGTCCGCGATCGACGGCCGGATCACGCTCCCCGCCTGAGCCCACCGAACCACCGTCGGCCGACCTGGCGGTGTCGACCGGTCCCGTCGCAGTGTCGACCGGCCCCGGCGGCTTCGCCCATCCGGCGGCTTCGCCCGATTCGGCGGCGTCGACTGGCCCGGCGGGGTGTCGACCGGGCTCGGCGGCCCGCCCGGTCCGGCGGCGTCGGACTGGGCTCGGCGGCTTCCACCGGACCGGCGGCTCGACCGGTCGGTCGGCTGTCCGGCCGTGTGATGGTGCTGATCCGGTTCGTCGGGTGAGCCGCCGCGTCGGACCTCGGTGACCGAACGGTCTGCGGTTGTGGTCGACGGGCCGCAACGTAACGACCTCCCCGCAGCGTATTTAGTGGCGAGGGAGGTGGGATGGAAGCCGCCGAGTTCGAGACGTTCGTTCGCCGGTCCGCTCCGGCGCTGCGCCGGTACGCCCGTGCCGTTGCCGCCGACCCGGACCAGGCGGAGGATCTTCTCCAGGAGACCTACGTCCGGGTGGCCGGGGTGTGGCACCGCGTGCTCGCCGACGGCGACCCGTTCGCGTACGCCAAGACCGCGATGATCCGCTTGCACACCGGCCGGCTCCGGACGCTGGTCCGCCGGTTCCGGCGCACGTCGGCGGCGTCACCGCTGGTCACCGACGGTGGGTCCGGCAGCAGCACCGAGGGCGGTCTCGGCCGCGTCATCGGGCGTGCGTCCGATCGTGTCGAGGACGGCTGGTCCGGCGACGGCGTCGAGGACGGTGACCTGCTGCGTCGACTGCTGGCCGGGCTGCCGCCCGTGCACCGGGCGGTCCTCGTGCTGTCGTACCTCGATGATCTCGATGACGCGGCGATCGCCGAGGCGGTCGGGCGACGCCCGGCGACCGTCCGGTCGTTGCGTCGGTACGCGCTCGACGCGATCGGTCCGGCACTGTCGGCGGTCCGCGCGCGAGCCGACCGGAAGGTGGCGGGATGACCGCCGTCCGGGAGGCGCTGCGCGAATTCTGGGACGACGAGGGTTATCCCTCCGGCCCGGATCCGCTGCCGGTGGTGCGGGACCGCCTGCGGCGTCGTCGACGCGTCCAGGCCGTCGCCGTGGCACTGGGGTTGTGCACGGTGGTCGGCCTGGGCGTCTTCACCGTGGTGACGGCGGGTCGACCGGCAACCACGACACAGGTCGCGGCACCCGCCGGGCCCACCGTGCCCGCGTTGCGCGGCGTGCCGGCCTACCTGCGACCGGCCGACCCGGCCGAGGCGGTGCTGCGGATGGCCCGCCCACAGGCGGTGCCGCCCGGCGTCCGGGTCGCGTACGAGGGGGCCGGGCCGGTGATCCGGGTGGTCGCGGTCTTCGACGTCGAGGCGGTACTGGGACTGCCCGGGGTACCCCACGAGGTGACCGTGGCGACTGCGGCGCAGGTGTTGGCCACGGACGACATGGCGACCTCGACGGCCTACCTGTCCGCGTGGCTGCCCGACGGGCGTACCCTGTTCGTCTCCGTGACCGGGGACACGCCGCAGGTCCGTGCGGCGACGCTGGACGCGCTCGTCGAGGCGAACCTGGACTGATCTTGGCCGGTCAGACCGGGGGGACCGGCCGATCGGCCCTGACCGTGCGGTTGACACCCCGTGTCACGATCATCGTGCCGGTGGCCTGGTCGGGCCGTCGGGTGCGGGGAGGAGGACAAGGTGACCGGCTTTCTGGCCACGGCACTCAGTTTCCCCACCGTGCTGTTCAGCTTCCTGCTCGTGGTCGTCGTCGGCTACTGGCTGCTGGTGCTGACCGGGGTGCTGGATCTGGGCGACGACCTGGACGTCGACGGCGGAGCCGGTACGTTCCTCGCCGGTCTCGGGCTCGGCGGCGTACCCAGTGCGATCATCTTCTCCCTGCTCGTCGCGGTGGCCTGGTTCGTCAGCCTGGCCGGTACCGTGCTGCTCGACGGCATCGGGCTCGGCGCCGGCACCCGGATCGCGGTCTCGGTCGGCGTGCTGCTGGCCGCCACGCTCTGCGCGTACGCGGTGACCCGGCTGATCGCGGTGCCGTTGGGACGTCTCTTCCCGACCGATTCGGACGCCAGCCGCAACACCTTCGTCGGCCGTCTCTGCGTGGTGCGGACCGGCACGGTCACCGCCGACTTCGGTCAGGCCGAGGTGACGGCGGCGGACGGCTCGTCGGCGGTGGTGCAGGTCCGGCAGCCGGGCGACGAGAAGTTGACGGCCGGCACCTCCGCGTTGATCTACGACTACGACACCGAGGGTGAGTTCTTCTGGGTGATGCCCGCCGGGCCCGCCTTCGACCCTCTCAGACATGCCCCCGAGTAATCGCCCCTGGTGAGTTCGCCTCCGCGCGGATCACCCCGACCTCATCCGAGGCGGCCGGTGCGAACCCCCTTCGTCCGGTCCGCCCCCTCGCCGCCCCTGACACCCCTCGAAAGGAGGATGCGCGGCGTCCCGCCCCGGCTCCGCCGCCGGCTGCCGCCGTCCGCGCGCCCAACCATGGATGTGATCACCACCGGAATCGGTGTACTCCTCGCCGTCGTCCTGCTCGTCGCGCTCGGCGTGGTGTTCATGGTCAGTCGGCTGTTCCGCAAGGTCGAGCAGGGCAAGGCGCTGATCATCTCCAAGATCCGGCGGGTCGACGTGACCTTCACCGGCGCGGTGGTGATGCCCGTCCTGCACAAGGCCGAGATCATGGACATCTCGGTCAAGACGATCGACATCGAACGGACCGGCAACGAGGGTCTGATCTGCCGCGACAACATCCGGGCCGACATCCGGATCACCTTCTTCGTCCGGGTGAACAAGACGAACGAGGACGTCATCAAGGTGGCGCAGGCGATCGGCACCGCGCGGGCCAGTGACCGGGAGACCCTCCAGGAGCTGTTCAACGCGAAGTTCTCCGAGGCGCTGAAGACGGTCGGCAAGCAGCTCGACTTCGTCGACCTCTACACGAAGCGTGACGAGTTCCGCGACCAGATCATCCGGGTCATCGGCACCGACCTCAACGGCTACAGCCTTGAGGACGCGGCGATCGACTTCCTTGAGCAGACGCCGATGTCGCAGCTCGACCCGAAGAACATCCTCGACGCCCAGGGCATCCGGAAGATCACCGAGCTGACCACGCAGGAGCACGTCCGGACCAACGAGTTCCGGCGCAGCGAGGAGAAGGAGATCACCCGCCAGAACGTGGACGCCAAGGAGGCGATCCTCGAACTGGAGCGGCGGCAGGCCGACGCCGAGGCCAAGCAGCAGCGCGAGATCGAGACCGTGCGGGCCCGCGAGCAGGCCGAGATCACCCGGGTACGCGCCGAGGAGCGGCTGCGGGCCGAGACGGCGAACATCCGCACCGACGAGCAGTTGGGCATCCAGCACGAGAACCGGGCTCGGGAGATCGCGGTCGCGGAGAAGAACCGCGAGCGGGTCATCGCCATCGAGACCGAGCGGATCGAGAAGGACCGCATGCTGGAGGTCATCGGCCGGGACCGGGAGACCGAGCTGAGCACCATCGCCAAGGACAAGGAGGTGGAGGCCGAGAAGCGGGCCATCGCCGAGGTCGTCCGGGAGCGGATCGCGGTGGAGAAGACCGTGGCCGAGCAGGAAGAGAACATCAAGCGGCTGCGCGTGGTCGAGGAGGCCGAGCGGACCCGTCAGGCGCTGGTCATCCAGGCCGAGGCCGAGGCGCAGGAGAGCCTGGTCAAGGACATCAAGGCGGCGGAGGCCGCCGAGGCGGCGGCGAAGCACAAGGCCCGCGAGGAACTGGTGCTGGCCGAGGCCCGGCAGCAGGCCGCCGAGCTGGACACCCGCGCGAAGATCCGACTGGCCGAGGGCATCCAGGCCGAGTCGGCAGCCGCCGGCCTGGCCGAGGTGCAGGTGCAGGAGCGCAGTGCCGAGGCGATCGAGAAGGTCGGTCGGGCCGAGGCCGCGGTCGAGCGCGAGAAGGCGGTGGCCGCCGCCGAGGCGGTGCGCGAGAAGCTGAAGGGCGAGGCCGAGGGTCTCACCGAGAAGGCCGCCGCGATGGCCGCGCTGGACGACGCGACCCGCGAGCACGAGGAGTACCGGCTGCGTCTGGAGCTGGAGAAGGAGGTCCGGCTGGCCGGGCTGGACACCCAGCGTCAGGTCGCCGAGGCGCAGGCCGCGCTGGTCGCCACCGGCCTGGAGAAGGCGAACATCGACATCGTCGGTGGCGACAGCGTCTTCTTCGACCGGCTGCTCAGCTCGATCTCGTTCGGCAAGAGCGTGGACAGCTTCGTGGCCCACTCGGACGTGGCGAAGAACCTCACCCAGCCGTGGCTGGACGGCAGTGCCAGCTTCACCGACGACCTGACCCGGATGATCGGCTCGCTGAACACCGCCGACGTGCAGAACCTCACGCTCTCGGCGTTCCTGGCGCAGCAGATGCGCTCCGGCGGCGCCGACAAGGGCAAGCTCCAGGAGCTGCTGAAGGCCGCGCAGCGCCTGGGTGTGGCGGACACCCCGGTCGCCGCCCTCACCGGTTCGCGGCAGTCCGCCGGTGAGTGAGCCGACCGCCGGTCCGGCGACCACCGGGCGTACGCCCGGTGCCGCCGGACCGGCCGCGGTGGGCCGGGCCGATGGCGGCCCCGACCCGGCCGAGGTCGATCCGGACGGCGGTACCCGGCCGGGGCTGGACGACGGCAGCTACGAGGTGCTGCGCAAGCGGCTCGCCGGACAGGCCGCCGAGCTGGCCCGGCGGGCCGAGTCGCTCAACGCCCGTCGGCTGGAGGTGTTCGGCAGCACCGAGCTGCGGCTGCTGAGCACCGAACGGATCCGTACCGAGCACAACTGCGTGCCCCGGGACATCGTCCCGGTCGGCGGGCTGATGCTGTTCGGCTACAACGTCTTCATCGGCCTCAAGCCGGAGACGACCGTCGACGACGTCTTCTCGCTGCACCGCTTCACCCGCGAACAGCGCGAGGGTGGATCGGAGGAGGTCGCCTTCCGGTTCGACGAGGCGGGGCAGGACGAGCTGCCCGGCCTGTTGCGGCACCCGCAGTTCGTCCGGGACTTCAGCGAGCTGTACCGCTACTACCGGCAGGCCCGCCTGCTGCAACTGCGCCGGGTCGACGCCCGGCTGCTGGCGGTGTTCCAGACCGGGCCGCGTACCGAGGACATCCGGGTGCTGCGCTGGCAGGTCGGCGTGGACGGCATCCCGGAGTACCTGGACAGCCGGGGGGAGCGGGACCACGTCTTCCCGCCGAGCCACGACTTCGAGTGGATCGAGACGACCCGGCAGGACCACGTGCTCGGCCGGCACCCGCACATCGACATCGACGGCGAGGTCTTCGTCGAGACGGTGGGCGGCACGCTGACCGTCAAGGTGGAGAACAACACCGAGGTCGGCGAGGGCATCTACAGCGAGCCGGTGGACGAGCCGTTGCAGAGCCTGGCCGACGCCGACGTGCAGTGGGCCCGGGTGGGGCCGCTGATCCTGCTGCGGATCCTGCCGTACAAGGAGACGCAGTGGCGGCACCTGGTCTTCAACACGCTCAGCCGGGAGGTGGTCCGCCTCGACGGCATCGGGGTGGCCTGCCAGCGGCTGCCCGAGGACCACGGCATCATCTTCCCCGGCGGCTACCACCTGGCCACCGGCGTCACCCGCACCTTCGACACCGAGGTCGCCGACCTGGAGTTCGAGCGGGTGGTGCGGTCACCGAACGGTGAGGACGTGCTCTACGTCTTCCACGCCCGAGCCGAGGGGCGCTCGCTGCTGCTGCCGTACAACGCGATCCGCAAGGAGGTGGCCGCGCCGATCCCGTGCCACGGCTTCTCCCTCTTCGACGACGGCACGCTGGTGGTGTTCCGGGCCGTCTCCGAGGAGCCGACCCGGGTCCACCCGATGCAGATCTGGCAGACGCCGTACGTCTCCGACGCGTACGCGGCGGCGCAGCCGGCCGGCACCGGCCCGCTGGAGCGGGTCGGCAACGCCGACCTGGTACGCGGCATCTCGGACTGTCTCTCGGCGGCGCGGATGGTGCAGGGCAGCGCCACCGCCGGGGTGTACGAGGCGCTGATCGCGGCGTGTGCCCGGATCACCGACCACTACCACTGGCTCGGCGAGGACGAGCTGGGTGACCTGGCCACCCCGTTGAGTGGACTGCGGCGTACCGCCAGCTCCGTGCTGGAGGAGCACGAGAAGGTCCGTACGCTCACCGAGCAGGCCCGCGCGGAGCTGGACGAGAGCGCCGAGCAGATCGCCTCGCTGGCCCGCCGGGCCCGGGGCGAGGCACCGCTGACCGCCGACGACTGGGTCACCCAGCTCGGTGGGCTGCGTCGGGCGCGCGGACACCTGGAGTCGTTGCGCGAACTGCGGTACGTCGACCACGACCGGATCGACGAGCTGGCCGCCCGGCTGGACGAGGAACTGTCGGTGGCCGGTCGACGCGCGGTGGAGTTCCTCCGCCGCGACGAGGCGTTCACCGGCTACCAACAGGAGGTGGAGCGACTCGCCGCGCGGGCCGCCGAGATCGGTACGGTGGCCGAGGCCGGCACCGTCCGCGACGAGCTGGCCGCCCGTACCGACGGTCTCCAGACCATCACCGACGTGGTGGGTGGGCTGGACATCGCCGACGCGACCGTCCGGACCAACATCCTGGGTCGGGTCGGCGAGGTGCTGGGCGCGGTCAACCGGGCTCGGGCCGTGCTCGACAAGCGGCGCCAGGAGCTGGCCGCAGTGGAGGGCCGGGCCGGTTTCGCCGCCGAGTTCGCCCTGCTCGGGCAGGCGGTCACCGGGGCGCTGGCGGCGGCGGACACCGCCGAACGCTGCGACGAGCAACTCGGCCGCCTGCTGCTGCGGGTGGAGGAACTGGAGTCCCGGTTCGGGGAGTTCGACGACTTCCTCACCGAGTTGGCCACCCGGCGTACCGACATCTACGAGGCGTTCTCGGCACGCAAGCAGGCCCTGCTGGACGAACGTTCCCGGCGGGCCGACCGGCTGGTCGCCTCGGCCGAGCGGATCCTGGTCAGCGTGCAGCGGCGAGCCGGCACGCTCGGCTCGCTCGACGAGATCAACACCTACTTCGCGGCCGACCCGATGGTGGGCAAGCTCCGCTCGGTGGTGGAGGAGCTGCGTACCCTCGGCGACGCGGTGCGGGCCGAGGAGCTGGACGGCCGGGTCCGGGCCGCGCGCCAGGAGGCCGGGCGCGGTCTGCGCGACCGCCTCGACCTGTACGCCGACGGTGGCGAGACGATCCGGCTGGGCCGGCACCGCTTCGCGGTGAACACCCAACCGATCGACGTGGCGGTGGTGCCGGCCGAGGGCCGGATGGTGGTGGCGGTGACCGGCACCGACTACCGCGCACCGGTGCGCGACGAGGAGTTCCAGCAGACCCGGCGGTTCTGGGACCAACTGCTGGTCTCCGAGTCGGCGCAGGTGTACCGGGCCGAGTACCTGGCCACTGCGATCCTCGCCGCCGCCGAGGCGGGCCGCGACGGGCTCACCCTGGACGCGCTGCACACCGCGGCGGTGGACACCGACGGGCTGCGGGAACTGGTCCGGCGGATCGCCGAGACCCGCTACGACGAGGGGTACGAGCGCGGCGTGCACGACCACGACGCCGCCGAGATCCTGCGGGTGCTGCTGCGCCTGCACGCCGGTGCCGGACTGCTGCGCTACCCACCCGCCGACCGGGCCGCCGCGCAGTTGTTCTGGCGGTTCGGCACCGACGAGCCGACCCGGTCTGTCTGGACCGCCCGGGCCGCCTCGCTGGCCCGCGCCCGGCAGCGGTTCGGCCGCCCCGAGGGCGAGGACGCCGCCGACCGGCTCGGCGCGCAGCTCGCCGAGGCGGCCGACGCATTCCTGCGCGGCGTCGGACTGCCGGTGCCGCCCGGTGGGACGGCGCTCGCCGGCGAGTACCTCTTCGAGGAGTTGTCCTCGCCGCCGGTGCGGTTCGTCACCGGTGGCGGGGCGCGCGCCCTGCTCGACCGGTTCCGGCGGGCGCTCGGCGGCCCGCAGTCGCGTTCGTCCCGCGAGTTCGACGACGACCTGCGGGCCCTCGGCGACGACCTTGCCGGTCGTCACCAACTGGTGGAGGCGTGGCTGACCGCGTTCCTGGCCACCGACGACGGCAACCTGTCCGGGTACGACCTGCCGGAGGCGGTCGCCGTCGAGCTGTGCGGTGCGGAGCCGGCCCGGCAGGACAGCACCGCGACGATGACCGAGGCAGTCGGCGGGCTGCTCGGCGCGCACCCGCGCATCGAGGGCTCCACGCTCGACGTACGGCTGGACGAGATGCTGGCCCGGACCCGGGCGTTCCGCACCGAGCTGGTCCCCGCCTACCGGGACTACCAGCGGCGACGCAACGCGCTGGTGGACGCCGAGCGGGACCGCCTGCGGCTGGAGGAGTACCGGCCGAAGGTGATGAACGCCTTCGTCCGCAACCGGCTTCTCGACGAGGTGTACCTGCCGCTGATCGGCGACAACCTCGCCCGGCAGCTCGGTGCCACCGGCGACGGCAAGCGGGTCGACCAGTCCGGCCTGCTGCTGCTGATCTCCCCGCCCGGGTACGGCAAGACGACCCTGATGGAGTACGTGGCCAGCCGACTCGGACTGGTCTTCGTCAAGGTCAACGGACCGGCTCTGGGCACCAAGGTCACCTCACTGGACCCGGCCGAGGCGCCCGATGCCACGGCCCGGCAGGAGGTCGAGAAGATCTCCTTCGCCCTGGAACTGGGCAACAACGTGCTGCTCTACCTGGACGACATCCAGCACACCAACCCGGAGCTGTTGCAGAAGTTCATCTCGCTCTGTGACGGGCAGCGCCGGATGGAGGGCGTCTGGGAGGGCCGCACCCGCACGTACGACCTGCGGGGCAAGCGGTTCGCGGTGTGCATGGCCGGTAACCCGTACACCGAGTCGGGGAAGCGGTTCCGGATCCCGGACATGCTCGCCAACCGGGCCGACGTGTGGAACCTCGGTGACGTGCTCTCCGGTCGGGAGGAGGCGTTCGCGCTCAGCTACATCGAGAACGCGCTCACCGCCAACGCGGTGCTGGCACCGCTCTCCGGACGGGACCGGGGCGACCTGGAACTGCTGGTCCGGATGGCGCGCGGGGACGACTCGGTCCGCGCCGACCAGCTCTCCCACCCGTACCAGCCGGTGGAGTTGGAGCAGATGGTGTCGGTGCTGCGCAAGCTGCTGCGGGTGCAGCAGGTGGTGCTGGCCAACAACCAGGCGTACATCGCCTCGGCGGCCCAGTCCGACGACGCCCGCACCGAGCCGCAGTTCCAGCTCCAGGGTTCGTACCGGAACATGAACAAGCTCGCCGAGCGGGTCGTGCCGGTACTCACCGACGAGGAGTTGGAGGCGGTGATCGACGACCACTACCTGGGCGAGGCGCAGACGCTCGCGGCGGGCGCGGAGGCGAACCTGCTCAAGCTCGCCGAGCTGCGTGGTCGGCTCACCCCGGAACAGGCCGCCCGGTGGGCCGAGGTGAAGGACGCCTTCCAGCGGTCGAAGGCACTGGGCGGGGGAGGCGACGACCCGGTCGACCGCGCGGTGGGCGCACTCGGCCTGCTCGCCGACCGGGTCAGTGGAGTCGCCGCCGCGATAGGTCGTGCCAGCGAGCGCTGAGCTGTCGTGTAAGGAGGGGTCCCCTGCTAACGCCTGGTGCATAGCAGGGGACCCCTCCTTACATCCAGCACGGACGCACGTGTCCTGCCATCCGTCCAGACGGGGTGCCGCCGGTCATCGCCTTCACGTGTCGTCATGACGGCGGCTGGAGCGGGGGCCGGACGGTCGGCGGGCGTACACGGCGGCCACGCCGAACGCGGCCGTCATGATCGTTCCTACCGCCGCGATCCCGGCGATGGCCGTACCGTCGGTCTTGCTGCAACCGCCGAGAACCGCCAACAGCAGCACGGTCAGGAGCGCCATCGCGGTGGTGAGATAGGTGGCGTGCACAGGATGCAGGTGTTCCCGTGCCCTCTCGCCCTGGTCGGCCTCCTCGTCACGGCTCGTGGATGCCATTCGTCGTTCCTTCCCCGTGGTCACTGTGGACGGACTCATCGCTGTCGCCAATTAGACAGAGGGCGATGGGATGTGGTCAACGGGATGAGGCGAATGAGAATCCCATGAACATTTAGACCTATCGAGCTTAAGGGGCTAAAGTTGCTCGATGTCGACCGGGTGGCCAGCTGACGCTGCGTGGAGTTGGACGGCCACCCGGTTCGGCCGACCCGGGGTGAGCAGGCCCCGCCGGGTCAGCGTGGCGACGACGGACGGCAGTTCCATGCCCGGAGGTTTCCTTCCGCAGCCCGATGCCCACCCTTCCGGCCTTGCCTGGTGGTGGCGTGGTTCGCCCACGTCGGGCCGGTCGGTGCTCACGCGCGGAGCACCGACCGGGTGCCGTCCGTGTCGGACGGGCGGAGGTCAGCGGATCTGCATGCCGGAGATCGCCCGGGAGATGACCAGGCGCTGGATCTCGGAGGTGCCCTCGAAGATGGTGTAGATCTTGGCGTCCCGATACCACCGCTCGACCGGGTGGTCGCGGAGGAAGCCGGCGCCGCCGAGCAACTGGACCGCCTTCTCGGTGACCGACACGGCCACCTCACCGGCCTTGAGCTTGGACATCGACCCCTCGCCGGCACTGAACGGCCGGTTGTTGCGGCCCATCCAGGAGGCCCGCCAGACCAGTAGCCGGGCGGCGTCGATCTCCGTCCGCATGTCGGCGAGCGCGAAGGCGACCGCCTGGTTGGTGATGATCGGACGGCCGAACTGGACCCGCTCCCGGGCGTAGTCCAGGGCGTACTCGTAGGCGGCCCGCGCCACGCCGAGCGCCTGGGCGCCGACGGTTGGTCGGGACAGCTCGAACGTGCGCATCGCGGCCTGGCCGGAGGCGCGCTGTCCGGACCGGGCCCGGGCCAACCGCTCCTCCAGCGCCTCCCGGCCGCCGAGCAGGCACCGGCCGGGCACCCGCACGTCGTCGAGGAAGACATCCGCCGTGTGCGACGCACGTAGGCCGAGTTTGCGCAGCTTGCGGGTGGCGGAGAGGCCGGCGGTGCCGGGCGGTACGACGAATGCGGCCTGACCGCGCGAGCCGAGTTCCGGGTCGACCGAGGCGGTCACCACGTGTACGGCGGCGATCCCACCGTTGGTGGCGTACGCCTTCTGGCCGCGCAGTACCCACTCGTCGGTCGCCTCGTCGTACTCGGCCCGGGTCCGCATCGCGGAGACGTCCGAACCGGCCTCCGGCTCGGACGAGCAGAACGCGGCGACCGCCGGCGAGTCGACGTCACCGAAGCACTGCGGCACCCACTCGACGAGTTGGTCGGGCGTGCCGCTGCCGTAGATGGCGGCGACCGCGAGTGAGGTGCCGAAGAGGCTCAGCCCGATCCCGGCGTCTCCCCAGAACAGTTCCTCGCTGGCGATCGGCAGGGAGAGCCCGGTGGGGTCGGCCCAGCAGGTGGCGAGGAACTCGAAGCCGTACAGGCCGATCTTGGCCGCCTCGCCGATGATCGGCCAGGGTGTCTCCTCCCGGGCGTCCCACTCGGCGGCGGCCGGGCGCACGACCTCGCTGGCGAAGCCGTGCACCCAGTCGCGCAGATCCCGCTGTTCCTCGTTCAGGTCGAGCGAGAATTCGACCATCTCAGGCCTTGGGGATGTCGAAGAGGTTGGCGATGTTGGCGGCCAGGCCCAGGTCACCCTTTGCCTTGAGCTTGCCGGTCATGAACATCATGACCGGGTTGGCGCCACCCGAGACGATCTTCAGGAACTCGACCGGGCCGAGCGTCAGGGCCAGTCGCGGCTCGTGCTGCGGGGTCTCGTTGACCGTGCAGGTGCCGTCGGCGATGACCACCTCGTACGTGTCGGTGCCGCCGTCGGGGGCGCCGGTGATGTTCCAGTGGATCACCGCGTTGGTGGAACCGGCCCGGTCCGCGCGGAAGATCTGCGGCATCCGGCCGAAGACCTCGCCGAGGATCTTGCCGCGCAGTTCACCCGACATGATCTCGGCGAGCTTGCTATCCGGGGTGCTCTTGACGAGCTGGGCGAACTCCTTCGGGCCCATGTCGGCGAAGTTGGCCGGGTCGAAGTCAGTCATGGAACGCACCTCTCGAACAGTGGTTACTCAGGCGTAACCCTACGCACCGGTAGGTATGCTCGCAAGGTGTCCGCGACACCCGCCTACAAGCGTCTCCCCCGGGCCGTACGCGAGCAGCAGATGCTCGACGCCGCCGTGCGGGTCTTCTCCCGGCGCGGCTACCACGGCGCCAGCATGGACGAGATCGCCGAGGACGCGGGCATCTCCAAACCCATGGTGTACGCGTACCTGGGCACCAAGGAGGAACTCTTCGTCGCCTGCCTGCACCGCGAGGGCACCCGGATGATGGAGGCCATCGCCGGGGCGGCCGTCCCCGACCTGCCCGCCGACGAGCGACTCTGGCGCGGTCTGCGGGCGTTCTTCGGCTTCGTCGGCGCACACCGCGACGGTTGGTCGGTGCTCTACCGGCAGGCCCGCGCCGAGCAGCCGTTCGCCCGGGAACTGGCCCAGATGCGGACCAGAATGGTCGAGGTGGTCGCCGGGATGCTGGACCACGCGCTGCGGGCCGAAGGGCGTACCGCTGCCGAGACCGAGTTGGAAGTCGTCGCGTACGCGCTGGTCGGGGCGACCGAGTCGCTCGGTGACTGGCTCGCGGACCATCCCGAGGCCGACCCGGCGAAGACCGCGACCCGGATGATGAACGCCGCCTGGCTGGGGGCCGGGCAACTCCTGCGCGGCGTGAGCTGGCAGCCGCCCGAGGAGTTGTAAGGAAGGGCACCTTCCTAACGCCTCCGGTAGAGCAGGGGTCCCTTCCTAACACCCCCGGCTCAACAGCCGCCGTCCGCGCCGCTCGCCGCCCGCCGGTGCGCCCGGTGCCGGAGCCAGCGGATCGCCTCCACCAGCAGCGTCACCGAGATCGAGAGCCCGATGCCGGCCAGGATGCCGTGCAACGGGTGCCGTTCGAAGGCGAGTCCGCCGAAGACGCCGAGCAGCACGCAGTACAGCGCCCACGAGCCGCAACCGATCAGGTCGAAGAGGAGGAACCGGCGCAGCGGATAACGGACCGCGCCCATGGCCAGGGTGACCGCCGTCCGCCCGCCCGGGACGTACCGGGCGGCGATGAGGATGACGCCGCCGCGCCGGTCGACCGCCCGCCGGGCCCACTCCGATCCGGCACGGCGTCGGCTGTCCACCGGTGAGTGGTCCAGCCGGCGCGATCCGCCTCCGCGACCGATGCCGTACGAGACGTGGTCGCCCGCGGTCGCACCGAGCGTGGCCACCACGATGATCAGTGCCAGGTTCGGCTCGCCGCCGGTGGCGAGCACGGTGACGCTGATGACCGCCGCTTCCGAGGGCACCAGCGGGAAGAACGCGTCGACCGCGGTGAGCCCGAAGATCAGCAGGTACACCCACGGTGAGGTGAGTGTCTGCCGGAGCAGGTCGAGCGCGGCCTCCATGTCTCCATGCTCAGGGCACAGCCTGTTAGGAAGGGGCCCTTCCTCTACACCAGGCGTTAATAAGGTGCCCTTCCTTACGAACCTGCTTATCGGCGGAGGTGGGGCCGTGCGAGGTGAGGAGCACGGGAGCGCCGAGCGCCTCGCCGACCGCCTCGGGCCAGTCGGTCGCGGGGACCTCGTCGTAGTGAGGGCGCGCCCGCAGCAGGCGGGCGGTGAGCGCGGCCTGCCGGTCGAGGTCGCCGGCCGGGCCCGGGACCAGCCGGTCCAGGCCGTCGTAGCGGCGGCAGATCCGCAACCCGAGACCCCGGTCGGCGAGGTCCAGGTGGGTCAGCGCCAGGCCGTCCACCCCGCCTGCGACCGCCAGGGCGTACGCGTGCGCGACCGCGTCGAAGTGGCCGAACCGGAAGTGGCCCTGCCAGGGGTTCGTCGCGTTGTGCGGGTCGGTCAGCGGCAGCGACGGGTCCTCGGTGACCAGTGGCCCCGGACCGTGCCGGGTGGTGACGGTACGCAGCACCCCGATCCGCAGCGCCGATCCGGCCAGCCCGGCCTCGGCCAGCAGGGCCTCGGCGTTGGCGAAGGTGGTGGTGCTCCACGTGGTGTACGGGTGGAAGCCGTGCCACTCGTCCAGCAGCACGCCCTGGGCGCCCTCGAACACGCACGGCCCGGCCCGCAGCGCTCCGGCCAGCCAGGACCCGTCGACGATCGCCACCCGCTCGGCGAAGGCACGGTACGCCGGCAGGCAGTCCGCGACCGGCGGGGCGTCCAGCGGACCGAGTTCGGCGGTCAGCCGGTCCCGGAGTGCGGTCAACCGCTGGCGCAGCACCTCCGGGCTGCCGCAGTCCGCGACCCGGGGTGCCTCGTCGGGGTGGGCGAGCCCGTACGCGACGGTCTCGCCCACCCCCTGCCCGCAGGAACCGTGCCGGTCGGCTCCCCGGGCCGTCTCCCGGGCCCGGTTGGCGGCCCGGTGGTACGGGGTGGCCAGCAGCGCCGCCCCGTCCACGGTCAGCCGGTCGAAGGCGTCGAGCACCCCCACGGCGGCGAGGTGGTCGGCCTCGGCGGCGAGCGCCAGCGGGTCCACCACGACGTACCGGGACAGGTGGGTGCGTACGCCGGGGTGGAAGGTGCCGGCACCGAACTGCGCGAACGTGTGGTGTCGGCCGTCGGGCCGGACGACGTTGTGTGCCGCCTGCGCGCCCCCGTTGAACCGGACCACGGTGTGCACCGGGCGGGTGGCGCAGAGCCAGTCCACCACCGTGCCCTTGCCGGCGTCGCCGTACCCGAGGTCGACCACGATCGCGTGCTCCGGACCCGACCCGCCCGCCGGGCCACCCGTGAGCCGGTCTGTCGACCCGTCCGCCGGGCCGCTGGCCGACCCGTCAGCCGGGTCGGCCGGAAGCCGGTCCGCCGGAGCGCGCCCGGGTGCCGGGACACCCGGACGCGCAGCGCTCACCTGCTCGTTCACAGCCGGACTACTCCGCCGCCGGTGGTCCGGGTGGCCGGCAGGTCGGCCACCTCGGCGCGGCGTGCCCCGTTCAGCCGGGCCAGTGCCTTCGACACCGTGCGGGTGGCCGTCGAGCCGGTCCGGTCCAGGTCCCGCAGGCCGGTGTCGAGGTCGATGGCCTGCTCACCGAGGCCGACGGTGAGCGCGATCGTCTCGCAGACCGCGTCGAGGTCGTCCAGTTCCAGGGCGTTCTGGCCGAGCAGTCCGCGCCAGAAGTCGAGCACCTTGCGGTTGCCCGAGTAGTGGCTGCCGGCCGGGAGCAGGTAGTAGGTGTCCCAACGGCGGGTCACCTCGTCGACGATCTGCCGCACCGGCACGTCCTCCCGGGGGTCGCCGCCGATCAGGCGGGCCACCTCGGCGGCCTTGACCGCCGGGTACGCCAGCTCGTCGCCGATGATGAAGAGGTAGCCGCGTCGGCCCCGCTTCTCCCAACTGTCGGTGACCGTCCGCCGGGCCATGAAATAGAGCGCCAGTTCGTAGGACTCCATCATCTGGCCGCCACCGCCGCCCTCCAGCACGATCCGCCCGAGGTCCTCGTCCATCCGGTTGTCCGACTCGAACTGGCCGACCTGCAACGGCACCCGGTCGCAGGTGGCGTCGCCGATCGCGCCGAACATGACCTGTGGGTCGCGAGCGTAGCCCTGGCGCAGCAGCAGCCCCAGCAGTTGCGGCAGCTTGGCCTGGAGGGTGCGGGGCACGTGCCCCATCGAGCCGGTCACGTCGAACAGCACCGCGACCGGGGTCGACCGCGGGTGCTCGGCCGAGTCGCGGCTCTCCCGCGTCGCGTCGCGCGGGTCCAGTCGCGGGTGCACCACCTTGGCGCCACTGTCACTGTACGAGAACGCGCTCTTGCCGGTGGCCCGGCGGTACCGGTCGGCGGCGGTGTACACGTCGGTGGACCACATTCCGCTGCCCATGGCAGCCTCCTTAGGGGTTGAGGGTGAAGGGTCGGAAGGTGCGCGGCCCGTAGAGCCGGTGCAGCACCTCGTCGAGTTCGGCGAGCAGCCGCCAGGCGTCGTCGGGGCGGTTCGACAGCGACCGCTGCCGGCAGCCCGCCGCGAAGGCGAGCAGTTCGTCCGGGGCGTGGTGCCCCATCAGCCAGGTCATGCACCGGGCGGCCATGGCGATGTCGGTGCCCGGCCCGCACGGCCGACGCTCGGTGACCTCGTCCGGATACCACTCCTGGTGGTCGGGGACCAGCGCGGACACGACGCCGCCGGGCTCGGTGGCGAAGCACCAGTCGACCAGCACCACGCCGTGCGCGTCCGGCTCGATCAGCACGTGCGGCGGCAGCACCGCGCCGTGCACCACGCCGGCCCGGTGGGCCAGGCCGAGCGCGACCAGCAGCCGTCGCCACATCCAGGCGACGTCGCGGGCGTCCAGCCCGTCCGGGTACGCCCGCCGCACGTCAGCCAGGCTGTGCAGGCCCGGTGCGGTGGCGAGCACGGTGACCTGGCGTTCCGCCCCCGTGGCCGGGTCCTGGTGCGGGAACGTGTCGACCAGCCGGGGCACGTACGGCAGCCAGCGCGGGTCGCCGTGGTCGGCGAGTCGGCGCAACGCCCGCTGTTCGCGGATCATCAGGTCGTTGTCGCTGGCCTCGCGGGGCAGCTTGAGCAGCCGGTCCCCGCCGACGTCGTACAGGTCGGCGAGGTCCCCCGAGTACGCCGGTGCGCCGCAGCGGTAGCCGTGCAGCACGGTCACCCGGCGGGCGCGCCAGCGCGTGGTGACCCGGACGAACGCGTCGGTGGCCTCGGCGCGTACGCCCGGGGCGGCCCGGTCCAGCCGGTCGGGGTGCAGGGCGGTGACCAGTTCCCGGTAGCGGCGTTCCGGCGCGTCGGCGCCGAACAGGTCGTGGTCGTCGCGGGCGGCGGTGACCAGGCGGATCGCCTCGTCGGTCCTCATCGCACCGTCTCCTCCCGGGCGGGCCGCAGCAGCGCCGGGTGCAGCAGCCGGGCGTCGCCGGCCCGGTAGAGCCGGGCCCGGGGCCCGCCCCGGGTGCCGCCGCGCTCGGTGTTGGCGCCGGTGCTCTCCACGAAGCCGGGCACGGAGAGCACCTTGCGGTGGAAGTTGCCGGCGTGCAGCGGGTGCCCCCAGACCGTCTCGTAGACGGCGCGCAGCTCGCCGACGGTGAACTCGGGTGCGAGGAAGCGGGTGGCCAGCGGGGTGTACTCCAGCTTGGAGCGGGCCCGCTCCAGCCCGTCGTCGACGATCCGGCGGTGGTCGAAGGCGAGCTCCCGGCCGGGCAACTCGGCGACCGGCACCCAGTCGGCCTCGTCGGCGTCGCTGCCGGCCGTGGCGTCCGGCAGGTCGGGGGCGAAGGCGAGGTGAGCGACGGAGACGATCCGCATCCGCGGATCGCGCTCGGGCGCGCCGTAGCTGGCGAGCTGTTCCACGTGTACGCGCCGCAGCCGCTCCCCGCCGAGCCCGGTCTCCTCGGCCAGCTCCCGGCGGGCGGCGGTGGCCAGATCCTCGTCGGGGCGGACGAAACCGCCGGGCAGCGCCCAGTGCCCGGCGTACGGCGGCTCGGCGCGGCGGATCAGCAGCAGGTGCAGCGCGTCGTCCCGGATGGTCAGCGCGACCACGTCGGCGGTGACCGCCACGGCCGGGTAGGCGTGCGGGTCGTAGGCGGCGAGGAAGTCCTGCTCGTTCACGCTCAATCACTCTCACTCTGAGAATATCTCTATGTGAGAACAACTTAGCGCGAAAAGGAGGGTCGGGCAAGTGCCCGACCCTCACCTCAGCGGATCGTGCCCGTCAGATGCGGTCGTCCCCGCTGGTCGTGCAGGGCGACGTCCCACCCCGTCCCGGCCGCCGTGGCGCTGAACGCCACCGTGCTCGGCAACGGCACCGGCAGCTTGAACGCCACGTCGACCGTGTACGCCTCGGGTAGCCGGTTCTCCAGCGCCGCCAGGCAGCGGGCCTTGCTCCACATCCCGTGCGCGATCGGCCGGGGGAAGCCGAACAGTCGCGCGCCCAGCCGCGAGGTGTGGATCGGGTTGTGGTCGCCGGAGACGCGGGCGTAATCCGTACCCACCCGGGGGTCGACCCGCCAGCGCGCGGACGCGGTCGGCGGCGCGGGCCGGTCACTCCGGTCGCGCCGCTCGCCACCGCCCGGGGTGCGCTGCCGCCCCAGGTACGTCGAGACGCCGCGCCACACCTCCTCCCCGTCCACCGACCCGACGAGGACCACGTCGACCTGCCGCCCTCGGTCATGCGGACGCAGGTTCTCCGCCCAGGTGGTGAAGTCCAGCCGGTCGGCCACCGTGACCGGGCGGCGCACGGTGATCCGGTTGGTCACGTGCACCACCCCGGTCAGCGGGATCGGGAAGTCCGGCGCGGTGATCAGGCGCAGCGCCAGCGGGAAGCCCACGACGTGCGGGAAGGTCGCCGGCACCCGGTCGGCCAGCCGGAACCCGCACACCCGGTCGTAGTCGGCCAACCGGGCCGGGTCCACGACCACCCGGTCGACGGCCAGTTCCACCGCCGGCACCTCGTCCGTCCGTCGCCCGCCGCGTCCCGGCACCGCGCCGAGCAGGGCCTGCCGGTACAACGGACCGGCCGACGGCAGGGCGGGCAGCGTGACCCGCTCGCGTTGCGCGGTCATCACGCCCCCAACAGGCTCTGGCCGCAGACCCGGACCACGTTGCCGCTGACCGCGCCGGACGCGGGCCAGGCCAGCCAGCCGATGGTCTCCGCCACGTCCACCGGCAGCCCGCCCTGGGAGAGGCTGTTCATCCGGCGGCCCGCCTCACGCAGCACCAACGGGATGCGGGCGGTCAGCCGGGTCTCGATGAAGCCGGGCGCGACGGCGTTCACGCTGATCCCCCGGTCGCGCAGCGCCGGAGCCAGCGCGTCGACCAGCCCGATCACGCCTGCCTTGCTGGTCGCGTAGTTGGTCTGGCCCCGGTTTCCGGCGATCCCGGCGATCGAGGAGACGCCGACGATCCGCCCGCCGTCCGGGATCAGGCCCCGGTCCAGCAGCACGTCGTTGATGCGTTCCTGGCTGGACAGGTTGACGTCGATGACCTGATCCCAGCGGTCGGCGTCCATCCGGCCGAGGGTCTTGTCCCGGGTGATGCCGGCGTTGTGCACCACCACATCCACCCGACCGTGCCGCTCGGCCAGGTGGTCGGCGAGCCGGGCCGGCGCGTCGGCGGCGGTCAGGTCGAGCTGTACGGCGCTGCCGCCGATCTCGTTGGCGACGCCGGCCAGCGCGTCCCCGGCGGCCGGCACGTCCAGCGCCACCACGGTCGCGCCGTCCCGGGCCAGCACCCGGGCCAGTGCCGCGCCGATGCCCCGGGCCGCGCCGGTGACCAGCACCACCTGCCCGTCCAGCGGGCGGTCCCAGTCCACCGGTGCGCTCGCCCGCCCGGCACCGACCCGGATCACCTGCCCCGACACGTACGCCGAGCGGCCGGAGAGCAGGAACCGCAGGGTCGCCTCCAGGCTGGTCCAGGTGCTCTCGTCGGCCTCCCGCGTGACGTGCACCAGTTGGGCGGTGATGCCCCGACCGAACTCCTTGCCGATGCTGCGGGTCAGCCCCTCCAGAGCCCGCTGGGCGGTCGCCTCGCGCGGCGTGTCGCACTCGGCGGGCGGGGTGCCGAGCACGATCACCCGGCCGCTGGTCTGCACCGCCCGGGCCTGCGGGTGGAAGAAGTCGTGCAGTTGCCGCAGCCCGGTCGAGTCGGTGATGCCGGTGGCGTCGTAGACCAGGGCGGAGCTGGTCGGCGTACGGCCGGAGGTGGGATCGGGGGTGGCGGTGGCCGGGTCGCGCAGGGCGAGCCCGGCGGCGGCCAGGATCCGGCCGACCGGCTCGGCCAGCCGGCCCCCGGTGGAACTGCCGAGCAGGACCGGCCCGGGGAGGATCGGCTCACCCGGCGCGTGTCGGCGAAGTCGTGGCGGATCGGGCAGCCCGAGGCGCTTGACCAGCGCCCGCCCGGCGCCCGACTGGACAAAACTCGCGTACCTGTCGGTCATAGGCGTAGCCTACTGGCGGGTAAGGTACGGCAACACTCCTGAGGAGGCGGATCGTGCAGAAGGTTCGACGGGTCGCGGTCATCGGCGGCAACCGCATCCCCTTCGCCCGCTCCAACTCGCGGTACGCCGACGCCTCGAACGCGGACATGCTCGGCGCCGCCCTGGACGGACTGGTGGCCCGGTTCGGCCTGGCCGGGCAGCGCGTCGGCGAGGTGGTCGCCGGAGCGGTGCTCAAGCACGCCAAGGACTTCAACCTGACACGCGAGGTGGTGCTCGGCTCGAAGCTCGACCCACGCACCCCCGCGTACGACATCCAGCAGGCCTGCGGCACCGGCCTGGAAGCCGCGATCCTGGTCGCCAACAAGATCGCCCTCGGCCAACTCGACGTCGGCATCGCCGGTGGTGTCGACACCACCTCCGACGCCCCGCTCGCCGTCAACGAGGACATGCGCCGCACCCTGCTGCGCCTCAACTCGGCCCGGACGCTGGGCGAACGGCTGCGGATCGCCGCCAGGCTGCGCCCGGCCCAGCCGTTCCAGCCGGAGGTCCCGCGCAACGCCGAACCGCGCACCGGGCTGTCCATGGGCGAGCACGCCGCACAGACCGCGCTGCGCTGGAACATCGACCGGCAGGCCCAGGACGAGCTGGCACTGCGCTCGCACCAGCGGCTCGCCGCCGCGTACGACCAGGGGTTCTTCGACGACCTGATCACCCCCTACCTGGGGCTGGACCGCGACCAGAATCTCCGCCCGGACACCACGCTGGAGAAGCTCGGCACGCTGCGACCGGTCTTCGGGGCCAAGGGCCCGGACGCCGAGCGGGCCACCATGACCGCCGGCAACTCCTCACCGCTCACCGACGGCGCCTCCACCGTGCTGCTGGCCGGCGAGGAGTGGGCAGCCGCACACCACCTGCCGGTGCTGGCCTGGTTCACCTGGTCGGAGACGGCCGCGGTGGACTTCGTGCACGGTGACGAGGGCCTGCTGATGGCTCCCGCGTACGCGGTGCCCCGGATGCTGGCCCGGGCCGGTCTCACCCTCCAGGACTTCGACTACTACGAGATCCACGAGGCGTTCGCCTCCCAGGTGCTGGCCACCCTGGCCGCGTGGGAGTCGCCGGAGTTCTGCAAGGACCGCCTCGGCCTGGACGCCCCGCTGGGCGCAATCGACACCGACAAGCTCAACGTGCACGGCTCCTCGCTGGCCGCCGGGCACCCGTTCGCGGCCACCGGCGGCCGGATCGTGGCCACCCTGGCCAAGCTTCTCGCCTCCAAGGGCAGCGGCCGTGGACTCATCTCGATCTGCGCGGCCGGTGGCCAGGGCGTGACCGCGATCCTGGAACGCTGACCTCCGGGTCGTCGGCCGTACCCGGTCGGGGCGGTCGGCGGCGGTATCGGGAGAATGACGGGGTGACGACGATCCCGAACGTGCTCGCCAACCGGTACGCCTCGCCCGAGTTGGTCGCCCTCTGGTCACCGGAGGAGAAGATCCGGCTGGAGCGTCGCCTCTGGCTGGCCGTGCTCCAGGCCCAGCGGGACCTCGGGGTGCCGGTGCCCGACGGGGTGGTCGAGGCGTACGAGCGGGTGCTCGACGACGTCGACCTGGACTCGATCGCGGCCCGGGAGCGGGTCATCCGGCACGACGTGAAGGCCCGCATCGAGGAGTTCAGCGCGCTCGCCGGGCACGAGCACGTGCACAAGGGGATGACCTCGCGGGACCTCACCGAGAACGTCGAGCAGCTCCAGGTGCGCCGGTCGCTGGAGCTGATCCGGGACCGGGTGGTGGCGACGCTGGCCCGGCTGGCCTGGCACGCCCACGAGTACGCGGACGTGGTGATGGCCGGGCGCTCGCACAACGTCGCGGCGCAGGCGACCACGCTGGGCAAGCGCTTCGCGTCGGCCGCCGAGGAGCTGATCATCGCGTACGAGCGGCTGGAGGACCTGATCTCCTGGTACCCGCTGCGCGGGATCAAGGGGCCGGTGGGCACCGCCGCCGACCAGTTGGACCTCTTCGATGGCGACGCCGAGAAGGTCGCCGAGTTGGAGCGGCGGGTCGCCGAGCACCTCGGCTTCCAGCGCGTGCTGGACAGCGTCGGGCAGGTCTACCCCCGATCGATCGACCTGGCCGTGATCTCCGCGTTGGCGCAGGTGGCCGCAGCGCCCTCGTCGCTGGCCACCACGATCCGGTTGATGGTCGGGCAGGAGTTGGCCACCGAGGGCTTCAAGCCGGGCCAGGTCGGCTCCAGCGCGATGCCGCACAAGATGAACACCCGCTCGTCGGAGCGGGTCAACGGTTTCGCCGTGATCATCCGGGGGTACCTGTCGATGGTCGGCGAGTTGGCCGGCGACCAGTGGAACGAGGGGGACGTCTCCTGCTCGGTGGTCCGCCGGGTGGCCCTGCCGGACGCCTTCTTCGCCGCCGACGGGCTGTTCCAGACCTTCCTCACCGTGCTCGACGAGTTCGGCGCGTACCCGGCGGTGATCAACCGGGAGCTGGAGCGCTTCCTCCCGTTCCTGGCCACCACCAAGATCCTGGTGGCGGCGGTACGCCGGGGTGTGGGTCGGGAGACCGCCCACGAGGCGATCAAGGAGCACGCGGTGGCCGTTGCGCTCGCCATGCGTGAGCAGGGTGCGGCGGACAACGACCTCTTCGACCGCCTGGCCGCCGACCCCCGACTGGGCCTCGACCGCGCCGAGATCGACGCCCTGGTCGCCGACCGGGCCGCCTTCGTCGGTGCCGCCCCCGCCCAGATCCAGGCGGTGACCACCCGAATCTCCAAGATCGTCCAGTCCCACCCGCAGGCCGCCACCTACGCCCCCCCACCAATCCTCTAACCCTCCCACCCCCACCCCCCCCTGGCGGCGTTGATCAAGGAGTTTTGGCCTCAGGAGTGCTCCTGGGGCGACCAAAACTCCT
>NZ_JBITKM010000011.1:0-174896 GCF_044461025.1 Micromonospora sp. NPDC049900
GCGGTCGGTGTCCAATTGGAACCTGGATTGCGAGCCGTGGTTGGTGTCGTTCGTCAGTTGGTTTATCGGGTCTCGCTCCGACGTGTCGCCGCGCCCGTCACGCTGCTCAGTCGGCGACCGGTTGCAGGTGCCGACGCGCCTGCTCCAGCGTGCGACGACTGTTGGTGCCCAGCGAGCGGCGGACCAGGTCCCGGGCATCGGCGAGGGTCGCCGATTCGCCGAGCAACGCGCCGACCCGGTCCGGGCGCAGCACCACCGTGTGCTGCGACGTGGCGACCACGCCGTCCCGCTCGGGGCGCAGCGTCCAGGTGCCGGTGTGCGCCGCGAGCAGCGGCGGCAGCACCGTCTGCTTGTAGACGATCCGGTCGGCGGGGAAGCAGACCCGCACCGACCTGGTGGTGTGCACGCTGTCGTCCGGCGCGACCGTGTCCATCTCCAGGATCTGCACGCCGGGCTCGTCCTCGGTCAGCTCCACCCGGGCCACGTGCGGCAGCCGTTCCCGCCACCGGTCGGCGTGGTACAGGAAGTCGTACACGTCCTGGGCCGGAGCGGCCACGAACACCTCGTCGGCGAAGGAGAGCAGCGTGCCGTCCTCGGCGGACTCCGCCGCCGCGCGTAGCGCCGCCAGCTCGGCGGTGCTGTTGTGCTCGACGGCCCGCGCCACCCACTCGGCGGCCTCGGGGTCGTCGTCCACCACGGAGTAGTCGTGCAGCAGGACGACCCGGGTGCCGCCGTCGATCGGTTCGAGTCGCCATTCGCCACCCATCGAGGCCACCGGCGCTGCCGACACCTCCTGCCGGAAGGCGATCCGGCCCTGCGCCGGTGTCAGCGTACGGCGGGAGACCCAGGAGCGGACCACGCCGTTGGCGGTGGCCCACAGCCGGAGGCGTTCGCGGTGCTGCGGCCCGTCGGTCGCCCGCTCGATCAGGTCCACGTGGACCGTGGGAGCGAACGTGTACGGCCAGCGGGTGACGTCGGCGATGATCGGGTACACCGCGTCGACGGGTGCGCTCACGTCGACGGTGTGGCGTGTGGTGTGGACGGTGGGATCGGGCACGGGGGACCTCCTGCCGGCTCGGTCGGGATACCCGCCGAGCCTCCCGCGCGCCGATCGACGTCCGGTCCAGCACCGTTGGAGGAGCTACCGCACCCGCCGTCCGGCGCGCAGGACGGCGGCGACGCGCCGCAGCGCACCGGGCTCGACGGTCGGGTCCCCGTGCACCGCGAGCAGGTCGGCGTCGTAACCCGGTGCGATCCGGCCGATCCGGTCGGCGAGTCCGCAGACCTGCGCGGCCCCGGAGGTCACCGCCCGCAGCGCGGCCGTGGGCGGGACGCCGAGACCCACCATCGCCTCGACCCCGTACGCCAGCGAACCGTGCGGCTTGCCCGGACCGCAACCGGCGTCGCTGGCGCAGGCGACGGGTACGCCACAACCGGCCACCCGGCGCAGGGCCGCGTGCACCGCCGCCCGGCGCGGGTCACCGCCGCCACCGCCGCCACCGGGTCCGGCGGTGCCGAGGGTGAGCGTGATCCGGGTCCCGGCCGCCGCCATCCGGGCCAGCAGCGGCGGCTCCGCGCGCACGCCGTCGGCGGTGACGAAGGTGCAGTGCTCGATGCCGTCGAATCCGGCCGTGACCGCGGCGGCGATGCCGTCGGCGGCATGACAGTGTCCGGTGACCGGCAGCCCGTACCGGTGCGCCTCCCGCACGATCGCGGCCAACTCCACCGGCCCGAACTGCATCTCGTGCGGCAGCGAACCGGGGGTGAGCTGGCCGCCGGTCACCACGACCTTCACCACGTCGACCCCGCGTTCGGCCCGCTGGCGCACCGCGGCCCGGATCGCGTCGACGCCGTCGACCTCCCCACCGAGGAACCAGCAGTGCCCGCCGTACGACGTGATCGGTGGTCCGGCGACGAGCAGCCGGGGCCCCCGGTGCGGCGTGTCGGCGGTCTCGGCCCGGACCCGGAGCCCCAGGTAACCCCGGTCGCCGAGGTCGCGCGCGGTGGTGACACCGGCGTCGAGCGTCGCCGTGGCGGCGCTCCGCATCCGGGTCAGCAGCGTGTCGTCGTCGGCGACGGCGAGACTGCCCATGGTGTCCGGCGACGCGTCGAAGGCCAGGTGGACGTGGGCGTCGACGAGACCGGGCAGCAGGGTCGTGTCACCCAGGTCGACCAGCTCGACACCGGATGGCGGTGGGCCGTCCAGGACCGCTTCGATCACGCCGCCGGAGAGCACCACGGTGGGCCGCGCCATCGGCACCGGGTGGACCCCGTCGAACAGTCGCCGTGTCCGTAGCGCGAGCATGTGCCCCCTCCGGGTGCCGCCGTCGTTGCCGGGGCAGCGTGTCAGCTCGCGCTAGAGGTTCGCCGGAGCCCGGCGCTGACCTGCCGGACGTGCGCCTGTAGACGCACCGAGGCGGCGGCGCGGGCCGCGCCGGCCGCCTGCCGGACGTTCTCGCGTGCCTCCCGGTGGTGGCCGCGTCGCTGGGCCAGCACGGCCAGCCCGATCAGCGCCTCGCATCGGGCCTGCGGGTGGCCGACGCGCTCGGCCTCGCGCAACGCTCTCCGGTACTCCGGCTCCGCCAGATCCGCCCGGCCCTCGTCCTGGTGCAACGCGGCGCGCAGGTTACGGGTGTTGACCAGCAGCGCCACGTACCCGCCCTCCTCGGCGAAGGCCATCGCCCGGCCGACGTGCCGGTGCGCCCGGTCCCGGTGCCCGGTGGCCCGACCGACCCGGGCCAGGCCGTAGGAGGCGAGCGCCACGGAGTGCGCCGACCGGGCGCACCGCCCGAGCCGCAACGCCTCCCGCAGCCACCGGACCGCCTCCCGGTGCGCGCCCAGGTCACCGCAGACCGTGCCGAGCCGGGCCAGGATCTCCGGCTGGGCCGAGCAGGAGCCGATGCGCTCGCCGATGCGCGCCGCCGTCATCAGGTGTCGGCGGGCCATCCGCAGGTCACCGCGCCCGTGGTGGGCCATCCCGAGATACAGCAGGCAGCGCGCCTGCGCCTGGCGCAGGCCGAGTCGCCGACACAGCCGCAGGCCACGGTGCAGCAGACGGATGGCCTCGTCGAACCGTTTCCGGGGGCGCTGGAGCCGATGCATGGCCAGCGCGGTGACCGCGACGATCTCCAGCGGGGCCGGCCCGTGTCGGTGCAACCGGTCGCGGGCGTACCGCAGGTGCGGCTCGGCGGCGGCCAGGTCGTGCAGGCCCTGCAACGCCAGGCCGAGGTTGAGCCGGGCGATCGCGGCGTGCACCGGCTCGCGGACCGGATCGGTCGCGTCGACAGCGGCCTCGGCGGCCAGCCGCCAGTCGGCGTGGTGCCGGTCGGCTCCGCACGGACCGCGCAGCGCGTCGGTCAGCCGGACCGCCAGCGGCACCAGACCCGTCGACGCGGCGTGCACCGCGACCGCGACCAGGTTGCGCCGTTCCCGGGCCAGCCAACCACGGGCCGCCCGGCGCCCGTCGAACGTCGACGTCCGATGGGTGGTGGGCAGCCGCACCACGTCCGGGTGGCACAGCCGCACCGCCTCGTCGGCCGTGCGCAGATACCACTCGCCCAACCGGCGCAGCGCCGCCCGACGGTAGGCGGGTGCGTCCTCGGCGCGTCCCCGCTCGGCGGCGTAGCGCGCCATCAGGCTGTGCAGCCGGACCGCCCCGTCGCGGCCCTGCTCGACGAGTTGGGCGCGGACCAGTTCGTCCAACCCCTGCGCCGCGGTGGCGACCGGCAGACCGGCCAGCTCCGCGACGGTCTCGGCGCGGTGCGACACTCCCGGCACGAGCGCCAGCAGCCGGAAGATCCGCCGGGTACGCGCCGGCAGCGCGGTGTACGCGAGGTGGAACGCGGTCCGTACCGCCGCGCGCCGGCTGCCGGGCAGACTCAGCGCGTCGAGCGGATTGGCCCCGAGCAGCTCGACGAACTCGCCGATGCCCTGGGTCGGATGGGTGGCGAGGTGGGCCCCGGCGATCCGTAGCGCCAACGGCAGCCGGTCGCAGTGGACGACGAGCGCGTCCAGCGCGGCGCGTTCCCGCGTCACCCGGTCCGCACCGATCATGACGGTCAACAGTGCCGTCGCCTCGGCGGGGGAGAGCACGTCGAGGGCGACGACCCGGACGCCGGGACATGCGACGAGCGCCTCCGGCCGGCCGCGGTGCGTGACGAGGACCGCGCAGTCGGCGGCGAGCGGGAACAGGCCGCGCAGCGCCGAGGCGTCGTGCAGGTCGTCGATGACGATGAGGACACGGCGGCCGGCGAGGCGGCGCTGCAACGCGCGGGCAGCGGCGGCGGGGGCGGTCGGTGGACGGTCCTCCCCGGCGGCGGTCAGCAACTCGGCGAGGAGCTGCGACCAGTCACGGCCGGCGCCGTCGGCCTCGCTGGCGTGCACGTACCACTGGCCGTCGGGGAACCGGTCCCGCAGCCGGTGTGCGGTCCGGACCGCCAGCGCCGACTTGCCGACGCCGGGCGCTCCGGTCAGGCAGACCACCGGTGGCCCGTCCGCAGTCGACCGCAACGCCGCGTGCAGATCCGCCAGGAGGTCGGCCCGACCGGCGAAGTCGGCGACGTCCGGCGGCAGTTGGCACTGTGCCCGCCAGCCGGTGCGGGCGGCCCCCACGGGCGGGTCCGCCAAGGCGCGCGGCGTCCGGGTTCGCGCGGTGTCGCCGGTCTCGGCGAGCAGTCGGCGGTAGCGCTGCCGCAGCTCCAGGCCGGGCGTCGCGCCGAACTCCTCGCGCAGCCGGCCCCGAGCCCGGTGGTACGCGGCGAGCGCGGCGGCCCGGTCACCGCTGCCCGCGAGCGCCTCCATGAGCTGCGCCCACAGGCGCTCCCGCTGTGGATGGGCGACCACGGCGGTACGTAGTTCCCCGACGACCTCGGCGTGCCTGCCGAGGGCCAGTTCGAGCTCGAAGCGCCGTTCCGTCAGGTGCAGGAGGTCCGCCACCAGGCCGGTGACCACCTCCTGCCGGATCCGCACCGACGGCACCAGCGCCAGCGGTTCCCCGCGCCACTCCGCCAGTGCCTGCCGTACCCAGTGCACCTCGACGTCCGGACGTCCGACGCGTCGGGCCTCCCGGGCTCGGATCGCCGCCTCGCGGTAGCGGTGCAGGTCCAGGGACCCCGGCGGCACGACGATGCGGTAGGCCCCAGGTCGGGCCTCGATCGGCGCGGGGACGTCGGGGCGGATCTCGGCGAACAGCGACCGCAGCCGGGAGAGGTGCACGTGGAGAGCGGCGCGGGGATTCTCCGGCGGCCGGTCGTGCCAGGCCGCGCCGACCAGTTGCGGCGCGCCGACCCAGGTGTTCGCCCGCAGCAGCAGGGTCGCGAGGAGGACCCGTTGCTTCGGGGCGGTCACCGGCACCGGGCGGCCGGAGAGCGTCGCGACCAGAGGTCCCAGGACCCGGTAGTCGTCGTCGGTATGCCCGATGCCGGCTGTCGCGCTCACGCGGCCTCCTGGACGGTGGGCCTCTTATCGTCGCGGCTCGGTGTTTCCGGACGGGAAATGCGTGCCGGTCACATCTGTCATGTGGGTTGCAGGGTGGCGAGCGCCGACCGTCGGGGCACATCGCGTGGACGCAGACCGCACGCCTGGGCCAACAGCGCGTACGAGCGCACCCGCGCCCGGTGATCGTGGATCGTGGACAGGACGACGAACTCGTCCACACCCACCGCCTCGCTCATCGCGGTGAGCTGTCGCGCCACCTCGTCGGGGGAGTCGATTAGGTAGCGCGGCCACTCGGTGCGCTCGGTCAGCAGATCCTCGCCGAGACCGGGCAACTGGGCGAGCGCCACCTCGGCGGGCGGCACCGGACGCAGGTCGCCACGGGACATCCGGTGCCGGAACAGGCGCTGGCTGGCGAAGACGTGCTCCGCCTCCGCGCGCGTCGGCGCACAGTAGACACCGATGCCGACCATGACCCGAGGGGTGCCACCGGTTCGCGGGTCGAAATGCCGCCGGTAGGTCTGCACCGCCTCGGTGACCAGCTCCGGGCGGCCGAAGTGCGCGAACGAGTACGGCAGCCCGAGTCGACCGGCCAGGGCCGCGCTCGGTGGACTGGCGCCGAGCAGCCACACCTGGGGCGTGTCGTCCACCGACGGCATGATGCCGCCCTGGTCGCCGGCGGCGCCCAGGAAGGCCCGCACCGCGTCGACCTGCTCGCCGAAGGCGTCGTCGGAGGAGGTGTAGAGGTGCGGGTTGAGCAGCCGGGCGTCACGGGAACTTGCTCCGGCGCCCCGCCCGATGCCGAGGTCGACCCGGCCCGGCGCGAGAGCCTGGAGCACCCGGAAGGTCTCGGCGACCTTGAACGGGCTGTAGTACGGCAGCAGCACCCCGCCGCTGCCGATGCGGATCCCGCTCGTCTCGCCGCTGAGCCGAGCCACCATGACCTCGGGCGCGGGGCTCGCGAACGACGGCGTGGCGTGGTGCTCGGCGAGCCAGTAGCGGTGATAGCCGAGTGCGTCGGCCGCGCGGGCCAGGTCGAGAGTGTGGTGCAGGGCCTGGGT
The DNA here is from genome assembly GCF_044461025.1 of Micromonospora sp. NPDC049900. NCBI lineage: Bacteria > Bacillati > Actinomycetota > Actinomycetes > Micromonosporales > Micromonosporaceae > Micromonospora > Micromonospora sp. NPDC049900. The sequence continues at coordinate 6,495 of NZ_JBITKM010000011.1, forward strand.
CGGGGTGGACCCCTCCGGGATCATCGACTGGTCGAGGATCGACAGATGCACGGGTGCTCCCTGCGGGTCAGGCGTCGGCGGGTAGGCCGACGGGGCGGGTGAGCCGCGCGACGACGGAGGCCAGGCGCTCGTCGAAGGCGGCGGCGTCCAGTGCGGTGGCCAGCTCCGACCGGCACGCCTGTGCGGCCTGGTCGTGCCGTTCCAGGCCGGACTCGGTGATCTGGCAGTAGACCCCACGGCGGTCGTGTGCGCAGCTCACCCGGGCCGCGAGCTGCTTGGCGGTGAGGCGGGTGACCAGGCGGCTCATCGAGGACTGGTCGAGGGCGACCGCGTCGCTGAGGTCCTGGATGCGCATGCCCCGGGGGTTGCCCCGGGTCAGTTCGTCGAGCACGAGCAGCTCGGTGAGGGTCAGGTCGAAGTCGCGGGTGAGTCGCCGGTCCAGCGTCTGCCCGAGTCGGCCGGTGAGGACGGTCAGTTGCCGCCACAGGGCGAGCAGGTCGGGCTGTCCGTCGCGTCGCTCCGCCATCGCGCCCCCTTCGTCTGCTGACGCCCTACCCTACATGTCGCTGCTCATTCAATGTAACAGCATCTTTTATTCGTGCCTTCCGGCAAGTTCGAACAGGGAAACAGGCGTGCGGGACGACGTGGTGCGCCAGAATATGTGTGCACATGCATGTAGTATCCCAGCGTCAATCCCCGATCACCCGGCTCGGAGGTCCACATCATGTCCAGCGACACGCCGTCCCTGGCGGCAACCGACGGGGCCGCATCGCGGCGGGCACCCGACGACGCACCAGATCCCACCGGCCCGGCCGTCGACGACCGCCTCGATCCGGCGTTCCTCAAGATGGCCGGCGTCCTGCTGCTGGCCCTGCTCATGGCGCTGCTCGACGAGACGATCGTCAACGTCGCGGTGCCCCGCCTGACCGCCGTCTTCGACGCGCCCCTGTCGACCATCCAGTGGGTCACCGCGGTCTACCTGCTCGCCGTCGCGATGGCCACCCCGGTCGCCGGATGGGGGGTGGACCGGTTCGGCGGCCGACGGGTGTGGATCTTCGCCGTCGTGCTGTTCACCCTCGGCTCGCTGCTGTCCGGCCTGGCCTGGTCCGCCGAGAGCCTGATCGCGTTCCGCGTGGTCCAGGGCCTCGGCGGCGGCATGATCTTCCCGGTCGTGCAGGCGCTGATCGCCCGGGCCGCCGGCCCCGCCCGGGTCACCAAGGCGATGGGCCTCATCTCGATCCCGCTCACCGTCGGCCCGGTGCTCGGCCCGATCCTCGGCGGCTTCTTCGTCGACGACATCAGTTGGCGGTGGATGTTCTTCATCAACCTGCCGGTCGGCGTGGTCGCGCTGGTGCTCGCGCTGCGCGTACTGCCCGCAGACGGTCCCACCGGGGACGCCGCCGCACCGAAGCTCGACCTGCTCGGCCTGGCCCTGCTCTCGCCCGGGTTCGCCGCGCTGATCTACGGCCTCGTCACCGCCGCGCACCGTGGTGACTTCGGCGACGGGCGGGCGGTCACCGCCTTCGTGGTCGGCGCGGCCCTGCTCGTGGCGTACGTGCTGCACTCCCTGCGCACCGCCGCGCCGCTGATCGACGTACGGCTGTTCCAGAAGCGCGGGTTCACCATGTCGGTGGTCACCATGCTGCTCGTCGGCGCGGTCGCCAACGCGCTGCTCTTCCTCACGCCGCTCTACTACCAGCAGGCACGCGGGTTCGGGGCACTGCACGCCGGCCTGCTGATGGTCCCCTCCGGCATCCTCGGTGCGGCCGGCGCCATCGCCGTCGGCAAGGCCGGTGCCCGCCTCACCGCGCGGGCCACCGCACCGATCGGCATGCTGCTCGCCGCACTCGCCGCCGTGGTGCTCTCCGGAGTCGGCCCCGACACCTCGCAGACGGTGACCGCAATCGCGTTCGGTGTCGGCGGGTTCGGCATCGGGTTCACGGTGCCGGGCGTGATGGCGTTCATGTACCTCGCCGTCGGTGCCGCCGACGCGCCCCGGGCCACCAGCGCGCTGTTTATCCTCAACCAGATCGGCGGGTCGCTGGGCATCGCCGTGGTGGCGGTGGCCCTCCAGGACCGTCTCGCCGCCGCCGGCACCTTCGCACCCGACGCGTACGGCCGGACGTACTGGTTCGTGGTCGGGTTCGCGCTCGTGGCCGGACTGGCCGCCGCGTTCGTGCCCGGACCGCTGCGCGCGCCACGACAACCCGCGTGACGCTGGGGGCGTCCTCGACCCGGCCGCGAGTGCCCGCGGCTAGAACCGGCGGTGGCGGCACCGCGCCGCCGGTCGACGGAAGGGGAGCCCCCGCATGCGCGTCATCCGTTACTCCGAGCACGGCGGTCCCGAGGTGCTGACCGTCGACAAGGTGCCGGTGCCGGAGCCCGGCGAGGGTCAGTTGCGCGTCCAGGTCGAGGCCGTGGGCGTCAACTTCATCGAGACCCAGCTACGCTCCGGCACCGCGCCGTTCCCGTCCCCGGTGCCCAGTGCCCCGCGCGGGGACGTGGTGGGCCGGGTGGAGGCGGTCGGATCGGGCGAGCACCGCTTCGCGGTCGGTGACCGGCTGGCCGCCTGGGGCGTGGCCGACGCGTACGCCGACCGGGTCCTCGTCACCGACGGGCAGGCCGTCGCCGTACCCGACGACGTGTCGGCACCGGTCGCCACCGCGCTCGCCTCGACCGCCCAGGTCGCCGCGAACGTGCTCAGCGTCGGCCGGCTCGCCCCCGGTGAGTCGGTGCTCGTGCACGCCGCCGCCGGGGCGATCGGACATCTGGTGACCCAGTTGGCGAAGCTGCGCGGCGCCGGGACCGTGATCGGCACCGTCGGCTCGCCGGAGAAGGCGGCGTTCGTCCGCGAGCACGGTGCCGACGTCGTGGTCGACTACACCGCACCCGACTGGTCCGAACAGGTGCGGGCGGCGACCGGCGGCGCCGGGGTGGACGTGGTCCTGGACAGCGTCGAAGGGCCGGTCTTCGCGCCCAGCCTCGCGCTGCTGAAGCCGCTCGGCCGCCTGGTCTACTACGGATTCGCGGGTGCCGACGGCGACGTGGCGCGGGTCGCCCTGACCGACCTGCTCGGTCTCAAGAGCATCGTGGGCACCGCGTTCGACGCCTGGCTCGCCGCCGCGCCCGAGGAGGCGCGACGCAATCAGCGGGAACTGACCGAACTGGTCCGCGACGGTCGGCTGCGGGTGGCGGTGCACGCCGTCCTGCCCCTGGAGGAGGCGGCGCAGGCCCACCGGCTCATCGAGGACCGCCGCCAGCTCGGCCGCGTGGTGCTGGTCCCGTGACCGCCGCCGAACACCGGCCGCTGCTGGTGGTCGGTGCCGGCCCGGCGGGCCTGAGCACCGCCATCTTCGCCGGCCTGCACGGGGTGCGCCCGCTGGTCGTGGAGCGCCGGGCCGGTACGTCGACCGGGGTCAAGGCCACCGGCCAGTATCCGCACACCATGGAGGCGTTGCGGGTGGCCGGTCTGGTGGACCGGATCCGCGACCTGAGCCGTCCGGACCGCACCGAGTTCTCCATGGTGCTCGCGCCCCGGCTGGGCGGGCCGGTCACCCGGACGCTGGTCAGCGGCCGAGAGCTGACCATGCGACACATGTCGCCCGAGGACTGGGGGACGGCCAGCCAGTCCGGTGCGGAGGCGGCCCTCGCCGAGCGGGCCCGAGGGCTCGGCGCCGAGGTGCGCTTCGGCACCCGGCTGCTCGGGTTCGCGCAGGACGAGGACGGTGTCACCGCGTTCCTGGAGGACACCGAGACCGGTACGCGCCACCGGGTGCGGGCGTCGTACCTGGTCGCGGCCGACGGGTGGCGCAGTCCGGTGCGGGAGTCGCTCGGCGTACCCCTGCGGGGGCGGGGCGTGGTGGGGCAGGTCCTGCGGGTGCTGTTCAAGGCCGACCTCAGCGAGCCGCTGGCGCACACGCCCGGTGCCGCCGACGGCTCCCGGTTCGCGGCCTTCCACGTCGACCGGGCGGTGCTGTTCAACACCGAGATCCCCGGCCTGTACGGCTACTTCCGCAACCTCACCCCGGAGCTGCCGGAGGGCTGGCACCGGTCCCGGGAGGCGATCGCCCGACAGATCACCGTCGACCTGGGACTCGACCCGGACCTCCCGATGGACATCACCGAGTACGGCGAGACCTCGATCGCCTGCGCGGTCGCCGAGCGGTTCCAGGTGGACCGGGTGCTGCTGGCCGGCGACGCCGCCCACGTGATGCCGCCGACCGGTGGGCTGGGCGGCAACACGGCGATCATGGACGGGTGGTACCTGGGCTGGCGGCTCGCCGCGGTGATCCAGGGCTGGGCGGGGCCCGACCTGTTGTCGACGTACCAGGCCGAGCGGGGGCCGTACGCCCGGCTGCTCGTCGAGCAGCAGTTCGCCAACCTGGTCGAACGGATCGCACCGGAGCTGCGCGACGACGAGGTGCCCGCCCCGCTGCCACCGGCCGTGCTCACCTTCGGCTACCGGTACCCGGCCGGTGCGGTCCTGCTCGAACCCGGCGACGACGGCGCGCTCGTGGAGGACCCGACCACGGCCACCGGCCGACCCGGATCGCGGGCGCCCTTCCTGCCGCTCACCGGCCCCGACGGCACCGACACCTCCACGACGGCGTTGTTCGGCACGGGGTTCGTGCTGCTGACCGGGTCGGCGGGGGCGGCCTGGGCGGAACCGGCCAGGCGGGTCGCCGAGCGGCTCGGCGTGCCCCTGGTCGTGCACCCGATCGGTCCGATGGGGGAGTACGCCGACCGGGACGGCCAATTCGGCGCCCGCTACGGCATCGAGCCCGACGGCGCCACGCTGGTGCGGCCGGACCGGTTCGTGGCCTGGCGGTCGGTCGGTCCGCTGCCCGATCCCGAGACACGGCTGGAGCAGGTGCTACGGACCCTGTTGCGTCGATGAGACGCGTGCGGTGGCGGCCGGCGGCTCCCCGGTCCCGTGGTGTCGGGAGGCGTGCGGGTCGCCGCCCCACGCCTGCGGCGCGAACGGTCGGGCACCGCGCAGCGCCACCAGCTCCGGCACGATCGTGTCGCCGACGGTCAGCACCGCGCACCGGGAGGTGCCCGGCAGCAGGTCGTACACCTGCTCGGCGTCGCGGACGTCGTCCAGCACCAGCAGCACGCGCCGGTCGGCGAGCCGGGCCCGGTACGCGGTGACCAGTTCCCGGCGGCGCAGGGGCACCGCGTCGGCGGCCACGCCGGAGCGGCTCAGCAGCCCGGCGAGCACCTCGGCCGGGTCACGGGGCCGGCCGGCGGGGTCGGTCAGTCGTACGTACCACTGCCCGTCCGGGAACGCCGCGCGTAACCGTCGGGCCAGCGCCGCCACGTCTGCGGTGCGGTCCGGTCCGGGCGGACCGGCGAGACACACCAGGGGCAGCGCGGTGCCGGCGTCCCGGCCGGCCAGCGCGGCGGCGACGGCCGGCCAGCCGGATCCGCGAGGCTGCCGGTCGGCGTCGACCGGCGGCAGGTCGGTGTGGGTGTGCCAGCCGTCCCCGGCGATGCGTCGGTAAACCGCCTCCAGTTCCGGCCCGGGTGTCAGACCCAGTCGGGTCCGCAGCGTCGCGCGGGCCCGCTCGTAGGTGGCCAGGGCCGCCGCCCGGTCACCGGCGCGTTGCAGCGCGGTGACCAGCAGACACCACAGTCGCTCGCACACCGGGTACGCGACGACCAGGGCCCGCAGCTCCGTCACGAGTTCGCCGGGCGGTCGGGTGGCCAGCTCCAGTTCGTAGCGTCGTTCGAGCAGCCGTAACCGCTCCTCGACCAGCACCGGGGTGACCTCCTCGGCGAGCGAGGGAACCACCGCGAGGGAGGCCACTGTGGCCGGTCGCGCCGGATCCGCGTGCCACTGGGCCAACGCCGCCCGGACGTGGGCGAGTTCCCCGGCCGGATCGTCGCCGCGTCGGGCCTGCTCCGCCCGGCGGGCGGACGCGCGGAACCGGTGCAGGTCCACGGTCTCCGGTGGGGTGCGCAACGCGTAGCCCCCACCGAGGGACCGGACCCGGGGGCGGGGCGAGGTCACCGGTGCGCCGGGGCGGTCACCGAGCACCGCGCGCAGCCGGGCCACGTGCACGTGCAGCGCGGCGGCGGGTCGGGCCGGTGGGCGGTCGCCCCACAATCGCGGGTAGAGCTCGTCCAGTGGCACCTCCTCGTTGACCCGCATCAGCAGGGTCAGCAGGAGGGCCTGTTGCTTCGGGGCGCCGATCCGCACCGGTCGCCCGTCGATCGTGACCTGTAGCGGCCCGAGAATGCGAAAGTCGGTCACCGATGTCCCCCGTCGAGCGGCGGAATGCACGCACAGTGTCAGGGCGACTACCGTCGCCCGCCTCGGACATCGTGCTCGGGTCGGGCGGCACCGGCAACGCGAATCCCAGTGACGCCCATCTCACCGGCGACCCTCCACCAGGACTCCAGCACCCGCCGGTACGAAGGGCGGGAACCCGTCGTACCGGTGGAGGTCGATGTGAAAGCACTGGTCACGTCCGTGGACGAGCCCGACGGACTCCGACTGGAGTCGGTACCCGAGCCGCGTCCTGCGCCTGGCGAGGCGCTCGTCGAGGTGCACGCCGTCGCGGTGAACCGCGCGGACCTCCTGCTCGCCGCCCGGCAACCGCCCGGCGCCCGGCTCGGGCTGGACGTCGCCGGCACGGTGGTCCGCGCTGCCGAGGACGGCACCGGGCCACCGATCGGCACACCGGTCGCGGGCGTGGCGGCGTCGACCGGATGGGCGCAGCTCGCGGCCGTGCGGACCGATCGGCTCGCGGCGATACCGGCCGGGGTGGAACCGGCCGTCGCGGCGGCGGTGCCGGTAGCCGGTCTGACCGCCCTGTACGCGCTGCGGCGTGCCGGGTGGCTGCTGGGTCGCTCGGTGCTGGTGACCGGTGCCAGCGGTGGCGTCGGCGGCTTCGTGACGGACCTCGCGGCGGCCGGCGGCGCCGCCGTCCTCGGCTGGGTGGGCACCCCGGAACGGGGCCACCACCTGACCGAGCGGGGCCACCGGGTGCACGCCGGCTACGCGGCACCGCCGCAGGAGCCGGTGGACGTCGTCGTGGACAGCGTCGGCGGAACGGTGTTCCGGGAGGCGTTCGTGCGGTTGCGCCGGGGCGGGGTGGCGGTGGTGTTCGGCAACACCGTGCGCGCCGACCTGGTCCTGCCACCGGACTGGGGCCACGCCCGCGCCGGGGTACGCCTGGAGCACCTGTTCCTGCTCGACGAGCTGGAACGCCACCGGGCCGACGAGGACCTGGCGACGCTGTTCGGGCTCGTGGTGGACGGGCGGCTGCGTCCACACGTCGGGCTGCACGCGGACTGGACCGATGCCGCCACGGCGGTGCGGGCCCTGCTGGAGCGCCGGGTCACCGGCCGCGTCGTACTCACCCTGTGATCGACCGATCGAGGAGGACAACGGAGATGACGACACCGAGACGTACCGGCGCGGCGTTGGTGACCGGCGGTACGAGCGGGATCGGGCTGGCCGTGGTGGAGACGCTGGCCGAGCAGGGCTTCCCGGTCTACTTCTGTGCCCGCGACGCGGCACAGGTGGCCACGGTCGTCGACAAGCTGCGCGGGCGCGGCCTGGAGGTCGACGGCGTGGCGGCCGACGTGCGGTCCCCGGACGACGTGGTCCGGCTGGTCGCCGCCGCGGTGCAGCGGTTCGGGCCGGTGACGGTGCTGGTGAACAACGCCGGCCGCTCCGGTGGCGGGGTCACCGCCGAGCTGGACGACGCGCTCTGGGAGGACGTGCTCGCCACCAACCTCACCTCGGTGTTCCGGGTGACCCGCGAGGTGCTGCGCGCCGGTGGCATCCGGGAGGCCGGGTGGGGCCGCATCGTCAACATCGCCTCGACCGCCGGCAAGCAGGGCGTCGCGCTCGCGGCGCCGTACACCGCCTCCAAGCACGGGGTGGTCGGCTTCACCAAGGCGGTCGGGTTCGAGCTGGCCGGCACCGGCGTCACCGTCAACGCGGTGTGCCCCGGGTACGTGGAGACGCCGATGGCGGTCCGGGTACGCCAGGGGTACGCGGCACACTGGCAGACCACCGAGGACGCGGTGCGGCAGCGGTTCGAGGCGAAGATCCCGCTGGGCCGGTACTCGACGCCGGAGGAGGTCGCCGGGCTGGTCGGTTACCTGGTGACCGACACCGCCGCCTCGCTGACCGGGCAGGCGCTCAACGTCTGCGGCGGTCTGGGGAACTACTCCCCCGGCCCCCGGCCGCCGGCGCGCGCTCCGGCGGCCGTGGACTCGGTGGATCAACCGGTGACGCGGTCGGCCTCGTACTGGAAGACCGGCTCGGTCAGGTGCGGTTCGCCCTTGATGATGCCGGTCAACCGGTCCAGCCGGGTCCGGAACTCCGGCTCGTGCAGCGCGGTGCGGAAGGACTCCTCGTCGGTCCATTCGGCGATGTTGTAGTACGTCGACGGATCCTTCTGCGACCGGCTCAGCACGTACCGGATCAGCCCCGGTCGGGTCTGCATGTACTCGGCCACGCTGGCGTAGTGGCGTTCGAGGTCCTCGGCGGCGCCGATCAGCGTGAGCTTGTTGACGAATACGACCATGAGGCGGTGTTCCCTTCCGTGTCGTCGATGCGGGGGTAGTCGAGATAGCCCCGGCGACCGCCCTGATAGAAGGTCGTCGGGTCCGGCGGGTTGAACGGGCCGCCGTCGGCCAGGCGGCGGGGCAGGTCGGGGTTGGCGAGGAACTGCTTGCCGAAGGCGAGCGCGTCGAAGCCGACGGCCAGCGCGTCCGCCACCGCGGCCCGGGTGGCCTCCGGACCGAGGTTGCCGGTGCCCGGGTTGAGCACCACCGCCCCGTCCCAACGGGCCCGGACGACCCGGGTCAGCTCGGGGTCGGAGCCGTGCACCAGGTGCAGGTACGCCAGGTCGAGCGGGCGCAGCGCCTGGAGCAGGGCGGGGTACACCTCGGCGGCGTCCGGCTCGGTCATGTCGTTGAGGCCGAACCCGGGCGACAGCCGCAGCCCGACCCGGTCCGCGCCGACCGCCGCGCCGACCGCCTCCGCCAACTCGACGGCGAAGCGCACCCGCCGGTGCGGTGCGCCGCCGTACTCGTCGGTGCGGCGGTTGGTGGCCGCCGACAGGAACTGGTGGACCAGGTAGCCGTTGGCGCCGTGCAGTTCCACGCCGTCGAATCCGGCGGCGACGGCCGTCTCGGCACACCGCACGACGTCCTCGATCGCGTCGGTGATGTCGGTCGGCGTCATCTCTCGCGGCTCGGGGTGCTCCTTCGGCCCGTCGAACGTGCGGGCCAGTCCGGCGGCCGGCACCGGCGACGGCGCCAGCGGCCGGTGACCGTACAGGGCCGGATGACCGATCCGTCCGGCGTGCATGATCTGGAGCACGATGCGGCCACCGGCGTCGTGGACGGCGCGGGCCACCGCCGTCCACGCCTGGGTCTGCGCGGGGGTGTGCCACTGCACGCTGTACGCGTGGCCCACCGCCCGGGGTGCCGGGTTGGTCGCCTCGCTGACGATGAGCCCGGCGTCGGCCCGCTGGGCGTAGTAGTCGGCCACGTACGGCAGGGGAGTCCCGTCCCGGGTGGCGCGGCCGCGGCCCATCGGGGCCATCACGATCCGACTGGGCAGCCGCAGGCGACCCAGTCGGACCGGATCGAAGAGCGTCGGCATCGGGGCAACCTCCTCGCTGGGTGGTGCCTGATGCTCGCCCGGAATTCTCAAGGGCCCGTGGAGCCTGGCTACAGATCAGGCCCGACCTCCGGCGGGCGAGGGCCTGGTGAACAGCCGTACGTATCAGTTGTGTGAACTTGTGTGAACACTTGCGCCGCACTTCATCAGCCGTTCGGCCGGGTCTGGGTGCCAATTTCGGGAGTTCCGCTGTGAACAAGGGTTGGGGTCTTGTTCACCTCCACCTAATCCGATAGAACACGAGTGGGTCCGCTGCGCGGCCCGTCCGCCTCGTAGTTCTAGGAGGACTACTTCATGGCACGTACACCTGGTGTGGGCCCCTCCTCGCCCGCCATCTCCCGACGCGGGGTGCTGCAACTGGGCGGCAGTTTCGCGCTCCTGCTCACCACGGGCGCCTGCGCCGCGAACAGCGGCTCGAACTCGGACGACTCGACGTCCGGCGGCCCGACCGCCAGCACGCTGCGGATCGCGGTGTCGAGCTACCTGTCGAGCTGGGATCAGGACTTCGTCGGCTTCGACCTGACCGCGCTGATGATGTTCAAGAACGTCTTCCCCTACATGATCGACTACGGCGTCACCACCGCGGGTGACAGCCAGATCCTCGACACCCAGAACATCACCCCGACCTTCGCCGAGTCCTTCGAGCCGGACGCCGAGCAGAAGGTGTGGACGTTGAAGCTGCGCCGGGGCGTCACGTTCGCCAGCGGCAACGAGATGACCGCGGCCGACGTGAAGTGGTCCAAGGACCGCGCCTTCGCCGCCCAGGCGAACGTGGCCGGCATCTACCGCACCATCGGTCTGACCGAAGCCGACCAGGTCAAGGTCGTCGACGACTACACCGTCGAGTTCCACCAGGCGTTCCCCAGCGCGCTGACCCGGCAGATCCAGGCGATCTCGCTGTACGTCTTCGACTCGGAGGAGGCCAAGAAGCACGCCACCGCCGACGACCCGTGGGCCAAGGAGTGGTTCGCCAAGAACGCCCCCACCGGCGGCTACTACAACGTCGCCAAGGCCACCCAGGGGCAGGAGATCGAGCTGGCGGCGAACACCGGCTACCCGGGCCCGGACGCCCCCAAGACGCCGACCATCCGGATCTCCGTGGTGCCCGCCGCCTCGAACCAGCGGCTGCAACTCCAGGCCGGTGACATCGACATCGCCCTCGGCGTCAGCCAGCGCGACATCGAGGACCTTCGCAGCATCGACGGGGTCAAGGTGATCTCGGCGGCCAGCAACCGCCAGGTCGCGATCCAGATGTCGGTCACCTCGGCGCCGTTCGACAACGTCGACGTCCGCAAGGCGTTGGCCTACGCGGTGCCGTACGAGCAGATCATCAACAACGTCTACGGCGGCGACGCCCGTGCCGCCAAGAGCCCGGTACCGCTGGACATGCCCGGGTACGACGAGAGCGGCTACCCGTTCACCCACGACGTGGACCGGGCCCGTGCCGCGCTGAACGCCGCAGGCCGTGCCTCGGTCGAGTCGGAGCTGGTCTTCGAGGCCGACAACGAGGAGCAGCAGCGCATCGCGGTGCAGGTGCAGAGCGAGGCGGCGAAGGCCGGCATCAACCTCAAGCTGACCCCGCTGGACCCGGCCACCCTCGGCGAGCGGCGGACCCGCAAGAACATCCCGCTCCAGCTCACCTCCGGCCAGCTCTGGGTCAACGACGTCGAATACATGCTCGCCACGAGCTTCGTCAAGGGCGCGAACCTCAACTACTCGAACTACACCAACGCCGAGATCGAGCAGATCTACGAGCGGTCGCACACCACCGTCGACGAGGCCGACCGCAACGCGCTGTGGCGGCGGGTCCAGCAGATCCTCGCCGAGGACGTGCCGTGGGTGGTGATCTGTCAGCCCAACTTCAACCTCCCGGTCCGTGAGGCGGTGGCCGGCTGGGTGCAGCCGATGGACGGCCTCGCCCGGCTGCGCTACCTGACCAGGTCGGCCTAGGCGCGGCCGGCTCCCTTCATGCGAATCCTCCGTTTCGTCGTCAGGCGGCTGCTCCAGCTCATCCCGGTGTTGCTCGGGGTGGTCGTCCTGACCTTCCTCATCGTCCGGGTGCTGCCCGGCGACCCGGTCCGCAGCATCCTCGGCCAGAACGCCAGCGAGGCCGACGCCGAGGCGGCCCGCGCCCGGTTCGGGTTGGACCAGCCGCTGTGGCGGCAGTTCCTCGACTACCTCGGCGGGCTGGTCACCGGTGACTTCGGCACCTCCATCCAGAGCGGCGGCTCGGTCGGCGCGGAGATGGCGCTGCGGATCGGGCCCACCCTGGAGCTGGTGGTCATCGCGGTCTCCATCGCGCTGGTGGTGGCCACCGTGCTGGGCGTCTGGTCGGCCCGGCGGGCCAACAGCGTCGGCGACCACGGCGTGCGGATCTTCGCCCTGGTCGGCAACTCCATCCCGGAGTTCTGGCTGGGCCTGGTGCTCGTGCTGGTCGGCTACAGCATGCTGGGCTGGTTCCCGGCACCCAGCGGACGGGTCGACCCGGACACGAACCTGACCCCGTTGACCGGCGCCGGCCTCGTCGACGCGGCCCTGACCGGGAACGGACCGGCGCTGGCCAGCGCTGCCGCGTACCTGGCGCTGCCGGTGCTCACCCTGGTCGTCGGCGTGATGGCACCGCTGCTGCGCAGCGTCCGGGCGTCGGCGCTGGAGGTGCTCAACTCCGAGGCGTACACCGCGGCGGCGGCGCACGGGCTGCCGCAACGGACCCTGCTCTACGGCTACCTGCTGCGCTCCACGCTGCTGCGGCTGCCGGCCCTGGCCGCGTTGGTCTTCGGCACCGCCATCGGCTCGACCGTGCTGGTCGAGTACGTCTTCTCCTGGCAGGGCTTCGGCCAGTGGGCGCTGCGCGGCCTGCTGTACCGGGACTACCCGGTGGTGCAGGCGTCCGTTGTGGTGATCGCGCTCTGCTACGTGCTGGTGTTCCTCATCGCCGACGTGGTCCACGCGATCCTCGACCCGAGAGTGAGGATCTGATGGCAGACCTGCGCGGTGTCGGCCCCGGGGACGCCGGCGCCGACGCGGTGATCGTCACCGGCAGTCGGGACGACCGCTTCTCCCGCATCCTGATCATCACCGGCGCGACCATCCTGGCCGTGGTGGCGCTGGCCGCACTCGCCGCGCCGCTGCTCTCCTCCTGGGGCGCGACCGAGGTCGACCCGAACGCCACCCTGGCCGCCCCCGGCGGCGCACACCTGCTCGGCACCGACACCAACGGCATGGACGTCTGGAGCCGGGTGCTGCACGCGGCCCGGCTGGACCTGGGCATCGCGGTCGCCGCGGTGGCCCTGGCGGTGGTGGTCGGCACGCTGCTCGGCCTGGTGGCCGGCTACCGGGGCGGCTGGATCGACGACGTGCTCATGCGGGTCGTCGACATCTTCCAGGCGTTCCCCACCTTCATCCTGGCCCTGGCGGTGGCGGCCCTGCTCGGCAACGGCACGGTCAACCTCATCATCACCATCGCGGCGGTGAACGCCCCCGCGTACGCCCGACTGGTCCGCGCCGAGGTACGCACCCAGCGCGAGCTGCCGTTCGTCGACGCCGCGGTGACCTCCGGGGCCTCGACGACGGGCATCCTCTGGCGGCACCTGCTGCCCAACAGCCTCACCCCGGTCCGGACGATCGCGCCGCTGAACTGCGGCTGGGCGATGCTCACCCTGGCCGGGCTCTCCTTCCTCGGGCTGGGCGTCAGCATCCCGGAGGCCGAGTGGGGCGCGATGATCAGCCTCGGTGCCCCGGACGTGGTCGGCGGTCGATGGTGGACCAGCGTGCCGCCCGGCCTGGCCCTGTTCGTCTCCGTGCTGGGGTTCAGCCTGCTCGGCGAGGGCCTGCAGGAACGCGCGAACGCGAAGCGGCGGTAACCATGCTCTCCATCGAGAACCTCTCCGTGGTCATCCACCGGGCCGGTCGGCAGGTGGCCGCCCTCAGCGACGTCAGCCTCACCGTCCGGCCCGGCGAGGTGGTCGGACTGGTCGGCGAGAGCGGCGGCGGCAAGAGCATGGTGGCCCGGGCGGTGGTCGGCCTGCTGCCCACCGGCGCACACGCCAGCGGGCGGGTCCGCTTCGACGACGCGGACGTGCTGCGGATGGACGAGACGGCCCTCGCCGCCCACCGGGGACGGGGAGCGGCGATCTGCTTCCAGAACCCGCGCGGGGCGCTCAGCCCCACCCGCACCGTGGGACGCCAGCTCACCGACCGGCTCGTCACCCACCAGGAGATGTCCGCCGGACGCGCCCGCGAGGCCGCGCGGGAGCTGTTCGAGGCGGTCGGCATCCGCAACCCGCAACGCCGCCTGGAGGCGTACCCGCACGAGCTGTCCGGCGGCATGGCCCAGCGGGTGATGATCTCGCTGGCCACCGGTTGCGCCCCCGGCCTGCTGATCGCCGACGAGCCGACCACCGGCCTGGACGTGACGCTCACCCGGGAGATCCTGCGCCAGTTCCGGCACGCCGCCGACGTGGACGGCCGCAGCGTCCTGCTGATCTCGCACGACCTCGCCTCGATCGCCGAGGTCTGCGACCGGGTGGTGGTGCTCTACGCCGGCACCGTGGTCGAGAGCGGACCGGCCGACCAGGTCTTCCGGGAACCGGCGCACCCCTACACCCGGGCGCTGCTGCGCTCGGTGCCCGACGTCGGCGGCCGACCGGTGGTGGCCACCCCCGGCGCCATGCCGCTGCTGCGCGAGGCACCGCACCAGTGCCCGTTCGCGGCCCGCTGCCCGCACGCCGACGACACCTGCACCACCAGCCGTCCGCCCACCACCCGGATGGACGCGCCTGCCGACGACGCATCCGCCGCCGACTGGTCGCTGGCCTGCTACCACCCGCAGACCGGCCCGATCACCACCGACGAGGCGGCACCCACGCCCGCCGTCGCCGTCGACGCGACGGAGTCCGGGTCCGCCGTCCTGGAGATCGAGGACGCGCACGTGGTCTACCGCAGCCGCTTCGGCTCCGGCGGACACCACGCGTTGCGCGGGGTGAGCCTGCGCCTGGGACCCGGCGAGACGCTCGGGGTGGTCGGCGAGAGCGGCTGCGGCAAGAGCACCCTCGCCAAACTCATCATGGGGCTGGTCGCGCCCAGTTCCGGCTCCGTCGCGGTCGCCGGGCAACACCTGGTCCGCCAGCCGGGCCGCCGGGCGCCCCGGGGTCGGGAGCTGCGCCGGCTGCGGACCCGCGCCCAGCTCGTCTTCCAGGACCCGATCGGGTCGCTGAGCCCGAGGCGTACCGTCGGCGACTCCATCGCCGAGCCGCTGCGCGCCGCCGGCCTGCCCGCCGCCCAGCGGGAGGCCCGGGTCGCCGCCGTGCTGGACCGGATGGAACTCGACCGGTCCATCCTGCGGCGCTACCCGCACGAGCTCTCCGGCGGCCAAGCCCAGCGCATCGGCATCGCCCGCGCCCTGGTCGGCGAGCCCGACCTGATCGTCTTCGACGAGCCCACCTCCGCCCTCGACGTCACCGTGCAGGCCCAGATCCTCGACGTGATCGCCGACGTCACCGCCGACACCGACCGGGCCTCGGTCTTCATCTCGCACGACCTGGCCACCGTCCGGGGCTTCGCCGACCGGGTGGCGGTGCTCTACCTCGGTCGCGTGGTGGAGGAGGGGCCCGTCGACGTCGTGTTCGACACCCCCCGCCACCCCTACACCCGGGCACTGCTGGCCAGCGCACCGCGACTCGGCGCGCCGCCCGCGTCCGTCGCGGGGGTGGAGCTGGTCAAGGACCTGGAGGAGACCGACGCGGCCACCGGATGTGCGCTCGCCGCCCGGTGCCCCTTCGTCACCGACACCTGTCGCTCCCAGCCGCAGAACCTTCAGTCGTACGGCGCGAGCCGGGCCGCCTGCTGGCGCGTCCCGGAACTTCCCGCCCTGATCGGAAAGCAGGCCGACACGCCATGACCCGTCGTCCCATCCGGCTGGCCGTCGACATCGGCGGCACGTTCGTCGACGCGATGGAACTGGACACCCGCACCAACCGGGTGCGTTTCCGCAAGGCGTCGACCACCCCGGCCCGGCCCGCCGACGGGGTGCTCGCCGCCATCGAGGCGCTCGGCACCGACCTGTCCGAGGTGGAGCTGTTCACGCACGGCACCACGCTGGGACTCAACGCGGTGCTGGAGCGGCGCGGCGGCCGGACCGGGGTCATCACCAACGAGGGCTTCCGCGACATCTTCCTGATCGGCCGGGGCAACGTGCCCGCCGACCACATGTACGACTTCCAGTACCAGCGCCCGCCGAGCCTGGTGCAGCGCCGTTTCACCGCCGGGGTACGCGGTCGACTCGACCACCGGGGCCGGGTGGTGGAGGACCTGGACCCGGCCAGCGTCCGCGCCGCCGCCCGCACGCTGGTGGTGGACCACCAGGTGACCTCGATCGCGATCTGCTTCCTGCACTCGTTCCTGGACCCCACCCACGAGCGCGAGGCGGCCCGGCTGATCCGCGAGGAGTTCCCCGAGGTCAGCCTCTCGCTCT
This sequence comes from Micromonospora sp. NPDC049900, assembly GCF_044461025.1. Lineage (NCBI taxonomy): Bacteria > Bacillati > Actinomycetota > Actinomycetes > Micromonosporales > Micromonosporaceae > Micromonospora > Micromonospora sp. NPDC049900. The sequence goes on from NZ_JBITKM010000011.1 coordinate 22,616, forward strand.
CCACCGACATCGTGCGCGAGTACCGCGAGTACGAGCGGACCAGCACCACCGTGCTGGAGGCGTACATCCGGCCGATCTTCGAACGGTACGTCGACGAGTTGGAGTCCGGCCTCGCCGAGCGGGGCTTCACCGGACAGTTCCTGATCATGCGCTCCGGCGGTGGCTCGATGACCAGCGCGGTGGCGAAGACGTCACCGACGCACACCGTGCTGTCCGGCCCGGCCGGCGGCATCGTCGGTGCCGCGTACCTCGCCTCGGAGCTGGGCCGGGAGCGGCTGCTGACGTTCGACATCGGCGGCACCTCGCTGGACGCCTGCGTGATCGAGAACGGCACCGCGGTGGCCGCGTACGAGGCGCAGTTGGAGCACTTCCCGCTGCTGATCCCGACGTACGACATCCGGACCATCGGTGCCGGTGGCGGCTCGATCGCCTGGCTGGACCGGGGGCTGCTCAAGGTGGGCCCGCAGAGCGCCGGGGCCGACCCGGGGCCGGTCTGCTACGGCCGGGGCGGCACCCGTCCGACCGTCACCGACGCGGCGGTGGTGCTCGGCTACATGGACCCGGAGCGTTTCCTCGCCGGCACCATGGGCCTGCACGACCAGGCGGCGCGGGCGGCGATCGACGAGCAACTGGCGCAGCCGCTCGGGCTGGACGCCACGTCCGCCGCCGCCGGTGTCTTCGACGTGCTGCTGGCCCGCACGGTCGGCGCGGTCCGCCAGATCACCGTGGAACGGGGGCACGACCCCCGGCACTTCTCGCTGCTCGCCTTCGGCGGTGCCGGGCCGCTGCTGGCTCCGCTGCTCGCCCGCGAGATGGGCATCGGCGAGGTCGTCGTGCCGTTCGCGCCGTCCGGCTTCTCCGCCTGGGGAATGCTGTCGGCGGACATCGTGAACGACTTCAGCCGTACCGTGATGGCCGGCCTCGACGAGGTGGGACTGGACGAGCTGGAGGAGCTGTTCAAGGCCGTCGGGGCGGAGGCGGTCGCCTCGCTGGTGGACCAGGGCGTACCGGCCGACCAGGCCGTGCTGGAGCGCCAGTTCGAGGTGCGCTACCTGGGCCAGGAGCACAGCCTGATGGTGACCGTCGGGTCGACGCTGGACCGCGACGCGGTGCGCGGCGCCTTCGACGAGGTGCACCGGGCCCGGTACGGCCACACCATGGACAACCCGCTGCAACTGCTCAACCTGCGGGTCCGGGGCATCGGCCGGACCACCCGCCCGGAGCTGGGCACCCACCCGCGCGGCAACGGTGACCCGTCCCGGGCGCTGCTCACCCACCGCGACGCGTACGACTTCGGCTCGCGTGCCGTGGTCCCGTTCGCGGTGTACGACCGGGCCGTGCTGGAGCCGGGCGACACGTTCAGCGGTCCGGCGCTGGTCGACGAGGGCACCTCCACCACGGTCGTGCCCAGTGGCCAGCGCGTCACCGTGGACGAGCACCGCTACCTGCTGGTCACCCTGGAGGAGTCGGCATGACCACACTGGACGGCGCACAGGTCGAGGTCGTCCGCAGCTATCTGCTGTCGGCGGCCGAGGAGATGCGGGCCACCCTGATCCGGACCTCGTTCAACCCGGTCATCTACGAGGTGCACGACTTCGGCCTGTCGATCTACGACGCCGACCTGCGCCTGGTCGCCGAGGCCACCGGGCTGACCTTCTTCCTCGGCGCGAACGACTTCTCGCTGGCCAAGGGCGTGGAGTACGTGGGTCGGGAGAACCTGCACCGGGGTGACGTGGTGCTGCTGAACTACCCGTACTGGAATGCCGCGCACGCGTACGACGCGACGCTGTTCGCGCCGGTGTTCCGGCCCGACCCGGCGGACGCCGACGCCGACGGCGACCTGGTGGGCTTCCTCTGTGTCCGGGCGCACTGGATGGATCTGGGGGCGAAGGACCCGGGGTACGTGTTGGACTCGACGGACATGCACCAGGAGGGGTTGATCTTTCCGGGGACGAAGGTGGTGTCCCGGGGTGTGCCGGTGCGGGAGATCCACGAGTTGATCCGGTTCAACTCGCGGATGCCGGACGCGGTGTTGGGTGATCTGCACGCGCAGATCGCCGCGCTGCGTACCGGCGAGCGCCGACTGCTGGAGATCATCGAGAAGTTCGGCCGGGACACCGTCTCCGCCGCCGTCGACCACATCATCGCCGACGGCGAGGCCCGCACCCGGGCCGCGCTGGCCACCCTGCCGCAGGGCACCTGGACGGCCGAGGACTGGGTCGACGACGACGGCATCACCGAGGACCCGGTCAAGATGCGGGTCACGGTCACCGTCAGCGACGAACGTTTCGTGGTGGACTTCGCCGGCTCGGCACCGGCCACCCGGGGGCCGATCAACATGCCGTTCGGCGCGACCGAGGCGATCTGCAAGGTCGTCCTCAAGTCGTTGACCTCGCCGGACGAGCCGTCGAACGCCGGGACCGTCGCCCCGCTGGAGGTACGCGCCGAGCCGGGCACCCTGTTCCACGCGGTCTACCCGCAGCCGACCTTCACGCTCTGGACCGGCATCGTCGCCGTCGAGCTGATCCTCAAGGCGTTGGCGCAGGGGATGCCGGAGCGGTTGCCGGCGTCCAGTGGTGGTGACGTGCCGGGGTTCATGATGGTCGGCGCGCACCCGGAGACCGGTCAGATCTTCGCGGTGAGCAACAACGACCTGGTCGGCTGGGGCGGCACCCCCGAGCACGACGGCATGGAGGCCGCCACCCACGTCTCCGGCAGCACCGGGCGGGGCACCCCGATCGAGGTGATGGAGGCCCGCACCGGGATGTTCTTCGAGCGGGTGGAGATTCGGACGGATTCGGGTGGTGCGGGGCGGTTTCGGGGTGGGTGTGGGTTGCGGCGGGATATTCGTTTCGTGTCGTCGGGGGAGTTTCTTTCGGTGATCAAGAAGACGCGGAGTGCGCCGTGGGCGTTGGCGGGTGGGTTGTCGCCGGAGCCGAATCAGGTGGTGGTGTTTCCGGGTACGGATCGTGAGGCGCGGGTGAGTACGCGTCGGACTTCGGTGGTGTCCGGTGATCGGGTGTCGTTGTTGACCGCTGGTGGTGGTGGTCATGGTGATCCCTCGTTGCGGGATCCGGAGGCGGTACGTCGTGACGTGGCGGAGGGGTACGTCTCCGCCGAGGCCGCCCGTGAGGTCTACGGGGTGGACGTCGATGGGTGAGCCCCCGGTCGACGGCGCGACCGTCGAGGTGATCGGCAGCTACCTCACCTCCGCCGCCGAGGAGATGCGGGTGACGCTGGTGCGCACCGCCTTCAACCCGGTCATCTACGAGGTGCACGACTTCGGCATCTCCGTCTACGACCGTCACCTGCGGCTGGTCGCGGAGTCGACCGGGCTGTCCCGGTTCCTCGGCGCGAACGACTACTCGCTGGCCAGGGGCGTGGAGTACGTGGGTCGGGAGAACCTGCACCCGGGCGACGTGGTGTTGCTCAACTACCCGTACTGGAACGCCGCGCACAGCTACGACGCCACGCTGTTCGCCCCGGTCTTCCTGCCCGACCCGCAAGGCGCCGACGGGGAGGAGCTGATCGGCTTCCTCTGCATCCGCGCGCACTGGATGGACCTCGGGGCGAAGGACCCGGGGTACGTGTTGGACTCGACGGACATGCACCAGGAAGGGTTGATCTTCCCGGGGACGAAGGTGGTGTCCCGGGGAGAGCCGGTGCGGGAGATCCACGAGCTGATCCGGTTCAACTCGCGGATGCCGGACGCGGTGCTGGGTGACCTGCACGCGCAGATCGCCGCGCTGCGCACCGGCGAGCGCCGCCTCACCGAGGTGTACCGCCGGCACGGCACGGCCACCGTGGACGCCGTGGTCGAGCGGCTCATCGCCACGGCCGCCGAATCCGCCGCCGAGGCGGTCGCCGCGCTGCCGCAGGGCACCTGGACGGCCGAGGACTGGCTCGACGACGACGGCGTCACCGACCAGCCGATCCTGATGCGGGCCACGGTGACCGTCGCCGACGGCACGTTCACGGTGGACTTCGCCGGTTCCTCACCGGCGGTCCCCGGCCCGGTCAACCTGCCGCTGGGCGCCACCATCGCGACCTGCCGGGTCGCCTTCAAGGCGATCACCACCCCCACCGAGCAGAGCAACGCCGGGCACTTCGCCCCGCTGCGGGTACGCGCCGAGCCCGGCACGCTGTTCCACGCGGTCTACCCGGCGGCGACCTTCACCCAGTGGACCGGGACGGTCGCCCTGGAACTGATCTACAAGGCGTTGGCGCAGGGGATGCCGGAGCGGTTGCCCGCGTCCAGCGGTGGTGACGTGCCCGGGTTCATGATGGTCGGCGCGCACCCGGAGACCGGTCAGATCTTCGCCGTGAGCAACAACGACCCGGTGGGCTGGGGCGGCACCGTCGACCACGACGGGATCGGCCCGGCGAACCACCTGTGCCAGACCCAGGCCCGCAACACCCCCGTCGAAGTCCTGGAAGCCAAGACCGGGATGTTCTTCGAGCGGGTGGAGATCCGGACGGATTCGGGTGGTGCGGGGCGGTTCCGGGGTGGGTGTGGGTTGCGGCGGGATATTCGTTTCGTGTCGTCGGGGGAGTTTCTTTCGGTGATCAAGAAGACGCGGAGTGCGCCGTGGGCGTTGGCGGGTGGGTTGTCGCCGGAGCCGAATCAGGTGGTGGTGTTTCCGGGTACGGATCGTGAGGCGCGGGTGAGTACGCGTCGGACTGCGGTGGTGTCCGGTGATCGGGTGTCGTTGTTGACCGCTGGTGGTGGTGGTCATGGTGATCCCTCGTTGCGGGATCCGGAGGCGGTACGTCGTGACGTGGCGGAGGGGTACGTCTCCGCCGAGGCCGCCCGTGAGACCTATGGGGTGATCGCATGAGCGACGTCGAGCCGAACCTGCTGCTGGCCCACTGCACCGTGCTGGACGCGCGGGTGGTGGACGGGGTGGACCCGATCCCGGACGCCGCCGTCTGGGTACGCGGCGACCGGATCGCCGCCGTCGGTCCGTACGCCGAGGTGGCGGCGCAGGCGCAGGCCGCCGGTGCGGTCCGCGAGGTGGACCTGGACGGGGCGTACCTGACGCCCGGGCTGGCCAACATGCACACCCATTTCTCGCTGTCGCTGCCCGGCACCGGCGGCGACGACGTCAAGATGATGGGTCCGCACGACCTGGCGTACTACATGGCCGACGGGGCCCGGCGCACGCTGCACTGTGGCGTGACCACGGTGCGCTGCGTCGCCGAGAAGGACCACGCCGACTTCGCGTTGCGTCGCGCCATCGCCGCCGGTCGGGCCCAGGGCCCCCGCATCCACACCGCCGGGCGGGCGCTGGTCTGCACCGGCGGGCACGGCCACGAGAGCAGCGACACCCTGGAGTGCGACGGACCGGTCGGGTTCCGCCACGGCGTGCGCAGCCAGATCAAGGCCGGCGCGGACCTGATCAAGGTGATGATCTCCGGCGGCATCGCCGGGGAACACGAGCGCATCAACACCCCACAGTTGTTCACCGACGAGCTGGCCGCGGTGCTGGAGACGGCACACGCCTGGGGCCGCAAGGTCACCGCGCACGCCGGACCGGCCGAGGTGATCGGCGCGGCGGTGGAGCTGGGACTGGACTGTGTGGAGCACGGCTACCAGCTCACCCCGCAGGTGGTGGCGCGGATGGCGGAGCAGGGCGCCGCCCTGGTGCCGACGCTGCTGGTGACCCGGTGCAAGGAGTTCTTCGACGAACTCGGCGTACCGGAGTGGATGCAGTGCCGGTCGCTCGGGGCCGGACCTCGGCACCTGGAGAGTTTCGCGATGGCCGTCGAGGCCGGGGTGGAGGTGCTGCTCGGCAGCGACATGCCGCCGTTCTGGCACTTCGAGGGCACCAACGCCACGGTCCGGGAGCTGGAGTACATGGCCGAGCGGATCGGCCCGGCGCGGGCGTTGCACGCCGGCACCCGGGGGCCGGTGCGCTGGCTGGGTGTCGAGGAGGACCGGGGCACGGTCGAGGTCGGCAAGCTGGCCGACCTGATCGCGATGGACGAGGACCCGCTCACCGCCACCTCGGCGTTCCGGGGTGTGCGCTGGGTGATGAAGGGCGGGCGGATCGCCCGGGACGACCGGACGGAGACGGCATGACGATCGTGGCAGCCGACGCGGCACTCATCGCCGCGCTCATCGACGACCTGTACGCGGCCTTCCTCGCCGGGGACCGCCAGCGCTTCGACGGGCACCTGCACGCCGACGTGACCACCTGGGAGACCCACCTGCCCGGGCCGTTGCGGACCCGGGCGGAGCTGGACGCCTACCGCGACCAGCGCGACGCCGCCGGACAGCGCCCGCAGTTGGCGGTGCTCGCGGCGCAGGACAAGCACATCGACGTGTGGGGCGACGCGGGCCTGGCCCGCTATCTGCTGATCGCGCGGGCCGAGGCCGATGACCCGCCGTCGTCCGCCCGCGTCACCGACGTGCTGCGCCGCGTCGACGGCCGGTGGCAGATCGTGCACCACCACGCCGAGTCGCTCCGCGAGCCGGTGGCGGCGTGATGATCCGGCGGCTGGTCGCCTACGACACGGGTGAGCCCGGTCGGGTGCTGTCGGTGGCCGAGCGGCCCGACGACCCCGCGCCCGGCCCCGGCGAGGTCCAGCTCGCGGTCCGCGCCGTGGGGCTGAACTATCTCGACGTCTCGCTCTGTCGGGGCGAGTACCCGGTGCGGCCGGAGCCGCCGATGACGCCGGGTGTCGAGGCGGCCGGTCGGGTGGTGGCGGCCGGTGCCGGTGCCGAGCACCTGCTGGGCCAGGAGGTCATCGCCTGCCCGGCGCTGCCGCGCGGTGCCCTCGGCGACACCGTCACGGTCGACGCGACCGTGGTGGTGCCCCGTCCGTCCACCGTGGACCCGACGATCGCGGCGGCACTGCCGGTCACCTACCAGACCGCCTGGTTCGCGCTGGAACGCGCCGGGGTCACCGCCGGGAAGACGGTGCTGGTGCACGCCGGTGCCGGTGGGGTCGGCATCGCCGTGACCCAACTCGCCGTCGCCCGGGGCGCGCGGGTCGTCGCGACCGCCGGTGGCCCGGCGAAGACCGAGGTCTGCCGGGCCCAGGGTGCGGCCGTGGCGATCGACTACACCGGCGAGGACTTCGTGGCGGCGGTCCGGGCGGCCACCGACGGGCAGGGCGTGGACGTGGTCGTCGACCCGGTCGGCGGCGACCTGCTCGCCCGGTCGCTGGACTGCCTGGCCTTCGAGGGCCGGCTGGTCAGCGTGGGCGCGGCCGGTGGTCCGCCACCGCCGGTCGACCCGGCCCGGCTGATCGCGGCGAACGCCGACCTGATCGGACTCTCCTGGGGCTCGCAGTACCCGTGGCGTCGCCCGGAGGCGGTCGCCGCCGCCTACCGGGCGCTGTTCGACCTCTGCGACTCCGGCGCGGTCCGGCCCCCGGTCAGCCGGGTGGTGTCGCTGGCGCAGACCCCGGCGGCCCTGGACGACCTGGCCGCCCGACGGACCACCGGCAAGATCATCGTACGGCTCGACGAGGAGGAGCGAGGATGAGCGACAGCCCGGACGGCGACATGGAGATCTACGACCTGAAGGTGACCGTGGACCGCATCGAGGGGCGCTCGGTCTGCGGCATGGCCGTCGGCGACTCGTTCGACCTGGTCAACAGTGCCCACCTGAAGCTGCCCGAGGGCAAGCACTTCTGCGTGTACGCCCTCGCCGCCGTGCTGCCCTTCCTCGCCGCCAAGCAGCGGGACCTGGCCGCCGGGGACTGGCTCGACCAGGACTCGCACTTCGCCTGCCCGGACCCGGAGGAGCGGCTGATCATGAAGGTGGAGCGGACCTGCCGACGCCGGATGAACTCGGCGGACCTCACCTGATGACGGTCGAGATCGGACTCGGTCTACAGAGCGACAAGCCGTCCGGCGCGTACGCCCGGCTGGCCCGTGCCGCCGAGTCGCACGGATTCGACGTGCTGACCGTCTTCGGTGACCTGATGTACCAGCCGCCGATCTTCCCGCTGCTGGAGATGGCCCAGGCCACCAGCCGGGTACGCCTCGGCCCGGCCTGCCTGAATCCGTACAGCCTGGCGCCGTACGAGATCGCCGGTCAGCTCGCCGCGCTCGACCTGGCCTCGGCCGGACGGGCCTACCTGGGGTTGGCGCGCGGCACCTGGCTCGGCGCGGTCGGGCTGCCCCAGCCGAAGCCGCTGGCCACCATCGAGGAGGCGGCGGCGGTCGTCTACCGCCTGCTGCGCGGTGACCGCGACGGCTACCGGGGGCAGGTCTTCACGCTGGCCCCGGAGACCGCGCTGCGCTACGCCGTGCAGCGCCCCGATCCGCCGCTGCTGATCGGGGCGTGGGGACCGAAGGGCGCGGCCCTGGCCGGTCGGATCGCCGACGAGATCAAGGTGGGCGGCAGCGCGAACCCAGACATGGTGCCGGTGGTCCGGGACCGGCTCCGGGCCGGGGCCCTCGCCGCCGGACGCGACGTGGACGAGGTCGGCATCGTCCTCGGCGCGGTGACGGTGGTCGACACCGACGGCGAGGCGGCGCGGGCCAAGGCCCGTACCGAGGTCGCCATGTACCTCGCCGTGGTCGCCGACCTGGACCCGACGGTCACCCTGCCGGACGGCCTGGTGGCGCGCGTCGGGGAACTGGTCGACGCGGGCGCGCACGACGCCGCCGGGCGGCTGATCCCGGACGAGGTGCTCGACCGTTTCGCCTTCTCCGGCACCCCGGAGCAGGTCGCCGCCCAGGCGCAGCAGCTCATCGACGCCGGGGTCCGGCGGGTGGAGTTCGGCACCCCGCACGGGCTGACCGACGACCGGGGCGTCGACCTGCTCGGCACCGCCGTCCTGCCCCTGCTGCGTCGCTGAAGGAGAACCGGATGGACGTCACCGTGCTGGTCGGCCCGGACCTCGTCGCCGACCTCGCCCTGCTGGAGTCGCTCACCACCGCCACCGCCGCCGACCTCGGCGGCACCGGTCGCCTGGTGGCCGCCGACTCGGCCGACGCGCTGGAATCGGCGCTGGCGGCCACCGCCGCGCCGGTGGTGGTGCTGCCCGGCCCGACGGCGTCCGCGTGGGCCCTGATGAGCGGGGCCGCCCCGCACGTCGTCTGGTACGACCTCACCGTGGCCACGGCCGTCGCCGGTGCCCGCCACCTCTCCGGCCGGGGCGTGTGGGGGTTGGCCTGGGCGATCCGCCACGCGGTGCACCAGCACCGGTCCCCGGCGGTGCGCGTCCCCTACGGCGCGCATGCCGACCAGTGGGGCGAGCTGCGACTGCCCACCACGGACCCGGCGCGTCCGGTGCCGGTCGCGGTGCTGCTGCACGGCGGCTTCTGGCGGTCGCACTGGGGAGCCGACCTGATGGACGCGCTCGCCGTGGACCTGGCCGCGTGCGGCTACGCGGCGTGGAACGTGGAGTACCGGCGGCCGGACCGGCACGGCTGGGACGCCACCACCGCCGACGTGGCGGCGGCGCTGGCGGTGCTGCCCGTCGTGACCGACGCCGGTGTGCTGGACCTGGACCGGATCGCCGTGTTCGGCCACTCGGCCGGTGGGCAACTGGCCCTGCGGGCGGCGGCGGACCTGGCGGCTGACCTCGCCCCGGGGCCACGGGTCGCCCTGGCGGTGTCGCTGGCCGGTGTGCTGGACCTGGCCGAGGCCGACGGCCGTCAGCTCGGTGACGGTGCGGTCAGCGCCGCTCTCGGTGGCACCCCGACGACGGTCCCCGAGCGGTATGCGGCCGGTGACCCGATGGCGCGGCTGCCGATCGGGGTGCCCACGCTGCTGGTGCAGGGGGTGGGCGACAGCCCGGACCTGGTCGACATCAACCGCCGGTACGCGGTGGCGGCGCGGGCGGCCGGTGACGAGCTGACCCACCTCGAACTGCCCGGCGACCATTTCGACGTGATCGGTCCCGGCTCGGCGATCTGGCAGGCCACCATGGAGCAGGTGGGGCGCAGCCTCGGGCGGTGAGCCCGCCCGGAGTTGCCGGCTTGTTTCATCACAGTGAACAAGCCGGGGCCGCCGTCAGAACAGTCGGGGTGTGACGACCGAGACCACGGTGGTCACCGCGTCGGTGTCGTTGTACATCGTGTGCGGCACCGTGGAGCGCAGGTGCACGCTGTCGCCCGGATGCAGCCGGTGCTCGACGCCGTTGACCTCGTAGAGCAGCTCGCCGGAGATGACGTAGGCGAACTCCTCGCCCGCGTGGCCGTACGCGTTCTCCCGCCGACCGCCGGGGGCGATGTGCACCAGCATCGGTTCGAGCAGCAGGCCCGGCCCACGTTCGGAGAGCATCCGATAGGTCTGCTGACCCGAGACGTACTGCGTGGCGGTGGTCTCCGCCCTGGTCAGCGAGAAGTGGTGGGGCAGCGTGGTGACGGTGCCCCCGACCGGCGCGGTGCTGGCGTCGAAGAAGTCGCCCACCGTCCGGTCCAGTGCCTTGGCCACGCTGCCGAGCGCGGTCAGCCCGATGGACGAGATGCCGCGCTCGACCTGGGACAGGAAGCCGATGGACAGCCCGGAGCGGGACGCGAGGCCGCGCAGGGTCAGCCCGCGTTCCTTGCGGTACTGGCGGATCCGGGCACCGACCAGGTCGGCCGGGGTGTGACCGTTGCTCCCGTCGTCGGGGCGGGCCTGCTCCGGGACCGGATGACTGCCCGTGGACCGCATGGGGACCTCCTGTCGCGCTGGCCGGAACCCGTCCGGACCCGTGTTCGATGCTATCGAACGGAGGTGGCCCTTGGGGAAGCCCCCGACCGTGCCGAATCGGCGGCGATCTGGTCCCCGTGTGCCGGTCTGCGGCCGGGGAGCGGGATCTCGAAGTGGACGGTGGGGGAGGCGTGGGGATCACCGTCGCGCGGGTCGTGCACCAGCTCGGCCACGCCGCGCCAGAACGCCTCCGCGCCGGGCACCCGGGTGTCGGTGTGCAGATAGACCACCCGGTAGTCGGGTTGCCCGGCGGCGAACGTGACGGCACGCCGCACGAGGGCCCGGGCGAGCCCGTTGCGCCGGTGCTCGGGACGGACGTAGACCCGGAAGAGTTGCGCCGTGCTCGCCGCCGGGTAGCGCTCCGCCAGCCAGCGCGGGTGCGGCGGGCTGTTCGGCGCGGCGGCGCGTACGGCGGTGGTGGCGACCACCTCGTCACCCTTGGTGGCGACGAACAGGGCGTGCCGCGCCGGGCGCAGGTAGGTGCCGGCCAGGTCGATGACGTCGGCGTGCCAACGAGGCTGGTAGCCGTAGCCGAAGACCTGGTAGAAGGTGTCCAGCATGACGCTGCGGGCACCGTCGAGGTGCTGCGGCCCGGCGGTGCGGATGTCGTACGGTCCGGTCGTCTCGTCGGTCATGTCCTGCTCATCTCCTCGGTGTCGGGTGTGGTCGCGGGTAGCGCGATCGTCGGGTCCAGCAGCGCGCGGGTCAGCGGGGACCGGGCACGGGTGGGCAGGTCGGCGGCCCGACCGTGCTCGATGACCCGACCGTGGTCGAGCACGACGACGCGGTCGGCGAGCCGGGCGACGACCTCCGGGTCGTGCGTGATGACCAGCAACGCCAGGCGGTGCGCCTGCCGCAGCTCGTCCAGCAGGGTGAGGATCCGGTCCCGGTTGACGCCGTCCAGCCCGGAGGTGATCTCGTCGCAGACGAGCAGGCGCGGCCGGGTCAGCAGGGCCCGGACCAGGGCGGCACGTTGCAGTTCGCCCCCGGAGAGCCGGTCCGGCCGACGGGTGACCAGGTCCCGGTCGAGGCCGACCTGCTCCAGCAGGGCACGCGCCGCCGGTAGCACGTCGGCGGGTCCCTGCCGCCGCAGCCGGACGGCGGGCCGGGCCACCTGCGCCAGCACCGGCGCGTACGGGTGGAAGCTGGCCCGGGGGTCCTGGAAGACGTACTGCACGGCGGCGAGGTCGGCCGGGTCCCGTCGATCGAGGGAGGCGGCCAGCCGACGGCCGTCGAGGGTGACGGTGCCGGTGTCCGGCCGGTGCAGCCCGGCCAGGCAGCGGGCGAGGGTGGTCTTCCCGCTGCCGGAGCGACCGATCAGCGCGAGGCACTGCGCGTCGCCCAGCGTCACGTCGACGCCGTGCAGGACGGTGCCGCCCCGGTGCGCGGCGGTCAGCCCCTCGGCCCGCAGCAGCGCGGCTGCGGTCAGTGCCTCGGCCCGCAGCAGCGCCTCGACCGGCGGGGACCCGGCGTCGGGACGGGCCGCCGGAGCGGACCGGGTGGGCTCCCCGACGACCGTGTGCGCCGGACCGGCGGCGACCACCACGCCCCGGTCCAGGACGATCGCGTCGTCGGCGATCGCGCGGACCAGATGCAGGTCGTGGCTGAGCAGGACGACGGTGACCCCGGTGGCGGCCAGGCGGCGCAGCTCGGCGGCCACGTCGCGGCGGTGCAGGCCGTCCTGCCCGGTGGTCGGCTCGTCGGCGACCAGGACCCGGGCCCCGGCCAGCAGGGCGTGTGCGACGACCAGCCGTTGCTGCTGCCCACCGGAGAACTGGTGCGGGTAGCGTCGCAGCGCTTCGGCGTCGGCGGGCAGCCCCACCCGGGTCAGCACCGCCCGGACCGCCTCCCGGACGGCGGCGCGGCGGGCACGCCGACCGGGGACCGGACGGTGTCGGCGGGCGATCTCGTGTAGCACGGGACCGATGCGGCGTACCGGGGTGAGCGCGGCCGAGGGCTGCTGCGGGACGTACCCGACGAGCCCACCGGGCGCCGGGATTCCGGGACCGACCACCCGACCGTCGATCTCGACCCGGCCGGTGAGGCGTACGCCGGGACCGACCTCGCCGAGCAGCGCCCGCCCGAGGGTGGACTTGCCGCTGCCGGACGGACCGACGACGGCGAGCACCCCACCGGACGGCACCGTGAACGACACGTCCCGCAGCAGCCGGTGTCCGTCGGCGACGGCGTCCAGCCCGTCGACCCGGATCATCGGACCTCCTCCCGGGTACGCGCGCCGTCCGGCTCCGCCATCGGCTCCCGGCCGGTCACCAGCGCGTCGGTGACCAGGTTGACGCCGACGGCGAGCGCGACGAGCAGCGCGGCCGGGACGACGACCGCCCACGGTTGCAGGAAGATCCCGCCCCGGTTGCGGTCGACCATGACCGCCCAGTCGGCGGCGTCCGGGGCGACCCCGATGCCGAGGAAGCTGGCCGTCGCGACGAGATAGACCGCGCCGATGAACCGCACCCCGGCGTCGGCGAGCAGGACCCGGCGGATGCCCCGCACGACGTAGCCCATCGCCCGCCGCCACCAGGTCTCCCGGTAGAGCCGCATCGCCTCCATCACGGTGCCGTGGGCCAGCGGCAACGCGGCGGCGCGGGTGATCCGGGCGACCTCCGGCAGGGTGACGACCGCGACGATCACCACCAGGGTCAGCGGCCCGCGTGGTGCGGTGGCGGCCAGCAGGATGAGCAGCAGCAGCGACGGGATGGCGAGCAGCAGGTCCAGCGGGCGCATCAGCGCCTCGTCGAGCCGCCGGTGCCGGGTGAGCGCGGCGACCAGGCCGAGCGGCACGCCCAGCAGATAGGCCAGCGCGGTGGCGGCGACTGCGACCGCGACGACGGACCACCCGCCGAGCAGCACCTGCCCGACGACGTCCCGGCCGACGAAGTCGGTGCCGAGCAGCCCCGCGCCGTCGAACGGTCGGGTCCGCGCGTCGGACTCGGTGACCAGTAGCGGACCGGCGACCGCGAGCAGCAGCGGCACGGCGAGCAGCACGATCCCGACGACCGCCCGGGGTCTCCGCCGTCGGGCCGTCACCGGACACCGACCGTACGCGGGGCGAGCCGGAACGCCACCAGGTCCGCGACCAGGTTGACCAGCACGGTGGTGACCGCCACGACCACGCAGAGCCCCTGGATGGTGGGTACGTCCCGGGCGGCGACCGCGTCGACCAGGGCGGTGCCCAGCCCGGGGATGACGAAGACCGCCTCCACCACGATGACGCCGCCGAGCAGCCAGTCGGTGGTGCGGGCGACCTGCTGCACGACCGGCGCGGCGGCGGTCGGCAGCGCGTGCGCCAGCCACCGCCGCCGGGTGGAGAGACCGAGACGGCGGGCGTGCTGGACGTACTCCGCGCGCAGGGCGTCCACCATGCCGGCGCGGGTCAGCCGACTGATCGAGCAGATCGGCCGGGCCAGCAGCACCAGCAGCGGCAGCACCAGCACCCCCGGCTGGGCGAGCAGGTCGGCGCCGACAGCGGTGGGCGGGAACCAGCCCAGCCGGACGCCGAAGACCGCCACCAGCAGGATGGCCAGGGCGAACTCGGGCACCGCGTACAGTCCGACCGCGAGGGTGGTGAGTGTCCGGTCGAGTCGGCCCCCCTCGCGGCGGGCGGCGAGCATGCCGAGCCCGACGGCGAGCGGCACCAGCAGCACCAGCGTGGCGACCGCGAGCAGCAGCGTCGCGGCGGCCCCGCCGACGATCAGGTCCAGCACCGGCCGCTGCGAGATCAGCGAGGCACCGAGGTCGCCGTGCAGCAGCCCGACCAACCAGTCCAGGAAACGCCACCAGGCCGGTCGGTCGAGGTCGAGCTGCGCCCGGATCAGCGCGATCCGCTCCGGGTCGGGGTGGTCACCGGCGATCACCACGGCCGCGTCCCCGGGCAGCGCCTCGGTGAGGACGAACACGACGGTGGTGATGCCGGCGACCTGCCCGACGCCGAGCAGCAGCCGCTGCACGGTGTAGCGGGTCAGACTCAAGCCAGCCACACCTTGTCGAAGCGGGCCCAGTCCAGGGTGTTCGCGGGCGCCTCGGCGGAGACTCCGCGCACCGTCGGGGCGGTGGCCACCAGGAAGTCGGCGAACCCCCACACCAGCAGCCCGCCCTCGGCGTGCAGCATCCGCTGCATGTCCCCGTACGCGCGACGGCGACCCGCCTCGTCGGGGGTGGAGACGGCGGTGCCGTAGAGCGCGTCGAACTCGGGCCGCGTCCAGCGGGTGGCGTTCGTGGTGGAGGTGGTCAGCAGCCGCTGCGAGATGTGCGTCTCGATCGGCATGGCGCCGCTGCGGAAGGTGGCCAGCACGCCGCCGTCGAGCACGTCCCGCCAGTAGGTGTCCTTGTTGCGTTGCACCGGCTCGACGGTGAGCCCGACCTGACGGGCCTGGTCGGCGAAGACGCTGGCGGCCTCGACGAAACCGGCGGCGACCGGTGCGGTGTCCAACGGGATGCGCAGTCCGCGCGCACCGGCCCGGTCCACCAGCGCGCGGGCCCGGTCGAGGTCGCGGGTGCGCTGCGGGATGTCGTCGGCGTAGTACTGGAAGCCCTTGCCGAACAGGTCGTTGCCGACCTGCCCGGTGCCGGAGAGCACCGTCTCGACGAGCTGCTCCCGGTCGGTGAGTAGGAACATCGCCTCGCGCAGGTCCCGGTTGTCGAACGGGGGACGGTCCACCTTCATCGTGAAGCCGAGCAGGTTGCTGTTCGGCATCCGGGTGATGGCGACCCGGTCGTTGCCGGTGTGCGTCCGCGCGGTGGTCGGGCTGACGTCGTGCGCGTAGTCGACCTGCCCGCCGAGCAGGGCGTTGATCCGGGCCGACTCCTCGTTGGCGATCACGTATTCCAGCTCGTCGAGGTGCGCGGCACCCTCCCAGTAGTCCGGGTAGCGGGCCAGCAGCAGCGAGCGGCCGGGGGTGAAGCTGCTGACGGTGAACGGGCCGGAGCCGATCGGCCGGTCGAACGACTCGGCGCCTTCCGGCACGATGTACGCCCCGAACGTGGCGAGGACGTTGCCGAACTCGGCGAACGGCCGGTGCAGGGCGAACTCGACGGTGCGGTCGTCCACCGCCCGGCTGGCCCGCAGGTCGATCAAAGAGAGGCTGGCGCGGGCCCGGAACGCCCGGTCCGGGTCGACGATGCGGGCGTAGCTGGCCAGCACGTCGGCGGCGCGGACCGGCCGACCGTCGTGGAAGGTGGCCTCGCGCAGCGCCACCCGCCAGCGGGTCAGGTCCGCGTTCGGTTCCCAGCTCAGCGCCAGCCGGGGCTGGATCGACACGTCGGGGCCGTAGTCGGCCAGTTTGTCGAAGACGGCCTTGGCCCGGGACGCCTCGTTGAACAGGTTCGCCAGGTGCGGGTCGAGCGTCTCGGTGGCACCGCCACCGGCGAACGCGACCCGCAACCGGCCGCCCCGCCTCGGGGTGTCACCGGCACCGGGGCCGCTGGTGGAGTCGCCGCCGCAGCCGGTGAGCAGGGCGGTGGCCAGGGCGGCGCCGCCGCCGAGCAGCGTGCGGCGGGACAGGTGGATCGACATGGGGTTTCCTCTCGAAGGTGTTGCGGTGTTCAGGCCGCGCCGGGGCGGCGAGGGGTGACGGCGGGCAGCCGCGCGTCGCCCGGTGCGGTGTCGGCGGCCGGTCGGGGGCCGAGCAGGTTCCGGCGGTGCAGCACCCGCACCGCCGCGGCCGAGGCCAGCCCGAGGGCGGCACAGAGCAGCCACGCCCCGGCCGGGACCCGCTCGGCCGTGCCGCCCGATCCGGTCTGCATGAGCCCGCCGACGGCGGTGGTGGCGAGCGCCGCCACCACACCCGAGGCGAGATAGAAGACGCCGAAGTAGGTGCCGGTCAGCCCGGTGCGGGCGAACCCGGGCAGCAGCTCCAGCACGAACGGCTGTGCCACCATCACCCCGACCGCCAGCGCCAGCGTGGTGACGAGCACCGGCAGCACGCGTACCGCCGGGGGACCGCCGAGCGGCACCAGCGGCACCAGGAACCCGACGCCGGTCACCGCCATCCCGGCGGCGATCGCGGTGCCCCGGTCGACGCGGCGACGCAGCCGCGCGGTGATGCGGACCTGCCCCGCCACGGTGACCACGGTGGAGACGACGAAGAGTGCGGCGACCGCCAGCGGCGTGCCGGTGACCGCCTCCGCCTGCACCGGCAGCACCAGATAGAGCTGGGTCTGCAACGCGAAGAGCGCGCTCAACGCCACCGTGAACGCCAGGAACCGGCCGTCGGTCAGCGACTCCCGCCAGTCCCGGCCGACGCTCTGCCCGCTGGCCGTCACCGGCTGGGCCGGCAGCACCAGCGCCTGCGCCACGGTCAACGCGGCGAACACCAGC
This sequence comes from Micromonospora sp. NPDC049900, assembly GCF_044461025.1. Lineage (NCBI taxonomy): Bacteria > Bacillati > Actinomycetota > Actinomycetes > Micromonosporales > Micromonosporaceae > Micromonospora > Micromonospora sp. NPDC049900. The sequence goes on from NZ_JBITKM010000011.1 coordinate 39,608, forward strand.
GCGGCCCCGGTCGCCGCCGCCCGGAAGTCCACCAGCAGCAGCGCGCTGCCGACCAGCGGCCCGATCAGCGCCCCCGCGCTGGCGAACACGTTGAACAGGGCGAACGCCTCGGCCCGCCGGTCCGGGGCGGCCTGGGCCAGATAGGCGCGCACGGCCGGGTTGAACAGGGCACCGGCCAGCCCGGTCAGCACCGAGGCGACCAGCAGCGCCGACAGCGACCCGCCGACCGCGAACACCGCGAAGCCGACGGCCCGCAGCCCGCACCCGGCGATGATCACCCCGCGCGCGCCGAGCCGGTCCGCCGCCGAGCCGCCGAGCAGGAACAGTCCCTGTTGGCTCAGGTTGCGGACCCCGAGGACCAGGCCGACCAGGGCGGCCGAGAGCCCGATCTGGTCGGTGAGATAGCCGGCCAGGAACGGCAGCAGCATGTAGAAGCCGACGTTGACGCCGAGCTGGTTGACCACCAGCAGCCGGATCGGCACCGGGAAGCCGCGCCACGACGCCCAGGTGGCCCTCACCGGCGTTCCTCCGCTGCGGGTGCCACGCCGAGCCCGGCCGCCCCGGACAGGCGCAGCACACCGTCCCGACCGCCGATCCCGGTCCACGGGTCGTCGGCGAGCAGCAGATGGCCGTCCAGGTCCACCCAGCGGGCCAGACCGGCCAGGTGCACCGCCGGGGCGATGCCGAGCGAGCTGGCGACCAGGCAGCCGAGCATCACGTCCAGGTCCCGTTGCCGGGCCGCCTCGATCATGTCCCCGGCGGCGGTGATGCCGCCGCACCGCGCCAGCTTCACGTTCACCCCGGCGACCGCGCCCGCCAACCGGTCCAGGTCGGCCGGACCGGCGGCGTCCTCGTCGGCGATCACGGGCGTGCCGCTGCGGGCACCCACCCAGGCCAGCAGGTCGGGGCGGCCCGGCGGGATGGGCTGTTCCACCGCGTCCAGCTTGTGCGGCGCGAGCGCGTCGAGCTGACGCACGGCCTGCTCGGCGGACCAGCCGCCGTTGGGGTCGAGCAGCAGCCGGGCGTGCGGCGCGGCGGCCCGGACCGCCGCCACCCGGGCCAGGTCGTCCGCGTCGCCGGCCTTCACCTTGAGCACCGAGAACCCGGCGGCGACCAGCCGTCGGGCGGTCGCCGCCGCCTCCGGCACCGGCACCAGCCCGATGGTGTACGCGGTGGCCACCGGCGTCGGCTGCGGCGCCCCCACCAGCCGGTGCACCGGTACGCCCCGGGCGTGCCCGAGCAGGTCGTGCACGGCCGCGTCGAGCGCCGCGCGCACCCCCGGCGGCCCCGGATACGCGCCCAGCTCGCCCCGGAGCGTCTCCGGGGCCGGGCAGCTTGCCACCCGCTCCGCCCACCCGGCGCAACACGCCTCGATCGCCGCCCGGTCGAGTCCGAGGTAGTTACTGGTGACGACCTCGCCGTGCCCGGTGACACCGTCGTGCGTGACGGTCAGCCGTACCGCCTCCCGACGGGCCATCACCGACCGGGAGATGCGCAGCGGCTCCCGCAGCACCAGCGGGTATGCCTGCCAGGTCAGCCTCATGCCGGCACCCGCCCCCGGTCGGCAACCGGATCGGTCACCGTCCGGCACCGGCTCCACCGGGTGACCTCCACCGCGCCGGGGTGCGGGATCTCCACCGGATACCCGTGGCCGGAGCCGAGCAGTCCGTGCCGGGCGCACCAGCCGTCGTCGAAGATGCTGTCGAGATAGCGGTGCGGGCCGTCCGGGAAGACCGTCACCACCCGGGCGTCCGGCCGGGTCCGGGCGGCCCAGGCGGCGACCCGGGCCACCGCCCCGGTGCTCCACCCGCCGGTGACGAAGCCGGTACGCGCCAACCGCCGGCAGGTGTCCACCGCCTCCGCCGGACCGACCCAGTGCACCTCGTCGAAGGCCGGATAGTCCACGTTGTCCGGATGGATGCTGCTGCCCAGGCCGCGCATCAGCCGGGGACGGGCCGGCTGACCGAAGATCGTCGACCCGACCGTGTCCACGCCGATCAGCCGCAGGTGGGGCCAGGACCGCCGCAACGCCCGCGCCAGCCCGGCGCTGTGCCCGCCGGTGCCCACACTGCACACCAGCACGTCCACCGCGTCGACCTGGGCGGCGATCTCGTCACCGAGGCTCGCGTACCCGGCCACGTTGTCCGGGTTGTGGTATTGGTCCGGCCAGTACGCCCCCGGCAGCGCCGTGAGCAGCTCGGTCAACCGGTCCCGGCGGGCCTGCTGCCACCCGCCGGTCGGGTGCGGCCGGTCGACCACCTCCAGCCGGGCCCCGTACGCGCGCAGCAGCGACCGCATCGACGGCTCCAGCTCCCGGTCCACCACCAGCACCACCGGGTGCCCGAAGGCGTGCCCGGCGAACGCCAGCCCGATCCCCAGCGTGCCGCTCGTCGACTCCACCACCGGCGCGCCGTCGCGCAACTCGCCCCGACGCCGCGCCCCGGCCAGCATGGTGACCGCCGCGCGGGCCTTCATGCCACCCGGCGCGGCACACTCGACCTTCGCCCAGAAGCCACCGTGCGGATGCGGCAGCGGCGCGTCGACGTACACCAGCGGGGTGTGTCCGACCAGATTCAACAGTTGCGGCGCGCTCATCCGGACACCCCGTAGCGGTAGAGGGTCGTCGGCCCACCGTCGAGCCAGAAGAACGGGTACGGCTCGGCCGACACGGCGGTCAGCCCGGCGCCCAGGAACCACGGCAGCACCGCGCTACCGGTCTGCGCGAACGCCACGAAGGGTTTCCGCTCGGCGGCGGCGTGCGCCAGCAGCGGCGCGAACGTGTCGTTGCCGAGGGTCATGCCGGAGGCCAGGATCGCGTCGCAGCGGTCCAGCACCGCCGTCGCGTCGGGCAGGTGCGGCTCGCCCCACTCGGTGCGGCCTCCGGCCAGGTCGCACGGCAGATACCGGCGACCGGTCGCCCGCAGCCGCGCCAACAGCGAGTTGACCACCCCGACGACCAGCACCGTGCGGCTGCTCGCGGGCAGCAGGTCCACCACCACCTCGGCGCGCGCCCGCGACTTGGCCAGCGACCCGCCACCCGGCACGGTGACCGTCGCGTCCGCCGCCTCGGCGTGCGGGCGCACCGCCATCAGGTACGCGTCCAGCGCGGCCACCCGCACCGGCAGCAGCGGGTGGGTGAGCAGGTCCGCCACGGACGCGCCGACGCAGTCGTACGCGGTCTCGTCGGGCAGCTCGCCCGGCTCGATGGCGCAGGACCCGACCGCCGCGTCGACCCGCAGACTCAGCACGTGGTTGCGGTAGCCGTGCGCCCGCGAGGCGTGCCGCACGCCCTGCCGGGTGACGAACCCGACGCTGACCGTGGCCCGCGCCGGGTCGGCCCCGAGCCGTCCCGCGCGCACCGCCTCCACCAGCGCCGACATCGACCGGTACGCCGGTCGGGCCGGCGAGGTGGCCGTCACGCCCCGACCCCGACCCGGGCGTCGGCACCGGCCGGAACGCTCTCGTCGAGGTACGAGACCCGGGCCTGCCCGGCCAGCCGGTCGGCGACCGTCCGCGCACCGGCACCGGCGGTGTCGACCACCATCACGTGACCCAGGTAGTCGTTGTTGCTGCTGGCGTCCCCGGCCCGGTGGCCGTCCGGCTTCACCGACCAGTCGACCACCCGAGGATCGGTCGACCAGGCCCCGGTGCCGTCGATCCGCGCCACGACACCGGGTCGCGGCGGCAGCACGAATGCGATCGCGGCACTGCGTACGCCGGTGTCGGCCGGGGTGAGGTCCGGGTGTTCGCCGAGCGCGAGTTGCGCGTACACCATCGGTAGGTCCACGCCGGTGACCCGGCGCACCAGCTCGGTGATCTGGTTGCCGGCGGGCCGGGGGTTGACCTCCACCACGCGCGGCCCGGTGGGTGTCAGCCGCAGCTCGGTGTGCCCGACCGCGCGGTCCAACCCGACCGCCTCCAGGGCGGCCACCGCCACCTCGCCGACCCGCTCACGGGTCGCCGGGTCCAGCACCGCCGGGAACATGTGGCCGGTCTCGACGAACCCGGTGGCACCGCCGAGACTCTTGTCGGTGATCCCGACGACCGTGGTCACACCGTCGACGGTGACCGTCTCCACGCTCACCTCCGGGCCGGTCAGCAGCTCCTCCAGCAGCACCACCGGCACCCTCGGCTGCCGCCGGGCGTTCACCGGGAACGCGGCGAGGGCGTCGAACGCGGCACGCAATTCGGTCGGGTCCGCCACCTGCCGCACGTACATGCCGGCGCAGAGGTCCACCGGCTTCAGCACCAGCGGATACCCCAGCTCGCGCGCGGCCTGCGCGGTGGCCGCCCAGCCGTCGGCGAGCGCGAACCTGGGTTGCGGCACCCCGGCGCGGGCCATCGCCGTGCGGGCCAGATCCTTGCGGTACGCCCGCCGCACCGCCGCCGGGTCCGCACCGGGCAGCCCGAGGTGCGCGGCCACCTGGGCGACCGTGTCCAGGTAGTAATCACACGAGGTGAGTACGCCGTCGAAGCGCAATGCCGCGTGCAGCCGCACGGCCTGCTGCAACAGCGTGGGTACGTCGTTGGTGTCGACGGTCAGCACGTTCTGCGCGGCCAGCAGCGGATGTGTGCCGCCGGGCGGCGCGCCGCGCAGGTAGTGGTGCAGGTCCCGGGTCAGGAACGAGAACCGGTGCCCGGCCTCCAACACCGCTCGCGGCAGGAGGTGGCTCATCGCCCCGACCCAGCTCTCCACCAACAACACGTGCGCCATCGGCGCCTCCCCACTCGGCAACAGGCGATGGCAATGGTAACGGTTTTCATTTGCGGGAGGAAGGAGGGGGCGTCGTGGCGTGTGGGAAGGCGTTGCCGGCCCGTGGGGGTGTGCCCATTCCCGTCGGTGCCGGACGGTGGTGTTGGCAAGCGGCGCGTCTTCGTCGGTGCGCCAGTCGACCAGGCGCCGAGCCGTGCGTCGTCGTCCCGCCCGGTGATCGCGCACCCTCTTGCCGGGCGTGACCACCCAGGTGGGCGCAGTGAAGGTGGGCAACGGTCGCCGCAAGGGCGGCCTGAGCCGCCGCTATCCGGAAAGTCGGTGGACCAAGGGGGCGGCAGTATAGGGGTTGGTCAGGCAGGAAGCGGCATGTGTCCCACGTCACACATAGACAACCTTCGAATCGATTCTTGCCACGCTGAGTGATCAGGCGATGTCGCACTCATCAGCCAATCATCATCTATCAATGTATGGTGATCAAAGGCGACCTGGTCGCGCCGCCGCGGGGCAGTCAGGCGACGATCAAGGACCTACTGTCGCTGCCACTGCTTGCTCTCGTCGGGGGTGTGTGTGGTGGGCGTTCAGTGGCGACGTGGGTTGTCTGCTGGGGTGGCGGCCTTGGTGGTTGTCGGAGTGATCGGTGTTCCAGCGCACGAGCGGGCGGCTGCGGCCGGGCTTGAGTGCGAGGACATCGCTGGCTCCGAGGCTGAGGCGAGCATGCTGGCAACCTCGTGTGGGCAGCCGGTGGTGGTGGACGAGTCGCGGACGGAGTTCGCCGAGGTGACCGCGTTGCCGGACGGGCGTCTGCAGTTTGCGTCGGCGGCAGTGCCGCAGCGCGCACGTAAGGCAGGCAGATGGGAAGAGATCGACCTCGAACTGACTCGGGGTGGGGACGGATTGTGGCGACCCGGGGTGTCGGTCGCGGACGTGGCGTTCTCAGACGGTGGGGACGGCTCGATGGTGACCCTGACGCGCGGTGGGCAAACGGTCACGCTGTCGTGGCCTGGGACGCTGCCACCACCGGTGGTTTCGGGTGACTCGTTGACCTACCCGAACGTCCTATCCGATGTTGATCTGGTGGTACGGGCGACGCGCACGGGCTTCACGCATGTTCTGGTAGTCAAGACACGGGCGGCGGCGACTCAGCCTGGAGTGCGTGAACCGCGATTTCGCATCGGCGGGGACGCCGACATCGTGTCGGGTCCGGACGGTGGCCTGCGGGCGATGGCAGGCGCGGCTGTCGTGGCCTCGGCGGAGCCGGCCGTGATGTGGGACTCCCGGACAAATGCGGCGGACGGCGTCTCGGCCCGTACATCGTCGGGTGAAAGCCCGCAGTCGACGGCGACGGCGGCCGGAGACGCCGCGCGGACCGGCAACGTCGGCGTCGAGGTGTCCCAGGGTGAGTTGGTACTGCGGCCGGACGCGGCAATGCTGGATAACCCGGATGCCGTGTACCCCCTGTTCGTGGACCCGGCGTGGTCGGTGTTCAAGAACAAGTGGGCCTATGGGACCAACAACGGGTCGTCGAACTCGGACACCAGTCGCGCGCGAGTGGGGCTGAACCCGGACACCGGTGCCCTGTACCGGTCGTACTTCGAGTTCCCGACGAAGGCTAACGGCGTATCACTCAAGAACAAGCACATCGAGTCGGCCTACGTGCAGATGAAGTTGGACCACTCGTGGTCGTGTGGGCCCACGGTGACATCGATGTACCACACCCCGTCGATCAACGCGACGCCGAAGGCGAGTTGGTCGACGATGAAGCTGAAGTCGTTCCTGAATTCGGCAACCGGGAATGCCAACGAGGCGGGTGGTTGCTCATCGATCCAACCTGACATGATTATGAACTTCCAGGGGGCGAACACCACCAGCCAGGTGCTGGCTGCCGCGAACGGCAGCTGGAACTCGATCACCTTCGGGTTCACTGCGCGAGCCGCCGATGGGTCGGGGGAGTCGACGCAGGATCGATGGAAAAAGTTCTTCCCCAACGACGCCAAGCTGATCGTCGACTACGACAGCAAACCCGGTGCTCCACATAACCTGCAGGTCGCTGGTGTCGAATGCAGCTCCGGGGTGTTGACGATCGGCACGCTGACACCGAAGTTGGCTGCCGTGTTCCCCGACGCCGACCCGAGTGACTCGCTGACTGGCACCTTCGAATGGATCGAGGTGCCAGCCGGCGGGATGGGAACGGTGACCAACACGTTCCCGACTCGTAAGAGCCCGCCGCCTGCAAGGACAGGGTTGACCCCGAATAGCAGGGCCGAGAGTGCCGCGGTGACGGTCGCGAAGGGACCTACATACGCGTTCCGGGCGAAGGGCACGGATAAGGCTCCGTACTCGATTACCGGTCCCTGGTCGTCGTGGTGCCGATTCGCCGTGGACACCGACGTCCCGCCGGCGCCCATGATCAATCAGTTCTTGGTTCCTCGCCGCCCGGGTGAGCCGATGAACTTCACGTTTTCGACCCCTGCCTCGGACGTGACCAAGTTTCGCTATGGCTGGTCCAATCCACCTACCACCGAGGTCGCCGCCAGCAGCACCTCTTTTCTGAAGACTGCCTCGGTCACCGTTACGGTGCCCAGCTTCGGTCGGAACACCTTCTGGGTTCGCGGGATCGACGCTACTGGCAACCTCGGCAATATTGGCTCCGTCACCTTTCCTACGCCCCGACCCTCACCGGCCGTCGCCAAGTGGGGCCTGGAGCAATACCCCGGTGTTGACCAGAACGCCGCGCTCGCCGACCAGCAGCCGGCTCTGGGAGGTCAGACCGACCTCACCACGTCCAACCTGAGCTGGGCCGACGACGCCCGCCTGAACGGCGGCAAAACCGCAGGCCTCAACGGCACCTCCTCCGTGCTGACCACGCCGGGCAGTGTCGTCAACACGGCCAACTCCTTCAGCGTCGCCACTTGGGTCCGACTCAGCTCACTACCCACTACCCACGACACCGTCATCGCATCCCAGGCCGGGATCAACGCCGCCGGGTTCCATCTGGGTACCCGGTTGGTCGGTTCTCCGTCGACGCCACGGTGGTCATTCCTGATGAAGGACAGCGACGACCAGTCGAGTACCACCCGTGCAGCGAATAGCAGCACTGCCTTGACTTCCGTGGACGTTGGCCGCTGGACGCACATCGCAGGCGTCTATGACAAGGCTACTGGGAAAGCGCGGCTCTACGTCGACGGCGAACTGGCTTCCGAGGTCGATCGAAGTGCCACGCCATGGAACGCCCCAGGAGCGTTTGCGGTGGGTCGGGGGTGGAGCTCCGGCGCAGCGAGCAACTGGTTCCACGGCAACGTCGCCGACATGCAGGTGTACGAGCGGGTGCTCGTGCCGCATGACTTCACCGGCCAGCTGGCGCAGGACCCGACATCCAGTGGGTTTAATGAGCCAGGGATCCTGACGCCGGTGCAGGTGGGCAACTGGAACTTCGAGGCCGCAACCCCCTGCTACCTGGCCGACCTGAGGGACACCTGCGAGGCGCCGGACACGGTTACCGCCTGGGGGCGTTGGCTTGCCTTGACTAGAGGTTCCGCAGTCGGCGCAGGCTATTCCACCGACGGCTCCGGGCTGTGGCTCGACAACGAGTACTTCCCAGAGGAGGGTTTTACCGAGAGCACCGCCGAGTATGCGCGCAGTGCGGTGAAGACGGGCATTACACCGCCGAACACCGATGGTCTCGAATTCACCCAGTGGCAGGATCGACCGGTCGTGCGTACCGACCAGTCGTTCACGATGTCGGCCTGGGTCATGCTCGATCGGCTCGACGGCATGCGCACAGCGCTGTCCCAGCGAGGGCAGTATTCAAGCGGCGGCTGGCTCAAGTTCAACTCCACGCTGGGTAAGTGGCAGTTCGCCATCAGCGACGAGGACCTCACCACCACCCCCACGGCGAGTACCACCTCGACATCGGCTGCGGAGGAAGGCGTGTGGACGCACCTTGTCGGCGTGTACGACGCCGGGCGGAAGCAGATTCGCCTCTACGTCAACGGTGAGCTCGAAGCGGTCACGCAGAACATCACGTTCACCCCGATGGCATCGACCGGCCCGCTGCTGGTGGGCCGAACCCTGTGGCAAGGCCAGTTGGTCGATCCGTGGATCGGCGGCATCGATGAGGTCGCTGTGTTCCAGGGTGCGCTGACGGACACGGCGGTGTATCTGCTGTACGACTCGTAACCCGGCCAACCCGGTTAGCAGTGCGCTCAGAGCTCCGCCACCGCTGACTCGGCTGAGGTGTCGCTCACGCCCTGTGTCGGTTCGGGGCGATCGGATGGATCCGACGTCCAGATACTGCACCGCCGATAAGACCTACCTACGCCTTGCTTCGTGCGGCTGTCCTTACCGGGGAGAAAGCATGTCGTCTGCACGCCCTGTTCACGATTTGCAGCAGCTTCGACGGAGTACTCATCGAGCGGGCCGCCTTCGCCGATGGATCGCAGGCCTGACGGTGGTTCCCGTGGCGGCGTCGCTGCTGGTGAGTCTGCCGGCTGAGGCCGCTGCTCCGAGGGCAGAACCAGCACGGCCGCCGGTGGAGAAGCTCGATTCCCACGGTGGCCCGGTGTCGGGGCGTGCGTGGACGCAAAAGCAAGTGCAGGAGACAACGGTTCCGAAACCGGTATGGCCCGCAGCCAGTACCGCTCGGGTGACGCTCGATTCGCAGAGCGTGGCTGGTCGGGGCATGAGGGCGGGTGCGCTGCCGGTATGGGTCGCCCGCGGTGTTGGTGCGGCCGGTGCGCGCGTCAGCAGTGTGGACGTTCAGGTGGTGGACCGGGAATCACTGCCGGACACCTGGCGTGACGGTCTGGTATTGAAGGTGACGACGCCGGCCGGGGCTGGCGCCGGCACGGCAAAGGTGTCGGTGGATTACAACTCGTTCCGGCATGCGGTGGGCGGGTCCTGGGCGTCGCGGCTGCGGCTGTGGCAGGTTCCGGCCTGTGCCCTCTCCACACCCGATGCGCCAGGTTGCCGATCGGTGCTGTTGCCGACGACAAACGACCTCGCTACCGGAGTGGCGACCGCCGAGGTGGTCGCTGGTCCCACCTCGGCGGTACCGAGGGAACTGGCGCGGCTGTCGGGGGAGTTGACGCCCCAGGCGAATGGTCCCTTCCTCGCCCTGGCGGCAGCGGGGTCGGGCGCGGACGGGGACTTCACCGCTACCAGTCTCGCGCCTTCGTCGACGTGGTCCGCAGGTGGGTCTTCCGGTGACTTCTCGTGGAGCTACCCCCTGCGTACGCCTCCGGCGACAGGCCCGGAACCGTCGGTCAGCTTCGCGTACTCCTCAGCCTCCGTTGACGGTCGGTCGGAGGTGACGAACAACCAGCCGTCGTGGATCGGTGAAGGCTTCGACTACTCGCCCGGGTTCATCGAGCGGCGGTATGTGCCGTGCGCGGAAGACCGGAAGAAGAGCGGCGCGAACAACACGAACGACACCGGCGACCTGTGCTGGCGCTCAGAGAACGCGACGATGAACCTGAACGGCCGCAGCACGGAGCTGGTGTTCGAGACCGGCAAGGGCTGGCACGCCCGTTCAGAAGACGGCTCAAAGATCGAGAAGTTGATCGGTGCGACGGGCAACGGCGACAACAACGGTGAGCACTGGAAGGTCACCACCACCGACGGCACGCAGTACTTCTTCGGCCTGCACTCGTTGCCCGGCCACACGGCGAAGACCGAATCGACGTTGTCGGTGCCGGTGTTCGGCAACCACTCAGGTGAACCGTGTTACCAGACTGCTTTCGCCAACTCACACTGCCAGCAGGCGTGGCGGTGGAACCTGGACTACATCGTTGACGTGCGCGGCAACACGATGTCGCTGTGGTACGGCAAGAACACCAACAAGTATGCCCGCAACGACACCGACTCCGATGACGCGCCCTACGACCGGGACGGCTATCTGAACCGAATCGACTACGGCACGTACGACCGCATATCAGCCATCCACGGGGTGACCGAGCGCAGCGTCACCCCGTACGGGCAGGTGCTGTTCGAGACGGACATGCGGTGCTTCTCGAACTGCGGCACCGAGTCGAACCCGGTGAAAGCATCGTGGAAAGACACCCCCTGGGACCAGGAGTGCAAGGCGTCGGCGACGTCGTGTCCGCAGCAGTACTCGCCGACGTTCTGGACCACGAAGCGGCTGAAGAAGATCACCGCGAGAGTGTGGGACACCACGAAGACCACCCCGGCGTGGCAGGACGTGGAGTCTTGGACCCTCTCGCACACGTTCGCGGCGACGGCGGACTCGACGCACACCGGGCTGTGGCTCAACAGGATCGATCACGCGGGGCACGTTGGCGGCACCGTCAACCTACCGCCGGTGACGTTCGAGGCGGTGTCGTTGCCGAACCGGGTGTTGACCGCGAACGGCACGACCGACAACTGGCTGCGCATCTCCAGCATCGTGACGGAGACCGGTGCCCGGATCAAGGTGGACTACGCGGAGCCCGAGTGCACCGAGGCGATGGTGGCGGGGTTGGACCCGCACACGAACACCAAGCGGTGCTACCCGGTGCGAGTGCCGGACCCGGCCGACCCGACCGGGCAGCGGTTGATCACCGAATGGTGGCACAAGCACCGGGTCGAGCACGTGGCCGAGGACGACGTACAGCTGGCCAACGGCCACCAGGCGCCCTCGAAGCACACCTGGTACGAGTACGTGGGAGCGCCGGCGTGGCACTACGCCGACGACGACGGTCTGACCAGGCCGGAACGCAAGACGTGGTCGCAATGGCGTGGCTACGCGCAGGTCAAGACCCGTGTCGGTGACGATTCGGCGACCCAGACGCTCGCGGTGACGACCTTCATGCGGGGCATGCATGGCGACAAGGCCAGCCCGAGTGGTGGCACTCGCAGCGTGACGGTTCCGGCCTCACTGGGCACCGAGACCGTCTACGACGAGGACCAGTTCGCCGGCCAGATGCGGGAGCAGGTCGTCTACAACGGGGTCGAGACCAGGCCGGTGTCGAAGACGGTGAACGTGCCGTGGCGATCTAACCCCACGGCGAGCCGGACCATCAACGGTGACACCGTCGAGGCCAGGTTCGTCGACACGCAGACCACCTACACGGCGACCGCTCTCGGTGTCGACGGCAGCCGCGGCTGGCGTACCTCGCGGGGCACCAAGAATCTGGATCACACGTACGGCACGGTCAACTGGTCGCAGGACGACGGCGACGTCGCCGTCACCGGTGACGAGAAGTGCATCACCTACCGCTACAACCGCAACACCAGCAAGAACCTCACCACCATGGTGAAGCAGACGACCACCACCGCGCTGGCCTGCGGCACGAACCCGTCGACCATCGACGACGTGATCTCCGACGGGCGGACCTATTACGACGGGGCCAGCAGTGTCGACGATGCACCGACCTTCGGATTGGTGACGAGGACCGAACAGCTCAAGGACTGGGCAGCGGGAACGGGCACGGTCTGGCAGGTCGTGTCACAGGGCAGCTACGACACCACCGGCCGCCCGGTGAGCGCGACCGACATCAAGGGCAACGTCACCACGACCGCGTACACGCCGGCCGTGGGCGGCCCTGTCACGAAGGTGACGACGACGGGCCCCGAGCCGTTCAACTGGACCTCGTCCGTGGACACCAATCCCTACTGGGGCGCCACCGTCAAGGCCATCGATCCCAACAACAGAACTGTCTCTGACGTCGAGTACGACGCGCTCGGACGTGTCAGCAAGGTGTGGGGACTGGGCTGGACCAAGGCGGCCAACCCGACCACCCCATCCGCGCAGTACACCTACACGTTCGCCGCTGGCAGGAATGCCTATCCGTTCGTCAGGGCACAGGTTCTGAACGCGGACGGCAACTACGTCACCTCGTACGAGATCCTCGACGGGTTGCTGCGCTCCCGGCAGACGCAGAGCCTGGCGGTAGACGACACCGGAAACCGAGTGGTCTCGGACACGATCTACGACAGTCTCGGCCGCGCCGCGACCTCCTACGGGGCACACGCTGAACCCGGGGCCCCCTCCGGCACGTTGTGGTGGGAGCCGGAATGGTCTGTCCCCGCCGTTTCCAAGACCGTGTTCGACCGTGGGTCGCGCCCCACGAACACGATATTCCTGGCCGGTGATGGAGTATCGAACCTGGTCGAGAAGTGGCGCACGATCACCGTCCACGAGGGTGACCTGACCAGGGTGACTCCACCACAGGGCGGTACCCCGACCACGACCGTGACTGATATCGAGGGCCGCGTAGCCAAGCTGCGTCAGCACACCACCACTGCCGGTGTCGGCGGTGCGTACCAGGAAACGGAGTACGTCTACAACCGCAAGGGCCAGTTGGTCAGGACCGTCGACCCGGCAGGGAACAGGTGGGAAAACGAGTACGACGCCAAGGGCCGCCTGTGGCGTACGACCGATCCCGACAAGGGCACGACGACCAGCACCTTCAACGACATAAACGAACTGACCAAGACCACCGACGCTCGCGGTGAAGTGCTCTGGTACGTCTACGACGCGCTGGGCCGGAAGAAGGAATTGCGCGACGACTCCGCCAACGGAGCGCTGCGCGCCGAATGGAGGTACGACACCCTCTACACCGGGCAGAGCGGCTTCAGGGGTCAACTTACCCAGGCGGTCCGCTATGAGCCGGCCGGCAGCAGCAACGCCTACCGGTGGCAGGTGCGCAGCTTCGATGACCGCTACCAGCCCAAGGGTGCCAACTATGTCGTCCCCGGCAACGAGACCGGCCTGAGCGGCACTTACATCTACGCCTACAACTATTCGGCCGCGACCGGCGCGCCGACCTCCATCTCCTACCCGGCTGGTGGTGGGCTGGTCACAGAGGAAGTAACCACCGACTACCACGCCACCACCGGGATGCCCGTCCGGCTGGACACCAGCCTCACCGGCTCGGTTGGCACGATGGCCACCGCCAGCTACACCGCCTACGGCGAACGCAGCGGTTCGATCTACAAGATGCCGGGCGGCGTTTGGACTCAGGACACCGTGTTCCGCGACGAGTCCACCCGCCGCATCGACCGCACGATGGTGGAACGGGAAACCATCGTCGGTACGGTCTCCGACCGTAACTACAGCTACGACCACAGCGGCAACATCACCTCGATCGAGGAGAGGCCGCAGATCGGCCATGCCGACACCCAGTGCTTCCGGCAAGATCCGCTGGGCCGACTCACCACCGCCTGGACGCCGAAGGCCGGGGTGGACTGCCAGACAGACCCGACGGTGGCGAACCTGGGCGGCCCGGCACCGTACTGGCACGACTGGACCTTCAACACCACCGGCTCCCGGTTGACCGAGACCAGCCACACCGCCAGCGGCGACACCACCCGCACCTACACGGTGCCGACCGGCGGCCAGAACGTCGTGCGCCCACACGCCGTCACCGCCATGACGACCCAGGCGCCAGGCCAGAGCAGCGTCGTCAACAGCTACACCTACGACGGCGCCGGCAACACCCTCTGCCGGCCGACCGGCACCGCCGCGAACAACTGCGGCACCGGCACCAACAGCCAGACCCTCGGCTGGGACGCCGAAGGCAAGCTCGCCACGGTCGCGGCCGGCGGCCAGACCATCGAAACCAACATCTACGACGCCGACGGCACCAGGATCATCCGCCGCGACAGCAACGGCACCACCCTCTACCTTCCCGGGCAGGAGATCCGCCGCGAAGGCAGCGTCAACACCGGTACTCGCTACTACAGCTTCGCCGGCACCATCTGCGCATCCCGCAAGGCAGGCTCGGCGACCACCGACCTGACCTGGCTCTTCAACGACCACCAGGGCACGCAACAGACCGCCGTCAACGCCGGAACCCAGACCGTCTCCATCCGCCGCCAAACCCCATACGGGGCGCCCCGCGGCGCGAACCCGGTCTGGGTCAACAACAAGGGATTCGTCGGTGGAGACATCGACCCCACCGGGCTGACCAACGTCGGCGCCCGGCAGTACGACCCGACGCTGGGCCGGTTCATCTCCGTGGACCCGGTCCTCGTCGCCGACGATCCAGCCCAGTACAACGCATACCAGTACGGCGGAAACAACCCCATCGACAACGCCGACCCAACCGGCATGTACTTCACGGAGAACAACGAGGACACCGGCGACCGCGCCTACGTCGACACCACTCCCTCCGGGGAGACCACAACCAGGATCGTCAAGAAGTACGTCCCCCCGGCCTGCGGATCCAGCTGCCAGCAGCAGCGCGAAGCGTTCCGTAAAGCAAGCAACGAACGCGCCGAAGCAGAACGCAAAAAACGCGAATGCCAAGCCAGCTTCTGGTGCCGCAACGCTGGGGCAGTGGGTGCGGTCGCTGGCGTCGTCGCCGGCGTAGCCATCGGCGCAGCCTGCACGGCCGGAAGCTTCGGTGTCGGTGCCGTCGGCTGCGCAGCAATCGGCGGGTTCGTCGGCGGCGCCGTTGCCTCGCTGGTCACCAACGGCCTCGACGCCGACGACGAAACTGGCTGGCAACTCGCCGGCGAAGCCCTACTCGGCGGAGCCATAGGCGGCGTGCTTGGCGCAGGCGGCGCAGTTCTCCTGCCCGCCCTCGGCGCAGGGGCTGTCGGCCTCACTGGTGGGGCAGGCTTACGCACATCCATGGGAATGGCAGGTGCCGGGGCCCGATCAGCAGCCCGTGGGGGCACTAGTGTGGACTCGTTCCTGGCGAGCGGGGCGACGGTCCGGTACAGCTCGACGGCAACAGCGATTGGCGATGACGCGGCGACGCTGACGAACTTCGGTCGGTCAGTCGGAGCTGGCGGCCGGCATGATGTGATCGTTCATGGAACGTCGGGGGGAAGGCCTATTGTCAACGGCAACGTTACCCATATCCAGCAGATTGCGGCCGCGATCCGCGAGAACCCCGCTTACACCGGATGCGCGATCACGCTGGTGATGTGTCATGGCGGTCGCGAAGCGGCTCGTGACCTTGCGCATATCCTTCGTGTTGATGTCTACGCGACAACCCGTCAGGCGCAGCTCCATCCGAAAACCGGCGAACTCCTACAGGGGAAATTCTAATGTCCACTAGGTTGGAATTGCGGCCCTTGGGTTCTCTTGCTCCAAGACCGGGGGGAGTGTCATGGTCCGGTGGACAGCTTGACCGATCCTCTGAAATGCCGGCTGTCCTCCGGGCTCGGGTCACGAATTACCTGAGCCAGTGTCCGATCTTCTTGGCGTGGATGGGGTATACGCGAGATGAGATCGGAGATCGCTTCGGCGTGAGCGGCGGCTCGGCCATTGCCTCGGATGGCGTCTACTACTGGCGTCTGGACGCGGTGGAGTACATCAAGGAGTACGGAATTCCCGTCCCCGATGAAGCGCTTCACCATTTCGAGGCCAAGGATTGGCGCCCTCCGGAGTTCGACCGGCAAGAGTACTTCGCTATCTACGAGAAGCTGACCGAGCTTCTTGAAAGCGACGAAAGCTGGCCGTGAATCAACCGTCCTGCCGCGAATCACACTGACGGCGGTTGGTCCGAACCTGTGTTGGTTGGCGTGTCCTCCCACACTGGCAGTGTGGGGGTCAGGGTTTGAGTCCCCTCGGCTCCACCCTTAAGTAGCAGTTCAAGGGCTTGTTCGCTGATCGTAGCGAGCGGGCCCTTGATCATCTGACCCCCGTTCGACCCCGGACGGAGACTCATGACTCGGCAGAAGTAGCCATGTGACGGCTGTCACTCCTTCTGCCTCGGGTGGATCGTACGGTGGACGGGATGGCACGGGCACCCAGCCCACCGCAAGTTGCTGGATTTAGGTGTGCTGTGACGTCGTCGCCGGATGCTGAACGATTTGCTGACTGTCAGCGGGTGTGAGGCCGGCCAGTTGCGTGCCTCGTATCAGCTTCTGACGCCGCCGCCTGCGGCGCACGAGGCGCAGACCGTAGGCGCTTTCGGGTATCCGGGAACAGGGGTACAGGACACAGTCGACGTCGACCAGCAATGAGCCTTGGGCGTCGTGCGAGCAGGAGATTGAGTAGCGTTCCCGCTGGTGGCGGATGCTCGAAGGTCCGTCGCAACTTCTGACAGCTTTGTTTGACGATCAAGCACATGCGAGTGCTGTCGGTGCTCGTCGGTGTACCGTCCGGAGTGGCAGCCTGCCGGGGATGATCGGCAGGGGTTCTCGTGTGAACTGGGAGTGCCGCTGATGGCTCGTCGGCCGATACCTGTTGATCCCTCGATTGGTGATCGTATTCGTGCTCGTCGGGAGTTGCGTGGTTGGAGTGTGCGCTACGCGGCCAGTCGCGCAGGCATCTCCCACACCTCGTGGTCGCGGATCGAGCGTGGTCAGCAGCGCACCGACCGGTACATGGTGGTGGATCTGGCGGCGGCTCTTGAATGCTCGGTAGTGGACCTGACCGGGCAGGGGTACACACCGGCTGATCGGCAGCTCGACGCGGCGCGCATCGACGCGGAGCGAGTCTGGCGGATCATGATGGACACGCCGATGTCCAAGCGTTCCGATGCGGTGGCGACTGTCGATCAGGTGTGCCGAGAGGCGGCGCTCGTGCGTGGCCTGTATGGGCGGTGTGACTACGCGGGCGCGTTGCGGCGGCTTGTCGATCTGGTGCCGGCGATGCACGGCCTCACCGATCGGCGAGTGGCGTTGGCGGAGATGGTGCCGGTGTACGGCGTGGCGATGGGGTCGTTGCTGAACGTCAGCTACCCGGCGCATGCGTGGCTGGCGGCAGAGCGGTGTGCCGAGGCGGCCGGGTTGCTTGATGACCCGGTGGCGGCCGGGGTTGCGGCGGCGAACCGGGCGCGGGTGTCGGCCTATTCGGGGGCGTACGGTCCGGCGCGGGCGCTGTGCGACGTCGCGGCTGGCGATCTTTCGGGCAGCGGCGCTGATGGGGCGTTGGACGTGTTGGGGTTTCTGCATCTGGCACGGGCGCATCACCTCGCCGGGCTGCGGGATCAGGCGGGTGCGGAGGAGCACCTTGCCGAAGCGGGGCAGATCGCGGCGCACACCGGGGAGACCGACAGTTGGGATCTCGCCTGGGGGCCACGGAACGTGGCGCTGTGGCTGATGGCGTTCCTGCTCGACACGGGTCGTCCGGAGGCGGCGTTGCAGACGGCATCGGGCGTGGAGCTGGCGGGCCTGCCAGCGGTGCGGCAGGTGTATTTCTGGCTCGACATGGGCCGTGCCGCTGAGGCGGTCGGCCGGGATCGGGATGCGGTGCGGATGCTGCTCGCTGCGGAGCGGGTCGGGTCGCAACACGCCCGTTCGTCGGTGTCGGCGCGGGAGACGGCACGGTCGTTGCTGCGTAAGGGCGCGACGTCGCCGGAGTTGCGGGGGCTGTGCGAGCGGATGAGCCTGGCCGCGTAGTGGTGGTGCGTAAGCGTTCCAGCTAGCACGTGTGCGTTCCGTAGCGTCCCGACTACAGCGCGGTCCGCATGTTCGTCCTTCTTCGATGTGCTGCGGTCGCGCCTCTGCACCGGCGCGGCGGTGGCCACATCTTCCCGAGTACCCACACCGCCGTGCCCTGTCTGATGAGGGGTCGTACGTGGGCGGCGTGGAACACGAGCGAGGGCACAGCCGTGGCGAGCAGGCAGAGGCGGCGGAGCGGGAGGCCGCGAAGCAACGCATCCTGGCGCAGGCTGAGGCGGAGCGGATACCGGTCGAGGAGACGACCCGGGCGGTGCCGGATCGGCGGTGGCGTCGTGCCCGGTGACCCGGTTCCGATCGGGCGGCGGGTCGCCTACCTGCGAGCGCGGCGGAATCTGTCGCAGCAGACGTTCGCCGACCGCCTGGGCAAGTCGAAGAGTTGGGTCGACAAGGTCGAACGTGGCGTGCGGTCGCTGGAGCGCCTGTCGGTCATCCGCGACATCGCCACCGTGCTGCGGGTGGACGCCGCGACTCTGCTCGGCCGGGACGTCGAGCCCGCCGATGCGGTTGAGCGTCATGAGGGTGTCGCCCGGATCAGGGCGGCGATGTCGACGTACGAGATGGCCCTCGGCCGCCCGTCGGCGCGCGGCGAGGTGATGCCGCCGGAGCGGGTGGCGCGGGAGGTCGCGCACGCGTGGACCACCTACCAGCACGCCCGATACCCGCACCTGATCGACCTGCTGCCGGGGCTGTTGACCACCGTGCACCGGGCGTACGCCCAGGATCCGGAGGTGGGTCGGGCGTTGGTGGTGGAGGCGTACCGGGTCACCACGGCGTTGTTGGTCAAGCTGGACGAGCATCAGCTTGCCTGGTTGGCCGCCGACCGTGCCATGTCCGCCGCTACCGGCGACCGCCTGTTGCTGGCGTGCGCGTCGGTGCAGCTCGGTCAGGTGCTCCGGACGTCGGCGCGGGCGCGCTCGGTGATGCTGGCCGCCGCCTACCAGATCGCCCCAGCCGACCCCGACACCGGCGAACCGCCGGAGGTGTCGCTCTGCGGCAGCCTGCTCGTGCAGGCCGCCCTCATCGCCGCGACCTGCGGCAACGACCGCGCCGCCGCTGACCTGCTGGACGAAGCCGCCGAAATGGCCGCCCGGGTCGGCGAGGGACACGACCACCATCGCACCGCCTTCGGCCCGACCTCCGTCGAACTGGCCCGGGTCACCGCCGCCATCGAACTCGGCGACACCTCGGACGCCGTCGCGCGGCACGAGCAGGCGATCGGCCGGGACGAGTGGCGGTGGCTGCCCGTCGAGCATCGCGCCGCGCACCTCGTCGACGCCGCTCGCGCCTACCTGGACACCGACGACGCCACCAACGCGGCCCGAGTGCTGATCCAGGCCGACGCCACCGCGCCCGCCGAGATCCGGCACCGACCGGCGGTGCGAGAGATGGTCGCCCACGTGGCCCGTGACCAGGACGCGTCGACGACGATCACCCAACTCGCCATCGGCCTCGGGCTGGTCTGACCACGCCGTTTCTGTCCCGGAGCCCGACACGCCACCCGTCTCCCTGGACCGGGGCGAGGCAGGTGACGACGGGAGGGTGGTTCAGGTCGCCGGTTCGTGGGCGTACTCGGCGATCCGGAGGCCGGGGATGACCTCGCGCTCGCCGATCAGGCGGAAGTCGAGACGCTCGTAGAGCCGGCGGGCCGGGAGGTTCGCCGCGCCCGTGGCGACCACGGTCCGCCGGTCGCCGGCCGAGGCGAGGAGCGTCCGCACCAGGGCGGTGCCGGTGCCGCGACGGTGGGCCGTCGGGTCCACCATGAGCCGGTCGATGTCCCGCTCGGTGGGGTCCTCCGACCAGGCCACCGCTCCGACCAGCCGTCCGTCGTGGTGGGCGCCGAGCCAGCGCAGCGGCGCGGTGCGCAGCGCGTCGAGCGTCTCGTGCAGGGGCGGGATCCGGTCGTCGCCGATGAGGGACGCCTCCACCGCGTACGCCGCGTGCTGGATCGAAAGCAGCGTCCGGGCCAGTGTCTCGTCGCCGCCGGGGTCGATCTCGGTGATCCGCACCGCGCCATTCTGGTCCCCGGCGAGGCGCAGTGCAGCCACTTTCCGGGACAGCCCTACATCTGTCGTTTGACGTATGACGTTTGCATCGTTAGATTTCGATGAGCGAGCGGTCCGGTCGTCCGGCGTCGACACCACGCCCCGACCTGGTGGACCGCTCCCTCGTGGGCTCGTGTCGCCGGATCGGGCGCCGCCGTCCGGGCATCCCCACGACACACCGACGTGCTGACGCCACCACCCGACGCCGGCACCCCCAGCCGGGCGCGCGCGGGCGGTCCCGCCCGCAGGCGACCCCGACCGAAGGAGTGGACCATGACAGTCATCGGCGAGGCCCGTCCCGCCTCCCCGCCGAGACGCGGTCGACGATCCGTACTGGCCGCCGCGCTCGCCGTGGTCATGACGGCCGGCACGGTCGTGGCGGTGAGCGCCACGCCCGCGTCCGCCGCGACGGTCGACACCACCGCGTGGTACGTGTTGGTGAACCGGACCAGCGGCAAGGCGCTGGACCTGTACGCCTCGGCCACCAACGACGGCGCGCGGATCACCCAGTGGACGCGGAACAACGGCGCGAACCAGCAGTGGCAGTTCGTCGACTCCGGCGGCGGCTTCTATCGGCTCAAGTCCCGGCACTCCGGCAAGGTCCTCGACGTGCAGAACCTGTCCACCGCCGACGGTGCCCCGATCGTCGCCTGGTCGGACAACAACGGGGCCAACCAGCAGTTCCGGTTGGCCGACTCGGACGGCGGCCACGTCCGGCTGGTCAGCCGGCACAGCGGCAAGGTCGTGGAGGTCCAAGGCGCGTCGACCGCCGACGGGGCGAACATCGTCCAGTACGCGGACTGGAACGGCGGCAACCAGCAGTGGCAGCTCGTCCGCGTCGACGGGAGCAACCCCAACCCGCCGGGCGGCACCGGATGCGGCCGTACGCCCACCCTGACCAGCGGTACGCACACGATCCAGAGCGGCGGCAAGAGCCGGTCGTTCATCCTGCGCGTACCCGCCAACTACCAGCCGAACAACCCGTACCGGCTGATCTTCGCCTTCCACTGGCGTGGCGGCACCATGCAGGAGATCTCCAACGGCGGCACCAGCGGGACCGCCTGGTCGTACTACGGCCAGCAGGAGCAGTCCAACAACAGCGCGATCCTGGTCGCGCCGCAGGGGCTCGGCAACGGCTGGGGCAACGCCGGTGGCGAGGACGTCACGTTCGTGGACGACATGATCCGGCGGATCGAGAGCGACCTCTGCGTCAACCCGAGGCAGCGCTTCGCCACCGGCTTCAGTTGGGGCGGCGGCATGAGCTACGCCCTGGCCTGTGCGCGGGCCGACGTGTTCCGGGCCGTCGCGGTGATCGCCGGTGCCCAGATCAGCGGCTGCTCCGGCGGCACCCAGCCGATCGCGTACTTCGGGCTGCACGGCATCTCGGACAACGTGCTCAACATCGGTCAGGGGCGCGCGCTGCGCGACACGTTCGTCCGTAACAACGGGTGCGCGGCGCAGAACCCGCCCGAGCCCGGTGGCGGCAGCCGCACCCACATCACCACCGTGTACTCCGGCTGCCGGTCGGGTTACCCGGTGCAGTGGGCGGCCTTCGACAACGGACACATGCCCGGCCCGGTGGACGGGACGTACGGCGAGAGCGGCATCACGACCTGGACCAAGGGCGAGATCTGGCGGTTCTTCGCGCAGTTCTCCTGACCTCGGCAGGACAGCGGGATCACCACGGCAGCCGTCACCGGTCGACGACCGGTGACGGCTGCCGACGGCGAATGGAGGGGCGGTGTCAGCGTTGCAGTCGGGTCGGCTTGCCGGAGCCCTTGCGGCGGACCAGCCACGCCTCGGTGATGTGGGTGAACATCGCCTCGGCGGCACCGGCCGGGTCGCGGGCGGCGATCCGTTCGTAGATGCGACGGTGTCCCCGGTTGGACGCCACGCAGAGCGAGCGCTGGGTGCGACCCATGTACCGCGCGGTGTTGGCGACCTGGCTCTCCAGCGAGCGGACCACCCCACGGGCGATCCGGTTGCCGGACGCCTGCATCACCGTGTCGTGGAAGGCCCGGTCGTGCTCGTGGTAGGCGACAGTGTCGTCGACGAGTTCGTCCATCCGGTCGACCAGCGCCCGCAGGCGCTCGATGGTCTCGCCGTCGGCCTGCCGGGCGGCGACGTGCGCCATGTCCGATTCGAGCAGCCGGCGGGTGACCACCAGGTCGTCCAGGATGGCGAGGCTGTCGTCCTCGGCGATGGTGGCGGCGAGGACGAGTTCGTCGAGCATGTCCCAGTTCGAGGGCTCGGTGACCGTGGTGCCGGCGCCCTGGCGTACCTGCACCAGGCCCTTCTCCTGGAGGACCTTCACCGCCTCCCGGACCACGGTCCGGCTCACCGAGAAGGTCTCGCAGAGCACGGGCTCGGGGGGCAGGGGAGAACCGGACGGATGCATCCCGCGCACGATCCGCTGCACCAACTCGGCGGTGACGGCGCGCGCCAGGTTCTGCGGCCGGCGGGTCCAGGCCGGGGCGGCCGTGGCGTCCACGGTCGTCTCCTGCGATGGCGTCATGTCCCCTCCGATTTGCTTGCCGTGGCACGACGTCCGGTGGTCAGTGTACGTCTGACCGTTGACGTCAGACGTCATACGAGTTACGTTTTCGCACATTGTTGGCCTGCGGTGGAGCCGTCGGCCATTCCCGTTCAGAGGTGAACAACGATGAAACGCGCACTCTGGTCCGCCGTCCTCGTTGTGGGACTGGTAGCGACGGCCGGCTGTGGAAGCGCCACCGGATCGGGCGGGTCCGGCGGTGGCGCGGACGGCAAGCTGGTGGTGTGGGACTGGAAGTCCGGTGAGGCGTCCGCCGCCGCGTATCTCGACAAGGCCAAGGCGGACTTCGCCACGAAGCACCCGGACGTGACGGTCGAGTTCGTCGCGCAGCCGTTCGACCAGTACTACACCCTGCTGGGCGCGGCGATCCAGGCCGGTAAGGGCCCGGACGTCATGCTGTTCAACGGCGGCGGCCAGATCCGGGACCGGGTCGACACGCTGGTGCCGCTGGACGAGTATCTCGCCGAAGACCGGGAGCGCCTGGCCGGCTGGGACGCCTTCACCGAGGAGGGCCGCACCTACGCCGGTCCGGTGACGTTGCAGGGCCACCCGATCTACTACAACAAGGCGCTGTACGAGAAGGCCGGGCTCGACCCCGCCGCCCCGGCGACGACCTGGACCGAGTTCCTCAGCGACTGCGCCGCCATCGCCAGAGCCGGTGCCAAGTGCTTCGCACTCGGCAACAAGGAGGGCGCGGGCATCCAGTTCTGGCTCTCCGCACTGGGCTCCGCCACGCTCACCGCGCAGGAGTACGACGACTGGGTCGCCGGCAAGCGCGACTGGAACTCACCGCACGTCAAGCGGGTCTTCCAGCTCTGGCAGGAGGCCGGCGACGCCGGGCTGAACACCGACGGCGCGAACTCGACCGCGATGTTCAACGACGGGTTCGCCCTCTTCCAGTCCGGCAAGGCCGCCCACGTCATCGGGCTGATGTCGGACGTCGGGCACTGGAAGGACTTCAACGAGTTCCTGACGCCGGAGAAGCTCGGCGTGATGAACGCCCCGGTGGTCACCGAGGGCACCACCCCGAGCCTGCCCTTCGACGGCGGGATCGGCTACGGCGTGGCCAAGTGGACCAAGGACCCGAAGGTCGCCGCCGACCTGGTCCGCTCGCTCACCTCGACCGAGGCGCTCAAGACCTTCTACGCCGACGCGGGCGCGATCGCCGCCGACACCACGATCGACGTGTCGCAGGGCGGCCCGGCGGTGGCGGGCATCGTGGCCGAGACCGCGGACGGCAAGCCGGCCCTGCACGTGGCGCTCTCCTCCAAGACCCTGGACCTGATGGGCAGACTGTCCCAGCAACTGCTCAGCGGCTCGGCCGGCGTCGACGAGGTGGTGCGGCAACTGGCCGCCTCCGACCAGGCGGGCTGAGTTCGTGCCGATCGGGAACGCGCAGTCGTCGGTCCGTCCGGCTCCGGCCGGACGGACCGACGCGGCGGCCGACCGTCGCCGGACCGGTGCGGCGCGGGCCGCCGGCCGCCTGCGCTCCGAGCGCCTCGCACCGTACGTCCTGGTCGCCCCGGCCGTACTGATCATCGTGGTGCTGCGGCTGTATCCGCTGCTGCTCGGCGTCAACTTCTCGTTCACCGGGGACGGGGCCCGCGACGGCACGGCGGTGGGCGTCGACAACTACCGGGAGCTGTTGGCCGACCCGCTGTTCCGGACCGCGCTGGGCAACGTCGGGTGGCTGGTGCTGTTGCTGCCGGTGGCGGTGGCGATCCCCGGCCTGCTGGCGACCTTCATCTACCTGCGGGTCCCCGGGCACCGGCTCTACCGCAGCGTCTACTTCTTCCCGGCCGTGCTCTCCCCGGTCATCGTCGGCGCGATCTTCAACCTGCTGCTCGCGGTGGACGGCCCGCTCAACTCCCTCCTCGGCCCGGCCGGTGTCGGGCCGATCGACTGGCTCGGCGACCCGGACATCGCGATGTTCGTGGTGGTCGGCGTGCACGTCTGGGCCACCTTCGGGATGTCCCTGGTGGTCTTCCTCGCCGGGCTCGCGACCCTCGACGCCGCCCTGCTGGACGCCGCCCGGGTGGACGGGGCCTCGCTGCCCCAGGTCATCCGGCACGTGATCGTCCCGGGGCTGTCCCGGACCATCCAGTTCGTCTTCGTGACCACGATGATCGGCATGTTGACCTCGATGTTCGGGCTGCTGTTCGTGATGACCAGCGGCGGCCCGGAGGGGTCCACCTACCTGCCGGAGTACTACATCTGGATCCAGCAGGGCCAGATGAACCGGCCCGCCCTCGCGTCGGCCGCCTCGACGGTCCTCTTCGTGATCATGCTCGTGGTGGGGCTGGTGCAGATCAAGCTGCTCAGCCGGGCCGGAAGGGAGAACTGATGTCCCGACTGCGGCCGGGGCGGTGGCTGATCGCCGTCCCGATGCTGGTGCTCGCCCTGGCGACGATCTACCCCCTGCTGTTCACCGCGAACGTCGCGATGAAGACCCGGCGCGACTACATCCTCGACCGCTTCGCCCTGACCGACAGGCTGCGCTGGGACAACATCGAGACGGCGTGGAGCAGCGTCGGCATGAGCCGATACTTCGTCAACTCGGTGATCGTGGTGTCGTCGTCGGTGCTCCTGCTGTTGCTGCTCGGCTCGATGGCCGGCTTCGCCCTCAGCCAGGTGCGCTTCCGTGGGTCGCGGGCGCTCTTCCTCGGCTGCCTCGCGGGTCTCTTCGTGCCGTTCCAGGTGATCATGGTGCCGCTGGCCCGGATCATGGCCGACACCGCGCTCATCGACACGTACCCCGGGTTGATCCTGGTCTACGTCGCCCAGTTCCTGCCCTTCACCGTCTTCCTGATGACCAGCTACTACCGGTCGATCCCGCCGGAGATCATCGACGCGGCCCGGATCGACGGCAACAGCCTCTACGGCGTGTACCGCCGGATCATGCTGCCGCTGGGCACCCCGGCGCTGCTCTCCGTCGGCATCCTCAACGCCCTGTTCTGCTGGAACGACGTCCTGATGTCGCTGGTCATGATGCCCTCGGCCGACCAGCGCACCCTGATGGTGGGCGTGACCTCTCTGCGCGGGCAGTACTCCGACGACATCCCGACCTTCGCCTCCGGGGTGCTGATCGCCGCGCTCCCCGTCCTGCTGGTCTACCTCTTCCTCCAGCGCCAGATCGCCGACGGCGTCGCCGCCGGCTCCACGAAGGGCTGACATGCGGATCACCGGATATCGGACGCTCACCACGGTGCAGGAATGGGGCCGCCCCGTCGGTGACGCCAACGGCGTCCTCGCCGACGGGGTGGTCCCGGTGTCGATCGTCGTCGTCGACACCGACGAGGGGATCTCCGGAGTCGGCCTCGGCCCGCACGTGGAGATCGAACGCGTCTTCGCGGCCCTCGACGGCGAGGACCCGCGCGCCGTCCCGACGCTCTACGACCGGATGCTGCGCCACAGCTTCAAGGCCGGACACGCGGGCGCGGTCTTCGGCACCATCGGCGCGCTCGACACCGCCCTCTGGGACATCAAGGCGCAGGCCGCCGGCCAGCCACTCTGGCGACTGCTGGGCGGACGCGACCGGCGGGTGCCCGCGTACGCCTCCGGCCTGGACATCGGCCTGACCGACGACGAGCTGGTCGACACCTACCGCGCGTACGCCGCGCACGGCCTGCGCGCCGCCAAGCTCAAGGGCGGTCTGGACATCGCCCGCGACCGGCATCGCCTCGGCCTGGTCGAACAGGTGCTGACCGAGGCCGGGCACGGACGCCGCCCCGGTCTGATGCTCGACGTCAACGAGGCGTGGACCCGCAAGCAGGCCGTCCGCCACGTCGGCGAACTCGAACGCACCCTCGATCTCATCTGGATCGAGGAGCCCGTCCGCCGCTGGGACGCCGAGGGCCTGGCCACCGTCGGCCGGGGGGTGCGTGCCTCCGTCGCCACCGGCGAGAACCTGACCGGGCTGGAGCAGTACCGCCCGCTGATCGCCGCCGGGGCGGTCGACATCGTCCAGGCCGCCGCCGTCTGGGGAGTCACCCACTTCCTGCGTACGTCGGCCCTGGCGCACGCCCACGACCTGCCGGTCAGCCCGATCGGCAACAGTCCGGTCGGGCTGCTGCACGCGGCGACGTCGGTGCCCAACCACCTGACCAGCGAGTTGCAGGACCTGCGTCCGCCGGTCGGCGTCACGCTCGACCTGCACGTGGAGGACGGTGCCTTCGTCCTCGGCGACGCGCCGGGCCTCGGCGTCCGCGTCGACGAGCGGACGATCCGCGCCGCCGTCCGCCCTCCGGCGGCCCGCAGCACCGAGGGGCCCGACGTCCGGCCCGGGTCGGCGGGACGACGGCTGCTGCCGGAGTACGGCGGTCCGGCACCGACCCGGACGGCGTACCTGCCGACCGGCGCGACGGTCGGCGGCGTGAACGGCCACGGCGGGCGTGCCGGCGCACCGCTGGCCGAGTCCGACGGCCACTGACCCGACCGGGTCTGCGCACGCCGTCCGGGGCCGCACAGGCCGCCCCGGGTTCGCGCACGTCGCCCCGGGTCCGCACAACCCGCCCGGGTCCGCGCACGCTGACCGGGTCCGCGCACGGCGGTCGGGACCGGCTCCCGTATGTGGAGGCCGGTCCCGACTGCTGTCATCGGCGGATCAGCGTCGCGGTCGTCAGGCCGCGCCGAACCGCCACTGCTGGTTCGTGCCGCCGTGGCAGGTCCACTGCACCAACCGCGCGCCGTCGGTGGTGGCCGCGCCGTTGACGTCCAGGCAGAGGCCGCTCAGCACGCTGCGGACCGTGTAGACGCCGCTGGTGCCGGTCGCCGTGACGGTGAACCTCTGCTGGTTGCCGGTGCCGCAGGTGGCCTGCTGGAGGAAGGCACCCGCGCTGGTGGACGAACCGACGATCTCCGCGCACTTGCCGCTGTGCACCGCCCGGAGGGTGACGGCACCGTTGCCGGCGTCGACCGCCTGCCACTTCTGGTTGTTCCCGCCGCTGGCGGCCCACTGGTGGATCTGGGCGCCGTCGGCGGTGGAGACCCCGTTGACGTCCATCACCTTGCCGCTGTGCTGCGCGGTGAGGGTCCAGGTCCGCCCGGCCACCCCGCCGGTGCCGCCGACACCGACCCCCGCACCGCCGAACGTGTGCGAGTCGAGGTCGAACCAGTTGTTGCCGCTGCCCTTGAAGACCAGGTACAGGGTGTGCGTACCGGCCAGGGCGGTGACGTTCACCGGTGGCGTCGACTGGTAGTTGTCCCAGCCGCCGGTGGCCGGGACCGGCGTGGTGGCCAGCAGCGTGCCGGTGGGGGAACCGGCCCGCAGCTCGATCGTGCCGCCGCCGGAGGGTGACGACAGCCGGTAGCTGACCGTGCTGATGCCGGAGAGGCTCATCGGGGTGAAGGCCACCCAGTCGTTGTTGGAGATGTCACCGATCCGCTTGCCGCTCTCCGCGCCGGCCTGGTCGACCACCCGGGTGCCGGACTGGCTGCTGTAGTACTCGGCCTGCTTGTGCTTGGGCTGGAGGATCACCTGTGCGTGCCCGGTCAGCGGTGCGGCCCCGCCCGCCCCGCCGTTGTCGGTGTACCGCGCGTTGAGCACGTAGAACAGGTTCGCGCCATCCGGATGCCCGCCGAGCAGGTCGGTGGAGATGGTGCCGGAGCAGCCGGGCAGGTCGGTGGTCTCGTGCGCGTGGTCGTCGTGCCCGAGCGCCGGGTTGAGGATCACCTTGGCGCAGTCGATCGCCGCCCCACCCGGGTCGGAGACGCTGATCTGGTAGGAGACCCGGTCGCCGAAGGTGAGCATGCCGCCGTGCGCCGGTGTGGTGATGGTGACCACCGGGGCGGTGTTGCCGACCGTGATCGCCACGTTGGCGAAGCCGGTCTTGCCGGTGCTGTCGGTGACCTTGAGCTGGGCGGTGTAGTTGCCGTTGGCGGTGTAGACGTGCGACGGGTTGGCCGCCGTCGACGTGGTGCCGTCACCGAAGGTCCACTGGTAGCTGAGCGTGTCACCGGGGTCGGGGTCCGCCGACCCGGCGCTGGAGAACTGCACCGTCAACGGGGCGTTGCCGCTGGTGGGCGTGCCGGCGGCCTTCGCGATCGGGGACCGCCCACCCTGGACGTAGTCGATCCGGTAGAGACCCGAGTCGCTGTTGCCGCCGCCGAAGTTGGTGCCCCACTCCAGCAGGTAGAGCGATCCGTCCGGGCCGAACTCCATGTCCATCGGCTTGTTGAACCGGGTGGTGGGCAGGAACGCGTTGGTCCGGGTGACCGCCGTCGCCGAGTCGAAGTGCACCTCCTTGAGGTAGCTGCGCGACCACTCGTAGAAGAAGTGCACCCCGTCGTAGTACGGCGGGAACTTCGTCTGCGACGGGTTCGCCGCGTTGTAGCGGTAGACCGGGCCGCCCATCGGCCCCGAGCCGCCGGAGCCCAGCTCCGGGAAGGTGGTCGAGGTGCCGTAGCCGTACCACATGTTCGGCGCGACCACCGGGCGCAGGCTGGTCAGGCCGGTGTTGTTGGGGGAGTTGTTGACCGGGGCGGCGCAGTTGAACTTGGCCCCGACCGCACCGGTGTCCGGGTTGTACGGCGCGTACGGCTGGTTGTCGCCGTGGCAGAACGGCCAGCCGTAGTTGCCCGGTGCCTTGATCACGTTCAGCTCGACGAGACCCTCCGGGCCACGGTTGGTGGTCGGCGGGTTCCGGTCCGGCCCGTAGTCGGCCAGGTAGACCCAGCCGTTGGCCGGGTCGATGGAGAAGCGGAACGGGTTGCGGAAGCCCATCGCGTAGACCTCGGGCCGGGTCTGCGCCGTCCCCTGCGGATAGAGGTTGCCGGAGGGGATGGTGTAACCGCCGCTCGCCGAGGGCCGGATGCGCAGCAGCTTGCCCCGTAGGTCGTTGGTGTTGCCGGCGGTGCGGGCGGCGTCGAGCATGTGCTTGCCCGAGCGCCAGTCCAGCGGCGCGTAACCCTGCCAGTTGGGGTCGAGGTTCGGCGCGACGTCGTCACCGGTGCCGATGTAGAGGTTGCCGTCCGGCCCGAACTCCATGTACCCGCCGGTGTGGCCGGGCTCCGGGTACGTCCGGTCGCGGTACGCCGGGATGTCGATGACGGTGACCCCGCTGGACATGGTCAACGTGTCACCGCTCAGCGTGTAGCGGGAGACCCGGTTGATGTCGGTGGAGCTGCTGGCGGGGGAGTGGTACAGGTAGACGTACCCGTTGGTGGCGAAGTTCGGGTCCAGGGCCAGCCCGGTGAGGCCGTCCTCGCCACCGGTGTAGACGCTGAGCGTGCCCGCGGTGACGGTGCTGTTCGTACTCGGCTTGAAGATCTTGATCTGGCCGCCGCGCTGGACGTAGATCACCCGGCCGTCGGGGGTCACCGCCAGGGCCATCGGGTCGACGGTGTTGGTGTCCAGCGAGCGCTTCTCGAAGTTGCCCCAGACCGTGCCGCCGCAGTCGCCGGGTTCGTTGCCGGCGGCCCACTTCACCCCGCCGAGCACGTGGTTGCGGAAGTGGGTCTCGCTGTAGGACTCGATGGCGTGGCCCATGGCGGTGGCCCAGACCCGACCGCCGCCGACGCTGCGGCACCAGGAGATCGGGTGGTCCGGACCCATCGCCCGGGAGCCGGGGTTGTACGTCCGCTCGTCCGCCGTGACCAGCACGTGTACGTCACCGCGCGGGTTCTTGTCGAAGTTGTACCACTCCTCGCTGCGGTTCCAGCGGTCCGGCAGGGTGGCCGTGGAGGGGTGCTTCTTGTCGGCCACGATGGCGGTGCCGGGCAGGACGCCGGGGGAGTGTTCCGGCATGTGCGCGCCGCCGTTGACGGTCTGGTCCCACCACGTGTATTCACCCTCGATGCCCATGTCGGTGGCGTTGTGGACGGCGACGATCCCCTTGCCGGAGGCGAGGAAACCCTCCACCGCCTGACGCTGGGCGGCCGAGGTCCAGACCATGCCGGAGGTCTGGAACATCACGAGGACGTCGAAGGTGGCGAGGTTGGCCGGGGTGAACACGGACGAGTCCTCGCTGTGCACCACCTCGAAGTTGTTGGCCGCCGCCTGCTGTTGGAACATCGCGACGCCGGCCGGGATGGAGTCGTGCCGGTAACCGGCGGTCTTGGTGAACACCAGGGCCCGGAAGGCGGGAGCCGCCGCCGCCGGGTTCACGACCGCGAAGGTCAGTAACAGACCCGCGATCACTCCGATGATGGTTGTCGTGCGACGCATGGCGTCTCCTCGTTGGACGGGCAGGGGATACGGGTGGCGCGCCGACGCTTGCGGTGGTGACTCACCGTCATGTCGGACCGAGGTGCCGTTCCGTGGGGGTGGGGAGCCGGAGCGCATCCTGCATCGATGTCGTCGGATGTTAACGACGCCATGAACGGTGTCTCCGTGTCGGTGCTGGCTCTCGCGCAGGTGTGACTCTCCCGGTCCGCGCCGATGGGACGGTGCCCGAAAGTCCCTGGCGGGAGGGGGATTGCGAACTCATACCCGAACATCTATCTTCATACGTGTGATGTTTCGGTTGTGTCAAGCGAAAGTTTGAGCACGACAACACGAAGTGCCGCACTTCGATGAGGAAACAGTATCGACCGTCCACGCTGGAGGATCTCCGGCGGCGGACGGCATCCGATCATGGCTACTATCCGTGAGGATCTTCGACGATGTCAGACCGGCGTCCGGCGCCCCTGCTCGCGCTGCGGGGAATCAGCAAGTCCTTCCTCGGCGTCCGCGTGCTCGACGGGGTGGATCTCGACGTCGCCGCCGGTGAGGTGCACGCCGTCGTCGGCGAGAACGGCGCGGGCAAGTCCACCCTGATGAAGATCGTCTCCGGCGGGTACGCCCCCGACACGGGCACCGTCGCCCTCGACGGCGAGCCGCGCGTCTTCGGCGGCCCGCGCGACGCCCAGCGGGCCGGCATCGGCATCATCCACCAGGAGTTCAACCTGCTGCCGGAACGCACCGTCGCGGAGAACGTGTTCCTGGGCCACGAACCCACCCACCGTGGCCTGGTCGACCGTCGCCGGATGCGCGAACGCACCCGGCGACTCCTCGCCTCGGTCGGGGAGACGGCCCTGCCGGCCGACGCGCCGGTGGGGCGGCTCAGCGTCGCGCAGCAGCAGGTCGTGGAGATCGCCAAGGCGCTCGCCCTGGACGCCCGGCTGATCATCATGGACGAGCCGACCGCCGCCCTGGCCGACCACGAGGTGACCCTGCTCTACGCCCTGGTGCGCCGCCTCCAGGAACAGGGCATCGGCATCCTCTACGTCTCGCACCGGCTCGCCGAGGTCTTCGACCTGTCCGACCGGATCACCGTCCTCAAGGACGGCCGCCGGGTGACCACCACGGACACCGCCGACACCAGCGCCGACGACCTCGTCCGGCACATGGTCGGCCGCGAACTGTCGCACTACTACCCGCCGCGCGCCGCCCCGGCCGACGTCGGCGCGGTCCGGCTCACCGTCCGGCGCGGCGGGAACCGCAGACTGCGCGACGTCGAGCTGGACCTGCGCGCGGGCGAGGTGCTCGGCGTCGGCGGGCTCCAGGGCTCCGGCCGCTCCGCGCTGGCCCGAGCCCTGTTCGGGGCCGCCCCGTTCACCACCGGCGAGGTCAGCCTCGACGGCAGGCCGGTCCGGTTGCGCTCCCCGCGTGCGGCGATGCGGGCCGGGATCGCCTACGTCACCGAGGACCGCAAGGGCGAGGGCACGATCGGCCGTCAGTCGGTGCTCGACAACGCGTTGCTGGCCGGTCGGGCCGCCTTCCCGATCCGCTCCGGCCGGGCCGCGCGCACCGCCCGGGTGCGGGAACTGCTCGCCGCCGTCGAGGTCCGCGCCGCCGGTGACCACCAGGAGATCCGCTTCCTCTCCGGCGGCAACCAGCAGAAGGTCGTGCTGGCCCGGTGGCTCGCCCTGCACCCCCGGGTCCTGCTCTTCGACGAACCCACCCGCGGCATCGATGTGGGCGCGAAGTCGGCGATCCACGACCTGGTCCGCCGCCTCGCCGCAGAGGGCGCCGCCGTGCTGATGATCTCGTCCGACCTGCCCGAGCTGCTCGGCATGAGCGACCGGATCGTGGTCATGCGTGACGGCCGGATCGTGGGTGAACTGCCCGCCGGCAGCCGCGAGGAGGACGTGGTCGGGCTCGCCCTCGGCACGGTATGGGAGACCGCCGCGTGACCACCCGCGCGCTGCTGCCCGCCCGCCGCCCGGTGCCCGGGGTGTTCGTGGCCCTCGCGCTCACCCTCACCATCGGCTGGCTGGTCGTCCTGCTCGACGGCGGTCAACTCGTCAACCAGTCGACGACGGTGAGCCTGCTGCACGTCGCCGCCGGACTGGGCTTCGTCGCCGTCGGGCAGACCCTGGTCATCCTCGGCGGCTCGCTGGACCTCTCGGTCGCGTACGTGGTCAGCCTGAGCACGCTGGTCGCCGCCGAGACGATGGCCGGGCGGGACAGCGCGCTGCTGCCCGCGATCGGCCTGACGCTGCTGGTCTGCGCCGGGATCGGGCTGCTCAACGGCCTGCTCGTCACCGCCGGGCGGATCAACGCGTTCATCGCGACGCTCGGCGTCGGGCTGCTGCTCAAGGGATACCTCGACAACGGGTACGCCGGCCCGGCCGGGACCACCTCACCGACCCTCGTGCAGACCCTCGGCTACCAGCGCGTCGGTCCGGTGCCGCTGGCCTTCCTGCTGCTGCTCCTGGTGGCCGGGGCGGGCTGGTTCGCGCTGGCCCGGACCAGGTTCGGTCACCACCTGCTCGCCGTCGGCGGTGACGAGGAGGTCGCCCGGCTCTCCGGCGTACGCACCGACCGGGTGCGGGTCACCGCGCACGTGCTCTGCTCGCTCTGCGCCGGGATCGCCGGCATCTACCTCGCCAGTCGGCTCGGCTCGGGTGCGCCCCGCGTCGGCTCGGAGGGCCTCTACGACCTGGAGTCGATCGCCGCCGTGGTGATCGGCGGCACCGCACTGGCCGGCGGCCGGGGCGGCGTGGTCGGCACGGTCGGCGGCGTGCTGCTGCTCGCCACCATCGACGCCGTCTTCAACCAGCTCGCCGTCGACGCGTTCGCCAAGCAGGTGGTCCGGGGCGTGGTCATCATCGCGGCGGTGGCCGTCTACGCCCGTCGGAGCATGCGGAAGGCGGCCGGGTGAGCACGCAGACCCTTCGGCGTCGGCTCCGACCGGCGCAGTGGACCCGGCCCGGTGGCCTGGCACCGATCCTGGCGATCCTGGTGGTGCTGCTGGTCCTGATCACCGTCCGCCAGCCCGACTTCCTCAGCCCGCCGTCGCTGATGTCGTTCCTCGGCCGCTCGGCACCGATCATCCTGCTCGCCGCCGGTCAGTACTTCGTGATCGTCTGCGGCGAGTTCGACCTCTCCGTCGGCGCCCTGGTCACCGCGCAGGTGGTGGTGGCCGCCCGGCTGATCGACAGCGACCCGACGCGGACCTGGCCGGTGGTGCTGGTGCTGCTCGTCGGCGGCGCGCTCGTCGGACTGGTCAACGGCCTGGTCACCACGCGGCTCGGGGTGCCCTCGTTCGTCACCACCCTCGGCATGTTCCTGATCCTCGTCGGCGCGGTCTACCTCTGGTCCGACGGCGCGCCGAAGGGCGGGCTCACCGAGGAGTTCCGGCAGTACGGCCGGCGCGCCGTCGAGGACGTGCCGCTGCTCGGCCGCATCCCGTACGCGCTGGTGATCCTGGCGGTCGTCGCCACCGTGGCGGTGCTGCTGACCCGCGCCGACTTCGGGCGGATCCTGGTCGCCGTCGGCGACAACCCGCGCACCGCCCGGCTCAGCGGGGTGCGCGTGTGGCGTACCCGCACCGCCGCCTTCGTCCTCAGCGGCCTCGCCGCGGCGGTCGCGGCGATCCTGATCGGCGGCTACAGCGGGGTCTCCTTCCAGGCCGGTGCCGGTCTGGAGTTCGGTGCCATCACCGCCGTGGTCCTCGGCGGTGTGGCGCTGGGCGGCGGCCGGGGCTCGGTCGTCGGCGCGATGCTCGGCGCCACCACCCTCGAACTGCTCTTCGCGCTCATGAACTTCTACGGCATCTCGGGCGCGCTCCGACCGGCGGTCCAGGGCGCCATCATCCTGGCCGCCGTCGCGGTCGCGGCCCGACGGTCCACGTCCAGATGAAGGGGATCCGATGAAACGCTTCCTGGCCGCGCTCGGCGCGGTGACACTGCTGGCCCTCGCCGGCTGCGCCACCGACCAACCGGTGGCGAACCCGTCCGGTGCCTCGTCCGCGCCCGCCGGGGCGGGCACCGGCGAGCAGTCCTCCTTCTTCGCGCAGGCCGCCTACGACGCCGAGTTGGCCCTGTTGCAGGCCACGCCGACCGGCCCGGCGGACAAGCCGTGGGAGCAGGCGCTCGACCCGGTGATGGTGGACACCGCCTCCTACCAGAAGGCCGGGCCGCACCGGATCTGCTTCTCCAACGCGGCGCTGAACAACCCGTGGCGTCAGGTCGGCTACAAGACCATGCAGGCCGAGGTGGCCGCACAGGGGGACCGGATCGCCGAGTTCGTGCACGTGGAGGCCGAGGGCAAGGACCAGAAGCAGATCGCCGACATCAACGACCTGCTCGGCCGCGACTGCGACGCCCTGATCGTCTCGCCGAACACGACCGCCACCCTCACCCCGGCGGTGGAGGCCGCCTGTCGCACCGGCCTGCCGGTGATCGTCTTCGACCGCGGTGTCGACACGGACTGCCCGGTGACCTTCATCAACCCCATCGGCGGATACGGCTTCGGTCACGTGGGCGCGGAGTTCGTCAGCCAGCGGATGAAGCCCGGCGGCAAGCTGCTCGCGCTGCGCATCCTGCCCGGCGTCGACGTGCTGGAGACGCGCTGGTCGGCGGCGAAGGTCGCGTTCGACAAGGCGGGCGTCGACGTCGTCGGCGTCGAGTTCACCGACGGCGACCCGGCCAAGACCAAGAAGATCGTCGACGACTACCTCCAGCGGTACGGCACCATCGACGGCGTCTGGATGGACGCCGGGGCGGTCGCGGTCGCGGCGGTGGAGGCGTTCCAGGACGCCGGCAAGCCGGTGCCGCCGATCAACGGCGAGGACCAGCTCGACTTCCTCAAGGTGTGGAAGGAGGCCGGGCTGACCGCCATCGCGCCGACCTACCCGACCTACCAGTGGCGTACGCCGATCATCGCCGCCCTGCGGATCCTCGACGGCGAGCAGGTGGCCGACCCGTGGAAGCTGCCGCAGCCGACCATCACCCAGGAGAACCTGGACCGCTACCTCGACCCGGACATGCCGCCGCTGCACTACGCGATGTGTGGCTGCACCGACCTGCCCGGGTACCCCCAGCGCTGGAAGTAGGCCCCGGTGTACGAGATCGGCGTCAACCCCTGGGTGTGGACCTCACCGGTCGACGACGCGGCCCTGACCGCGCTGGTGCCCCGGATCGCCGGCTTCGGCTTCGACACGGTCGAGCTGCCGATCGAGCAGCCCGGGGACTGGGATCCGGTCCGGACCCGGGACCTGCTCGCGGCGCACGGGCTGAGCGCGGCCGGTGTCTGCGCGGTCACCCCGCCCGGCCGGGACCTGGTCGACGCCGCACCGGCGGTGGTGGCGGCCACCGTGGCGTACCTCAAGGGCTGCGTGGACAGCGCGGCGGCCGTCGGCGCGCCGAGCGTCGGCGGTCCGGTCTACGCCTCGGTGGGCCGGACCTGGCGGATGTCGGCGGCCGAGCGCGCCGCCTGCTACGCGGACTTCCGCCGGGCCCTGGCCCCGGTCGCCGAGTACGCCGGTACGCGGGGCGTCTCCATCGGGGTGGAGGCGCTCAACCGGTACGAGACCAGTGTGGTCAACACGATCGACCAGGCGGTGGACCTGATCGACGGTCTGCCGTCGAACGTCGGCCTGATGATCGACACGTATCACATGAACATCGAGGAGGCCGACCCGTACGGCGCGCTCGCCGTCGCCGGGCCGTACATCAAGCACGTCCAGGTCAGCGGCACCAACCGGGGCGCTCCCGGCAGCGACCACCTGGACTGGCCGCGCCTGTTCGCGGTGCTGGCCGGCACCGGCTACCGGGGTGCGGTCTGCATCGAGTCGTTCACCGCCGAGAACGAGACGATCGCCACCGCCGCGTCCATCTGGCGGCCCCTCGCCCCGTCGCCGGACCGGCTCGCCCTCGACGGGCTGGCCTACCTGCGCGGGCTCCTGGGCTGAGTCGGCCGCTACCCGCACGACCACCATCCGCACGACCACCACCACCCGTCCCAGCCGAAGGAGACCTCCCGTGACCGGACCGCCTCGTCCCACCACACCCCGACGGGTGCTGGCCGCAGTGACCACGGTGGCGCTGACCAGCGTGCTCACCGCCACCGTCGTGGCCACCTCCGCCGCCCCGGCCCTCGCGGCCACCACCACCCTGTACGCCTCGCCGACCGGCAGCGGCAGCACGTGCAGCGCCACCGCGCCGTGCTCGCTGACCGGCGCGCAGACCGCCGTCCGCGCCCTGAACAGCGCGATGTCCGGCGACATCGTGGTGCAACTGGCCGACGGGGTGTACCGGCTGTCCGCGCCGCTGCGCTTCACCGCCGCCGACTCCGGCACCAACGGATACCGCGTGCTGTGGCAGGCCGCCCCGTCGGCCCGGCCGGTGATCAGCGGCGCCCGCGCGGTGACCGGCTGGTCGCTCGTGGACGCCGGGCGCAACATCTGGCGGGCCAACGTCGGCGCCGGGCTGGACAGTCGACAGCTCTACGTCGACGGTGCCGTGGCCACCCGGGCGCGTACCCAGGTCAACCGGGCCGACTTCACCGCCGACAGCACCGGGATGCGCTTCACCAGCAGCGCGTTGGGCTACCTGAACAACCTGGCCAACCAGAGCCGCGTCCAGATGGAGAGCGTCAACTCGTTCACCGACCGGTACGTGTCGGTGCAGAGCATCAGCGGCAACCAGATCCGGATGCAGCAACCCGGCTGGAGCAACAACAACTTCGGGTACGACACCTTCACCAGCCCGCACCGGGCCGGGCCGCTGTACCTGAGCAACGCCTACGAGTTCCTGGACGCGCCGGGGGAGTGGTACCTGGACCCGGGCACCGGTGCCCTGTCCTACATCCCGCTGGCGGGGCAGAACATGAGCACCGCCCGGGTGGAGCTGCCGACGGTGCAGTCCCTGATCCAGATCGGCGGCACGTACGCGGCCCCGGCCCACCACATCACGTTCAGCGGGGTCACCGTCACCGGCACGAGCTGGCTCGGCGCCAGCGGCAACCAGGGGTACGTGGACCAGCAGACCGGCGCGTACATCGCCGGGAACTGGAGCTGGCCCGCCTTCACCTCCTGCCACAACGGCTGCCCGCAGTTCGAGGCCACCCGCCCCAACTGGCAGCAGATGCCGGCCGCCGTGCAGATCTCGGCCGCCGACAACGTCACCTTCAGCGACTCCTCGTTCGTCAACCTCGGTCAGACCGCCATCGGCATCGGCAACGACGCCAACGCCCACGGCAGCGGCGTCGGCCTCGGGGCCAGCAACATCACCATCACCCGGTCCGAGATCGCCCGCAACGTGGCCGGTGGCATCGTCGTCGGTGGCGTACGCGCCGACGCCCACCACCCGAGCGACCAGCGCATGGTGAACCGGGACATCACCATCAGCAACAACCGGCTGCACGACCTGGGCATCGAGTACCGGGGCATCGTCTCGGTGCTGACCACGTACGTCACCAACTCCACCGTCTCGTACAACGAGGTCTACAACATGCCGTACACCGGCATGTCCATCGGGTACGGCTGGGGCTCCAACGACGCCGGGGGCAGCAACCACTACGCCGACCGGGGGCTGTACAACTACCAGCCGCGCTACAGCACCGCCACCACCGCGTCCAACAACCGGCTCGTCGGCAACTACGTGCACGACGTCATGCAGCAGATGAACGACGGCGGCTGCATCTACACGCTGTCGGCGAATCCGGGCGGACTGATCGCCGACAACTACTGCCTGCGGACCAACGGCCACTTCGGGCTCTATTTCGACGAGGGCTCCCGCTACTTCACCGCCCGCACCAACGTCTTCGCCTCGACCGGCACCTGGGCCACCGCCAACTACTGGTACGCCGAGAACATGGGCAACTTCACCGTCACCACCAACTGGTCGACCAACGGCAGCAGCAACGTCACCAACGGCGATCGCGGCAACGTGGTCAACGGCAACGTCACGGTGAGCAACAACAACTGGCCCGCCGGGGCGCAGGCGGTGATGGCGGCGGCCGGACCGCAGGGCGGCGGCGGTCAGCAGAACGTCCAGCTCGTCGGCGGGCAGTCCGGCCGCTGCCTGGAGATCGGCGGATCGAGCACCACCAACGGCACGCAGGCCCAGCTCTGGGACTGTCACGGCGGCACCAACCAGCGCTTCACGTACACCGCCGCCCGGCAGCTCGTGGTGTACGGCACCAAGTGCCTCGACGCGTCCGGCCAGGGCACCGCGAACGGCACCCTGGCGATCATCTGGGACTGCAACGGCCAGCCCAACCAGCAGTGGACGGTCAACCCGAACGGCACGATCACCGGTGCCCAGTCCGGGCTCTGTCTCGACGCCAGCGGGAACGGCACCGCGAACGGCACGAAGGTGCACCTCTGGGCCTGCCACGGCGGCACGAACCAGCAGTGGAACCTGCGTAGCTGAAGACGTGGGGGGGGGGGGGGGGGGGGCCCCCCCCCCCCCCCCCCCCCCACCCCCGGCCCAGGCCGGGCGGCACGTGCCGCCCGGCTCACGGTCACTGCCTCTTGGTCTCCCAGAAGATGGTCGAGATCTCCTCGATCCGGGCCAGGAGTCGGTCGGCCACGGCCGGGTCCGCGGATCCCTTCGCGCCGCCGGCCCCGGCCAGCTTGGTCGCCTCGTTGAAGAGCCGGTGCAACTGCGGGTACGCCTCGAAGTGCGGAGCCTTGAAGTAGTCGGTCCACAGCACCCACAGGTGATGCTTGACCAGCTCGGCCCGCTGCTCCTTGATGACCAGCGAACGGGTCCGGAACTCCGGGTCGTCGCTCGCCTGGTACTTCTCACAGATCGCCTTGATCGACTCTGCCTCGATGCGGGCCTGGGCCGGGTCGTAGACCCCGCACGGCAGGTCGCAGTGGGCGCTCGCCACCGTGCGTGGCGTGAACAGACGTGACAGTCGCATGGCTTGCCCTTCTCCGTGTCCTCGGTCCGAACGCTAAGTCCTCAACCCCACTTCAGGTCAACGCGGCGGTCGGAGACGGTGATCACCAAGCCGACGGACACGATCAGGGGACCGGCTCCCGGCACCGAGGAGGTTTCGGGTCCTTCGCCTTAATGTCGACATGGCGTCCGAATCGTCCTTCCTGGCGTGCTGGTCCGGGACGGACACCGGCGCATCCACACGGATCGGGAACCCTGGAGGCTGATGGTGGGCGACGACAGGACCGGCACGGAACTGGGCAGACGCCAGTTCGTCAGGCTCTCGGGAACGGTCGGTGCCACCGGCCTGCTGGGGCTGGTCGCCGCCGGGCGGGCACGGGCCGACGGCGGCTCCCCCGACGGGGGACATGCTCCGACGCCCCCGGATGCGCCGGGCGCGCCGGGCACCGCCGCCTGTCCCACGCCGTCCGCCCTCTGCGGTTACCCGAGCGACACCGGTGGCCGGTACGACCTGTGGGACCGGGTGCAGGTCTGCACCGGAGCAAAGCCCGGACCGCCGTTCCCGCAGTGCCTGCGCACCACCGCGACGTACGTGC
Organism: Micromonospora sp. NPDC049900; assembly: GCF_044461025.1. NCBI lineage: Bacteria > Bacillati > Actinomycetota > Actinomycetes > Micromonosporales > Micromonosporaceae > Micromonospora > Micromonospora sp. NPDC049900. The sequence goes on from NZ_JBITKM010000011.1 coordinate 79,928, forward strand.
TCCTCAACGGCGGGTCCGGGTCCAACCACGACTACCTGCTCGTCCCGACCTGCCGTGTCAGCGGCATCGAGTGCCCGTTCATCACCACCGCCGCCGCACCGAACTACTGGCTCGACGCGTGGCTCAACGCCCAACCCGGCCAGCCCGGACACGTGGTCTACCCGCACGTCGGGCTCGGCGTCAACTCGGCCGACCCGATGATCCGGCAGCAGGACCAACTCCACATCCACCTGGCCGGGATCCACTCGGGCATCCAGACCCAACTACAGAACCACGACGCGTCGATCACCAACAACCCGGCCCGGTGGCGCGACCAGATCGTGCCGATCTGGGGACTGACCAGCACCGGAGCCCCCGCACCGCGCTCCTACCGGGTCCTGCACGTCGCCAACCTCAACGACAATCTCTTCCGGCTCCTGCTCGACAGCGTGGTACGACCGACCGGATCGAACATGGCGGCCCAGGCGATGGCGGTGACTCCACGCCTGATCGGCAACGGGGGCTTCTACGTCCTGAACAGCGAGCCGGGGCTGACCGTCCCGCCGGGCCAGCCCGGTGGCACCGGCACCGTCGACTTCCTCCTCGCGTACGCCTGAGACAGCCGGCCGGACAGCCGCGTACGCAGTGTGTCGTGTTCGGTCCGCGAGTGGCCGGAACCGACATGCTACACCAGTCGGGGTGGCGTGCCGCGCGGTGCGGCACGCCCTCGCACGGTGGGCGACAAGCGGTGCGAGCGGTCATTTCACGGGTTGACGTCGCCGCCGAATCGGACCCATCCTGGCCGGGTGGCCATACCTGAGGAACCGTTCGGTGTGCCGGTGCCGGTAAAACGCGCGACTGACGCCCGGCGGAGCGACTCGCTAGCGTATCAGGAACGGACGTCAAGATCATTGATGGTCCGGTGCGATCCCTGGTGCGGTGTGACCGACACCGAGTGGACCCGCCGCGCACCGCGCTGACGAGAGATCGGGACGGTGGACGGAGATGAACCTGGCCGGCACGCGGACCGCCACGAGTGTCCTGGACGACATGCTCGTGCCGCGCGGATCCGAGCTGACGAACCGTCTCATGAAGGGCGTGCGAACAACCCTCTACTCGCACACCGTGGCGGCCCGACGGGTCGCGCTCGCGGCCGGCGAGCTGTTGCAGACGGACGGCGCGGACGCTCGCGTCTACTTCATCGACAGCGGCGCGATCTGCCTGGAGCACTATTCTCCGAACGGTCGCCGGACAATTATCGACGTGTTGTCGAAGAACGAGTACTTCGGCGAGGACTCGCTTCCCGGAATGCCGAACCAGTACATTCCCGCCGCCGTGGTCGACACGAATCTGATCGTGCTCGAAAGCGTCGTCCTGCGGGACCTGCTCGACGAGGCGAGCATCTGCGACGTGTGGTTGCAGAGCCAGATGCTGAAGGCGCGCCGACACCGCTCACTACTGCTGCAACACACCACATCCGACTGCGAGGCGCGCCTGGCGATGCGACTGCTCGACCTGGCGCAGGGGTTCGGCACCGCGTCCGGCCGGAGTATCCGGATCGGCCTCAAGCTGCGCCACGAGGACTACGCCGCGATGATCGGCACGACCCGCTCCCGGGTCGGGCTGTTCCTGCAACGCTTCACCGACCGCGGGATGATCCGGCGGTCGCCCTGCGGAGCCATCCACGCCGACCCGAGTGCGATCGTCGGCTACCTGATGGAGCGGATGGGCCTGGGCCCGCTGCGCCGCCCCGACGCCGTCGCGTGAGCACCGCACACCGATCCGCCGCCGGCACCCCGTACGCCTCCGACTCCCACCCGCGACCACGATCGGCCGTGAGGGGGAGTCGGAGGGCGGAAGGGGTCACTGCCGGCCGCTCGGCTCCACGACCGTCGGGGTGGCGGCGCGGGCCTGCGCCCGGGCCGAGCGGACGGCGTGCCGGCGACGCCGCTCCCGCGCGTTCTGGTAGAGGCTGCGGCCCCAGAGCAGCAGCCCGCCGCCGTCGAGCAGGAAGCTGATCACCGCGATGGTGACGAAGTCCAGGGACCCCATCATGGAGTCCTGGCCGGAGACGAAGAGCAGGAACTGGTAGATGAAGCCCCACAGCAGCGGGATGCCGACGAAGATCAGGGTGAGCAGGGCCATCAGGCGCCCGCCGATCCAGGCCAGGGCGTACCAGCGCACCACCCGCATCTCCCGCCGGGGCAGCCCGGACTGGTCCACCCGGGGCGTGCGCCGCACCACCCGCGCGACCAGGTTGCGCAGGTAGTCCTCGGTGTCGGACATCAGGTTCCGACACCCGAGCGCGGTGGCGACGATGTAGTAGCCGTCGGTCCGCAGGAACAGGAACGTCTGCCAGATGATCCGGACCAGGTACGTGAACAGCAGCGCCGTGAGCAGCAGCGCGCCCCACTCCGGCAGTTGCAGGTAGCCCTGCCGGCCCGCCCAGAGGGCGAAGACGAAGGCCGAGGCGAGCACGCCGTCCACCAGGGTCCCGGCGATGAACGCGACGAAGCGTTGCCGCTTCGGCGCCATCCAGATCGTGCTCATGTCGGTCTGGACCACCAGGATGTACATCTGGTTGCCGATGACGAGCCGCGACGGTACGCCCGCCGCCCGCGCCGCGACCATGTGCGCGGCCTCGTGGATCGCGACCCCGACCAGGGTGAGGATGAACGTCGCCCAGGTCAGCGCCGCGAAGTGGATGGGGAACAGCAGCGTCTCGCCGGGCGTGGGCAGCAGGTCGGGATCGTCGGCGGCGAGGTACACACCACCCGCGATGACCAGGACGCAGAGCAGCAGCACGGGCAGGCTGACCATGCGGCGGGCCACCGTCGGGCTGAGCCAGTTCAGGCTCCAACTGCGCCGGGGGCGGGACGTCGCGGCCGGAGCGGGGGCCGGGGCCGGGGCGGGTGCGGCGGCCCCGCCGTCGACCTCGACGAAACCCTCGTCGCCCAGCGCGTCCAGGAAGTCGGTGATGTCGGGCGTCTCGGCGTACTTCTGTTCGTACTGGCGGACCGCCTCGCCCACCGAGTTGCCGGCGGCCAGCGAGTGGAGCAGATCCAGCCCTTCGGCGGGGATCGACAGGAACACCTGCCGCTCGACGTCGCCGATGATGACGGTGTCGCCCTCCGCTCGGTGGTCGAACGGGCGCACGCGGACAAGTGTGTCTGGTGGGTAGCCGGCCATGGTCAGTCGTCCTTTTCGCTCATCTCATCCGGGTCGTTGAAGGCCGGCACCCGGAGTTGCCGTCCGGGTGCCGGCCTTCAGGTGTGTCACCGTCAGGAGACGACACACGCAGCGGCGACAGCGCTGGTCTTCACCGACTCCAGCCGGCGAACCGTGAGCTTCTTCATGAGAATCACCTCCCTCGCGACATCGGGCAGCACTACGGTGCCGGTCGCGAGGGAGATCGTCTGCTCACTTATGTGCATACGCCGATAGCGTGTGTGTGGCATTGAGCGAATCGAACCGAACATACCTCACAAGCGACGTCGGTCCGGTGGTGTCCTGGTCGTGCCGACCCGTGCGCTACGCGTCGGCCCAGCCGGCCGGATTCGTGCACGACTCCCGGCTGATCCCCGAGCCGGTGTCCGGCCAGTCGCCGAACCGCTCGTGGTGCAGGTGGGAGAAGAGGTAGCAGAAGCCCTCGCAGCCGGCGTCGGGCACCGCCGTCACCGGATTCGCCTTGACCGCCTCGTAGAACTCCCGGCCCAGCGCCACGATGTGGCCGCGCGCGTACAGGAAACCGTCGTCGGAGCCGTCGGTGATCTCGTGGATGTCGGCGCGGTCGATGTCGTACAGCTTGCGCTCGACCACCCGGTCGAGGGCGACCAGCTCGGCGCGGGGCAGCTCGGTGGAGAGCCGACGTAGTTCGGCGACGAAGGGGTCGAGCCACCGGTCCATGGCGTACCCGTCGTCGTGCGCGGGATCGCGGTCGACCAGGGCGCGACGCAGCACCGCCTGCTCCGGACCCAGTCCGGCCCACGCCTGCTCCACCAGCGCCCAGAAGCGGTCCTCCTCCTCGGCCGTCGGCAGCGTCGGGGAGACCTCAAGATCACTGTTCGTCATGGTCGGACGATAACCGCGAGCACCGACAGTGGGAGCCGACGTGACGCACCGCGTGCGACCGGTCGCACATTGACAGCGGCGGCGGGAGCCGACCAGACTGGCCCGACAATTCCACAGCCGCGGTCACGTGTGGGGGAAGTCCGGTCGAAGTCCGGCGCTGGCCCGCAACGGTGGGCCGCCGGGGGTTACCCCGGTGGCGAGCCCGAATACCCGACGTGTCCGCGAGTCCCTGCTCCTCACCCGTCGTGGCCCACGGGTCGGAGGCCGGCCAGCCACGTCCTGACGGGCGGGCCGGGTTCCTGACGACCGCCGGGCCGGAAAGGCGCGCCCGATGGTCGTCCGCCTGAGCCGGTACCGCCTGCTCACCCTCCTCTGCGGCGTGTTCGCCGCCCTCACCCTCACCCTGACTCTCACCGGTCCGGCGACCGCCGCCCCCGTCCAGGTGGGTAGCGTCCGGTCCGACGCCGCCGCCGGTTGGCTGGCCCGCCAACTGGTCGACGGGGAACGATTCGAGACCGTCTTCGACGGCGTCGCGTACCCGGACCAGGGGTTGACCCTCGACGCGGTCCTCGCCTTCGCCGCCGCCGGTGTCGCCGACGACTTCGGTGCGTCCGCGCTGGACTGGGTCACCCGCCCGGACGTCCGCGACGGCTACGTCGGCGACGGCACCACCGAGGCGTACGCGGGCGCGACCGCCAAGCTCGCCCTCGCCGTCGCGGTACGCGGCGGCGACCCGACCGACGTCGGCGGGGTGGACCTGATCGCCCGGCTGCGCGGGTTGCAGGCGCCCGACGGCCGGTTCACCGACCGGTCGGCGTGGGGCGACTACAGCAACACGTTCAGCCAGTCCTTCGCGATCCTCGCGTTGCGTCGGACCGCAGCGGGTACGCCCCCCTCGGCCGCCGGGTGGCTGGTCGGCACCCGGTGCCCGGACGGTGGTTACCCGGTGCTGCCGGCGCAGCCGGTCTGTAGCTCTGACGTGGACGCCACCGCCCTCGTGGCGCAGGCGTTGCGGGCCGCCGGACGGCACTCCGCCGCCGCCGCGGCACTGCACTGGCTGGTGTCGGTGCAGCGGGTCGACGGCGGCTTCGCCAACGCCGACGGGATCGCCAACGCCAACAGCACCGGGCTGGCGGCGCAGGCGCTACGCGACGGTGGCCGACCGCTGTCCTGGCTGCGGGCCCGGATCTTCCTGGCCGGGTTGCAGGTCGGCTGCGGCGCGCCGACAGCCGACCGGGGGGCCGTCGACTTCGACGGCGGCACCTTCGACCCGGGCACCGCCACCCGCGCCACCGCCCAGGCCGTCCTCGGTCTCACCGGCACCGGGTACGCACGGCTCTCGTCTGCCGGTGCCGCCACCGGCGCACCCACCCTGCCCTGCCCCTGAACCACAAACCGATCCCCGTTCCCCCAGACGAAGGAGCGCCCATGTCCCATGTCCAGAGTCCCGCCCGCCGGTGGTTCGCCGGCCTGTTGGCAGCGGCCGTCGTCGCGCTCGGCCTGATCGCCGTCGAACCGTCGCCGCGCGCCGCCCACGCCGCCGCCTGCACCGGCACGACGGGGGTCACCGTCGTGGTCGACTACGGTCCGCTCGGTGGCGGCGTCCAGGTGGCGTGCGCGCTCGGCGACCCGGCCACCGGACTGGCCGCCCTCCAGGGCGCCGGCTTCGCGGTGACCGGTACCCAGCGGTGGGGCCTGGCGTTCATCTGCCGGATCAACGGCCAGCCGACCGCCGCCACCGAGCCCTGCGTGAACACCCCGCCCGCCAGCGCCTACTGGTCCTACTGGCACGCCTCCGGCAGCGGCGCTGCCTGGACCTACAGCACGCTGGGCGCGACCAGCTACGACCCGGCACCGGGCACGGTCGAGGGATGGTCCTTCGGCACCGGCACGGCACCCAGCATCACCGCCCCCTGACCTGCGGATAGCCTGACGGGCCGCAGACGCCCGCCGGGTGTCGACGCCGTCTGGCGCCGCAGGGTGACCGGGCGGTACGGTGTCGACACCCGGCGTGCCGGGCCACAACTGAATGCGTCCCGTTCGGGGGGAAGCCGGTCGAAGCCGGCGCTGACCCGCAACCGTGAGCGAGCCCTGTCTCGCGAGCCGGAATGCCCCGAACCGGACGAGCGGCTTCCACTGTCGAGGTCTACAGGGTGGAGTCCGGGCAGCCGACTTTCGGCACCTCGTCGCGACCGCGCGTACGGGATGCCGCCGCCCGTGCCTTCCGGAGCTTTCACCGACCGCTCTGCGAAAGGCACCCCTCATGCTCTCCTGCTCGCTCCGGCGCGTCGGCGCCGGACTCGGCGCGGCCACCGCCACCGCGCTCGCCGTCGTCGTCGCCACACCACTGGGCGGGGTGGCCGCACCGACCGCGACCCACACCGCCGCCGCCGGAGACGCCGCGCGCTGGCTCGCCGGTGAGTACGCCGACGGCATCCTGCCCGGTCCGTTCGGCGGTGCCGACTGGGGCCTCACCATCGACGGCGTGCTCGCCCTCGCCGCCACCGGCGTCGACCCGTCGACCCGACAGTCGGCGACCGCACAGATCGCCGCCAACGTGCGCTCCTACAACAGCTACGACGACTGGGGCATCGAGGGATTCACCGACGGCGGGGCCACCGCCAAACTGCTCTACGCCGCCTCCGCCGCCGGTGGCGACCCGACCGACTTCGGCGGCTGGGACCTGCGCGCCGAGACCCTGTCGCTGGTCTCCGGTGCGGACACCGGCCATCAGCACGGCCGGATCACCAGCCGCACCACCGAGGCGTCCGGTCAAGACCCGTCCAACACCTTCGACCAGAGCTTCGCCGTCCTCGGGCTGGCCCGCAGCGGTGGCGCACCGCAGGAGACGGCCGACTTCCTGGTCCGCCAGCAGTGCGCGGCCGGCGGCTTCCGGCTCTATCCCGACGCGGACGGCACTCCGTCGCCGAGCTGCGACGCGCAGGGCAACGCCACGCTCGACGTCGACTCCACCGCGATGGCCGTCCAGGCGCTGCTGGCCAGCGGTGCCGACGGCGCGGACGCCGCCGCCCAGCGTGGAGCCCAGTGGCTGGCGGCACAGCAACGCGCCGACGGGTCGTTCGGCGGGTCGGGGCCGACCAGTGGCGCCAACTCCAACAGCACCGGCCTCGCCGGACAGGCTCTGGCCGCGGCGGGCCGGGACACCGAGGCCACCCGGGCCGCCGAGGCGTTGGCAGCGCTCCAACTCACGACGGGCAACGGCGGTGCCGCCGCGACCGACGCCGGTGCCATCGCGTACAACACCGACGCGCTGACCGAGGCGGTCGGCGCGGGCATCACCGACAACCTCCGGGACCAGTGGCGTCGCGCCACCGCCCAGGCGCTGCTCGGCCTGGCCCAGGTGCCGCTCGGGCGGATCGGTCTCGACCCGCCGCCGACCGGCGGCCCCACCCCGTCGTCCAGCGCGTCGCCGACGCCCACCGGCTCACCCACGCCGACCGCGTCACCGACGCCGAGCACCTCACCGACGCCGACCGATCCGCCCACCGTCGACCCGACGCCGAGTGCGTCCCCGAGTGCGTCCCCGAGTGAGACGCCGTCCACGCCGGTCGCCACGCCGACCGTGAGCACCAGCCCGGTCGCGGGCGGGCCGGGACGCCTGCCGACCACCGGCGTGGCCATCGGCGGGTACGTGCTCACCGCGCTGCTGCTCGTCGGCGGGGGAGCGGTCCTCCTGCTGCTGGGCCGTCGGCGGGCCACATGAGCGGCCGGACGGTCCGCACGGCGCTGGTGCTCGCGGTGACCGCCGCGAGTACGGCGCTCGGCGCGGCTCCGGCACAGGCCGCCGGTCGCGCCGGCCACTGTCCGGACGCCGACGGGGTGACCGTGGTGGTCGACTTCAAGGAACTCGGCGGTGGGGTGGTGGTCCGCTGTGCCCCGGGCGACCAGGCCACCGGTCTGTCCGCGTTGAAGAACGCCGGGTTCCAGATCGCCGGCACCCTGCGCTGGGGTGAGGGCTTCATCTGCCGGATCGAGGGCAAACCCGCCGCTGCCACGGAGAAGTGCGTGGACACCCCACCGGCCAGCGCCTACTGGTCGTACTGGCACGCGCCGGACGGCGGTTCCTGGACGTACAGCGACCGGGGCGTGCTCAACCGCAAGCCACCGGCGGGCAGCTTCGAAGGCTGGTCGTTCTCGCTGAACCGCAGCGCCGACAACGCGCCCCGACCCGCGGTGGCACCGAACCGACCGGCACCGCCGCCGCGCACCACCCCACCGGCACCGCCGCCGCCCCGCACCTCGGCACCGGCCCCGCCACCACCCGTACCCGCCCCGCCACCGCCGGGTGCCCCGCCGCCCGTCGCCCCGCCGCCGGCCGCGGGCGCACCCGTGGCGCCGGGCGTCGGCACCCCGACCGGTGCGGTCGGCCCGCCCGCCGCCTCGGCCCCGGTCGCGCCGACCGGCGATGCGTCCGGCCCGCCGCCGGAGGTGCCGCCGACGGCGGGCACCGTGCCGCCCCTGGGCGCCGCGCCCGCGCCGCCGACCGACCCGACGGGCTCGCTGCCGCCGGTCGAGGTCACCGGCGCCCGGGACGGCGACGGTCTGCCGCTGGGCACCCTGGCCGGGCTGTTCCTGCTGGTCGCGCTGGTCGGCGGTGGTGTCCTCGCGGCCCGTCGTCGGCGTACCGCCGAACCGGATGAGTGACCGGACCGTCGTCGACAGCGGCCCGTCCGCGCGGGTGTCGGTGCGGTCCGGGGCCGGGTACGCCGGGACCGGTCGGCTGCCGCGCGGCCTGCACCCGGGCGCCTGGTGGTGCTGGGCGCTCGGGCTGGCGACCGCGGCCAGCCACACCACCAATCCGCTGCCGCTGGCGATGATCGTCGCCGCGGCGGCGCTGGTGGTGGTCCGTCGCCGCGGCGACGCCCCGTGGGCACTGGCGTTCCGGATGTACCTGGTGCTCGGTGCGGTGATCGTGGCGATGCGGGTGCTGTTCCGCCTCGTCTTCGGCGGTGGTCAGGGCGACCACGTCCTGCTCCACCTGCCGGAGATCCCGCTGCCCGCCTGGGCGGCCGGTATCCGGCTGTTCGGGCCGGTCGCCGCCGAACAGCTCCTCGGCGGCTTCTACGACGGGCTGCGGCTGGCCACGATGCTGGTCTGTCTCGGTGCCGCCAACGCCCTGGCCAACCCGAAGCGGCTGCTCAAGGCCGTACCCGGCGCCCTGTACGCGGTCAGCACGGCGGTGGTGGTCGCCCTGTCGGTCGCCCCGCAACTGGTCGAGAGCGTGCTGCGGGTACGCCGTGCCCGTCGACTGCGCGGTGCGCCCGGGCACGGTCTGCGCGCGCTGCGCGGCATCGCCCTGCCGGTGCTGGCCGACGCCCTGGACCGGTCCCTCGCCCTGGCGGCGGCGATGGACTCGCGGGGATACGGGCGCACCGCCGCCGTACCGGCCGGTCAGCGTGCCTTCACCGGTGCCCTGGTGCTCGCCGGGCTGGTCGGTGTCTGCGTCGGCACGTACGGCCTGCTCGACGCGACCGTGCCGGGCTACCTCGGTCTGCCGATGCTGCTCGGCGGCCTGGCCACGGCGGTGGCCGGAATGCTGCTGGCCGGGCGGCAGGTGCGGCGCAGTCGCTACCGCCCCGACCGGTGGCGGGCGGCTGAACTGGCCGTCGCCGGGTGCGGCCTGGCCACCGCCGTGGTGATGACGATGGCCGGCACGGTGGACCCGGAGCGGCTCTACCCGCCGGTCAGCCCGCTCACCTGGCCGGAGTTGACGCCCCTGGTGGTGCTCGCGGTGCTGGTGGCGGTGGCACCGGCCTGGCTTGCCCCGCCGGCACCGACGACGAACCCGACCCCGCGACCGCTGCCCGTCCCACCATCGGCGACCGGCGGCACCGACCACACGTCGCGCCGCGACACGGCGCGGCCGGAGGCGCACCGATGATCGACTTCGACCGGGTCACCGTCCGGTACGCCGAGAGCCGCGAGCCGATGCTGCGCGACGTCCGCCTGCACATCCCGGAGGGCGAGCTGTGTCTGGTCGCCGGGCGTACCGGGGCCGGCAAGTCGACGCTGCTGCGGGCGATCAACGGCCTGGTGCCGCACTTCACCGGCGGCACCCTGCACGGCACCGTCACCGTGCACGGCCGGGACACCCGGGGCCATCCGCCGCGCGATCTCGCCGACGTCGTCGGCGTGGTCGGTCAGGACCCGCTCGCCGGCTTCGTCACCGACACCGTCGAAGAGGAACTCGCCTACGGCATGGAACAACTCGCGCTGCCCGCGCCGGTCATGCGCAAGCGCGTCGAGGAGACCCTCGACCTGCTCGGCATCGCCGAGCTGCGGGACCGGCCGCTGCGGACACTCTCCGGCGGGCAGCAGCAGCGGGTCGCCATCGGCGCGGTCCTCACCAGCCATCCGCAGGTGCTGGTGCTCGACGAACCGACCTCGGCGCTGGACCCGACCGCCGCCGAGGACGTGCTGGCCGCCGTCACCCGCCTGGTCCACGACCTCGGTGTCACCGTGGTGGTGGCCGAGCACCGGTTGGAACGCGTCGTGCAGTACGCCGACCGGCTGCTCTATCTGCCCGGCGACGGCACCGTCGTCGACGGGCCACCGGAGGCCGTACTCGCCGGCATCGAGCTGGCCCCGCCGCTGATCGAGTTGGGCCGCGTCGCCGGCTGGACACCCCTGCCGCTCTCCGTCCGCGACGCGCGGCGTCGTGCGGGCGACCTCCGGCAGCGGCTCGCCGACGCGTCGCCACCACCGGCCGCGCCGGTGCCGGAGGGCGTACCGGCGCTGACCGCGCGGGGCGTCGTGGTGCGGTACCCGGGCACGGTGGCGGTGCGCGGCGTCGACCTCGACCTGCACCCGGGCCAGGTCGTCGCGCTGATGGGCCGCAACGGCTCCGGGAAGTCGAGCCTGCTCTGGGCGGTGCAGGGCAGCGGCCCACGCCAGGGCGGCACGGTGACCGTGCCCGGCCCGGACGGTGACCCGGACCCGAAGGCGCTGTCCGCCGCGCGGGCCCGCCGCCGGGTCGGTCTGGTCCCGCAGACCCCCGGCGACCTGCTCTATCTGGAGACGGTGGCCGCCGAGTGCGCCCAGGCCGACCGGGAGTCCGAGGTGCCCGCCGGGACCTGCCGGGAGTTGCTGGACCACCTCACCCCCGGGCTGCCGGACGACCGGCACCCTCGGGACCTGTCGGAGGGGCAGCGGCTGGCCCTCGCGCTCGCGGTCCAGCTCACCGCCGCCCCGCCGGTGGTCCTGCTCGACGAGCCCACCCGGGGACTGGACTACCGGGCCAAGCGGCAGTTCGCCACCGTGGTCCGTCGGCTGGCCGCGCAGGGCCGGGCGGTCGTGGTCGCCACCCACGACGTCGAACTCGTCGCCAGCCTCGCCGACCGGGTGGTGGTGATGGCGCAGGGCGAGATCGTCGCCGACGGCACCGCCGCCGAGGTCATGCTCGCCTCACCGGCGTTCGCGCCCCAGGTCGCCAAGGTCCTGGCCCCGCAGTCCTGGCTGACGGTGGACCAGGTCACCTCGGCACTGGCCCGTGCCGAGGTGGCGTGATGAGCGTGTTGCGGGTCGCCCCGCGTACGGCTGTCATCCTGGCCCTCGCCTCGGTCGCCGCGTTCGCCACCTTCACCTGGCCGTTCTTCGTGCCCGCCCAGCCGGAGGCGACGGCGCGGACCACCGAGGCACCGCTGGTCTTCGTCGTCGTCCTGCCGGTCCTGCTCGCCCTCGTCCTGGCCGAGCTCAGCTCGGGTGGCATCGACAGCAAGGCACTGGCGATGCTCGGCGTGCTCGCCGCCGTCAACGCCGCGTTACGCCCGCTGGGTGCCGGCACCGCCGGGATCGAGACGGTGTTCTTCCTGCTGGTGCTGGCCGGTCGGGTGTTCGGGCCCGGTTTCGGCTTCCTGCTGGGGGCCATCTCGCTGTTCGCCTCCGCGCTGCTCACCGCCGGGGTCGGACCCTGGCTGCCGTTCCAGATGCTGGCCGCCGCCTGGCTGGGGCTCGGCGCGGGGCTGCTGCCGTCCCGGTTGCGGGGCCGGGCCGAGATCGCCGTGCTGGCCGGGTACGGCGCGGTCGCCGCCTACGCGTACGGGCTGCTGATGAACCTCTGGTTCTGGCCGTTCAGCGTCGGCGCGGACACCCAGCTCTCGTACGTCGCCGGTGCGCCGGTGCTGGAGAACCTGCACCGCTTCGCGGTGTTCACGGCCGTCACCTCCACCTTCGGTTGGGACACCGGCCGGGCGGTCACCACCGCCGTCGCCATCGTCCTGGTCGGACCGGCGGTCCTGGCTGCCCTGCGCCGGGCCGCCCGCCGGGCCGCGTTCGACGCCCCGGTGACCTTCGCCGCGCCCGCCGCGCCGCCGGTGGGGCCGGGGTCGGGTGCACCCACCGGCACGCGGGTCGCCGGGCCCGACGCGGTGCCGACCGTCCCGACACGAACCGGGGACGGTCCGCCACCCGAACGGTGAGCGGGCACATCCGGACGGCGTGCAGGTGTGCCCGGACGTGGTCGGCGGCCGACGCCGGGGCGTCCGGACCGTTCTGACACCCCACTGCCGCGCTCCGCGTACGGCGTCGAGGCCGAGTCCCGGCACGGGGAGTGCCTGACGCATCGCGTGGCGTAGCGGAGGTGGGTGGACGGCTGCCCGTATTGCGGTATCCGCAGGTGGGGGCCGGTTACAAGGTCGTAAATCGTGATCTGAGGACGGCTCAGAACCGTTGACGTGGCCTCGCTCACGCTCCTATGGTGAACCACCAGTTCACTCAGTGATCCGATCCGGGCCGGGGGAAGCCCGGCGGATCCCACGCCAGACGACGCTTCCGAGGGATTCGGAGAGTGCCTGCATGACCGTGACAAGAACGACCACCGCCGCGGTGGCCGCCCAGGGCGGACCCGCCGGTCAGGTGGACCCGCCGACACCACGCCGCCGAAACGCCCGACTTGCCGCCGCGAGCAGGAGCGGTCGCAACGCGGCCGGAGCCGTCCTGGTGGTGGCGGCGCTCGCCGGCCTCTGGGAGGGCTACAAGGCGTTGGGCCGGGCCGTCGGCGATGTCGTGCCCGGCACGCGGATCGCCTTCCCCGTCGCCACCGACGACCTGTCGATGCCGCACGTGTGGACGATCCTCGGCGCACTCGTCGAACCGGCCCGGCGCGGCGACCCGACCACGCTCGGCGTCTACCTGCTCGGCGAGACCAGCGTGACGTTGCGCGAGGCGTTCTACGGCCTGCTGGCCGGCTCGTCGCTCGGCCTGCTGCTCGCCGTCCTCTTCCTGAACGTGGTGCCACTGAGCAAAGGGCTGATGCCCTGGCTCGTGGCGTCGCAGACGGTTCCGCTGGTGGCCATCGCCCCGATGATCGTGATCTGGGGCGGCAAGGCCGGCGCACCGCCCTGGGTGGCGGTCACCGGCATCGCCGCCTACCTCGCCTTCTTCCCGGTCACCATCAACACCCTGCGGGGACTCAAGTCGCCGCCGAAGGTCCAGTTGGAGTTCATGCGCAGCGTCGGTGCCGGCCGCTGGCAGGTACTCGGGTGGCTGCGGATGCCCGCGGCGCTGCCCTTCGTCTTCGCCGGGCTGCGCCTCGCGGCGACCGCGAGCGTGGTGGGCGCGATCGTCGGCGAGCTTTCCGCCGGCACCGGCCGCGGCATCGGCCGGGCCATCCTCACCTTCGCCTACTACTACTCCAACGGCCCGGAGAAGTTGTACGCGGCCGTCCTGGTCGCGGCGGCGGCCGGCATCGTCTTCGTGCAGTCCCTGGCACTCATCGAGCGCGTGGCGCTCCGGAACCGGCAGACCCGGTGACCACCCCTTCCGCCTCCACAACTCCTGGAGAGAAGCTGATGTCTGAGGCCGCGATCATTTCCGTGCGAGGAGTCACCAAGCAGTTCACCGGCGGAGACCGCACGGTGACGGCGCTTGAGGACATCGACCTGTCGATCGAGCGGGGCGAGTTCGTGTCCCTGCTGGGGCCCAGCGGCTGCGGCAAGAGCACCCTGCTGCGGATCCTGGCCGATCTCACCGAGCCGACCGACGGCACGGTGTCACTCAACGGCAAGACGCCGGCGGCGTCCCGGTCGGACCGTGACTACGGCATGGTCTTCCAACAGGCCGGCCTCTTCGAGTGGCGGACCGTGCAGCGCAACGTCGAGCTGCCGTTGCAGGTGGCGGGCGTGGACAAGGCGACGCGGCGGGCCAAGGCGCACGAGATGCTGGACCTGGTCCGGCTCTCCGACTTCTCCCGCCACTTCCCCTGGCAGCTCTCCGGCGGCATGCAGCAGCGGGTGGCGATCGCCCGCGCGCTGTCGGCGGACCCGGAGATCCTGTTCATGGACGAGCCGCTGGGCGCACTCGACGAGATGAACCGCGAGCGACTGCAGGGCGAGTTGCTCCGGATCTGGTCGGACACCCGCACCACCGTCGTCTTCGTCACGCACAGCATCTCCGAGGCGGTCTTCCTGTCCTCGCGGATCGTCGTGATGTCCGCCCGGCCCGGCCGCATCGCCGCCAGCATCGACGTCGACCTGCCGTACCCGCGGACCGCGGCGACCCGGACCACCGACGCGTTCTTCGCCAAGGTCACCGAGGTGCGCGCGGCGCTGCACGGCGCCCCGGCCGAGCAGGCGGCCCGATGAGCACCACGCCGCTGACCCGGAGCGCCCCGTCCGCCGCCGCGCTGCGGACGGCCGTCGGCCGGTTCCTGCCGGTCGTGCTCACCGCGGTGGTGATCCTCGGCTCGTGGCAACTGGTCGTCACGATCTTCGACGTCCCGTCGTTCATCGTGCCGGCGCCGGTGGAGATCTCGTCCGCGTTCCGCTCCGAGTTCGGCACGATCATGTCGGCCTCGGTGATCACCGTGCGGGCGGTGCTCCTCGGCCTGCTCCTCGGCGCGGTCGCCGGGGTCTCGGTGGCGCTGGCGCTCAGCCGCTTCCCGGGCGTGTCCGGCCCGGTGCTGACCGCCGCCGTCATCATCAACTGCGCCCCGATCGTGGCTCTCGCACCCATCTTCAACAACTGGTTCGGGGTCACCAACCCGATGTCCAAGGCGGGTGTGGCCGCGGTGATGGTCTTCTTCCCGGTCCTGGTCAACACCACCAGGGGACTCCTCCAGGTCTCACCCCTGCACCTGGAGATCATGCAGTCGCTCGCGGCACAGCCTCGACAGGTGGCGCTCATGCTGCGGCTGCCCAACGCGTTGCCGTACCTGTTCAACGCGCTCAAACTCGGCAGCACGCTCGCCGTGATCGGCGTGATCGTGACCGAGTACTTCGGTGGACCGAGCAACGCGCTCGGGGTGTACATCGCCTACCAGGCGGCCCTGCCCCGCTTCGAGTACGCCTGGGCGGGGATCGCGGTGGCCAGTGCCCTCGGTCTGCTGCTGTTCGGTGCCACGTCCCTCTTGGAACGCCTCCTGATGCCCTGGCACGAGTCCCTGCACGACAGCGACTCCTAAAGAGCCCGGATCCCCCACGAAATGTTGGAGTCAGATATGGCCCTGCACCTACGGCGGACCTCGCGGAGGAACCGCCCGATCACGATCGCCGCCACGCTCACCGCCGTCCTGCTCGCCGCCTCGGCCTGCGGCGGCATGTCCGACGGCCCGAGCGAGTCCGCGGCCGAGGCCGCCAAGAACTGCGAGTCGACCACCAAGGTCCGGGTGGTGCTCCAGTGGGTCGCCCAGGCCCAGTTCGCCGGCTACTACGCGGCGAAGGAGAAGGGGTACTACGCCGAGGAGTGCCTCGACGTCACCATCCAGGAGGGTGGCGTCAACATCGTCCCCCAGCAGGTGCTCTCCGCCGGCAACGCCGAGTTCGCGGTCAGCCACGTCACCAAGACGATGGTCACCCGGGAACAGGGCGCGGACCTGGTCAACATCGGCCAGGTGTTCCAGCGCGGCGCGTACCTCCAGGTCGCCTGGGCCGACTCCGGCATCAAGGAGCTGACCGACCTCAAGGGCAAGAAGGTCGGGAGCTGGGGTTACGGCAACGAACTCGTGCTGTTCGCCGCGATGAAGGACGCCGGTGTCGACCCGACCAAGGACGCCGAGATCATCCAGCAGCCGTTCGACATGTCGCTGCTGCTGCGCAAGGAGGTCGACGCCGCCCAGGCCAAGACCTACAACGAGTACGCCCAGTTGCTGGAGACCAAGAACCCGGACACCGGCGAGCTGTACCAGCCGTCGGACTTCTCCGTGATCAACCTCCAGGACGCCGGCTACACCAGCCTCGAGGACGGCGTCTACGCCCGGGGTGACTGGCTCAACGAGCAGGCCAACCAGGACACGGCGGTGAAGTTCCTCAAGGCGTCCTACCGGGGCTGGGGCTTCTGTCGCGACGAGCTGGACGACTGTGTGGACATCGTGCTCAACGCCGGCAGCGCGCTGGGCAAGGGACACCAGACCTGGATGCTCAACGAGATCAACAAGCTGATCTGGCCGGCCGCCAACGGCGTCGGGATGATGGACCAGGCGGCCTGGGACCAGACCATCAAGATCGCGATGGGCGGCGGTGTGCTCAAGGGCGTGCCGGACTCCGACGCGTTCCGCACCGACCTGTCCAAGCGCGCCAACGACGAACTCTCGGCCGACGGCTTCGACGCCAACGGCAACTCCTACACACCGGAGACCGTGACGATCACGGAAGGCGGTAGGTAGGGGGGCGGTCGGGTGCCGGCGGTTCCCGCCGTTCGGCACCCGACCGCAGCCGATGGCTTCTGCCAAGATGTGGGCCGTATCTCACGGCTGACGGCGATTGATGGAGGTAGCGATGGCGCCCAGTGAGGCGGGCCTGGTGCGACGCACGATCTGGCTCCTGCGGGCGGTGGCGGCGCACCCGGAAGGTGTCGGGCTCAGCGAGGTCGCCCGCGAGGCGGGTATCCCGAAGGCCACCTGCTACCGGGTGCTCACCGTGCTGGAGCGGGAGAGCTGGCTCACCCTGGATCCGATCACCCGTCGCTACCGGGTGTCCCTCGGTCTGCTCTCCATCGTGGGCGGACTCCTCGACGGCGGTGGCGCCTACGGCCACATGCGCGAGGTGCTGCGCAACCTCGCCGAGGAGACCCGGGAGACGGCCGGCTTCGACGTGCTGCTGCCGCCGCAGGTGATGGTCGTGGCGCAGGTGCCGGGTCCGTCGCTGATCGGGCAGACGCTCAAGCCGGTGCCCCGTACCCAGCCGGTCTGGGCCACCTCCACCGGCAAGGTGCTGCTGGCGGCGCTGAGCGCGGAGTCGGTGTGGGAGGACTTCACCGAGGAGTTCGCCGAGCACGCCCCGCCGGAGGTGGGCGACCTGGAGTCCTTCGTGGCCTCGCTGGACGCGGTCCGGGAACGCGGGTTCGCCTTCGCGTACGACGAGCTGGAGGTCGGGGCGGCGTCGGTCGCCGCGCCGGTGCGGCTGCGCGGCAACACGCCGTACGCGGTCTGGATCGGCGGGCCCACCTACCGGATCACCCGCGAGCGCATCGACACCATGGCGGAGTCGGTGATCAAGGCCGCCCGGCAGCTCACCGACCTGCTCAGTAACGCAGACATCGACATTCCGAGTGCCTTCGCCAGACGCTAGGGCACCCGCCGACCGCACGGCTCGTCCACGCGTGCGGTGAAGGAGGAGACAATGGCCGTACCAGCCGAGGTGTTGGCGGCGGCACTGACGGTGGTCGACAAGACCCCCAAGGGGCTGTACGTCGACGGCGAGTGGCGCGCGGGCCGGGACGGTGCCGTCCTGCCCGTGGAGGATCCGGCGACCGGCACGACCATCGCCGAGGTGGCGGACGCCTCGGTCGAGGACGGGCGGGACGCGTTGGCCGCCGCCGCCCGGGCCCAGGCCGGGTGGGCCGCGACCGCGCCCCGGGAGCGGGGCGAGGTGTTGCGTCGGGCGTTCGACCTGATCACCGAGCGCCGCGACGACCTGGCCCGGATGATGACCCTGGAGATGGGCAAGGCGTTCGCCGAGTCCCAGGCCGAGGTGGCTTACGCCGCCGAGTTCCTGCGCTGGTTCGCCGAGGAGGCGGTCCGCATCGACGGCGGCTACCTGCCGGCGCCGGGCGGCAACTCGCGGGTCGTGGTGATGCGCCAACCGGTCGGCCCCTGCCTGCTGGTGACCCCGTGGAACTTCCCGATGGCGATGGGCACCCGCAAGATCGGTCCCGCCCTGGCGGCCGGGTGCACCGTCGTGGTCAAGCCGGCCAAGCAGACGCCGCTGTCCATGTTGGCGCTGGTGCAGATCCTGGAGGAGGCGGGCCTGCCCCGGGGCGTGGTCAACGTGATCACCACCTCGCAGTCGGGCCGGGTCACCTCGGCCCTGCTCACCGACGAGCGACTGCGCAAGCTGTCGTTCACCGGGTCGACCCCGGTCGGCCGGACCCTGCTGGCCCAGTCCGCCGAGCGGGTGCTGCGCACCTCGATGGAGCTGGGCGGGAACGCGCCGTTCCTGGTCTTCGGCGACGCCGACCTCGACCTGGCCGTCGAGGGGGCGGTCCAGGCCAAGATGCGCAACGTCGGCGAGGCGTGCACCGCCGCGAACCGCTTCTACGTGCACCGTTCGGTGGCGCCGCGCTTCGTCGAGGCGCTCGCCGAACGGCTCGGCGGGCTGCGCGTCGGGCACGGCCTGGACCCGTCGACCGACGTCGGGCCGCTCATCGACGGCGGCGCGGTGACCTCGGTCGCCGAGTTGGTCGACGACGCCACGCAGGCGGGTGCGGCGGTCGTCACCGGTGGCGGGCCGGTCGCCGGGGCGGGACACTTCTTCGCGCCGACCGTGCTCTCCGGGGTGCCGGACGGTGCCCGGTGCGTCCGCGAGGAGATCTTCGGCCCGGTCGCCCCGGTGGTGGTCTTCGACGACGAGGACGAGGCGGTCGGCCTGGCCAACGACTCCGAGTACGGCCTGGCCGCGTACGTCTTCACCGAGAACCTGGGCCGTGGGCTGCGGGTGACCGAGCGGCTGGAGAGCGGGATGGTGGGGCTCAACCAGGGCGTCATCTCCAACCCGGCGGCCCCCTTCGGCGGGGTCAAGCAGTCCGGGACGGGCCGCGAGGGCGGGGCGGTCGGCATCGACGAGTACCTGTTCGTCAAGTACGCGGCGGTCCGGGCGCAATGGTGACCCGCTTCCTGCTCGCCGGGGTGCAGATGGCGCCGGTCTTCGGGGACGTCGCGGCGAACATCGCCGGCACCTCCGCCTGGATCCGGGCGGCGGCCGACCAGGGTGCCCGGCTCGTGGTGCTGCCCGAGGCGGCCTCGGCGGGGTACGTCTTCGCCGACCGGGCGGAGGCCGCCCGGTACGCCCAGCCGGTGCCGGAGGGGCCGACGGTCACCGCGTGGGCGCGGCTCGCCGCCGAGCTGGACGTGTGGATCGTCGGCGGGGTGACCGAGCGCGACGGCGACGCGGTCTTCAACTCGGCGGTGCTGCTCGGTCCGACCGGGCACCTCGGCACGTTCCGCAAGGCCCACCTGTGGAACGACGAGAAGGAGATCTACGACCGCAACGCGGACGGCTTCCCGGTCTACGACACGCCGCTGGGCCGCATCGGCATCGGGATCTGTTACGACGCCTGGTTCCCCGAGACGTTCCGCAGCGCCGCGTTGCAGGGCGCCGACCTGGTGGTGCTGCCGTCGAACTGGGTGCCGGTGCCGGGACAGCCGACGACCGCGCCCGCGATGGCGAACCTGATGTGCATGACCGGGGCGCACTCCAACCAGTGCTACGTGGCCGGGATCAGCCGGATCGGGGTGGAGAACGGTCAACCCTTCGTCGGCCGGTCCGTCCTGGTCGGACCGGACGGCTGGCCGATCGCCGGCCCGGCCAGCGGCGACCGCGAGGAACTCGTGCTGGCCGAGGTGGACCTGATCGGTACGCGGGCGCAACGGTGGCACAACCCGTTCAACCAACCGTTGGCCGACCGGCGGACCGATCTCTATGTGGCCGGCGACGTCGACCGTGCCGTCACCGCTGTGACCTGCGTGGACGGCGACAGGTGAACCTCGCCGGATAGCCGGATACGTCCCTGAGGGCTATTGACTCGCACCCTCTGCAACGCCAGGATATGAACCAATGGTTCATCCAATGAACCACTAAGGAGTGATCGTGAGCATCCGGGTTCGCAAGCTGATCCGTCACCTCGAAGAGACGCGGCTGGAGAACGGCAGAGCGGTGCAGCCGGTGCACCGGGTCGCCTTCGCCGGCGTGGTCATCGAGAATCCCTACCCCAGCGAGTACGTGCAGGACCTGGTCACCCTCGCCGACGAGATCGGCCAGGAGATCGGCGAGCTGGTCGGCCCCGCCTGCGTGGAACTGCTCGGCGCCGAGGTCGAGGCGTTCGGCAAGGCCGCGCTCGTCGGCATCGACGGCGAGGTCGAGCACGGCTCGGCGTTGATCCACAACCTGCGCTTCGGCAACGTGTTCCGCACCGCGGCCGGCGGCACCGAACTGCTGCCCGCCGCCGAGAAGGTCGGCGTGCCCGGCAGCCCGATCGACATCCCGCTCAAGCACAAGCTGGACTCCAAGACCCGCTCGCACCACCAGACGGTGACCCTCCAGGTGGCCGACGTGCCCCGGCCCCGGGAGATCCTCGTGGTCTGCGCCGCGTCGAACACCGGACGTCCGCTGGCCCGCCTCGCCGCCTTCGGCGCCGAGCTCAAGAGCAACTGACCTGAGCGCGCGACGGGACGGAGCCAGCCGATGACCATCACCGACACCGACACCACCACCTGGACCAGCGAGCGGCTCAAGGAGGCCGACAAGGAGTACGTGATCCACTCCTGGTCGGTGCAGGGCAAGCTCGACCCCATCCCCGTGGCCGGCGGATCCGGTTCGTGGTTCTGGGACTACGACGGCCGCCGGTACCTCGACTTCCAGTCCCAACTGGTCAACCTGAACCTGGGCCACCAGCACCCCCGACTGGTCGAGGCGATCCGCGCCCAGGCCGAACAGCTCTGCTACATCGGACCCGGCTTCGCCGAGCGGTCCCGGGCAGAACTGGCCGAGATGATGGCCGGCATCACCCCCGGTGACCTCAAGATGAGCTTCTTCACCACCGGCGGCGCGGCGGCCAACGAGAACGCCGTGCGGCTGGCCCGGCACGTCACCGGCCGCCAGAAGATCATCGCGCGGTACCGGTCGTACCACGGCGCGACCGCGGGGGCGATGTCACTGACCGGTGACCCGCGTCGGTGGGCGGCCGAGCCGGGGATGAGCGGTGTGGTGCGGATGCTCGACCCGTACACCTACCGCTGCCCGGCCGGGCACCCCGACCCGTGCCCGGTCTGCTCCGGCGGCCCGCACCTGGAGGAGATCCTCCGATACGAGAACCCGGAGACCGTCGCCGCCGTCATCGTCGAGCCGGTCACCGGCACGAACGGCCTGCTCTACCCGCCGGACGGCTACCTGCGCTCGCTGCGCGAGGTCTGCGACCGGTACGGCATCCTGCTCATCTTCGACGAGGTGATGGCCGGATTCGGGCGTACCGGCGAGTGGTTCGCCTGCGACCACTGGGACGTGGTGCCGGACATCCTCACCACCGCGAAGGGGTTGAACTCCGGGTACGTGCCGCTCGGCGCGATGACGGTCTCCACCCGGATCTCCGAGTGGCTGCGGGACAACATGTTCTGGGGCGGCCTGACGTACGCCGGACACCCGCTCGCCTGCGCCTCCGGCGTGGCGTCCCTGCGGATCATGCAGGACGAGGGCGTGGTGGGCAACGCGCGGGCGATGGGGGAGCGGCTCGGTGCCGGTCTGGCCACGCTGGCCCAGCGCCACCCGAGCATCGGCGAGATCCGGGGCCGGGGGCTGTTCTACGGCGTGGAGCTGGTCCGCGACCGCGACACCCGCGAACCGCTCGTGCCGTTCAACGCCAAGGGACCGGCCGCCGCGCCGGTCGGCCGACTGCTCAAGGCCGCGATGCAGCGGGGCGTCTACCTGACCGCCAACTTCAACGTGCTGCGGCTGACCCCGCCCCTGGTCATCAACGCCGAGGAGATCGACCTCGCCCTCGGTGTCCTGGACGAGGTGCTCGACCTCGCCGACGAGCACTACCAGAACTGAGCGACGGCCCGGCGGGTGACGGACCCGCCGGGGAGAGGAGAGGCACGATGCCGACGACGCTGATCACCAACGGCACGGTCGTCAACGCCGACGCCGCGGTCCGCGCCGACGTGCTGGTACGCGACGGCCGGATCGTCGCCCTCGGCACCGGCACGGACTGGACCGCCGACCAGGTGGTGGACGCGACCGGCAAGCTGGTCATGCCGGGTGGCATCGACGCACACACCCACCTGGAGTATCCGGTCGACGGCTTCAGCACGCACACCGCCGACGACTTCCACAGCGGCACGGTCGCGGCGGCGTGCGGCGGCACCACCACGGTCATCGACTTCGTCAAGAAGGAACCCGACCGGACGCTGTACGACACGTACCTGCGGCGGCGGGACACGGCGGCGGCCAAGGCCGTGGTGGACGTCGGCCTGCACGCCATCGTCCCGCCCCGCGCCGCCCAGCCGGACGTCCTCGACGACCTGCGCCGGCTGGTCGGCGAGGGCGCGACGAGCTGGAAGTTCTTCATGGCCTACCCGGGCCAGATGGTCGACGACGACGAGCTGCTCGACGGCTTCGAACTGGCCCGCGACCTCGACGTGCTGCCGATGGTGCACGCCGAGAACGGACACATGGTGGCCCGCGAGGTGCGGCGTCTGGTGGACAGCGGCCGGACCGCCGAGAACTTCCACATGCGGGCCCACGGGCACGACTCCGAGGCCGAGGCGGTGCACCGCGCCGTCGTGCTCGCCGACAGCATCGGCACACCGCTGTACGTGGTGCACGTCTCCAGCGCGGAGGCGGCCGACGAGATCAGCCGGGCCCGGGCCGCCGGGTCACGGGTCTACGGCGAGACCTGCCCGCAGTACCTCGTCGTGGCCTACGAGGACTACGCCGACCTGGGGGAGCGGGCCGCCGCGTACGTCTGCTCCCCGCCGATCCGGGAACGCAGCAACCAGGACGGCCTGTGGCGGATGCTCGCCACCGGCGCCCTGTCCACCGTCGCCACCGACCACGCCGGCTTCTGCCTGCACCAGCCCGAGGACCTGCCGCCGCAGAAGCTGCGCAGCCCCGGTTACTTCCCGAAGGTGCCCAACGGGGTCCCCGGCGTCGAGGACCGGCTGATGGTCCTCTGGCAGTCCGGCGTGGTGAGCGGGGTGATCGACCCGTGCCGCTTCGTGGACCTGGTCGCGGCCCGACCGGCCAAGCTGTTCGGCCTGTTCCCCCGCAAGGGCGTCGTGGCGGTCGGTGCGGACGCCGACCTGGTGGTCTGGGACCCGGCCGCCGACCACGTGATCACGGCTGCGGGCTCGCACACGCGCACCGACTACAACATCTACGAGGGCATGCGCGTGACCGGTCGACCCGTGCACGTCTTCTCCCGGGGCGAGCACCTGGTCGGCCCGGACGGTCTGCGGACCGACACCCCGGGCCGGGGCGCCTTCCTGACCCGCGACGCCCCGCGTCTCCTCTGACCCACCGAATCCCCTGCACCACGTACGAGCGGAGCTGGACAGATGACACTTCCCCTGGGTATCCACGTCGGTGAGCGACTCAGCCTGGAACAGACCTACTGGCAGGCCGAGTTCGCCGACCAGAACGGGTTCGAGTCCGTCTGGGTCGCCGAGGGACGACTCGCCCGCGACGGCATCGTCCCGGCGGCGATCATCGCGAGCCGGACGCGGAACGTGAAGATCGGCACCGGTGTGGTCAACAACAAGAGCCGCAACGCGGCCCTGATGGCGGTGACCTTCAAGACGCTGGACGAGGTCGCGCCGGGCCGGGCCATCCTGGGCATCGGTGCCTGGTGGGAGCCGCTGGCGACCAAGGTCGGCCAGCCGCTGTCCAAGCCGCTCAAGTCGATGCGCGAGTACATCGGCGTGCTCCAGGCGTTCTTCCGCAACGAGGTCGTCAACTTCGACGGCGAGTTCGTCCAGATGCAGGACGTGCGTTTCGACAGCATGTACCGGGAGAACAAGCCGGTCGACATCCCGATCTACATCGGCGCGGTCGGTCCCCGGATGCTCGAACTCGCCGGTGAGATCAGCGACGGCGTGCACATGGACTTCCTGCTGCCGCCGTCGTACATGGTGGGTGCCCGGGAGGCGATCGACCGTGGCCTGGCCAAGCGGACCGACGGCCGCGACGCCATCGACCTGACCCAGATCGTCTCGTGCAGCGTCAACGACGACGACCCGCAGGAGGCCATCGACGCCTGCAAGGCGTTCCTCACCCTCTATCTGTGCCAGCAGCCGCACATCGCGGAGCACTGCGGCGTGGAGCGGGAACTCGTCGACCGGTTGCAGGAGATCGCCGGCTGGCCCGCCACCCCGGAGGACATCAAGCGGGCGATGCACCTGGTCCCCAACAGCCTGGTGCAGAACGTCACCGCCTGCGGCACCACCGACGACGCCTTCCAGAAGCTCCAGGCGTACCAGGAGGCGGGCGTGCGCTGCCCGATCATCTCCACGCTCGGGGACAAGGAGCAGACCCTCACCCGGCTCGCCCAGGCCGCGAAGGCGTGACCCGGTGAGCACCCATCCCTCCTGCCGCGTCGCCGTGGTCGGCGGCACCGGCCCGCAGGGCCGTGGGCTGGGCTACCGCCTGGCCCGCGCCGGACACCGGGTCGTCCTCGGCTCCCGCGACGCCGGACGCGCCGAGGCCGCCGCCGAGGAGCTGTCCCGTGAGGTCGGCGCCGCACGCGTCACCGGCGCGACGAACCTGGCGGCGGCGACCGACGCCGACGTCGTCCTGCTCGCCGTGCCGTACGACGGGCACGCCGACCTGGTCACCGGACTGGCCCCGGCGCTGGCCGACAAGCTGGTGGTGAGCTGCGTCAACCCGCTCGGCTTCGACCGCCACGGCCCGTACGGCGTCGCCGTGCTGGCCGGCAGCGCCGCCGAGGAGGCCGCCGCGCTGGTGCCCTCGGCCACCGTGGTCGGCGCGTTCCACCATCTGGCCGCCCCCCTCCTGCTCGACCCGGACGCCGACCTGAGCCACGAGGACGTCCTGGTCTGCGGGGACGACGTCGCCGCCAAGGAGCGGGTGATGGCCCTCGCCGTCGACGTGACCGGCGGCCGTGCCGTCGATGCCGGCCGGTTGCGACTGGCCCGCCAACTGGAACCCCTGACCGCAGTCCTGATCAGCGTCAACAAGCGGTACAAGACCCGTTCGGGGCTGGCTCTGACCGGCCTCGCCCCGGCGGTCGGAAAGGTCCCCGCGTGAAACTCGCCGCCCTGCAACTCCGCGCCACCGACGACCGGACCGAGACGATCGGCCGTGCCGCCGACCTGATCGACGCCGCCGCCGACCAGGGCACCCGCATCCTGCTGCTGCCGGAACTGTTCGCGGTGCCGTTCGTCCAGCCCGAACCCGACCTGGACTACTTCCGGTACGCCGAGGGCCTCGACGGTCCGTCGAACCGGATGGCGGCCGAGCGGTCGAAGCGGCACCGGATGACGGTGGTCTCGTCGATCTTCGAGGCGGGCCAGGTCCCCGGGGTCTACCACAACACCGCCTGCACCTACGTCGACGGTGAACTCAAGTCGGTGTACCGCAAGTCGCACCTGCCGTTCTCCAACGGCTTCCCGGAGAAGTTCTACTTCCAGCCGGGCGGTACCGAACCCGACGTGGTGCAGACCGGGGAGACCGGCGTCGGCACCATCATCTGCTACGAGCGGCACTTCCCCGAACTGAGCCGCGTGGTGGCCCTGCGTGGCGGGTCGGTGCTCTGCGTACCCGTCGCCTCGGCGAGCGCGCCGATGCGCGAGGTGTTCCAGTTGGAGCTGCGCGCGCACGCCGTGTTCAACGGGCTCTTCGTGATCTGCTCGAACCGGGTCGGCACCGAGGGCACCAAGGAGTACTTCGGGCTCAGCGCGGTCTACGGCCCCAACGGCGACGTGCTCGCCCAGGCCGCCGACGACCGGGACGACCTCGCGGTGGCCGAGGTCGACCTGGACCTGGTGGACCTGTCCCGTCGCCGTCGCCCGTTCCTGCGCGACCGCCGGCCCGAGCTGTACGGCCGGTTGACCCGGATGGAGCCGGAGACGTGACCCCGGGTCCGTGGGTGGTGGTCGTACCCGCCAAGTCCTTCGCGGCGGCCAAGACCAGATGCGTGGGGCTGGCCGCCGCCGACCGTGCCGCGCTGGCCCGGGCGATGCTGACCGACGTGCTCGGTGGGCTGACCCGGGCCCGGCGGGTCCGCGCCGTGGTCGTCGCCACCACCGACGCGCAGGTCACCGCCACGGCGTTGGCCTGCGGCGCCGTGGTCGCCGGCCGGATCGGCCCGCCCGAGTTGAACCGGGAGGTCGACGCGGCGCTGCGGCTCGCCGGCGAGGCGTACGGCGACGCCCGTCTGGCCGTGGTGATGGCCGATCTCGCCGCGGCCCGCCCGGCGGAGTTCGACGCGGCCCTGGGAGCCGCCGGACCGTACCCACGGGCCGTCGTCCCGGACGCCGACGGCACCGGCACCACCCTGCTGGCGCTGACCGAGGCCGCCGACTTCCGTCCCTACCTCGGGCCCGGCTCGCGCCGCCGCTTCCTCGCCGACGGCTATCACGACCTGCCGGTGCTCGCCCCAGGGCTGCGCCGGGACGTGGACACCGTGGCCCACCTGCTGGACCTGCGGGCCGGTCACCTCGGGCCCACCACCCGCGCGTGGGCCGCGACACCGCCGTCCGGCGGTCCGCCTCGCGTCACCCGGCCCGTTCGCCCGGCCCACCCGCACGCCGTCCGGCACCCGGCCTGAGGCCACCTCGGCCCGGACGGTCGAGAATGATTCACTGATCATGAGGTCGGCACCCACCGGAAGGACACGATGAGCCCGCTCACCAGCCGGGCCACCGGCGATCGCACCTGGCTGGTCGCCGTGGCCGCCAGTCTCTGGGGCTTCTCCAGCCTGCTCCGCGAACCGCTGGCCCGCGAGCTTCCCGCGCTGAGCGTGGTGCTGGCCGAACACGTCGTGCTGGTGCTGCTGGTGTCACCCTGGCTGATCCCGGCCGTACGCGCCCTGGCCCGATCCTCGGTGCGCACGAAGCTGGCCGTACTGGTGATCGGGGCCGGCTCCTCGGCGCTGGCCACGACGCTGTTCACCGCCGCGTTCCGGCTGGGCGACCCGATCACCCCGCAGGTGTTGCAGAAGCTCCAGCCGGTGCTCGCCCTGGTCCTGGCCGCCGTGCTGTTGGGCGAGCGGGTCGGCCCCCGGTTCCCGCTCTTCGCGGTGCCCGCGCTGGTCGGCGCCTGGCTGCTGGCCTTCCCCGATCCGCTGGCGGCGCAGCCGCGCGGCCTGGCCGCAGCCGGACTCGCCCTCGGCGCGGCGGCGCTCTGGGCGGCCGGGACCGTCCTCGGCCGGCTGGTCAGCGCCGAACTGTCCTTCCTGCACGTCACCACGCTGCGGTTCAGCGTCGGACTGATCGCGTTGGCCGCCTTCGCGGCGGCCACCGGCACCCCGGTCGGCGTGCCGATCGAGTTGGTGCCCCGGCTGGTGCTGCTCGCCGCCATTCCCGGCCTGCTCGCGCTGACGCTGTACTACCACGCCCTGCGCCGGACGCCCGCGTCCAACGCGACCCTCGCCGAACTGGCCTTCCCGCTGACCGCCGCCCTGGTCGGGCTCACCCTGCTCGACGGTCGACTCGGCACCAGCCAGTGGGTCGGCCTGACGTTGGTGCTGGCCTCGGTGGTGCTGCTCGCGTTGCACGAGAACCGCAGCTCCCGACCGGCCGTGCGGCACCCGCAGCAGCGGATGCCTCAGGTCGCGGGGACCTCCGGCAGCGCCGCCGGGAGGTCCGGCTCGACCCGGTGACGCAGCAGGTGCAGTGGCCCGGCGGTGACCCCCGCCCCGGCCAGTGCCGCCGCGTACGTCGTCGCCGTCGACTCGTCCACCAGGCCGTGCACCAACGGCAGGGTGGGCGTACCGGCGCGTAACAGCGACTCCACCTGGCAGGAGGCGATCGTGCCGGGCAACCCGAGCGCCGCCGCGTGACCGGCGATCGCCGCCGACGGCAGGTCCACCGGCACCGTATGGGTGGTCCGCCCCACGTGCAGCAGTCCGCCGCCGACCACCAGCACGTCGCGGTCGCGTCGCATCCGGGCCAGCGCCCGGCCGGGATCCAGCGCGTGCGGGAAGGAGTCGTCCACCACGATCGTGCCGGGGCGCAACCGGTCGACGTCGAGTGGTTCGGTGGCCGCGCTGGTGGCCCCGATGATCAGGTCGGCGGCGTACGCGGGGTCGGGCACCGCCGGGGTGGTGGGGCAGATCTCGACGGCGGCGGTGAGCCCGTCGGCGCGCAGCCGCTCCACCTGGTCGGCCAGCCGGGGCGCGGTCGCCGGCAGGTCGCAGAGGAGCAGTCGGGCCGGTGGACGGGGCGCGCGGGCCAGCAGCAGCCGCAGTGAGGAGAACCCGATCGAACCGAGACCGACCACGGCGACGGTCCGTCCGGCCAGGCTCCGTCCGGTCGCCGCCAACGCCGCCTCGACGGTGAGGACCACCGAGACGACCGTGGCCGCGTGACCCGTGGTGACCGCCGTGGCGGTCCTCGTGTGCCGCAGCACCCCGACGCCGTACCCGGTGTGGGCGGGGATCAGGCCGGCGAGGGAGACACAGGTCGCCCCGAGGCCGGCGGCGAGGTCGACCGCGACGGCGGCCTCGGTGGCGAGCCGGTCCCCGGCGGAGGTCAGCTCGTCGGCGAAACGCGGCAGGCAGACGAAGCCGGAGGTGCCCAGCGGGGTGGACAACTCCTCCAACAGTCGGGGCCCACCACCGGGAAAGAGCAGCTCACGAAGCTGTTCCCGGGGCAGGCTGTCGGCGGGCAGCCCGGCGATCACGGCGAGCTGCGCGGGGGAGGGCAGATACCCGACGATGGCGGCGCTCAACGCGGCCGACCGTCCCGCCTCCGTCGTTGGCGGGTCGATCGCCGCCGCGCCAGGCTGCGGCCGGGTCGACGCCGCCGCGTCCGTCGTCGGCTCGGCTGGCCCGGTCGGCTCGGTGCGCTTGGTCGGCTCCGCGGTCGGTCCGGTGGCGGCCGTGCCCAGGTCGGCGCGGAGCCGGTCGGCGAGGTGGTCCAGGTCGGTGGCGCTCATCGCCGTGGGGGAGCCGCGCAGGGTGACCCGCAGGCCGTCGGCCACCGGCCGGGCGGTCAGGAACAGGTCGGTGCCGAGCGGCGGCGGGGCGAGTTCGGTGTCCTCGTCCCAGCAGAGGTCGAGCCGGTCCGGACCGAGTGTCTCCGGCGGCAGGGCGGCGGGCCGCTCCGACAAAAACGTCCCCGTCGGCGGGGCGGCGGGCCGGAGCGCGTCGAAGTCCAGGAAGCTGAAGAAGAACTGGGCACCGGTCGGTGCGCCGTCGGGCCGACCGGCGGGCACGGCCGCCGCGATCGACGGTGGGTCGGCGTGCTGCCGGGCGGCGGTGACCTCGGCCGCGACCCGGGCCAGGTGGACCGGGAAGGCGTCGGTGCCGGTCAGGCGCAGCGGCAGCATCGCCGCACACGGACCGAAGATCCGGTGCAGGTCCGGCAGCGGATGGTCACGTCCGGTCACGGCCAGCCCGAGGACCAGGTCGTCCTGACCGGTGAGCCGGGCCAGCACCCGGTGGTACGCGGTCAGCACCGGCGCGTACAGGGTGGTCGACGCATCGGCGGCGAGTCGGCGCAGCCCGGCCACCACCGTGGCGTCGAGCGTGAACGCGCGGACCGGGGGCGTCGGGTCGCCGGTGCCGTCCTGCGGCCGATCGGTGTCCGCCCGCAGCACCGGCGGCCGGTACGCGGACCCGAACCGTTGCGACCACCAGGCGTACGCGTCCGGGTCCGGTGCGGCGGCGGCCCGCGCCGACAGCAGCCGCACGTAGTCGCGGAAACCGGCCCGCAGCGGCGGCAGCGGATCGGCCGTCCCGTCGGCGTGATAGGCGGCCAGCAGTTCGTGGCCCAGCAGCGCGGCGCTGTAGCCGTCACCGATCAGGTGGTGGGCGTGCACCAGCAGCACGTGGTCGTCCGGCGCGACCCGCAGCAGGCGCAGCCGCAGCAGGGGCCAGGCCCACGGCTCGAACCGTCGGCGACGTTCCTCGGCCACCCGGTCGGCCAGGTCGGCCGGGCCGGTCGGGTGCTCGTACGCCACCGGCAGCCGCATCGCGACGGGCAGTTCCTGCTGCACCGGTGGCCGGGCCCCGGCCGGGAAGACGGTCCGCAGCATCGGGTGCCGGGCGACCAGCACGTCCACCGCGCGCTGGAAGGCGTCCCGGCGCAGCGGACCGCGCAACCGCAGCCGGGCCAGCCAGGCGGTGCCGGCGCCGGGCGTGACGGCGTCGGCGAGCAGGAAGCCGCGCTGCGCGGCGGTCACCGGAAACGGCGCGGTGGCGTCCGCCTGCGGTGCGGTGCCGATCGACGATCCACTGTCGATCGTCGGTTCCGACGTGACGTCGACGTCCATCGTGACCCGAGCACCGGTGTGCGGATCCGTACCGGCGTCGAGCGCGGCGGCCAGGGCGGCCGGGGTCCGGTGCTCGTAGATGAGCGTCGGGCTTGCCGTGACCGCGCTGCGCTCCTGGAGTCGGGCGAAGACCTCCAGGGCCAGGATGGAGTCGCCGCCGAGGGCGAAGAAATCGTCGTCCGGGCCGACCACCGGCACGTCCAGCAGCCCGGCCCAGATCCGGGCCAGCTCCGCCTCGGTGCCTGCCGGACCGGTGATGCCGGTTGCTGGTGCGCGGCGTTCCGGCGGGGCGGTGACCCGGGCAGGCCCCGTTGCGTCGGCATCCGGCGCGGTGAGGCTGTCGACGTCCGCCGGAGCGGGTGCGGGGAAGTCGGCGGCCGGAGCGGGTGTGTGGCTGGCGGCGGCCAGTGCCGCCAGGGATTCGCGGTCGACCTTGCCGGTGGCGGTCATCGGCAGGCCGTCCAGCAGGTGCAGACGCGCGGGCACCATGTGCGCCGGGAGGTGGGCGGCCAGGTGGGCGCGCAACGCGGCCGTGGTGGGGTTGGTCTGCGGCGCGGGCAGCACGAACGCGTGCAGCCGGGGATGCGGGTCGGCTCGGTGCAGCACGGTCGCGGAGGCGACCTCCGGGTGGGTGCGCAGCACCGCCTCGATCTCGCCCGGCTCCACCCGGTGACCGTGGATCTTGATCTGGTCGTCGAGGCGACCCAGGAACTCCAGGGCACCGTCCGGGGCGAGCCGACCCCGGTCGCCACTGCGATAGAACCGCTCGCCGTCGTGGACCACGAACGCCGCCTCGGTCAGCTCCGGCTCGCCGAGGTAGCCGGTGGTGAGGCCGGTACCGCCGAGATACAGCTCACCGGCCACGCCGGGCGGGCAGACCCGGCCGTCCGGGTCGACGACGCGGACCACCGCCCCGCCGACCGGGCGACCGATCGGCAGCCGACGGACCGTGTCGTCGGGACGGGCGTCGATCAGGTGCCAGGTGGCGTTGATGGTGGCCTCGGTCGGTCCGTACAGGTTGGTGATCCGGGCGTCGCCGAACAGGTCGAACCAGCGCCGGACCGCCACCGGCGACAACTCCTCGCCGCCCACGTGCACCCACCGCAACGCG
Organism: Micromonospora sp. NPDC049900; assembly: GCF_044461025.1. NCBI lineage: Bacteria > Bacillati > Actinomycetota > Actinomycetes > Micromonosporales > Micromonosporaceae > Micromonospora > Micromonospora sp. NPDC049900. Next base: position 111,488 of record NZ_JBITKM010000011.1, read on the forward strand.
GCCAGGTCGGGTGCCTCGCCGTGCCGACGGACGTGTTCCTCGGCGGCGCGCAGGATCCGCTCCCACAGGGTGGGGACCGAACTCCACACCGTGATCCGGTCTGCCGCGATCCGGGACAGCAACGCCTGCGGATCGCGGAGCTGGGCGCGGGTGAAGGTGACCACGGTGGCCCCGACCAGCAACGGGGCCAGGATCTGCCGGACGGAGGCGTCGAAGCAGCTCGACGCCGTCTGGGCGAGCCGGTCACCGGGCCGGTAGTCGAAGGCGGCCACGGCCCAGTCGAGATAGGTACGCATCGACCGGTGGCTGACCGGTACGCCCTTGGGTCGCCCGGTCGACCCCGACGTGAAGATCACGTACGCGGTCTGGTCCGCCGTCGCCTCGGGCACCGACGGGACGTCGAGCGTGGCGTCGGTGGTGCCCGGGTCGAAGGGGACCGGTCGTGCGGCACCGTCGAGGCGGGTCGCGGTGGCGGCCGAGTCGTGGTCGTGCAGCAGCACTCCGGCTCCGGCCCGGACCAGGTGGTCGGCGAGGCGGGTCGGTGGGTGGGTCGCGTCCAACGGCACCCAGGCGGCACCGGCCCGCAGGATGCCGACCACTCCGACCACCGTCTGCGGGCCGGGCGCGGTGAGCAGGCCGACCCGGTCGCCGGGGCGTACCCCGTGCCGGGCGAGCAGCGCGGCCACCCGGTCGGCGTCTCGGTCCAGCGTCCGGTAGGTCATGGCCCGCGCGCCGGTCGTCACCGCCACCGCGTCCGGGGCACGCCGACAGACCGCCCGGATCCGGGCGGTCACGTCCGACGCGGTCGCCGTCCCCACAGTGGACGGCCGCGGTCTGCCGGTGGCGATCGCGACGAGTTCGTCCCGGTGCTCGGCGGCGAGCCGGGCCACGGTCACCGGGGTGAACAGTCGACGCGGGAAGTTCCAGGACAGTCCGAGTCCGTCACCGGACTCCCAGCAGAGCAGGCTCAGCCGGGTGGCGGCGGAGCCGGAACCGGCCGCCGTCGGCGTCACGGCGACCGGACAGTCCGGGTCGAGGGTGACCGGGAACCGGGCGAAGCTGAACCCGGCGGGGCTGGCGGTACGCGGCCCCGCGCCGGGCCGGTCGAGCAGCCGGGCCAGGTCGAGGCTGCTCACCGAGCCGTGCCGCTGCGCCGCCGACCAGGCCACCCGGAGCCGGTCGGCGAGCTGTCCGACCGGCTCGCCGGGATCCACGTCGAGGACCAGGGGCAGGGTGTCGGCGAACGGCCCGACGATCCGGTCGATGCCGGCCAGTCGCGCGTCCCGACCGGCCCGCGCCACCGTCACCGGCACGCGTCGCTGCCCTCCCCACCGGGCCAGGCACCGCACGTACCCGGCCAGCAGCAGGTGGAACAGCGACACGCCGGCCTCGGCGGCCTGGTCCCGCAACGCCGCCACGAGCGCCGGCTCCAGCTCACCCGGCACCGTCAGCAGCGGTGGGCCGGGCGGCGCGTCCGGGTCGCCGTCGAACGGCAGCCGCAGCGTCGTGCCGTCGGCCAGCAGGTCCCGCCAGTACGCCAGGTCCGCCGACGTCGGCACGGCCACCTCGTGCGCGTACGCGTCGAACCCGGGCGCCGACGGTCGGTGCACCGGCGTACGGCCGTGGGCCAGGGCGGTGTAGTCGGCCCACAGTTCCTCGCTGAGCAGGTTCAGGCTGAACCCGTCCCCGGCGGCGTGGTGCAGCACCAGCAGCAGGTGGGCCCGGTCCGGTGCCTCCCGGACCAGGACCGCCCGCAGCGGCGGCTGCCGGGTCAGGTCGACCGGGGTGTTGCACAGCCGCGCCCGTACCTCGGCCAGCGGCTCGGTGAGCGACCGCACCGTGTACCAGTCCGGGTACGGAGCCGCCGGAACCGATACGGGCGGCACGACCTGGCGGGGCGTCCCCGGACCGGCCGTGAACCGCACCCGCAGCATCGGGTGCCGCGCCTCCAGCCTAGCCAGCGCCTGCCCGAGCAGCGCGGCGTCCAGGGGACCGGTGACGGTCTGCTGGACGAAGGCGAAGCTGGCCACGGTCGGGTGGAGCCGTTCGTTGACGTGGAACGCCCGCTGCACGGCGGTCAGCGGGAACGGCCCACCCTCGACCGGCGTCCGCTCCCCGGTCGGCGCGGTACGCGTCACCGGCGGAACCGCCTCGGTGCCACGTACCCCGGTGAGGTGGGCGGCCAGGTCGGCGACGGTGGTGTACTCGAAGAACAACGTGACCGGCAGTTCCCGGCCGATCTCTTCCTCCAGCCGCTTGACCAGGTCCACCGCGGCCAGCGAGTCCAGGCCGAGGGCGAGGAACGAGGTGTCGTCGGCGATCTCGTCGGGCTGCCGGTGCAGCGGCTCGGCGAGCAGCCGCCGCAGCACCCGGGCCACCTCGTCCCGACCCGGCCCACCGTCCACACCGTCCGGTCCGTGCGGCGGGCCGACGACAGTGGCGGTCTCGACAGCGACGGTGGCGACGGCGACCCCGGCCGGGACGCTGACCGCCGGGACGCTGACCGTCGGCGCGGTGACCGAACGCTCCTGCGAGGATGCGACGACGACGTGTGCGGCGTCGACACGACGGGCGAGCGCCAGGGCACGCAGCGCCTCGTCGACCGGCATCGCCCCGGCGGCAGTGCCGACACCGCCGCTGCGGGCGGCCATGCCGGTATCGCTGATCGCGGCGAAGCCGACCGCCTGGACGGGGCGGCCGGTGGCCCGGTGCGCGGCGGCGAACGCGTCGAGGAACCGGTTGGCGGCGGCGTAGTCGCTGATCGCGCCGGCCAGGCCGGGCAGCACCGCGCTGACCGACGAGAACCCGACCAGCGCCGACCGGTCGTGACCGTGTCGCCGCAGCGCCTCGGCGAGCAGGTAGGTGCCGCGCACCTTCGGGCCCAGCACGGCGAGGGTGTCCTGGACGGACTTGGCGCGCAGGGTGCCGACCCGGACGATGCCGGCGGCGTGGAACACCGTGTCCACCCGGGGCAGCGCCGAGAGCAGGGCGTCCACGTCGGCGGGCACGGTCACGTCACACCGGTGGTACGTCGCCGTCGCGCCGAGCGCGGACAGTTCGGCTAGCAGGGCGGCCGGTGCGTGGTCCGACCGACCCGCCAGCAGTAACGTCGGCTGCTCCCGGCGGGCCAGGGACCGGGCCAGCGCCGCACCCACCCCACCGGCCCCACCGACGATCACGTGCACGGCACCCGCCGCGACGGGCCCGGCCGGTCCGTCGGCCCGGTCGGCGGTCGACACCGGGTCGAGCACGGCCTCTCCGCCCGCCGGGTCGAGGAACCGGCCTAGTCGGCGTCCGCCGCGCCAGGCCACCCCGTTCGGCGTGCGCGGGCCCGGCGGCATGCTCGGGTCGGTCGGCGTACCGGTGGCGGGCGGGTCCGTGGCGAGGGCGGACAACTCGTGACGGACGGCGTCGACGCGCGCTGCCGTACCGTCCGAGGAGGACAGGTCCACGGTGTGCACGAGCAGGCCGGGACGCTCGTCGGCGAGCGCGGTGACCAGCCCGGCGAGCACTGCCTGCACCGGGCGTCCCCGTTCCGCCGCCGCGCCGGTGACGTGCACGTCCTCGGTGACCACCAGCAGTCGGCCCGGCCGGTCGGCCCCCTCGTCGATCAGGGCGCGGACGGCGCGTACCTGCCCGGTGACGGCGGCGTCGAGCGCGGCCACGTCCGGCGTGTCCACCGCCGCCCCGGCGAGCAGCACGGTGATCCCAGGAGTGTCGTCGTCCGGAGCCGCGTCGACCCGGTACGGGTCGACGTGGACCTCGATCCCGTCGGCGGTGAACGCGGCGGCCAGGTCGTCGGCGAACGGGCCGCCCACCCCCGGGCCGCGCAGCCGTACCCGCCGGGCCGGTCCGCCGACCGCCGCCGGCACCTCCCGCCAGGCGACGATGTGCAGCGGTACGGGGTGCGCCGTCCCCGGTGGCGCGAAGGCGCGACGCTCGAACGGGTAGGTCGGCACCGGCACCCGCTGCCGCCCCCCGTACAGGGCGGGCCGGTCGAGCGGGCCGCCCCGGGCCCAGAGCAGTCCCGCCGTGGCCAGCAGCGACGCGGCACCGCCGGTCGACCCACAGTGCGCCGCCACCAACCGCACCAGTCCGTCGGTCGGCTCGACGTCGACCTGTCCGCCACCGTGCTCCGTCGCCTCCGCGACGCCCAACTCGACCACGGTGTCGTACCCGTCGTCGTGCAGCCGCCGCCACGCCGCGCGTAGCTCAGCCGCGTCGGTGGCCCACCGCACCGGCTCCGGTGGGTCCCACCGCCCGGCCGCCGGGCTGAACACCGGCACGCCCCGCAGCGCCGCGAGGGCGTACCCGCCGTCGTCCCGGTCGTCGGGACCGTCCCCGGCGTGGCTCGGGTCGGCGAGCGCGACGGCACGCCGGACCGCGTCGGCGACGCCCAGCGCGCCCCCGGCGGCGGCTGCCGCCAGCTCGCCGACCCCGTGACCGAGCAGCGCGTCGGGCCGCACCCCCCAGGCGGCGAGCTGCCCGGCCAGGGCCAGGGCCACCACCACGCGCACCGGGGCGGTGACCCGCCGGTCCGTCCCGTCCGCCAGGCACCAGGACAGCAGCGGACGCCCCGCCACCGGACCGACGGCGACACAGGCCCCGGTCAGCAGATCCCGGAAGACCGGGAGCCGGTCGTGCAGGTCGCGGACCGCAGGTGCGGCCGGCGAGCCGTCGCCCGGGAAGACGAAGACGATCCGGGGTCGACGGCGGACCGGCCCGTCCCGGTACGCGGTCGCGGCAGCCGCCAACCGGTCGGCCAGCCCGGTGTCGTCGGCGACGAGCGCCAACCGGTACGGCGCGTCGTCGCGGGCCGTCCCGGCGCTGGCGACCACGTCGGCCGTGTCCAGGTCGCCCCGGTCGCGCAGGTGCCCGGCGAGGTCGTGGGCACTGCGCCGCAGCGCGGACGCCGACCGGGCGGTGAGCGTCACCAGGTGTACGCCGGGACCCGCGAGCTGCGGTACGGGCCGGTGGGGCGGTGCCTCGCACAGGACGGCGTGTGCGTTGGTGCCGCCGAAGCCGAACGCGTTCACCCCGGCCACCAAGGGCCCGGGTGCGGTCCACGGACGTGCCTCGGTGACCACCGTGAAGCCGGCGGCGTCGAGGTCGTACCGGGTGGACGGCCGGACGTGGTGCAGCGACGGCGGCAACTGCCGGTGCCGCAGGGCCAGCACCACCTTCAGCAGCGCCGGCATCCCGGCGGCGTTGAGCAGGTGTCCCAGGTTGGTCTTGACCGACCCGAGCCCGCGGGGCGTGCCGTCGGGGCGGGGCGGGTACGCGGCGGCCAGCGACCGTGCCTCCACCGGGTCACCGAGGCCGGTGCCGGTGCCGTGCGCCTCGACGTACGAGACGGCGGCCGGGTCGAGCCCGGCGTCCGCGTACGCGCGCGCGATGACCTCCCACTGCCGCTGTGGGTTCGGGGCGAGCAGGCTCAGCGACCGGCCGTCGTTACCCACGGCGGTGCCGGCGACCAGCGCGAGCACTCGGTCCCCGGCGGCGTACGCGTCGTCGGGGCGGCACAGGACCAGCGCCGCGCCGCCCTCGCCGGGCACGAAGCCGTCGGCGTCGGCGTCGAAGGCGCGGCACCGGCCGGTCGGCGACAACGCCTCGGCGGCGTCCAACAGCCGGTAGCCGGTCTCGGTGAGGTTGAGGTTCACGCCGCCGACCACCGCGATGTCGCACTCGCCGGTGGCCAGGCTGCGCGCCGCCAGGTGCAGTGCGACCAGCGCCGAGGAGCAGGCCGTGTCCACCGTGATCGCCGGCCCGGCGAGGTCCAGCGCCTGCGCCAACCGGGCCGCCACGAGGTTGCGCAGGTTGCCGACCAGCGCCGCCGGTGCGGTGACCGGACCGGCGGCGGCCAGCAGCTCCGGATAGGCGCTCTCGCCGACGGCGGCGAAGACCCCGACCCGGCGGCCCTGCCGACGCGGTCCGGCGTACCCGGCCCGTTCGAGCGCCTCGTACCCGATCTCCAGGAAGAGTCGGGCGTGCGGGTCGGTGAGCCGCGCCTCCTCGTCGGAGAGCCCGAAGAAGTCCGCGTCGAGCTGCATCGGATCGTCCAGGAAGGACCCCCAACGGGGTCGGCCGTCCTGCGGCGTCCACCGGTGCTCCGGGACCGGCCGGACCGCGTCGATGCCGCCGACGAGTCCACGCCAGAACTCGTCGGGGTCCTCCGCGCCGGGGAAACGGCAGGCCATGCCGATGACCGCGAGCGGCGTCGCGTCGGAACGGGGGTCCTGCCGCGCCGGGGCGCACCCGTCGGGCGGTGCCGGTCGGGTCGTGGGCGGCCCGGCCAGGATGCGGTCGGTCAACGTGGCGACGGTGGGGCAGTCCCGCAGGTCCGCCGGATCGAACGTGGTGCCGAGGGCGTCCTCCAGCCCGGCCAGCACCTCCATCGCCTTGAGTGACGACCCGCCGATGGCCAGGAACCGGTCGTCCGCCGCGATGGTGTCGGCGGGCCGGTCCAGCACCCGCGCCCAGACCGTCCGGACGACCTGCTCGACCCGCCGCCGGGACAGCGGCCCCGAGCCGTCCGACGGCCGCGCCTCCGGCTGTCGTGTCGGGTGCGTGTTCGCCGGTGTCGCCGGAGGTGTGTCCCCGGACGCGGACGTCCCCGGCAGGCCGGTCGCCGGGTGCCAGCGGCGTTCCCGGTCGGCGAAGTCGCCGGCCAGGTAGCGCTCGCGCATCCGTCGTCGCCGCAGCTTGCCGCTGGTGGTCCGGGCGAACGCGCCGGGCGGCAGCGGCAGCACCCGCACGTCGTCGTGCCCGGCCGCCTCGGCCACCCGGGCCCGTGTGGCGTCGAGCACCCCGGTCGCCCCGGCGGGCGGACGGGCCCAGGCCACGAACACCACGATCCGCTCGCCGCCGCTGTCCGGGTCGGTGCAGCCGACCACCGCCGTCGCCGTGGCCGGCAACCCGACGGTCGCGGCGGCCACCGCCTCCAGGTCGGGAGCGTGGAACGTCCGGCCGTTGACGAAGACGACGTCCTTCGCGCGGCCGGTCACGCAGAGCCGACCGGCGCGCTGGAAACCCAGGTCACCGGTGCGCAGCCAACCGTCCACGAAGGTCTCCCGGCTGGCCTGCGGGTCCCGGTGGTAGCCGCGCGCCACGTTCGGGCCGCGTACCTCGATCAGGCCCACCCGACCCTCGGGCAGCGGCCGGTGCCGCTCGTCGACGACGCGTACCTCGCAGCCGGGCACCGGGTGTCCCAGGTCCATCAGCTCCACCGCGTGCGTACCCGGCCCGGTGGTAACCGCCCGGCCCTGGCTCAGCGCGGCCCGGTCCAGCACCAGCGGCGCGGCGACCTCCCCGGGCGGCGGGAAGGTCACCGCGAGGGTCGCCTCCGCCAGGCCGTACACCGGTCGCAGGGCGGCCGGGGCGAGCCCGGCCGGGCGTACGTGCGCCAGGAAGGCCCGCCACACCGTGGGGGAGATGGGTTCCGCACCCACCACCACGCACCGGACCCGGCTCAGGTCCAGCGTGGCGAGGAGGTCCGTCGGGACCCGGCGGACCGCCAGCGCCAGCGCGAAGTTCGCCGCCGACAACAGGGTCGCGCGGTGTCGGTGCGCGGCGGTGAACCACAGCGCCGGGCGCTTCGCGAACGCCAACGGGGGAACCCGGACCTGCGTGCACCCGATGGCGAGCGGGGTCAGATGCGTACCGATCAACCCCATGTCGTGGAAGTACGGCATCCAGGTGACCAGGACGTCGTCCGGCCCGGCGCCACTGGCCAGCCGGGACTGCTCCACATTGGCCAGCACGTTGGCGTGGGTCAACTCCACCCCGCGGGGCGTGCCCGTGCTGCCGGAGGAGAACTGGAGGAACGCCACGTCGGTGGGGTCGGCGGCGAACAGATCCTCCGGTGGGGCGCCGGTCCGCAGGTCGGCCAGCCGCAGCACCGGTCCGGCCAGCCCGTCGGCGACCGCCCCGGTGGTGTTGTCCACCACGGTCACCGCGTCGGCGAGCAGCTCGCGGACGGCCCGTACCCGGGCCGGTTCGGGCGGTAGCGGCACCGGGACCAGCCCGGCGGCGAGCGCACCCCAGAACAGTGGCTGGAAGTCGTCCCCGGCGTCGGCGACCAGGATCACCGGCGTGCCCGGGATCACTCCGGCCGCGCGGTAGCCACCCGCCACCCGCAGCGACTCGTCCCGCAACTGCCGGACGGTCACGGTGCGCTCGGTGCCGTCCTCGCGCACGTGCACGATCACCTGGTCGGGCGTCCGATCCGCGGCCCGGACGAGGATGTCGAGCAGTGCCCGTCGGTCGCCGGGTCCGGCCGCTGTCTGCACGCGACGATGCTAGTGGGCATGATCGAGTACCCGGCCGACGGTCGGCGGGATGCCCGACATCTGGCACGCGACACGCCCGGCACAGCATCTGGTGTTGCCATCTCCGCACCGCACCCATATATGGTGTGCCCCGTAGCTGGTTCGGCCGCCGCTCCACGACGGTCGAGGCAAGAGGGAACCCGGTGGGAATCCGGGACTGCCCCGCAGCGGTGAGTGGGAACGACCGCCGTCATCACGCACTGGACCCGCCAGGTCTGGGAAGCGACGGCCAGTAGGCGCGAGCACCAGGCCCACGAGTCCGAAGACCTGCCAGCGCGCCGCACGCGACGTGTGCGGCGGTCGAAGGCCGCGTGGGACGGCCGACGCCAGGAGCTGGTCAGTCACGGCAGCAGTGCCGTCGGATGACCGGCGGCGTCCTCCCGCGCGGACCCGACGATCTCGGGGACAGGCGTGAGGAGGGGGAACATGACGGTGACCCAGGAGCAGGCGGGGCCGGAGCAACGCCGGCACGTCATGCAGGTCCGCAAGCGGAACGGCGACACCGAGCCGGTGGACGTCAACAAGATCGTCAAGGCGGTGGAGCGGTGGGTCGCCGACCTGGACGAGATCGACCCGCTGCGGGTGGCCACCAAGACCATCAGCGGGCTGTACGACGGCGCGACCACGGCCGAGATGGACAAGCTGTCCATCCAGACCGCGGCCGAACTGATCGGTGAGGAGCCGCAGTACTCGAAGCTGGCGGCCCGGCTACTGGCCGCGTACGTGGACAAGGAGGTCCGTGGGCAACAGGTCGCCAGCTTCAGCCAGTCCATCCGGTACGCACACGGCCTGGGCCTGATCGGCGACGACACCGCCGCGTTCGTGGCCCGCAACGCGCGCAAGCTGGACGACGCCGTCGACCCGGCGGGGGACCTGCGCTTCGAGTACTTCGGGCTGCGCACGGTCGCCGACCGCTACCTGCTGCGGCACCCGCAGACCCGGCTCGTGGTGGAGACGCCGCAGTACTGGCTGTTGCGCGTCGCCTGCGGCCTGTCGCAGACGCCCGGCGAGGCGATCGGCTTCTACCGACTCATGTCCAGCCTGGCCTACCTGCCCAGCTCGCCGACGCTGTTCAACTCCGGCACCCGGCACACCCAGATGTCCTCGTGCTTCCTGGTCGACTCGCCGCGCGACGAACTCGACTCCATCTACGAGCGCTACCACCAGGTCGCGAAGTTGTCCAAGTTCTCCGGCGGCATCGGCATCTCCTGGTCCCGGGTACGCGGTCGGGGCGCCCTGATCCGGGGCACCAACGGCAGGTCGAACGGCATCGTGCCGTTCCTCAAGACGCTGGACGCCGGGGTGGCCGCGGTCAACCAGGGCGGCCGTCGCAAGGGCGCGGCCTGCGTCTACCTCGAACCGTGGCACCCGGACGTGGAGGAGTTCCTCGAACTGCGGGACAACACCGGCGAGGAGTCCCGGCGGACGCACAACCTGAACCTCGCCAACTGGATCCCGGACGAGTTCATGCGGCGCGTCGAGGCGGACGGCGACTGGTCGCTCGTCGACCCGTCGGACGCCCCCGAGCTGCCCGACCTGTTCGGCGAGGAGTTCGACGAGGCGTACCGGGCGGCCGAGAAGAAAGCGGTCAAGACCGTCAAGGCCCGCGACCTGTACGGCCGGATGATGCGGACGCTCGCGCAGACCGGCAACGGGTGGATGACGTTCAAGGACGCCTCGAACCGGCTGTCGAACCAGACCGGCACCCCGGGCAACACCATCCACCTGTCGAACCTCTGCACCGAGATCCTGGAGGTCAACGACGACGCCGAGACGGCGGTCTGCAACCTCGGCTCGGTCAACCTGGGCGCGCATGTCACCGCGGACGGTGTCGACTGGGAGCGGCTGCGCGCCACGGTGCGTACCGCCGTGGTCTTCCTGGACCGGGTGATCGACATCAACTACTACCCGGCCGAGCAGGCGGCGGCGTCGAACCCGCGCTGGCGCCCCGTCGGGCTCGGGCTGATGGGTTTGCAGGACGCGTTCTTCACGCTGCGCCTGCCGTTCGACTCGCCGGCCGCCCGGGAGCTGTCGACCCGGGTGCAGGAGGAGATCTTCCTGACCGCGTTGGAGACCTCCGCCGGGCTCGCCGAGCGGTTCGGCCCGCATCCCGCGTACGCCGAGACCCGCGCCGCCCGGGGTGAGCTGCATCCGGACCTGTGGGGCGCCGAGGTCGGCCAGCCCGAGCGGTGGACCGCGTTGCGCGAGACGGTCGGTCGGCACGGCCTGCGGAACTCGCTGCTGGTGGCGATCGCGCCGACCGCCACCATCGCCTCGATCGCCGGCTGCTACGAGTGCATCGAGCCGCAGGTGTCCAACCTGTTCAAGCGCGAGACGATGTCCGGCGAGTTCCTCCAGATCAACACCTACCTGGTCCGTGAGCTGAAGGCGCGGGGACTGTGGACGGCCGCGATCCGGGAGCAGATCAAGCGCGCCGAGGGTTCCGTGCAGGGCGTCGTCGAGCTGCCCGCGGACGTACGCGAGCTGTTCCGGACCGCGTGGGAGCTGCCGCAGCGGGCGTTGATCGACCTGGCGGCGGCCCGTGCCCCCTTCATCGACCAGTCGCAGTCGCTGAACCTGTTCCTGAGCGCGCCGACCATCGGCAAGCTCTCCTCGATGTACCTGTACGCCTGGAAGTCCGGGCTGAAGACCACCTACTACCTGCGGTCGCGTCCGGCGACCCGGATCCAGCAGGCCACCGTCGCCGTCACCCCGAGCGTCACGCCGGTCGTGGCGGTCAGCGACGACGAGGCGTTGGCCTGCTCCCTGGAGAACCCCGAGAGCTGCGAGGCATGCCAGTGACCACCGTCTCCGAGACCACCAGCACCAGCACCGGCACGGGGGAGCGGCACCTGCTGCTCGACCCCGGCATGGACCTGACCCTGCGGCCGATGCGGTACCCGCAGTTCTTCGACCGCTTCAAGGACGCCATCAAGAACACCTGGACGGTGGAGGAGGTCGACCTGCACTCCGACCTCGCCGACCTGGCCAAGCTCTCCCCGGCCGAGCAGCACCTGGTGTCGCGACTCGTGGCCTTCTTCGCCACCGGTGACACCATCGTCGCCAACAACCTCGTGCTCAACCTCTATCAGCACGTCAACTCGCCGGAGGGACGGTTGTACCTCTCCCGGCAGTTGTTCGAGGAGGCGGTGCACGTCCAGTTCTACCTGAACCTGCTGGACACCTACGTCCCGGACGAGAAGGAGCGGTTCGCGGCGTTCGCGGCGGTGGAGAACATCCCGTCGATCGCCCGCAAGGCCGAGTTCTGCTTCAAGTGGATCGACTCCATCTTCGCGCTGCGCGAGCTGCGGACCCGGGCGGACCGGCGGGCCTTCCTGCTGAACCTGATCTGCTTCGCCGCCTGCATCGAGGGCCTGTTCTTCTACGGCGCCTTCGCGTACGTCTACTTCCTGCGCTCCCGGGGGTTGCTGCACGGCCTCGCCTCGGGCACCAACTGGGTGTTCCGCGACGAGTCCATGCACATGGCGTTCGCCTTCGACGTGGTCGACACCGTCCGTGCCGAGGAGCCGGACCTGTTCGACGCCGAGATGGAGCAGCAGGTCAAGGACATGCTCGCCGAGGCGGTCGAGTGCGAGGTGCAGTTCGCCGCCGACCTGTTGGAGCAGGGCGTCTCCGGCATGTCGCTGGCCGACATGCGCGAGTACCTCCAGCACGTGGCCGACCGGCGACTGGCCGTGCTCGGCATCGCTCCCATGTACGGCAGCGGCAACCCGTTCGCGTTCATGGAGTTGCAGGACGTCCAGGAACTGTCCAACTTCTTCGAGCGGCGGGTCTCCGCCTACCAGGTCGGGGTGACCGGCTCGGTCAGCTTCGACGACGACTTCTGATCGACCGAGCTGTGCCGTTGTCCCGGGTGGCGTGACGCCGCCCGGGACAGCGGCGTTCCGGCTCGGGCTCCGGCCGGTGCCTGGCCGACTGGTCGTGTCGGCGGCCCCTGTCGAGCTGAACCGTTTGCGCTATCGGCTCCTCGACTGGGAGAGCGGCCGACGGTGGCCTGCACGGTGATGTCGGCGAAGTCGCCGGTGCGGGCGTGGAAGAGCGGTGGACCGACGCGGTCGGCGGTGTGGCGGGCCGGGCACTCTCGGCCGGTGACCGTCACGGCCGCCCCGGCGAACGGCGTGGGTCATGGCTGGTCCGGTGAACGGCGTGGGTTGCGGCCGGCCCGACGAGGCGGGGCGGATCACCGCGATCCGTCGCCGCAGTCAGCTCGACAGTGTCCGTGTAAGACATGGGAGTCAGCGGGTCGGCGCCCCTGGCCCCCCGGCCCCCGGCCCCCGGCCCCCCGGCCTATGCCGGCTTCCCCGGCCCTCGGCCGATGCCGAGCTTCGACGCGTGTTGGCGTGCTGGCCGAGCGATTCGTGCGACTGCGGGGAATGGCCGCTCGCCGTGGGCGGACCGGAACCGGTCGCGCCCGTACCCTGTCGCAATGTCTCTGCTGATCCGGCGCGACCTCGGGGCCACCGACGTGCGGTCGCGGGACCGCCGGCCGGGTCGGGTCCCTGCTGTGTCGGCAGCGACCGCAGTGCGGGGACCGGTGGCCGGGCGCGGCCCCGCCGTCCGCTGAGCGGCCCGTGGTGGCCGTCCTGCTCCCGGCCCGCGCGCCCATCCCGGCCCGCTTGTCCGCCGCCGGTCGTCGCGGCGGCGTCCCATCGTCCAGGGCATCCACCAGGCGAAACGCCGGCAGGAAACATCGAGAAACTCGTTCGTCATCTTCCGTTGACCGTGGGATGAGTCGAGTGTTAACTGTTAACAGTTATCAGGAGGACATCGTGTTGGACGTGAGGCCGATCAGGGCGGAGTCCCTCGGCGAGAAGCTGGCCGGCGAGCTGCGCCGTCGCATCATCGTCGGCGACGTGCCGTCGGGCACCCGGCTCGTCGAGGAGGAGCTGGCCGACTCCTTCCAGGTCAGCCGAGGTCCGGTCCGTGACGCCATCCGCATCCTGCGGTCGGAGGGACTGGTCACCGGCTCCGGCCGCAACGCCGTCACCCGGTCGCTGAACGACGCCGACATCGAGGAGCTGATGGCCCTTCGGGAGTCGTTCGAGCTGCTGGCGGTGGAGCGGGCCATCACCGTCCGACGCGAGGTCCTCGCCCGTCAGTTGGGTGCCGCCCTGGTCGACATGGACGCGGCCGTCACCGACCGTGACCCGGTCGCCTTCACGACCGCGGACATCCGGTTCCACAGCGCGTTCTTCGCGACCGCCGGGATGACCCGGCTCAGCGTCCTGTGGGACCAGTTCCGCCCCACCATCGAAGGTCTGCTGCACGCCTCCGGCAAGCGGCTGGCCGACCTCGCGCCCTCGGCGCGGGAGCACCACGACCTGGCCGGGCTGATCACCGCCGGCAAGGTCGCCGAGGTCAAGGCCGAGCTGCACCGACACCTGCAGACGACCTGCTCGCGGCTGCGTTCCGCGAACCCCCCGACCCCCGTCCAGAGAGAGAACGACCTATGAGATCACGCATGCTGCGCCTCGCCGCGTTGGCCGTCGCCGGCACCCTCGTGGTGACCGGCTGCGCCAACCGCGGCGGGAGCGAGACCGCCTCCGGCGAGAACTTCCCCGAGAAGGACCTCACCCTCGTCGTGCACGCCGCCGCCGGTGGTGGCTCCGACCTCACCGCCCGCACCCTGGCCAAGGAGCTGGAGGCGGACCTCGGCCGGTCGATCGTGGTGGAGAACCGGACCGGTGGCGGCGGACGGGTGGGCCTGACCTACCTCAAGGGCCGTCCCGCCGACGGGTACTCGATCGGCTTCATCCCGGTCGAGGTGGCGATGCTCGGGCACCAGGGCGCCGACATCGCCCCGGAGCAGTTCACCGTCCTCGGGCAGGTGATGAACGCACCGGCCACGCTGTCGGTGCCGACGAACAGCCCGTACCAGAGCCTCGACGACCTGCTGGCGGCGGCGAAGCGCGAGCCGGGCACGATCACCGTGTCGAACTCCGGTGCCGGGGCCATCTGGGAGGCCGCCACCCTGGCCCTGGGCGAGGCGGCCGGTGCGACCTTCAAGCCGGTGCCGTACGACGGCGGCGCGCCGGCCGTGGCCGCCGGGGTCTCCGGCGAGGTCCAGGCCGTGATGGCCGGGGTGAGCGAGTCCGCCGCCGCGGCCGGCAACAACCAGCTACGCATCCTCGCGGTGCTGGCCCCCGAGCGGGTCTCCTCGCTGCCGGACGTGTCCACCGCCAAGGAGCAGGGCGTCGACGTGGTCATCGGTGGTTGGGGCCTGATGGGCGCCCCCGCCGGACTGCCCGACGAGGTCCGGCAGCGGCTCGCCGACGCCGTCCGCAAGGCCGCCTCCTCGGAGGCGTTCAAGGACGTGATGACCAAGGCCGGCAACACGCCGCTGGCGACCTCGCCGGACGAGGCCAGCCAGTTCGCCCAGACCGAGTACGACCGCTTCGGCCAGATCTACGGCTGATGGCTATCCACCACCCGCCGATCCAGGGTGATCACGGTGCCGCCGCGCGCTGGCGCGCGGCGGCACCGGGGATGGTCTTCCTGGTGCTGGGCGCCGTGTTCCTGTGGCTGGCCCGCTCGATCGAGCTGCCCGCCCGGGCCCTGGCGGTGAGCCCCCGGATCTGGCCGGAGACGCTCGCCATCGGGATCATCGGCCTGTCGGCCCTACAGATCGTCCTCGCCTTCGTCACCACGCCCGCCGTGGCCGACGACGAGGACGAGGAGGAACCGGCCACCCGCTCGGGGATCGTCCGGGTGGTCGGCTTCGTCGCGGCCACGCTCGCCTTCGGGGTGCTCTGGTACTACCTGCACTTCCTGGTCTCCGGACTGATCTTCGTCGCCGCGCTCACCTGGATCGCCGGGGGGCGGGGGGTCAAGGACCTGCTGGTCTTCCCCGCCGGGGTGACCGTGGTGATCTACGGCCTGTTCGGCCTGCTGCTGAGGGTGCCGCTGTGAACGCGTTCGTCGAGGGCTTCGGTGCCCTCCTCTCCGTCCAGATGCTGCTCTGCGTCCTCGCGGGCGCCGCGATCGGCATGCTCGTCGGCGCGTTCCCGGGCATCACCGCCACCATGGCGGTCGCCCTGGCCAGCGCCTTCACCCTGACCATGGATCCGCTGCCCGGCCTGGCCGTACTGCTGACCATCCTGATCGGCGCGCAGTTCGGCGACCGGGTCCCGGCCATCCTGATCAACACCCCGGGCACTCCGGCGTCGATCGCCACCACCTTCGACGGCTACGCCATGGCCAAGCAGGGCAAGGCCGGCCTGGCGCTGACCGCGTCGGCCTTCGCCTCGGCGGTCGGTGGCTTCGTCGGCATCGCGGTGCTGATGGTCGCCGCGATCCCGCTGAGCACGGTGGCCATGCGCTTCGGCTCGCCGGAGATGTTCGCGCTGGTGGTCTTCGGTCTCACCATGATGATCGAGGTCTCCGGCCGGCAGCTCGTCAAGGGCCTCATCGCCGGCCTGTTCGGTCTGGCGCTGGGCACCGTCGGCCGGGACCCGATGGACGGCTCGGACCGGCTGACCTTCGGCATCCCGCAACTGGTCGAGGGGATCCCGTTCATCGCGGTGATCATCGGCCTGTTCGGCATCGCCGAGGTGTTCGGCCAGATGATCTCGCGCGGCCACCAGAAGCAGAAGGCGATCACCAGCTTCGGCCGCTGGTGGCCGAACAAGCAGGAGACCCGGCAGATGGTCAAGCCGATCGCCGTCGGCTCCTCCGTCGGCACCGTGGTCGGCGTGCTGCCCGCCGTCGGCGGGGACATCGGCGGCATCGTCGCCTGGAACCAGGCCAAGCGGGTCTCCAAGGAGCCGGAGAAGTTCGGCAAGGGCTCCCTGGAGGGGCTCACCGCCGCCGACGGCTCCTCCAACGCCGGTGTCGGCGGGTCCGTGCTCACCACGCTGGCTCTCGGTGTACCGGGCGACTCGGTGATGGCGGTGATGCTCGGCTCGATGATCATCTGGGGTATCCAGCCCGGCCCGGGCCTGTTCACCTCGCAACCGGACCTGGTCTACTCGATCGCCGGCATCATGTTCTTCGCCACCGTGCTGACGCTGGGGCTGAGCCTGCTGCGCATGCGCGGCGTCGCCAAACTGCTGGAACTGCCCAGCCGGTTCCTGTGGACGGTGATCCTGGCCTTCTGCATCGTCGGCACGTACGCGGTGAACAACAGCGTCTTCGACGTCGGCGTCATGGTCCTGTTCGGCGTACTCGGCCTGCTGCTGCGTCGGTACGGCTTCCCGGCCGGCCCGATCGTGCTCGGACTGATCCTCGGCCCGCTGGCCGAACGCAACTTCCGCAGGTCGATGGAGCTGGGCGGGCTGGAGACCATCTACACCAGCCCGATCGCGGTCGGGCTGCTCGTGCTGGCCGTGCTGGCCGTGGCGGTGCCCCGCATCCGCAGCCGGACGAAGGCCCGCCGGCAGGGCCCCACCGACCGCGACACCCCGACCGACCCGCCGGTCCCCGCCGGAGCGAGCCGGTGACGGCACGACACTTCGTGGTCCGGGACGTGCCCGGCCAGTGCCACGGCAGCACCGTCTGCGTCACCGAGGACACCTTCGTGGTCGCCTGGTTCCAGGGCGACCACGAGGGAGCCGCCGACTCGCGGATCTGGCTCAGCCGGGGGACCGACGACCGGTGGAGCGCCCCGACGGTGGTCAGCGGCGACCTGGCACCCTGTTGGAACCCGGTGCTGCACCGGCGTACCGGCGGGGACCTGGTCTGCTGGTTCAAGGTCGGCGCGACCATCTCGACCTGGGTGACCCACCGGGTCGTCTCCACCGACGGCGGCCGGACCTGGTCGACGCCCCGACCGCTCGGCGATGCCGAGCCCGGCGGACGGGGACCGGTCCGCACCCCGCCGCTGCGCCTGCGCTCCGGCCGACTGCTCGCCGGGGCCTCCACCGAGACGTGGGGCGAGCGCCCCCGGTGGGACTGCTTCGTCGAGCGCAGCGACGACGACGGCGACACCTGGCAGCGCTCCCCGGACATCCGGCTCGACCACGCCACCTTCCCCGGCGCGGGCGCCATCCAGCCCGCGCTCTGGCAGACCCCGACCGGCGAGGTACGCCTGCTGGCCCGCAGCACCGCTGGCCGGCTCGTCACCGCCACCAGCGTTGACGACGGCCGCACCTGGTCGCCCGGGACGCTGTCCACCGTGCCGAACAACAACTCCGGCATCGCGGTGACCCGTCTCGGCGACCGCGTCCACCTGGCCCACAACCCGACCACCGGGGACTGGGCCAGCCGGGCGCCCCTGATCGTCTCCGTCTCCACCGACGAGGGGCAGACCTTCCGGCCCTGGCTGACCCTTCAGGAGTCGCTCGGCGAGACGGCGGACGAGGGCTACCGGCCCGCCGACTCGGGAGTCCGGACCACCGGTAGCAACGAGTTCTCGTACCCCTGCCTGATCCCCGTCGGGGACCGGCTCGCTGTGACGTACACCTGGCAGCGGCGCGGCATCGTGCTCGCCCTGCTCGATCCCTCGGAGCACACCTCATGACCACGGCCCACCCCGGAGCCAACCTGATCAGCGCCCTGCCGACCCTGTTCGACCCCGACGGCGCGGTCGACCTCAAGGCCACCCGGGCGGCCTACGACCACCTCGCCGCGCACCCCGTCGACGGGGTGTTCGTGGCCGGCACCACCGGCGAGTTCACCACCCTCACCGACGACGAGCGGCTGGACGTCGCCGCCGCCGCCGGTGACGCCTTCGGGCCCGAGCGCACCTACTGGCACGTCGGGCACGCCAGCACCCACCAGGCGGTACGCCTCACCCGCGCGGCCGTCGACCGGGGCGCGGCCCGACTCGCGGCGCTGACCCCGCACTACTTCCCGGCCACCGAGCGCGCCCTGCTCGACTACTACCAGGCGGTGGTGGCCGCCGCCGCCGGACGGCCGGTGTACGCGTACCTCTTCACCGCCCGGACCACCACGACGGTCTCGCCACGGTCGCTGGCCCGGCTGGCCGGGACGGGTCTGGCGGGCGTGAAGATCAGCGGCGAGCCGACCCCGGTGCTGGCCGAGTACCTCGCCGCGCTCGGCGACCGGGACCTGCCGGCGTACTCCGGTGCCGACGCGGAGTTCACCGAGGTCGTCGCGGCCGGCGGCGCCGGAGTGGTCTCCGGGGTCAGCTCGGCGCTGCCGGCACCCTTCCTCGCGGTCCGGGACGCCCTGCGCAGCGGGGACGCCGACGCGCTCGCGGTGGCCCGGGAACGGTCGCTGCGGGCGGTGGCCGCCACCCGGCAGGGCAACCTCGCCCACCTCAAGGCCGTCCTGGAACTGCGCGGGCTGCCGGCCGGCGGCATGCGTGCCCCGCTCGACCCGATCTCGGCCGACGACCGTCGCGCGCTCGAAGCCGACGTCGCCGACCTGCTCTGACCTCCGACACCGCCGTCACCCGACACCGCCGCCCTCGAAGGAGCCCCGCGTGAGCAGCTACGCCTTTCCCGAGTTGACCGACCAGCCCGTGGCCGAGCCCGGCGTGGTCTGGACCGTCGCCAGCGGCGACCTGCGGCCCAGCGCCAACGTGACCTGCTGGCCGGTGCAGCGGCAGTTCGAGGCCGACCTGGAGCGGGCGGTCACCGCCCTGGGCCACCGGGTGCGGCGGGCGCACCCGGTCGACGACACCGCCGGGCACGGCTTCATCGCCAGCCAGCGCCAGGGCATCGAGGTGTTCAAGTCGATCCCGCCGGACGCGCCGCTGATCGTCGCCGAGGCGGTCTGGCAGTACAGCCACCACGTGCTGGCCGGGCTGCGTACCCACCGGGGCCCGATCCTGGTGGTGGCGAACTGGAGCGGTGAGTTCCCCGGCCTGGTCGGCCTGCTCGGCCTGACCGCCAGCCTCACCAAGGCGGGCGTGGCGCACTCCATCCTGTGGAGCGAGAAGTTCACCGACGACTGGGCGGTGTCGCGGCTGCGTACCTGGTTGAAGACCGGGACGCTGGAGCACGACCAGAGCCACGTCCGGGACCTGCCGGCGCTGCCGGCCACCGAGGAGGTACGGCTCGGTCGGGCACTCGCGGCGCAGCTCGTCCGGGACAAGGCGATCATCGGCGTCTTCGACGAGGGCTGCATGGGCATGTACAACGCCATCATCGACGACGAGCTGCTCAACCCGCTCGGCGTCTACAAGGAGCGGCTGTCGCAGAGCGCCCTGGTCGCCGAGATGGCGACGGTCACCGACGCCGAGGCGCAGGCCGTACGGGACTGGCTGGACGCGGCCGGGTTCACCTTCCACACTGGCACCGACGAGGCCACCGAGCTGACCGACGCCCAACTGCACAGCCAGTTCACGATGTACGTGGCCGCGCTGCGCATCG
The DNA here is from genome assembly GCF_044461025.1 of Micromonospora sp. NPDC049900. Lineage (NCBI taxonomy): Bacteria > Bacillati > Actinomycetota > Actinomycetes > Micromonosporales > Micromonosporaceae > Micromonospora > Micromonospora sp. NPDC049900. The sequence goes on from NZ_JBITKM010000011.1 coordinate 131,112, forward strand.
CCGACGACTTCGGCCTGGACGCGGTCGGCATCCAGTACCAGCAGGGGCTCAAGGACGTCGTACCCGCCAGCGACCTGGTCGAGGGGCTGCTGAACAACGTCTCCCGTCCGCCGGTGACCAGCCGCGACGGTGCCCGGGAACTCTACGCCGGCGCGCCGCTGCCGCACTTCAACGAGGTCGACGAGGGCGTCGCGGTGGACTCCCTGGTGACCAACCGGATCTGGACCGCGATGGGGCTGGACCCGGCGACCACCCTGCACGACATCCGCTGGGGCGAGGAGTACGACGGCCGGTTCGTCTGGGTCATGGAGATCTCCGGCTCGGTCCCGGCCTCGCACAACGGCGGCTACGACAAGAGCTGGAGCATGCGGCAGCCGCCGATGTACTTCCCGCTCGGCGGCGGCACCCTCAGCGGCGTGTCCAAGCCCGGGGAGATCGTCTGGTCCCGGGTCTTCATCGCCGACGGCGTCCTCCACGTCGACCTGGGTCGGGGTAGCGCGGTGGAGTTGCCGGCCGAGGAGACCCGGCGCCGGCTCGACGCCACCACCCCGCAGTGGCCGATCATGCACGCCGTCCTGCACGGCGTCGACCGCGACCAGTTGATGGCCCGCCACAAGGCCAACCACCTGAACGTGGTGTACGCCCCGGACGCCGACACCGCCGACCGGGCGCTCGCCGCCAAGGCCGCCATGTTCGCCGAACTGGGCCTGGCGGTGCACCTCTGCGGTGAGGTGAACCTGTAGATGGCACCGTTGCTGATCGGCATCGACCTGGGCACCGGGAGCAGCAAGGGCGTGCTCACCGACGCCGCCGGGCGGGTGCTGGCCACCGCCGTCCGCTCCCGGCCCCGGTCGATGTCGCTGCCCCGGCCGGGGTGGGCGGAGGTCGACGCCGAGACGGTCTGGTGGGGCGACGTGGTGTCCATCGCCGCCGAGCTGACCGCCGCCGCCCAGGGCGCGCAGATCGCGGCGGTCTGCGTCAGCGGTGTCGGCCCCTGCCTGGTGCTCTGCGACGAGCGGGACGAGCCGGTCCGTCCGGCGATCCTCTACGGCATCGACATGCGGGCCACCGCCGAGATCACCGAGTTGACCGAGCGCTTCGGGGCCGACGCGGTGCTGGAGCGGGCGGCGACCCCGATCACCAGCCAGGCGGTCGGTCCCAAGGCGCTCTGGGTGCGACGCCACGAACCGCAGGTGTGGGAGCGGGCGGCCCGGTGGTACAACTCCAGTTCGTACGTGGTCCGGAAGCTGACCGGTGAGTACGTCCTGGACCACCACACCGCCAGCCAGTCGGTGCCGCTGTACGACATCGAGGCCCGGCAGTGGCACCGGCCCTGGTACGACGAGGTCATGGGTGACCTGCCCGCGCCCCGGCTGGCCTGGTCGGCCCAGATCGTCGGCGAGGTGACCCCGGCGGCGGCCGAGGCGACCGGGCTGCCGGTGGGCACGCCGGTCTGCGCCGGCACCGTGGACGCCTGGGCCGAGTCGGTCAGCGTCGGCGTCCGCCGACCCGGCGACCTGATGCTGATGTACGGCTCCACCATGTTCTTCGTCCAGCAACTCCGGGGCGTCGCCCGGCATCCGCAGCTCTGGAACACCGTCGGGGTGTCTCCGGACTCGTACTGCCTCGCCGCCGGCATGGCCACCTCCGGCAGCCTCACCACCTGGCTGCGCGACCTGACGGGCGAGGTGCCGTTCGAGACGCTGGTCGAGGAGGCGGCGGCGGTGCCGCCGGGCGCGGACGGCCTGCTGTTGCTGCCGTACTTCGCCGGGGAACGGACCCCGATCTTCGACCCGGACGCCCGGGGGGTGATCGCCGGACTGACCCTGCGGCACGGCCGGGGTCACCTGTTCCGCGCCGGGTACGAGGGGATCGCCTTCGGCATCCGGCAGATCCTGGAACTGCTGGACACCCCGGAGAACCCGGTCGCGCGGCTGGTCGCGGTGGGCGGCGGCACCCAGGGTGGACTCTGGACCCGGATCGTCAGCGACGTCACCGGCCGGGAGCAGGAGGTGCCGGAGGTGACCATCGGGGCCAGCTACGGCGACGCCCTGCTGGCCGCGATCGGTGCCGGTCTGGCCGCCCCGGACACCGACTGGACCCGGCCCGGGCAGATCGTGCGCCCCGACCCGTCGGTGGCCGCCACCTACGACGGCCTCTACGCCGGCTACACCTCGCTGTACCGCAACACCCGGGCCGAGGTCCACGCCCTCGCGCGGTTGCAGGGCGGGACCGGATAGGCGGCCGGGCCGGGCGTGGCCGGGTGCGCCGACCCGTCGCTCAGTCGGACGGCCCCGCCACGGCGAGCACCACACCGCTCACCGGCCGGGTCGGAATGCGGTGCAGCGGGATGTCCAGGTCCTGGTCCGGGACCCGGTAGTCGAGGCGGGCCAGCCGGACGGCGAGCGCACCGAGCAGCGCGACGGTGATCTGCTCACCGGGACAGCGGTGGCCGGTGCGGGGATCACCGCCGCCCTGCGGGATCAGCTCGAACGGGCCGATCTCCCGGCCCACGAAGCGGTCCGGGTCGAACCGGTACGGGTCCTTCCACAGCCGGGTGTCGTGGTTCTGGCCGTACAGGTCGAGCAGCACGATGGCGCCGCTCGGGATGTCGGTGCCCTGCCAGGTGAGGTCGGTCACCGCGCGCCCGCCGACGAAGGGCGCGAACGGGTAGAAGCGGCGGACCTCGTGGGCGAACGCCTCGACGAAGGCGGGCTCCGCCGCGCGCAGCCGGTCCCGGTGCGCGGGCCACCGGTGCAGGGCGTGCCCGGCGAAGGCCACGAACCAGGTGATCGCCACCGTCGGCCGGATGATGTTGAGCAGTTCGACCGCGGCGGTCTTCGGGTCCAGCAGCCGCCCGTCGCTGTCGACGTGTGCGGCCACCGCGGCCAACGCCGAGCCGTCCGGGGCGGCGACCTCGCCTCGGCGTACCCGGTGGACGAGATCGCCGAGCCACCGCTCCAGGCGCCCCCGGGAGCGGCGGGCCCGCCAGTGCCGGGGCCCGGCGGTGGCGAAGCCGTCCACCTCGGCGACCAGGTTCGCGGCGAGTTCCGGCACCTCCCGGTCGTCCACCGGGACCCCGGTCCAGTCGCAGACCGCCCGGGTCAACACCTCGGCGGTCGCGGTGAACAGCACCACCCGCCGACCTGCCCAGGACCGCGCGGCCTCGTCCCAGGCCACCTCGGTCCGGGTCACCAACCCGTCGAACCCGCCGCTCATCAGCAGCGAGGTGAACATCGCCTTCCGCACCCGGTGCGGCTCACCGTCGAGGGTGTGCACCGCTCCCTTGCCGAACAGCGTGCCGCGGATCGGTTCCGGGATCGCCCCGTGCCGCCGGATGTGGCGCTCGTCGTAGAAGAAGCGGGCCGCGTCGGGGCCGTGCAGCGCCACGGCGGTCTGGCCCAGCAGACGGGTACGCACCACGTCCGTCTGATCCGCACGCAGGCGGTTCGGCAGCCACCCGTAGCCCTGGATCGCGAGTGTCAGGGTGTCGTCCACCCGATGCAGCAGGTCAGTCGGCATACCGGGGTCCTGCCCGTTCACCCGACGGTCAAACCGGTCCCGCCGGACACGAACGGGCAGGGCAGGCGCGCCGAGCGCGGGTTGCGAGCATCGCATAAGTAAGTGTTTACTTATGCGATGGGTCGTCGGGACGAGATCATCGACGCGGCGCTGCGTCTCTTCGCCGAGCAGGGCTACCGGGCCACCACGATCACGCAGATCGAGGCCGCCGCCGGGTTGTCTCCCGGTGCGGGCGGGCTCTACCGCCACGTCGGGTCGAAACGCGAACTGCTCGTGGCCGCCTTCGACCGGGTCCTGCACAGCCGCCGTGCCGCACAGGCCCAGCCCGGGATCGCCGACCTCACCGACCCGCAGACCGCGATCGCGGTCGCCGGCCGGGCCGTGCTCGCCACCGTCGAGGCGGACCGGGACCTCTACCGGCTCGTCCTGCGCGGCGGCGACCTGCCGGTCGATCTCACCGACGTCTACCAGCGGCTGTTCCAGCCGGGCTTCGACGAGGTCGCCGCGTGGCTGGCGCAGCTCGCCGGAGACCGCCCCCGGTTCGACGCGGAGGCCGTCGCCGCCGTGGCCCTGTCGTCGCTGTTCTATTTCGCGATCAGCGAGTTCACCTACGGCTGCCCGCCGGGACACGTCGCGCGGGACCGTTTCCTCGCGGCGTGGGCCGAGGGGCTGCTCGCCCAGCTTGGAGCGTGACATGAGGACCGTCTTCAGCGGCGGCACGATCCGCACCATGGACCCCGCCCACCCGGTCGTCGAGGCGGTGGCGATCGACGGCGAGGTGATCGTCTCGGCCGGGGACGCGGCGACCGTACGCGCCGCCGTCGGCCCCGGCGCGGCCGTGCACGACCTCGCCGGCCGGACCCTGCTCCCCGGTTTCGTCGACCCGCACCACCACCTCTATCTGGTGGCCGCCGACCAGCACACCCGGGCCTTCGACGAGCACCCCGCGACGGTGCGCGAGCTGCTCGACCGGATCGCCGCCGTCGCCCGCGCCGACCACGGCACCGGCTGGCTGCGCCTGCACGGGGTACGCCCGCTGCACCTGGCCGAGGGGCGCCTGCCGACCGCCGCCGAACTGGACACCGCCTGCCCGGACCGGCCGCTGCACCTGTTCTCGGTCAGCTACCACGAGTCCACGGTCAACTCCGCCGGGCTGTCCGCCCTCGGGTACGGCAGCGCCACCCCCGACCCGGGCGGCGGCCACCTGGAACGGGACCGCCGTGGACGCCCCACCGGCGTCCTCGTCGAACAGGCCAGCTTCGTCGCCGAGTCGCTGACCCGTCGCGCCAGCGCCGACGACGACGCCTGGGTGCACCGCGCCGTCGCGCACAGCCGGATCCTGGCCCGGCACGGCATCACCCGCATCGGTGACCTCGCGGTGCCGCCGGAGGGTGCCGCCCGGTACGCCCGCGCCGCTCCGGAACTCGCCGTGACCGTGCACCGCTGGCACGTCGGCGCGGCCGAGATCGGTGACCCCACCGTGCCCGACCTCGACCCGGACCGGGACCACGGACATCCCCGTACCCCGCTCGGCGGCTTCAAGCTCCTCGTCGACGGGGGCGAGCGGTGCGACCTGTGCCTCACCGGTGGACAGGTGCTCCGTTCGGTCGCCGGCATGCCCCGGGCGCTGCTGCGGCACGGTCGCCGGGCTTTGGCCCTGTCCCGGCGCGGCGGCACCCCGACCCGTCGCCCGGACGGCCGCTGGCACAACGGCCTTCGGGTGCTGGGCCGTGACCGGCTGGCCGCCGCCGTCCGGGCGGCGGTCGAGCGTGGCCTCGCGCCGGCCCTGCACGCGGTCGGAAACGGCGCCCTCGCCGACGCCCTCGCCGCCGTCGACGGGCTCGACACCCCGATCCGGATCGAGCACGCGATGGTCTGCGATCCGGCCATCGCCCGCCGCCTCGCCGACGCGGGCGTACACGTGGTCACGCAGCCGTCCTTCCTGCACGACCTCGGCGCGGAGCTGACCGTGCTCCCGCTGCCCGCACCCCTGCGGCTCGTTCCGCTGCGCACGTTGCGCGACGCCGGAGCGTCGGTGGCGGCCAGCACCGACTACCCGGCGGGCACGCTGTCGCCGCTGGTCGGCATCAAGGCGGCGGTCACCCGACGAGTGGCGGGCGGCGACGTCGTCCACCCGGACGAGGGACTCACCGTCACCGAGGCACTCGCGGCCTACACCCGGGACGCCGCCGCCGCGCTCGGGCTCGCCGACCGGGCCGGTGTGCTGCGCCCCGGCGCCGCCGCCGACCTGGTCGAACTGGACCGCGACCCAGTGCACGTCGACCCCGACCATCTCGACGGCATCGCCGTCACCGGCACCTGGTGCGCGGGACAGCGGACCGCCTGAGCCGCTTCCGCGGCTGAAGGCTCAGCCCGACGTGGCGTCGTCGGCACCCGTCAGCCATCCGATCAGCCCCCGGCCGGCCACGTGGTCCGAACGGCCGGACCGGCGGTGGTCCAGGTGGACCACCGCCGGGTCAGCGTCGCGTCGACGATCAGAACTCACACTGCTGGGGGAACTTGGCGCAGGTGGAGATCGAGGCGCCCCGGGCCGGGATGTCGCTCCACCGGTCGGCGTCCACGCCGGCCAGCGAACCGTCACTGATCGAGTCGACGATGGCCCAGAGGCCGTCGACGTTCTGCTTGATGAGGTAGCCGCTGCTCTTGTGGCCGATGCCGCCACGCGACTCGAAGAACATCGCGTTGCTGCGCCAGTCGGCGTACTCGCCCCGGGGGCCGGGGGCGTTGAGCATGGCGGCGGAGGTGACGCCCTCCGGGATGTTGATGTACGGGTAGCGGGTCACGTTGACCACGCCACTGCGACCCGCCGCGTCGGCGGCCACCACACCCATCCGGCGGACGGTGTCCCACTGCTGCGGGGTGAGCATGCCGGGGTCGAGGGAGACGCCGACCGAGAACGTGGTCATCTCGTCGGTGTCCCCGACCACGTACGTGCCCTGGTGGTGCAGGTCGATGATGTGGTGCGGCTTGAAGCCGGCCCAGACGTACCAGAACGCCTGCGACTCGACGGCCCGGTGCCGGGTGTAGTTCGCGAAGGTCTGCTCGGACAGCGGCGCCTGACCGAGACCCGCCCGGACCGCGTTGAGCCGGTCGAAGATCGGCCGGTCCACCCCCCAGTCGCGGTTGAGGTCGATGTTGTGGACGCCGTCCTGCCGCCGGTACGCCTCGAAACCGTCCGGGTTGTAGATCGGGATGATCGCGAAGCTGACCTGCTGCAACACCTCCCGCGCGTGCTTGCCGCCGGAGACCAGCGTCTTCAGGAAGTCCAGCGACGCCTCGGCGCCGTACGGCTCGTTGCCGTGGATGCGGCCCTGGATCCAGATCCGGGTGCTGCCGGTGCCGATGAAGGCGACCTCGAGCGGGCGGCCCTGGCCGCTGCGGCCGACCTCCTGCACCCGCAGGGCGCCCTTGCTGCGGGCCTGCAACGCGCGCAACTCGGCCGAGACCTCGGCGGCGCTGAGCATCGAGGAGCGGTTGACGGTCTCCTGGTTCGGTGGCACGAACGGCCCGTTCGCCTGGGCGACCCCGGGTACGACGGTGGGGGCGAGCAGGAGCGCGGCGGCGAGCAGGATGAGATGCCGGCGTCGTGGTCTGGACACTGGTGACGTCCCTTCTGAGGTGGTCGCGGTGGCGTCCAGCGAGACGTTCGGGTGCGACTCCGCGCGCCGGTAGGCGCCGCCGTGCTGGCTGGCCGCGACCTTCCCGGTCGGAAGGCTCCGCGGTGCGCTCATTCAACAAGGGGGCGTTTTCGCAGGTCAAGTGCGCTGCGTAAGTTCCGTCGTCTGTCCAGGGTGGGACATCGGTGGCTCCGTCGAATGTCCTACCCGACCCGTCTCCGGCGTGGTCGACGTACCGGCGGGCGGCTGCGTGGACTGGTGCCCGGACGGGTGTGGCGGCCACCGCCGGAGCGATGGCCGCCACGAGTCGGATCGGTTCCTACAGGTTGGCGCAGTATCCGACGCTGTGGGTACTGGCGCCGGGCTTCAGGGTCCGGTTCCAGTCCACCCCGCTGATCCGGTAGCCGCCGTCGGCCTGACGTTCCCGGGTGAAGTTCCACGCGGTGTAGATGTCGCCCTCCAGGTCGACGATCGCGGTCCAGGCCACCGGCTTGTCACCGGTGTTGGTGGCGGTGATGGTGGCGCAGTAACCGCCACCGCTGTCGGAGTTCCAGCGGGCCACCCGGGTGAGCGTGACGTCCACGGTGGAACCCTCGACCAGCCGTCCCACGCCCCAGCGGGCGGTACTCTGGTAGCCGACGCCCTCCTGCTCGGCCCAGTTGCGGATCGACGTGCGCGTACCCCCGGAGGCGTCGTTGACCTGGAAGTCCAGGCCGTGGAAGGTGTCGAGGCCGCCGTACTCGAGCAGGCTGATCGCGGCCTCGACGGTGTAGCCCGTCGCGGTCCGCACGACCGCGCTGGTCAGCCGTCCGGCCTGGAACGCCTCGTCACCGGTGCCGAACGACACGACGTTGTCGGCGTTGATCCGGATCTGGGTGTCGTCGTAGCGGTAGGAGCCGTTCTTGGCGTTGCCGGCGTCGACGTAGATCTCGACCGAGTCCTGGGTCCACGGGTCCGACCCGGAGACGTCCACCTCCGGATCGGTGACCTCGGCCAGCACGTACAGCGTCTGATCCCGCCACAGCGTACGGACCTGCGCCGACGCCCCGTCGGTGCCGGAGACCTGCTTGGCCGTGGTCACCGTGCTCGCCTGGCTCCAGACCGCGTCCACGGTGCCGTCGACCACCGGTGCGCTCGGTGCACGGCGCACCTCCAGGTACGACAACTCCTCCACCAGGGTCAGCGTGCCGACCGCGCCCGGGGTGTTCCAGCCGGAGGTGGTGCCGTCGTCGGTCACCCGCACGTCGAGGGAGAGCGTGTCCCCCCGGGTGGCCTCGGTCAGCGGCAGGTGGGCGACCAGGTGGTAGCCGCCGTCCCGGGCCGCCGCCACGGCGGGCACGTCCCCGGTGCCGTCGCGCCGGACCCGGTAGGTCTCGCCGTCCAGGGCGAACTCGACCCGGTCGTCGTCGGAGACCGTGGCGTCGGTGACCGTGACGTACGCGGTGAGGTGGTCCGCTGCCCAGCGCAACTGGAACCGGGCCGCCTCCTCGACCGGGTGCAGCGGCAGCTTGCGCCAGGTCAGGTCCGTCGGAGCGGCGGCGGTCAGCGGCACCTCCCCGGCGAAGACCGTGGCGGTGCGCAGCCGGGCGGGCAGCTCGCCGTCGACCGCCCCGTGGTAGGCGGGCTTGGCACGCAGGTTGTCGTCGAACAGCAGCGGCGCACCGTTGCCGGACCGCCACGAACGACCGTCGGTCAGCCCCCACACGGTGACGGCCAGCAGGTCGTCGGTGTGCTCCCGGAAGATCCGGAAGGCGTCCCGGTAGTAGTAGCCCTGCTCGATCAGGTTCGCCTGGGTGACCGGGGTACCGGTGGTGACGTCGAGTTCGGTGACGGCCTGGGTCACCGGCAGGTCGGTGAACGCGTCCAGCGCCGCCTCCAGGCTGCTCACCGGCGTGGCCAGCGAGACGTGGAACTGGTGACCCACCCCGTCGACCGGCACACCCCGGGCGATCAGCCGTTCCACCAGCGCCCGGTAGCGGGCCTGCTTGCCGCTCTGCTCGGTGTTGTAGTCGTTGATGAACAGGGTGACCGGGTCGGTGCCGTCGACCGCGTACACGTCGTTGAACGCCTCGTCGGCGTACTCGAACGTCAGGTCGATGAAGGACTCGCCGAGGATCCGGTACCACTCGCTGCGGCGTAGGCCGTCGGCGTACTCGCCGCTGTCGCTGACCACCTCGTTGACCGCGTCGAAGGCGTAGAGCGGGTTGGTGGCGGAGCCGAACGCGCCGTACCGCTCGCTCAGCGAACGGGCGACGGCGAAGATGTGCGTACGCAGCCGCTCGCGCAGCACCTGCTGGTCGGCGGCGGACGTGCTCAGCGGCTGCCCCGCCGAGTCCTGGAAGAACCAGGCCGGCGTCTGACTGTGCCAGACCAGCACGTGACCGTAGACCTTCAGGTCGTTGTCGCGGGCGAAGTCCATCATCGTCAGCGCCTGGTCGTGCGGGCGGAAGGTGCCCTCGTCGTCGTACCAGGCCTCCGGCTTCATGTGGTTCTCCGCCGTGATCTGGTTGAAGTGCCGGGTCAGCAGTTGCGCGGCGGCACCCTCGGTCTCCCGGCCGTCGATCGCCACACCGACCGGGAAGTCGGTGGTCTCGTGGATGCCGGTGAGGTCCTCCACCACCGGCGGCTCGGGCACCCGGACGACGATGTCGTCGGCGAGGAAGTCACTGGTGTTGCCGGGGACGTCCGCGCCCTGCCAGCGGGTCTCGAAGTAGAGGTACGCGCTGTCCGCCGCCGGCACGGTGAAGCGGGCCGTCACCTGCGTCCACCCGGTGTTGGTCACGGTGGTGAACTGGGCCAGCGTGGCGAACGACTGGCTGCCCCCGCTGGTGCTGGCCAGGCTGAGCCAGACCTCGTCGGTCGGCTGCCCCTCGGCGAAGCGCAGCCAGGCGTCGAGCTCGTAGGTCACGCCGGGCTCGACCAGCCCGGTCACGTCCCGGCCGAGCCCGGCGCCCTGGTTGACCCGGTCGCTGACCAGCGCCGCGGCCTCCCCGCCGTGCGCGACGTCGGTCAGCGTGACGCTCGGGGCACCCGGACCGCCGTCGCGCGGTCCCCAACCGTCCAACCCGTCCTCGAAGTCGGTGTCGACGACCACGGTCCCCGGCGCGGGTCCGGTCCCGCCGTCCGGCGCGGTGATCAGCACGTCGTCCAGCAGGAACGGGGTGGTCCCCTCCGCCTCGACGTAGAGGGTGGCCGCGCTCAGCCCGGTGGGCAGCGTGTAGTCGCCGCCGATCCGCACCCATTCGTCCGCGGAGGCGGTGACGCTGTCGCCGATCCAGGTGTACGTGTTGTCGCCGCCGTTGGCCGGCGTCGACTCGACGGTGAAGTGCACCCCGGCGGTGCCCTCGGTGCCGGCCGGGAGCCTCACCCACGCGCCGACCGAGTAACGCGTACCAGGGGTGAACAGGGCGGTCGCGCTGGTCGCCGGGCCCTGCCAGTTCGCCGTACGGCCGGTGACCGAGAGGCTGCTGTCGCTGTCGTGACCCTCCGACGCGATGGCGAGGGTGACGTCGCCCCGCGCTCCCCACGGGGCGTACGAGCCGGACTCGAAGTCGGAGGAGAGGACGGTCTGCGCGGCGGCGGCCGGACCGGGTGCGACGGCGACCGTCGCGACGAGTGTGGTGGTGCAGAGGACGGCGAGAAGCCGCGATCGCTGTCGCGATCGGCGGGAGGATTTCCAGAGGCGCATCGGTGATCCCTTTACGCGATTGTGGCTGGTGGCGGGGTGTGAAGCCGGGCGCGTACCAGACGCATCCAAGCGCGTGCATGTTATGTCGGGCCGATTGCCCTGACCAGAACTTCCGGAAAGTTTCGGAAAAGGGCGCGGTGATGATCGGCCTGACGGAGGTTGACACCGACCGTTAGGAAGGGGCCCTTCCTATGCACCAGGCGTTAGTAAGGTGCCCTTCCTTGCGCCGAGCCCGCCGAATCCGCGCCGCGTCAGCCGGTACGGGTCACAGCCCGGCCGCCGCGTCGTACCGGCGACGCAGGTCGGCCATCTCCCCGGGCTCGAGCGCCTCCTTCTGCGCCAGGTCGGCGTACTTCGCCGGGAACATCTGCCGCAGCCGGTCGATGAAGATGACGTCCTCGGTCGCCTCGACCACCTGGATGCCGGGTGGGTTGGTGGAGCGGTCCATGATGACCGGACCGGCCAGCTTGACCGCCCAGTCCCAGGTGCGCTTCTCCTCGGCCACCCCACAGAGGTGGAAGCCGTAGACGGTCCGGACGTCGGCGATCGTGGTCACCTCGGCCGGCTCGAAGCCGTACACGTGGACCCCACAGACCACCGCCGGTGGCGTCTCCTGCCCCTCGGCCGCCTGCCCGGGCCCGTGGCCGGCGTGGTTGTGCTGCCCCGGGTCCGCCTGTTCGAGCGTGGAGCGCATCCAGGTCATGAGCTGCCCGCGCAGGTCCGCCGGCTTCGTGTCCGTCTCGGCGGCGCGGACCAGTGCCACCGCGGTGACCGAGACGGTCAGCACGATCACCGCCACCCACACGAAGCGGTTCCGGTACCACCCCGCCACACTCTGTCGGGAAATCATGACTGCTTCTCACCTCGTCGCCGGTTCTGGTGCGTCGGCAGATCGCATCGGACGCCCCCGGCAGGTCCGGCCCGCGAGCGCGGACTCGTCCCGGAGGACACACGTACGGTGGGGACATCTGCCCGGAATGTGCCCGTCGTCGTGGTGATGGCCTGGCGATGCGGCGCGCGACCGTCTGCCGATGCGGCGCGCTGCCGGCATAGCGCTGCTCCCGTGCGCAGGCCGTTCCCAGCGCGTTTGCCCCCGCGCTGCGGCGATATGAGCCATTCCAGCACGCGCGGACCCGGTCCGGCAACATCGACGGCCGCCGAGGTGGCTATTCCGTCCGGCGCGTCACCGGGAGGTCGTCGAAAGCGTCTTGCGGGTCCGGCCGGCCGAAGGCCAGCGCCAGGAACGGCCGGGCCGCCAGGTCGTCCCGGCCGCCGACGCCGGTCAGCAGGGCCGGGTGCGGGCCCCGGAACAGGCCGCCGCCGAAACCCCGCCGCACCGCAAGCAGATACGCGGCGTGCAGGCTGACGCCGGTACGCAGCAACAGGCCGAGGTGGCCGTCGACGTCCTGCCGGTTCGGCGCGGCGCCCAGGTCCCACACCGGAGCCAGCACGCACGGCACCGTGGCGCACGGGCCCGATGCCAGCCCGGCCATCGCCTCGGCCGCCGGTAGTCCGGACGCGTCGACCAGCTCGCCGTCGCGGTACTCGTGGACGCCCGGGTTGGTGTCGGTGACCGCGCGGGCGAACACCAGCCAACGCGCGCCGTCGGCGTCCTCCAGTGCGACCGGCTGCGCGGCGTCGGCACCGGCCTGACAGATCCGCAGCACGTCGGCGCGGGGCAGCGGGTTACAGAGGTACCGCCGCACCGGCTGCCGGGTCCGCAGGAGTTGGTCCACATCCTCACCGGGGAGCCGGGACGCCGGGATCGGCAGCCGAGGCGCGGTGCGACCGGCCACCGACGTCCGCCGTCGGACCGCCTGAATCAGGCCCGTGGCCCGGTCGTCCGACGGGCCGTGCCGGGGCGACGGGTCCTCACTCATCGACACCTCCGGAGGAGATCAGTTTGCCGGCGAACGCCTCGTCCCGACCGGCCCGGCCGCCGGCCGGCGGGCCCGTTCGCACCGGGGTGGGCGTGCTGGTCCGGACCGTCGGCGATCCCGATGCCGACGGTCCGGACCACCACGCCCACCACAGTGGCCGCCGTTGGGGCCGGTTGCCGCTGGTCGTCAAGCCGCCCGCTCGGCCAGGTCGGTGTCGCCGAGCCGGTCGGTGAACTCGTACCAGGCGCGGGCGCAGGCCTGCCCGACGTCGCGCAGCACGTCCCGGCAGTGGCCGGGCGTGGCGTCGGCGACCGCGTCGGACTGCTCGGCGAGCGCCAGCGTCGCCGAGACCAGCCGCAGCAATGCCTCTCCGCGTTCGGTGTGGCGCAGCGACGGGTCGTCGGCCAGCCGTTCCAGCCCGGCCCGCAGTGCCGGTCCGAGGGGATCGGCGGGGCCCTGCCCGGGCGGTGCGCTCGGCGAGGTCTCCGCCGCGCCCTCGCCGGAGACGGCCGCCAGTTGTCGACGGACGTCGAAGGCGGTGCCCACCGAGATGCCGGCCTCCCGAGCCACCTCGCGCAGACTGGCCTCCGGTCGGCGACGCATCAGCTCCTCGGCCCGCCGGGCCGCGGCCAGCCGCTGTGCACCGTCGACGACCCGCATCGTGGACCGCTGCACCAGGATCGGCGGGATCACCCCGACCGACTCGGCCAACTGCTGGATCCGGTTGGTGCCGGCCACCGACAGCCGTGGTGAGCAGCCGGCGACCACCGAGGCGACGTCGACGAGAGTCACCTCCCGGCTCCGGGCGACCTGGATCCGTTCCCGCATGCGCACCTCGACCGCCACCGTTTGGAAAGATCATCGATTGGCGGCCGATGGTACGGTCTCCGACGTATCCGTCGCGCACAACTGGCGTACAAATGAATTGTCCTCGACTCCTGGCGGTCGGCCGGTCCGGCCGCGCGACGACGCGGTTCGGATGGTGTCCGGTCCAATGGCTCCGGCCGTCGGCTGAGGTGACTGATGCTTCTCCGCTTCGACCTTCTCGGCCCGTTGTCGGTGTCCCGGGACGGGCACCCGGTCGACCTCGGCTCGGTCAAACAACGGCTGCTGCTGGCCCTGCTGCTGACCCGCCCCGGTGAGGCCGTACCCGCCGACGAACTGGTGAACCTGCTCTGGGGCGACCAGCCGCCGGCCTCCGCCGGGGCCAACATCCGCACCTACGTGCGCGGGCTGCGGCAGGCGATCGACTGCGACGGACGGATCGTCACCACCGCCGGGGGCTATCTGCTGCGGGTCGAGCCGGACGACCGCGACCTGGACCGCTTCGACGCCGCCGTGGCGCGCGGGCGCACCGCCGCGACCAGCGGTGACCCGGTACGCGCCGAGGCCGAGCTGGCGCAGGCACTGGCGCTGTGGCGCGGGCCCGTCCTGGCCGGACTGCCGCTGCCCCGGGCACTGTCGCGCTGGGTCGGGCAGGTGGCCGAGCGGCGTCTGCTGGCCGAGGAGGACCACGCCGGCACCCGACTCGCGCTGGGTGCGGCGGCGCAGGTGATCCCCCGACTCCGGGCCCTGCTCGAACGGCATCCGCTGCGGCAGCGCGCCTGGGCGCACCTGATGACCGGCCTGTACCACAGCGGGGACGTGGCCGGGGCGACGGCGGCCTTCCGGCAGGCCCGACAGGTGCTCGCCGAGGAGACCGGGATGGACCCGGGGCCCGAGCTGACCCGCCTGTACGACGACATCCTGCACCACCGCTGCCCGCCGCCCGGCCCGCCACCGCCCGCCCGGGCCGCGCCCGCCGCCGTCCGGACCCGTCCGGCGCAGTTGCCGATCACCACGCCGGACTTCGTCGGTCGTCGGGAGCAACTCGCCCGGCTCGACGCGGTCGTCGGGCACCCGGGCGGCGGACCGACCTCCGTGGTCGTCACCGTGGTGTGCGGGATGGCCGGGGTCGGCAAGACCACGCTGGCGTTGCACTGGGCGCACCGGGTCGCCGACCGCTTCCCCGACGGGCAGCTCTACGTCAACCTGCGCGGCTACGACGAGGGCGAGGCGGTCTCCCCGGCCGACGCCCTGCTCGGCTTCCTGGAGGCGCTGGACGTACCGTTGGCCCGCATACCCAGCAGCCGGCACGCCCGCACCGGCCTGTACCGCAGCCTGCTGGCCGACCGCGAGATGCTCATCGTGCTCGACAACGCCCGCGACGCCGACCAGGTGCGCCCGCTCCTGCCGGGCGGGGGCCGCTGCGCCGTGGTGGTGACCAGCCGGGACCAGCTCAGCACGTTGGTCGCCGCCGAGGGCGCCCGCCTGCTGACCCTCGACGTGCTGACCGACTCCGAGTCGACGCACCTGCTGCGGAGCCGGATCGACGGCAGCCGCCTGGACGCCGAACCGGCCGCCGTGGCCGAGATGATCGAAGCGGCCGGTCGGCTTCCGCTCGCGTTGTCCATCGTGGCGGCCCGGGTCGCCACCCGGCCCACGTTCCCGCTGGAGGCGGTCGTCGCCGAGCTGCGGGCCCCGGAGACCCGGCTCGCGGTGCTCGCCGACGGCGACGTGCGGCGGGTGTTCTCCTGGTCGTACGAGGCGCTGAGCCCGGACGCGGCACGCCTGTTCCGGTTGCTCGGGCTGCACCCGGGGCCGGAACTGAGCGGCTTCGCCGCCGCCGCGCTGCTCGGCTGGCCGCGCGTCGCGGTCGCCCCGGTGCTCACCGAGCTGACCCGGCTGCACCTGCTGACCGAGCACCGTCCCGACCGGTACGCCTTCCACGACCTGCTGCGCTCGTACGCCGCTGAGCTGGCCCAGGCGGACGAGCCGGCCGACCAGCGGTGGGCGGCCCATCGCCGGTTGTACGACCACTACCTGCACAGCGCCGAACCGGCCGGTCGCCTGGTGCAGCCGCAGTGGCCGCCGGTCACCGCGCTGCCGGCGTTACCCGGCAACGTCCGCGTGCCGATGGTCGACCAGGACGCCGCGCTGGCCTGGTTCACCGCCGAACGGCACGTGCTGCTCCGGGTGGTCCGGCAGGCCACCGCCACCGGTTTCGACGCGTACGCCTGGCGGCTGGCCTGGGCGCTGACCACGTTCCTCGCGCCGGGCGGGCTCTGGCAGGACCAGTCGACCGCCCAGCAGGCCGCGTTGGAGTCGGCGGAACGTCTCGGTGACCTGGAGGCGCAGGCCACCGCCAACCGCCTGCTCGGCCGGGCCGCCTACCGGTTGGGCGAGTACGACACCGCCGGTGACCGCCTCCAGCGCGCGATCACGTTGTACGAGAAGCTCGGCGACCAGGACGGACTGGCGCAGACGCTGCACAACTACACCGAGCACTGCTTCGTGCTCGGCCGACGGGACGAGGCGTTGACGCACGCCCACGAGGCGTTGCGGCTCTACCGGCTCGTCGGCAACCGGGCGGGCGAGGGGCGGGCGCTGAACGCGATCGGCTACCTGCACGCCGTGTTGGGCAACCATCGGCAGGCCATCGCGGACTGCACCGAGGCGCTCGCCCAGCAACGGTTGATCGACGACCGCAACGGGCAGGCGGCGACGCTGGACAGCCTGGGCTTCGCCTACCACGGTCTGGGGGAGTACCGGTCGGCGGTGACCTGCTACGAGCAGTCCATCGAGTTGTTCCGCGACTCGGCCGACCGCTATCACCAGGCGGAGACCCTCACCCGCCTCGGCGACACCCGCGCCGCCATGGACGACCTCGACGGGGCGGAGGCGGCCTGGCGACTGGCCGCCGCCATCTTCGACGACCTGGGTGATCCGGCCGCCGAGGGCGCCCGCCGCCGACTCGCCGACCTGCGTCGCTCCGGGTAGACGCCGGTCTGTCGAGGAGGCGGTGCAGCGCCCCGGTCAGCGCGACCGGGTTCTCCTCGGCCACGTGATGGCCGGACTCGATCGGGTGCCCGCGCAGGTCGTCGGCCCACCGACGCCACACGGCTGCGGGGAGTGGTCGGGCCGGTTCGGCACCCTGCCGGACTGCCCATAGCCGCGCAGTTCCGGACAGAGCACGGTGTACCCGAGGTCGACCATGCACGACATGTACCCCGCCCGGTGCCCGCTCGTCGTCCGGAAACCCACTGGAACTTCCGACGGCAGGGGCTGGGCGTGTCCGGGGCGACACCGATAGTTGCGGTCTATATTCACCCAGGTGACGCACTCTCGATAGCGCTGAACAGGATCAACATCGCGGTGGGCGGTAGTTCCGGCGGGCCGGAGATGTCGGGAGTGTTTCCGGAAGTTGTTGACGTGTCCAGGGAAAACGGCCAATACTGTTGGCCATCGACGCAGCTCAATCATCGTCGACCTCGCCACCAGTTCCGCCGGTCACCGTGCGGCACGACCGGTACCCCACCACCACCGAATGCGATACGCGCCGACCGTCGACGGCGGTCGCCCGGGCCGCCGAGCGGCGGTCGGCGCGTACGCACCGCTGGCCTCCGGCCAGCCGTCCCGAGGAGGAAGCATGCCCGACGGCCTCGTGCAACCGAGACGCCGCAGACCCCTCCGGTCGCTGATCGGCGCGGCCTGTGCCGTGGCGCTGATCACGACCGGAACCGTGGCGATCACGACAGGCCCCGCCCACGCCCAGACCGTGACCTCCAACCAGGAGGGGAACCACAACGGGTTCTTCTTCTCGTTCTGGAAGGACAGCGGCAACGTCTCCATGACGATGGGCAACGGCGGTCAGTACAGCACCCAGTGGAGCAACGTCAACAACTTCGTCGCCGGCAAGGGCTGGAACCCGGGTACGCGGCGCAACGTGACCTACTCGGGCACCTTCAACCCGAACGGCAACTCGTACCTGACCCTGTACGGCTGGACCCGTAGCCCGCTGGTCGAGTACTACATCGTGGACAGTTGGGGTAGCTGGCGTCCGCCGGGCGCCAACTCCATGGGCACGATCAACACCGACGGCGGTACGTACGACATCTACCGCACCCAGCGGGTCAACCAGCCGTCGATCGACGGTACGCAGACCTTCTACCAGTACTGGAGCGTCCGGACGTCGAAGCGGGTCGGCGGCACCATCACCACCGGCAACCACTTCGACGCGTGGGCCGCCCGGGGCATGAACCTGGGCAACCACTACTACCAGATCATGGCCACCGAGGGGTACCAGAGCAGCGGTAGCTCCAACATCACGGTGAACAGTGGGGGCACCACCAACCCCACCACCCCGCCGCCCGGCAACGGCGGCTGCTCGGTCAGCGTGAGCCGGGCCGAGGACTGGAGCGACCGGTTCAACGTGAACTTCTCGGTCAGCGGCAGCAACAACTGGACCGTCTCCATCCGCACCAACGGCGGCCAGAGCGTGCAGAACAGTTGGAACGCGTCGATCAGCGGCTCCAGTGGCACGCTCACCGCGCGGCCGAACGGCAATGGCAACAACTTCGGCGTCACGCTCTACAAGAACGGCAACAACACCACGCCGACCGCGAGTTGCTCCGCGAGTTGACGTGATCGACCGTGACGGGGTGTCGGCCATCGGCCGGCACCCCGTCCGTCGTCGTGCATCACTGCGCGGTCGTGGGGTGAGTTGACCCGCGCCAAGTTTCCTGAGGTCAGGGGCTTGACGCCGTGATCGACCAGCCCTATGTTCAGTGATGTCCACAGACTAATGCGGACATCACTGAACAAGCGACGAGGAGCAGGCGTGGCGACGACCCAGGAACTGAACCCCGCCGCCCTCAGGGCACTCACCCGACAGGTCTCGCCCGCCGAGGCCGAGGCGCTGCACGAGCAGATCTCGCAACTCATGCGGCAGCGCATCGAGTCGGGGGAGTGGCCGGAACACCTGAAGCTCCCCGCCGAACCCGAGCTGGCCGCCGCGCTGAACGTATCCCGGGGCACGGTCCGCCGGGCCATCCGTACGCTGATCGAGGCCGGCCTGCTCAAGCAGACCCGGGGCAAGGGCACCTTCGTCCGGGGACAGATGCTGGAGCAGGAGTTCGCCCAGGAGCTGATCTCCACCGCGCAGAGCCTGGACCGGGAGGGCGTCGAGTACCACACGCAGGTGCTCTCCGCCCGCGTCGTCCAGGCCCCCTCGCACATCGCCGCCCACCTCGGCCTGCGTGCCGACGACCTCAGCGTGTTGGCCATCCGCCGGACCCGATCGGTCGGCGGCGAGGTGGTCTACCTGCTGGACAACTACCTGCCCACCGCCCTGTGTCCGGACCTGTCACCGCAGGTCCTCCAGGAGCGGTCACTGTTCGGAGTGCTGGAACACGACTACGGCGTGACCGTCGACTCGGTCCGGCGTACCTTCTCCGCGATACTTCCCGACGACGACGTCAGCACCGCGATGTCGCTGCGTCCCGGGGTCCCCGTCCTCTACCTCGAGCAGATCTCCTACCAGGCCGACGGAGACTCGGTCGAGTACTCCGACGTCTGGGTACGCGGCGACCGCGTACGGATCTCCTCCTGGATCAAACGGTAGGACGCCCCGCCCCACCCACGTCCTTCCCCCTCCACACCCCACCCCCACCCGTGCCGACGGTGGTTCGCCACCGCCGTCGTCGCACGCTGCCCTGAGGAGACATCATGCGCAACGAGGCTCCCTTCCGGCTGTCCAGGCGCGGCCTGCTGACCGGCGCGCTCGGGATCGGCGGCGCCGTGGCGCTCGGCGCCTGCGCCGGCCGCGAGGGCGACAACGGCCCCGCGAACGCCGCGGCGGCCAGCGAGACGTTCAGCGGCTCCGGCATGTCCTGGGACCGCTTCAAGGGCGAGACGCTCAACCTCCTGCTCTGCGAGCACTGGTGGACCTCCGCGGTCAGCAAGCGGTTCGCCGAGTTCGAGTCGCTCACCGGCATGAAGCTCAAGGCCAACACGCTCTCCGAGGACAGCTACTACCAGCAGGCGCTGGTGGCCCTCTCCTCCGGCGCCACCACCTACGACGCCCTGATGGTCGGCAACCTGCAGGCCGGGCAGTACATGAACGCGGGTTGGCTGGAGCCGCTGGACAAGTACTTCGGCGGCGGCGACCTGGTCAACACCGGCTGGTTCGACCCGAACGACTTCTTCGAGCCGGCCCGCCGGGCCAGCAGCCTCAACGGTGAGCTGATGGCGTTGCCGCTGTCGGCCGAGGCGGGCGTGGTGATCTACCGCAAGGACCTGGCATCGCAGGCCGGGATCACCGGCTTTCCCACCCAGGAGAGCCTGGTCGACGCCAGCGCGAAGCTCGCCGCGAGCATGGAGCGCCCGTTCGCCGGGCGGGGCCGGCGCGGTCTCGACATCGTCTGGACCTGGACCAACTACTTCCTCACCCAGGGCGGCGAGTTCTACGCCGGCAACACCCCGGCGGTGGACAGCCCCGAGGCGGTCGCCGCGACCGAGCTGTACGTGCAGCAACTGCTCAACCGGTACGGCCCGAAGGGCGCGTCGAACATGAGCTGGCTGGAGGCCACCGGCTCGGTCAACGAGGGCCGGGCGGCTCTCTACACCGACGCCAGCGGACTGCTGTCGGTGGTGCTGGACAAGAGCAGCAGCCAGCACACCGAGCAGATCGCGGTGTCGCGCTGGCCCGGCAGCGCCGCCGCCCCGGCCGCACCGAACTACTGGTACTGGATGGCCGGCATCCCGAAGGCGTCGCGCAAGAAGGAGCAGGCGGCGCTCTTCTACGCCTGGGCGATGAGCAAGGAGACCGCCACCGCGGTCAGCTCCGAGTCGGGCAGCCCGTCGGCCCGCGAGTCGGTCTGGTCGAACAAGGACTTCCTCGCCTTCTACCCGGGCGACATGTCGCAGGAGATCGTCGCCAACCTCCAGGCCGTCGCGCCGGAGCGGGTGCCGTACGCGCGGCCGACCTTCCCGAGCGAGGCCGACGCGCTCTCCCTCGAACTGATCAAGGTGCTGGTGGACGGCAAGGACCCGAAGCGGGCCATGTCGGACGCGGCGGCAGCGATGGCCCGGGCCGGCCGATGACGCCCCGCTCCACCCCCACCGCCGTGCACGACTGCCGGAGCAGTCAAGGCCGAACGAGGTTGTGATGTCCGCAGATCGAACAGCCGTGCTCGCGCGGCAGGCCGCCGACCCGACGCCGCCGACGCGTCCGGGTACCACCGGTGGCCCGCCGCGCCGCCCCCGCGAGGACCGGGGCCGGCGACTCTTCCTGGTCGGCATGCTCGCGCCGATGACGGTGCTGCTGCTCGCGTTCACGCTCTACCCGTTCGTGTCGGTGCTGGTCGGGTCGCTGCGACGCAACGACCTGACCCGCCCCGACGAGCAGGGGTTCGCGGGCCTGGCCAACTTCGCCGACGCGCTCTCCGAGCCCGGTCTGCTGCGGGCGGTGCTGCTCACCGTCGGCATGGTGGTCGTCGCGGTGGTCGCCGAGTTCGTCCTGGGTACGCTCGCGGCCTCGCTGCTCTGGCGGCCACTGCGCGGCAGTCGGCTCTACCTGGCTCTGCTGGTGCTCCCCTTCGGCGCCACTCCGGTGGCGGCGTACCTGTCCTGGCGGTTGATGCTCAACCCGGACGGCGGGCAGATCAACGCCACCCTGGGCGCGCTCGGACTGCCCACCCCGGGCTGGACCTCCGAGCCGATGCTGGCCGTGGTGGCCCTCGTGGTGGTCGACATCTGGCAGTGGGCGCCGTTCATCACCCTGGTCATGCTCGCCGGGCTCAAGTCGCTGCCGGACGAGACCTTCGAGGCGGGCGCCCTGGACGGCGCGAACGCCGTGCAGCGGCTGGTCCGCATCGCGCTGCCGATGCTCAAGCCACTGGTGGCCTTCGTCGTGACGATCCGCGCGATCGACGCGATCCGCACCTTCGACTCGATCTGGATCATCACCGGGGGAGGACCGGGCGCGGCGACCGAGACGCTCGTCGTGCGCATCTACCGGACCGCCTTCAACGACCTGCACATCGGCGAGGCGTCCGCGCTCGGCCTGCTGCTGCTCGTCGTCCTCTTCATCCTCGGCAAGCGGTTCGCCGCGCCCGCGCTGCAACGGTTGGAGCACTAGTGCACGAGACGCGCAAAGGCCGGGTCCTGCGGACCGTGGCGATCTGGGGTCTCATCCTCTGGTCGGTCCTGCCGTTCGCCTTCATGCTCCGCGTCGGCTTCGCCGCCCCCAGCGACATCCGTGGTGGCGCACCGGACTGGCTGGCCCCGCTCTACATGTTCAACTTCGTCGACCTGTTCGGCGACGCGGACTTCATGGCGGCGATCGGCCGCTCCGTCCTGGTCGCCGTGGTCTCCTCGGCGATCGCCATCGCCGCCGCCACCCCGGCCGCGTACGCCTGCGCCCGGATGAAGTTCCGGGGCCGCGCCGACTTCGAGTTCTGGGTGCTGTCCACCCGGATGCTGCCCGCCGTCGTCGTGGTCATCCCGTACTTCGTGCTGTTCCGCCAGCTCGGCGGCATCGACACGGTGTGGGCGCTGACCGTGATGCACACGGTGGTCAACCTCGCGGTGACGTTCTTCCTGCTGCGCAGCTTCTTCGCCGACCTGCCGGCGGCGGTCTTCGAGGCCGCCGACCTGGACGGCTGCTCGGAGACCCGCAAGTTCGTCAGCGTGGCGTGGCCGATGGTGCGCAACGGCGTCGCCGCGGCGGCGGTGCTGAACTTCATCTTCTCCTGGAACGAGTTCGTCTTCGCGCTGACCCTGGCCAGCGGCGAGGCGAAGACGGTCTCGGTGGCGATGCTCGGGTTCATGCAGTTCCAGTCGGTGGCGATCGGCCCGATGATGGCCGCCGGCACGCTGGCCGTGCTGCCCGTCGCCGTCGTGCTGTTCCTGTCGCAGAAGCAGCTCGTCACCGGCATGAGCTTCGGGGCGGTCAAGGGATGACCGACGTCGTGTGCGTGGTCGACGCCGGCACCACCGGGATCCGCTGCGCCCTGGTCGACGAGCACGGCGAGGTGCGCGGCCAGCACAGCCGCGACCTGGCCGTCGACCACCCGCAGCCGGGACGGGCCGAGCAGTCCCTGCCGGCGATGTGGGAGGCGACCGTCGGGGAGCTGCGCGCCGTACGGGCCGTGGCCGACCGGGCCGGGCATCGGGTGGTCGCGCTGACCCTGGCCACCCAGCGGGCCTCCGTCGCCGGACTCGACGACGACCTGCGGCCGGTCACCCCGCTCGTGCTCTGGATGGACCAGCGGGGTGCCAGCGAGCTGGACGCCCTGCGGGCGGCCGTCGACGCGCAGACCTACAGCCGGGTGTCGGGGATGCCGTTGAGCACCATGCCGGCCCTGGCCACCCTGGTCTGGCTGCGGGCACACGCCCCCGAGGCGTACGCCGCGTCGTCCTTCTTCGTCGGCGTCCAGGAGTGGCTGCTGGCGCGGCTGACCGGCGGCCGACCGCAGGTCGACCGCAGTTGCGCCTCCTGGTACGGCCTGCTGGACCTGCACACCGGGCAGTGGAGCGCCGACCTGCTGGCGGCGTTCGACCTCGACGGTGACCGGCTGCCGGAGCTGCGCGCGGCCACCGACGTCGCCGGTGGCCTGCGCGACGAGGTCGCCGATCGGACCGGCCTGCCGCGCGGGTTGCCCGTGTACGTGGGCGGCGGCGACCAGCAGTGCTCGGCGGCCGGTGGCGGCGGGGTCCGTCCCGGCGCGGCCACCGTCAACCTCGGCACCTCGGCGACGATGGTCTTCCCGGCCGCCGTCGGTGACGCGGCCGACCCCGCCGGGTTCGTCCGCGCCGCCCACGTCGTCGCGGGCTGCGTCTCGGTCGAGGGCACCATCCCGGCCTGCGGGTCGGCCCTGCGCTGGCTGCGGGATCTGCTGCGCTACGGCGACGACGACACGGCGTACGAGCGGATGTCGGCCGACGCCCGGCAGGTCGAACCCGGCGCACGCGGCCTGCTCTTCGCGCCCACCATGGCCGGCGTCGGCACCCCGCACTGGACGGCGACCGGTGGCCGGATCGACGGCCTCGACTTCACCCACGGACCGGGCGCCCTCGTGCGCGCCACCATGGAGGGCATCGCGCTCCAGGTCCGTGACGTGCTGCGGCACCTGCCGCCGGAGTTGGCCGGACCGACGTTGACCGCGATCGGCGGTGGTGCCCGCTCGGACGTCTTCGGCCAGATCCTGGCCGACGTCACCGGCCGCACCATCGAGGTGCCGACCGGTGACCCGCAGGCCGCACCGCTGCGTGGTGCCGCCCTTTCCGCCTGGGTGGGTCTCGGCCGGTACCCGGACCTGGCGCACGCTGCCGGTTCCCGGCCCGCCGCCCGCCGTCACCTGCCCGACCCCACCACCGTCCCTGTCTACGACGCCCTGTACCGCCGGTACCTCGACCTGGCGGGCCTGGCGTGACACGCCACATCCGAGGAGAACGCGAGATGGAAGCCCACCCCACGGAAGAACCGTCGATGCGGGCGCTGATGCTGACCGGTGACCGCACCTCGGTCGTACGCAGTGTGCCGCGTCCGGTGCCGGCCCACGACGAGGTGCTGGTACGCGTGACGTCGTCGGCGGTCTGCGGCAGCGACCTGCCGCACTACCGCAAGCCGGCGGCCGAACTCGACAACCGCCTGCACACCGTGCCCGGCCACGAGGCGGTGGGCGTGGTCGCGGTGGCCGCCGCCTCCGGCGCCGGACCGGCCGAGGGCACCCGGGTGATCGTCTACCAGCACTCCGGCTGCGACGAGTGCGTCTTCTGCCGCAGCGGCGAGCCGATGTTCTGCGCCGACCGGCGGACGCTCGGCAACCACCGGGGCGGCGCCGACGCGGAGTACGTCACCGCTCCGGCGACCGGCGTCCTGCCGGTGCCCGACGACGTCAGCGACGGACTGGCGACGCTGATCGCCTGCAACTTCGGCACCGCGTACTCGGCGGTGCGCAAGTCCGGCGTCGGTGTCGGCGACCGGGTCGCCGTGTTCGGTCTCGGGCCGGTGGGTTGCTGCGTGGTGGCCCTCGCGGTGGCCGCCGGGGCCGAGGTCTACGCCGTCGACCCCATCGAGGGGCGGCGGGACCTGGCCAAGACGCTCGGCGCGGTGGTCGTCGACCCGCGCGGGCAGGACCCGGTCGCGACCGTCGCGGCCGTCACCGAGGGGCGCGGGCCGGAGATCGTCTTCGAGTGCTCGGCGAACCCGGCCGCCCAGGCGCAGGTGATGAAACTGGCCCGGCCGCACGGCACGGTGGTGCTGCTGGGCGCGAACAACAGCATGGAGATCGACCCCGGCGTGGACGTGATCCGCAAGGAGTTGCGGGTGCTCGGTAGCTGGGTCTTCACTCAGCCGGAGTTCCCGGCCGTGCTCCGCGCCGCCCGTGGCCTGCCCGCGCTGGCGCACCTGCTGGCCCCGCCCTTCCCCGCCGACCAGGCGGCCGAGGCGCTGGCCGCGGCCGACGCCGGCCACGTCGGAAAGGTGTTGATCGACTGGTCGTGACCCGACGAGCGGTGTGCCGCTCCCGTCCACCCGGTCCCTGACCATCCCCAGTTCCGCCACTGCGGCGGCCCAGGCGCGCGACGCCGGCCGCCGGGTGCCGCACGTCCGCACAAAGGAGATCCCCGCCATGACGTCCGCCACGACGGCCCTGCCGGCCGACCTGACCCCGGCCGCCCTCGCGCCGTACATCCAGCACACCCTGATCGAGGTGGGCACCACCCGGGACCGCATGATCAAGCACGCCGAGGAGGCGCTCGCGCACGGCTTCAACGCGGCGATGGTGCCGGGTTCCTGGGTGCCGGTCGTCGCCGAGGTGCTCCGCGGCACCGACGTCCAGGTGGCCTCCGCCCTCGACTTCCCGACCGTCGGCGTGACCACCAGCGCCGGCAAGGCGTTCGAGGCGGAGAGCCTGGTCCGCGCCGGTGCCGCCCAGATCGACATCGGCGTGCAGGTCGGCTGGCTCAAGAGCGGCATGTACGACGAGTTCCGCGAGGACATCGCCGGTGTCGTCCGCGCCTCCGGTGTGCCGATCAAGGTGATGCTCGAACTGCCGCTGCTGACCGCCGCCGAGCGGGAGACCGCCATCGAGCTGGCCATCGAGGCGGGTGCGGCGTACCTGAAGAACGCCAGCAGCGGCGCCGTCGAGGTCGCCAACCCGGAGAGCATCGGCTACCTGGTGTCCCGGGCCGCCGGCCGGAGCCGGGTGAAGGCGTCGGGCAGCATCAAGTCCTACCCGCAGGCCGTCGGGTTGCTGCGGGCCGGAGCCGAACTGCTCGGCACCAGCGCCGGCATCGCGATCGTCACGGACACCGCCACCGCCTCGACGGTCAGCTACTGACCCGCCGGTGACGACGTGACCGCCCGGGCGTGGGTCGGCGAGAGGCACCCTCGCACCCGCGCCCGGGCCCCGTCGCCGCCTCCCCGGTCACGCCCGCCGTCCCGGTCCCGCCGGGCAGGGCGGTCACGCCTCCCCGACCCGGTCACGCCTCCCCGACCGGGTCCCGGCGACGCAGCAGGTACGTGTCCATGATCCAGCCCTTGCGGCGGCGGGCCTCCCGGCGGGTCTCCACGATCCGCTCGGCCACCTCCGACAGCCGTCCGGCGACCAGGATCTCGTCGGAGGTGCCCAGGTAGGCGCCCCAGAAGATGTCGAAGTCCTCGTCCAGGTAGTGGGTGAAGGAACAGTTCGCGTCCAGCATCACCACGATGTCGTCGACGTCTGAGGGCAACCGCTCGGCCAACCGGCGACCGGTGGTGACCAGGAACGCCCGGCCCACCCGGTTGAGCCCGATGCGGTGCCGCGCCGCCAGCGTCGCCACGCTGCTGACGCCCGGGACCACCGTGTGCTCCAGCGCGACCCGCCCGCGCGCCTGGATCTCCTCCACCACCGCCAGCGTGCTGTCGTAGAGCGCCGGGTCGCCCCAGACCAGGAACGCGCCGCAGCCCCCGTCGGGCAGGTGCGCGGCGACGGCCTCCTCCAGCAGGTCGGCGCGGTGCCGCCGCCACTGGTCCACCGCCGTGACGTACCCGTCGGCCCTCCGGTCCCGGTCCGGGTCGCGCACCTCCACCACCCGGTGCTCCGGCCGGGCGAAACGGGCCAGCAACTCCTGCCGCAACGCGATCAGGTCGTGCTTCTCCGCGCCCTTGTCCAGCAGGAAGAACACGTCCGCCCGGCGCATCGCCTCGGCCGCGGCCAGGGTGAGCTGACCCGGGTCGCCCGCCCCGATGCCGATCACCAGGATCGTCCGCACCGCGCTCACCCCGTCGGCCCGGTCGGACGCTTGGCGCCGCGGTCCCGGCCGGGGGAGTAGAGGTAACTGTCCGGAAAGGAGTCGGCGGCCAGCGCGGCACCGACGATGATCACCGCGGTCCGGCGGATGCCGTGCGCCTCCACCTGGTCGGCGATGTCGGCCAGAGTGCCGCGCAGCACGACCTCGTCGGGGCGGCTGGCGTTGGCGACCACGGCCACCGGACAGTCCGACCCGTAGTGCCCGACCAACTCCCCGGCGATCTGCCGGGTCCGGGCCACCGCCAGGTGCAGCACCAACGTGGCGCGGCTGCGACTCAGCTCGGCCAGGGTCTCCCCGGACGGCATCGGCGTCGACCGGGCCTGGGTACGGGTGAGGATCACCGTCTGCCCGACGGTCGGCACGGTCAGCTCCCGGCGCAACGTGGCCGCCGCCGCCGCGTACGACGGCACGCCCGGCACGATCTCGTACGGCACCCCGGCCGCGTCCAGCCGCCGGGTCTGCTCGGCGACCGCGCTGAACACGGCCGGGTCACCGGAGCAGAGGCGGGCCACGTCGTGCCCGTCGCGGTGCGCCTCGACCATCGCCGCGACGATCTCGTCCAACGTCAGCTCGGCGGTGTCCACCAGTCGGGCGTCGGGCGGGCAGGTGGCGAGCAGGTCGGCGGGGACCAGGCTGCCCGCGTACAGGCAGACCTGGGCGCGGGACAGGACGCGCTGCCCGCGTACGGTGATCAGGTCGGCGGCGCCCGGTCCGGCGCCGATGAAGTGCACCGTCACGGCTTGCTCACCGCCCACTGCACCAGCGCGCGGGCGGGTTTCCACCCGGTGAAACCGCCCAGCGGCGCGGCCCGTTCGATCGACAGCCGGGTCAGGTCCCCACCGCGCCGGGCCATCTGGTCGGTGAGTTCGCGCTCGCCCTCCAGGGTGACCGCGTGGGCGACGAGTCGCCCGCCGGGCCGCAGCGCGTCCCAGGCCACGTCGAAGATCCCCGGCGCGGTCAGCCCGCCGCCGACGAAGACCGCGTCGGGTGCGGGCAGCTCCGCGAGGGCCTGCGGCGCCCGGCCCCGGACCACCCGCAACCGGGGTACGCCGAGGTCACGTGCGTTGGCGACGATCCGGTCGGCGCGGTCGTCGCGGCTCTCCACCGCCACCGCCGACGTGCGGGGGTCGCTGCGCAGCCACTCCACGGCCACGCTGCCGCTGCCGGCGCCGACGTCCCAGAGCAGGTCGTCGCAGGTGGGGCCGAGCCGGGACAGAGCCATCGCGCGGGCCTCTCGTTTGGTCAGCGCACCGTCGTGCGCGAAGGCGTCGTCCGGCAGACCGGGCACAGTGGACAGCACCCGGGTGCCGGGCGCGGCGGCGACCTGCACGGCGACCACGTTCAGCGGATCGCCGGGTGGGATGTCCCACCCCTCGGCCCGGCCGTCGACCCGCTGCTCCGTCTGCGCGCCGAGCGCGGCCAGGACGGTCAGCTCGCTCTCGCCGTACCCGGTGTCGGTGAGCAGCCCGGCCAGCGCGGCGGGAGTGTCGGCGTCGGTGCTGAGCACCAGCAGCAACCGGCCCGGGGCGAGGTCGCGGCGGACCTCGTCCAGGTCGCGGCCGACCGCGCTGCGCACGGTGACCCGCTCCACCGGCCAGCCCATCCGCGCGCACGCCAACGTGATCGAGGAGGGATGGCTGACCACGCGCACCCGGTCGGCGCCGAGCAGCCGCACCAGGTGCGTGCCGATGCCGAACCACATCGGGTCGCCGCTGGCCAGTACGCAGATCCGCTGGTCGGCGTGGGTCGCGAGCAGGTCGGGCAGGGCGGGCAGCAGCGGGGTCGGCCAGGCGACCCGCTGCGCCGGCACGCCCGCTGGCAGCAGGTCCAGGTGCCGCTTCCCGCCCAGCACCACCTCTGCCTGCCGCACCGCGTCGCGTCCGCGCTCGCCGAGCCCCGCCCAGCCGTCCGCGCCGACGCCGACCACGGCGACCGGGGATGTCATGGACCTCACGCGGCGCAACGGTAGTCCAGCAATGCGCGACCCTGCCGCCCCGGGGGGTCGGTGTGACATCATCGGCGACGACGGCGCGGTGGGGAACACCGGTGAGTCGGCCCGAGTGGGGCCGGTGAATCCGGGGCGGTCCCGCCACTGTGACCGGTCCGGCGCCGCGCCGGCCACCGGAAGCCAGACACTCGCTGCGCCGTACCGCGTCGACCGGTGTGTCGACGCGGTCGGTGACCGGTCGTGGGCGAGGACCCGCGCGAGGTGAAAGGTGTGGCCGTGCGGTCGTACCCCTTCTCCGCCGTCGTCGGCATGGACGACATGGCATTGGCGCTGAACCTGTGCGCGGTCTCCCCGGCGATCGGCGGTGTGCTGGTCCGGGGCGAGAAGGGCACCGCGAAGTCGACCGCCGTGCGGGCCCTGACCGCACTGCTGCCCCCGGTCGAGGTGGTCACCGACTGCCGCTTCTCCTGCGACCCGGCGGCACCCGACCCGGACTGCCCGGACGGGCCGCACCCGGCCGACCCACCGGCCCGTACGCGTCCGGCCCGGTTGGTGGAACTGCCGGTCGGTGCCGGTGAGGACCGCCTCCTCGGCGCGCTGCATCTGGAACGGGCGCTGCGCGAGGGCGTCACCGCGTACGACCCGGGCCTGCTCGCCGCCGCCCACCGTGGCCTGCTCTACGTCGACGAGGTCAACCTGCTGCACGACCACCTGGTGGACGTGCTGCTCGACGCGGCGGCGATGGGCCGCGCCACGGTGGAGCGCGACGGCGTCTCGGTCATCCACGCGGCCCGGTTCGTGCTGGTGGGCACCATGAACCCCGAGGAGGGGGAACTGCGTCCGCAGTTGCTGGACCGCTTCGGTCTGACCGTCGAGGTCGCCGCCAGCCGGGACCCGCAGGTGCGTGCCGAGGTGATGCGCCGACGGCTGGCGTACGAGGCCGACCCGGACGGTTTCGCCGCCCGGTACGCCGACGGCGACGCGGCGCTCGGCGCACAGGTCGCCCGGGCCCGCAACCTGCTGCCGACGGTACGCCTCGACGACTCGACGGTGACCCGCATCGCCGCCCTCTGTGCCGCCGCCGAGGTCGACGGGATGCGCGCGGACCTGGTCATCGCCCGGACCGCCATCGCCCACGCGGCCTGGTGCGGGCGCACCGAGGTGAGCGTCGGCGACGTCCGGGTCGCCGCCCGGCTGGCCCTGCCACACCGCCGCCGCCGCAACCCGTTCGATCCGCCGCAGCAGGACGCCGCCGACCTCGATCGGGCGCTGCACGACGCCGGGCTGGACGAGCCCGCGCCGCCCGAGGACGAGCCGGATCCGCCCACGGACGGCCCACCGGGCCCGGACGACCCGGACGGCCCGCCCGACGGTGGCGGCCCGGGGGACCCGGAGGCCGACGCGGCCGACGAGCGCCCGTACCGCTCCCGCCCGGACACCCCGCCCGCCCCGGGCACCGAGGGGGAGCGGACCGTCCCCGCCCCGGTACCGGCCGGCGCGCCCTACCGGGCCCGGCTGTTGCAGGTCCCCGGCAGCGGCCTCGGTGTCGCCGGCCGCCGTTCACCGGCCCGCACCACCACCGGCCGGACCGTCGGCGCCCGGCGTCCGGACGGCGCGACGACCGGACGGCCACACCTCGTGGCGACCCTGCACGCCGCCGCACCGCACCAGCGGGCCCGGGGCCGACAGGGTCCCGGCATCCTGGTCCACCCCGGCGACGTGCGGTTGCCGGTGCGGCAGGGCCGGGAGGGCAACCTGATCCTGTTCTGCCTGGACGCCTCCGGCTCGATGGGCGCCCGCCAGCGGGTCGGCGCGGTCAAGGCCGCGGTGCTGTCCCTGCTGCTCGACGCCTACCAGCGCCGGGACAAGGTCGGCCTGGTCACGTTCCGCGCCACCGCCGCCGAGGTGGCCCTGCCGCCCACCGCCAGCGTGGAGGTGGCCGCCGCCCGGCTGGCCACGCTGCCGACCGGAGGCCGCACCCCGCTGGCGGAGGGGCTGCTGCGCGCCCGCGAGGTGCTACGGGTGGAACGGATCCGTGACCCGCGACGGCGTCCGCTGCTGGTGCTGGTCACCGACGGGCGCGCCACCACCGGCCCGGACGCGGTGGGCCGGGCCCGGCACGCGGCCCGCCTGCTCGCCGCCGCCGGCACCAGCACCGTGGTCGTCGACTGCGAGCAGGGCCGGGTACGCATGCGACTCGCCGCCGACCTGGCCACCACGCTCGGCGGTCAGTACCTGCCGCTGGAGGGGGTCGCCGCCGACGCGCTCACCGACGCGGTACGCGCCCACACCGCCGTCCGCACCTCCAGGGGGGCCGCCTGATGCCCCAGGGCCAACCGGTCACCGTGCCGGACGACGGGCTGACCACCCGGCAACGCCGCAACCGGCCGCTGCTGATGGTCCACACCGGACCGTCGAAGGGCAAGTCCACCGCCGCCTTCGGGCTCGCCCTGCGCGGCTGGAACCAGGGCTGGTCGATCGCGGTGTTCCAGTTCGTCAAGAGCGCCAAGTGGACCGTGGGCGAGGAGCACGCGCTGCGCGCCCTCGGCACGCTGCACGAGCAGACCGGCCAGGGTGGCCCGGTCTCCTGGCACAAGATGGGTGCCGGCTGGAGCTGGAGCCGCACCCAGGGCACCGAGAGCGACCACGCGGCACAGGCCGCGGAGGGGTGGGCTGAGATCAAGCGTCGGCTCGCCACCTCCGCCCACGACCTGTACGTGCTCGACGAGTTCACCTACCCGATGAAGTGGGGGTGGGTGGACGTCGACGAGGTGGTGCAGACGCTGCGGGATCGTCCCGGCCGCCAGCACGTGGTGGTGACCGGGCGGGACGCCGACCCTCGGCTGGTGGACGCGGCGGACCTGGTCACCGAGATGACCAAGATCAAACACCCGATGGACTCCGGTCAGAAGGGGCAGCGGGGCATCGAATGGTGACCCTCCCGCCCCGGCTGATCGTCGCCGCTCCGGCCTCGGGGCAGGGCAAGACCACGGTGGCCACCGGCCTGATGGCGGCGCTGCGGCGGCGCGGCCTCACCGTCAGCGGCCACAAGGTCGGCCCGGACTACATCGACCCCGGCTACCACGAGTTGGCCACCGGCCGCCGAGGTCGCAACCTCGACCCGTTCCTCCAGGGCGAGCAGCGGATCCTGCCGCTGCTGCGGCACGGCGCCACCGTCGGGGCCCCCGCCGACATCGCGATCGTCGAGGGCGTGATGGGTCTGCTCGACGGCGCGGTCGGTCGGGCCGGGTTCGCCTCCACCGCCCACGTGGCGCGGCTGACCCGTACCCCGGTGCTGCTCGTGGTGGACGTCTCCGGTGCCTCGCGCAGCATCGCCGCCCTGGTGCACGGCTTCGCCACCTTCGACCCGCAGCTCACCGTCGCCGGGGTGGTCCTCAACAAGGTCGGCTCGGTGACCCACGAGGCGGAGATCCGCGACGCGCTGGCCGTCACCGGTGTGCCGGTGCTCGGGGCGCTGGGCCGGGACGCCACTCTGGACACCCCGAGCCGGCACCTCGGCCTGGTGCCGGTCGCCGAGCGGGCCGCCGCCGCCGCGCGCACCGTCGACGCGCTCGCCGCCCACGTCGCCGCCGGAGTCGACCTCGACCAGGTCGTCGCGGTGGCCCGCCGGGCACCCGCGCTGCCCGGCCCGGCCTGGGACCCGGCGGTCGAACTCGGCGGCCTCACCGTCGAGGGGACCGTCGCGGTCGCGTCCGGACCGGCGTTCACCTTCCGGTACGCCGAGACCGACGAGCTGCTCACCGCGGCCGGGCTGCGGCTGGCCCCGGTCGACCCGCTGCACGACCCGAGGCTACCCGAGCAGACCGCTGGGCTGTACCTCGGTGGCGGCTTCCCCGAGGTGTACGCCGCCGGACTGACCGAGAACGCGTCCCTGCGTCGGGCGGTGGCCGACGCCGCCACGCGCGGCGTCCCGACGGTCGCCGAGTGCGCCGGGCTGCTCTACCTGGCCCGCGACCTCGACGGCGCGCCGATGACCGGAGTGCTGCCGGTGCGCGCCCGGATGACCGACCGGCTGACACTGGGCTACCGGGACGCACGGGCCGCCACGGACAGCGTGCTCGCCGACACCGACCAGCAGGTCACCGGCCACGAGTTCCACCGCACCCGCGTCGACGCCGACCCCGACACCGCGCCCGCGTGGCGGTTCCGGCCCCGACCGTCCGCCGCGCACGGCACCGCCGCGCCGGTGCCCGACGGCGTCGTGTCCGGCACCGTGCACGCCTCCTACCTGCACGTGCACTGGGCCGGACACCCGAGCCTGGCGGCCCGCTTCGCCACCGCCGTGCACCGGCACACCACCGGCGCGGCACCCCGTACCCCCACTGTCGTCCCGGCCGTCGCGGGCTCTGCTGGCGCGATCCCGGCCCCGCGTGTGCCCGGATCGGCCGGCCCCACCCCCACCGATCCGCCCGCCGTGGGTCGGGTCACCCTGGTCGGGGGTGGCCCCGGCGATCCGGGTCTGCTCACCCGCCGGGCGCTGGACCGTCTCGCCGAGGCCGACGTGGTGGTGGCCGACCGGCTCGTGCCGCACGCGGTGCTGCGCGACCTGCGGCCCGGCGTCCGGGTCGTCGACGTGTCGAAGGTGCCACGCGGCGCGTTCGTCCCCCAGGAGCAGATCAACCAGATCCTGGTCACCGAGGCCCAGGCCGGACACCGGGTGGTGCGGCTCAAGGGCGGCGACCCGTTCGTCTTCGGCCGGGGCATGGAGGAGGTGCTGGCCTGCCGGGCCGCCGGGGTGCCGGTGGAGGTGGTACCCGGGGTGTCCAGCGCGGTGGCCGTGCCCGAGCTGGCCGGTGTGCCGGTGACCCATCGCGGTCTGACCCAGGGCTTCACCGTCCTCGCCGCCCACCTGCCACCGGACGACCCGGGCAGCACCGTCGACTGGGCCGGGGTGGCCCGATCCGGCACCACGATCGTGCTGCTGATGGCGGTGCAGACGCTGCCCGAGGTGACCGCCGCGCTGCTGCGGCACGGCATGGACCCGGCCACGGCGGCGGTCAGCGTGGAGAACGGCGGCACCGATCGGCAACGCGTACTGCGGGGCCGGCTGGACGACATCGCCGACGTCGCCGCCGCCCGGCACCTGAGCGCGCCCGCCGTCACCGTGATCGGTGCGGTCGCCGCGTTCGCCGACGTCACCCCGCTCGCCGACGCCAGCGCCCGCCCCGGACACGACGTCTGAACCCGCCCCGGGGAACCGGCGTGTCTCCCCGGGGCGGCAGCACTCAGCCGGATTCCTCCAGGTCGCCCTCGACCTCCAGGTACGCCTGCCGTAGCGCGTCCATCAGCGCCGGGTCGGGCTTGGCCCAGAGCCCACGGTCGGCGGCCTCGGTGAGCCGCTCCACGATCCCGCGCAGCGCCCACGGGTTCGACCGGCGCAGGAACCGCTGGTTCTCCGGGTCCAGCACGTAGCTCTCCGCGAGCTGCTCGTACATCCAGTCGGTGACGACGCCGGCCGTGGCGTCGTACCCGAACAGGTAGTCCACGGTGGCGGTCATCTCGAACGCGCCCTTGTAGCCGTGCCGACGCATCGCCGCGATCCACCGGGGATTCACCACCCGGGCCCGGAACACCCGCGCGGTCTCCTCGGTCAACGACCGGGTACGGGTGGCGTCCGGGGTGGTGCTGTCCCCGATGTACGCCCGGGGCGCCTGCCCGGTCAACGCCCGCACCGTGGCGATCATCCCACCGTGGTACTGGAAGTAGTCGTCGGAGTCGGCGATGTCGTGCTCACGCGTGTCGGTGTTCTTCGCCGCCACCGCGATCCGCCGGTACGCCGACTCCATGTCCTCCCGCGCGGGCCGCCCGTCCAGGTCACGGCCGTACGCGAAGCCACCCCACACGGTGTAGACCTCGGCCAGGTCGGCGTCGTCGCGCCAGTTCCCGCTCTCGATCAGCGGCAGCAGCCCGGCCCCGTACGCGCCGGGCTTGGAGCCGAAGATGCGGGTGGTGGCGCGCCGGTCGTCGCCGTGCCGGGCGGCGTCGGCGCGGGCGTGCGCGGCGAGGTAGTTCTCCTCGTCCGGCTCGTCCAGCGCGGCGACGGCCCGGATCGCGTCGTCCAGCAGGAGCACCACGTGCGGGAAGGCGTCCCGGAAGAAGCCGCTGATCCGCAGCGTGACGTCGATGCGGGGACGCCCCAGGTCGGCCAGCGGGACGATCTCGACGCCGGTGACCCGCCGGGACGCCGGGTCCCAGACCGGTTGCGCGCCGATCAGCGCCAACACCTCGGCGATGTCGTCGCCGGAGGTCCGCATCGCCGAGGTGCCCCACGCCGACAGGCCGACCGAGCGCGGCCACTCGCCGGTGTCCCGGCGGTAGCGCTCCAGCAGGCTGGTGGCCATCGCCTGCCCGGTCTCCCAGGCCAACCGGCTGGGGATCGCCTTGGGGTCGACGGTGTAGAAGTTGCGGCCGGTCGGCAGTACGTTGACCAGTCCGCGCAGCGGCGAACCACTCGGCCCGGCGGGCACGTAGCCGCCGTCGAGGGCGTGCAGCACGGCGTCGAGTTCGCCGGTGGTGCCGGCCAGGCGCGGCGCGACCTCGCTGGCGGCGAACGTCAGCACCCGGCCGACCTCCGCGCCGTGCGGGTGGTCGTCGCCGAGCACCTCGGCGCGTACCCGGTCGACCGCCTCGACGGACCAGTCGTGCCGCTCCATCTGTTCGACCAGCCGGCGGGCCACCGCCTCGATCCGGTCCACCTCGGCGGTCTGCTCGGCGCCGCCCTCGTCGAGGCCGAGCGCGGCCCGCAGACCGGGCACGGCGTCGGCCTGCCCGCCGAAGACCTGACGGGCGCGCAGGATGGCCAGCATCAGGTTGACCCGCGCCTCGCCGGTCGGGGCGTGCCCGAGCACGTGCAGGCCGTCGCGGATCTGCGCGTCCTTGACCTCGCAGAGCCAGCCGTCGACGTGCAGCAGGAAGTCGTCGAACTCGGCGTCGTGCGGGCGCTGCTCCATCCCCAGGTCGTGGTCGAGCCGGGCGGCCTGGATGAGCGTCCAGATCTGCGCCCGTACGGCCGGCAGCTTGGCCGGGTCCATGGTGGCGATGTTGGCGTGCTCGTCGAGCAACTGCTCCAGCCGGGCGATGTCGCCGTAGCTCTCCGCGCGGGCCATCGGCGGCACCAGATGGTCCACGATGGTGGCGTGCGCCCGCCGCTTGGCCTGCGCACCCTCACCCGGGTCGTTGACCAGGAACGGATAGATGAGCGGCAGCTCGCCGAGGACCGCGTCCGGCCCGCAGCTCGCGGAGAGGCCGAGGTTCTTGCCGGGCAGCCACTCCAACGACCCGTGCTTGCCCAGGTGCACCACGGCGTGCGCGCCGAACTCCTCGTCCAGCCACCGGTAGGCGGCCAGGTAGTGGTGCGTCGGCGGCAGGTCCGGATCGTGGTAGATGGCGACCGGGTTCTCGCCGAACCCGCGGGGCGGCTGGATCATCAGCAGCACGTTCCCGGCCCGCAACCCGGCCAGGACGATCTCGCCGTCCGGGTCGGCGGACCGGTCGACGAACAGGTCACCGGGCGGCGGACCCCAGTGCTCGGTCATCGCCTCCCGCAGGTCGTCGGGGAGCGCGTCGAACCAGCGGCGGTAGGTGGCGGCCGGAACGCGGACCGGATTACCGGCCAGCTTCTCCTCGGTGAGCCACTCCGGGTCCTGGCCGCCGGCCGCGATCAGGGCGTGGATCAGGCGGTCCCCGTCGGCGTCCTGGCCGTCACCGCCGGGCAGCAGACCGGGCAGCGCGTCCGGGCCGTCGACCGGACCGACGTCGTAGCCCCGCCCGCGCAGCGTCCGCAGCAGATGTACGGCGCTGGCCGGAGTGTCCAGACCGACCGCGTTGCCGACCCGGGCGTGCTTCGTCGGGTACGCCGACAGCACCACCGCGATCCGTCGTTCGGCCGGGGGCACGTGGCGCAGCCGTGCGTGCCGGACCGCGATGCCGGCGACCCGGCGGGCACGCTCCGGGTCGGCGACGTAGTGCGGCAGCCCGTCGGCGTCGGTCTCCTTGAACGAGAACGGCACCGTGATCAGCCGACCGTCGAACTCCGGCACCGCCACCTGGGTGGCCGCGTCCAGCGGGCTGAGCCCGTCGTCACTCTCCGCCCAGGACGCCCGGTCCTGGGTCAGCGCCAGCGCCTGGAGGATCGGCACGTCCAACTCGGCGAGCGCGCCGACGTCCCACGCCTCGTCGGCACCCCCGGCGGACACCTCCGCCGGCCGGGTGCCCCCGGCCGCCAACACCGTGACCAGCAGCGCGTCCGCCCGGCCGAGCGTCTCCAACAGGCCGGGCTCGGGGGCGCGCAGGCTCGCGCAGAACACCGGCAGCGGTACGCCACCGGCCTGCTCGACGGCCGCGCAGAGCCCCTCCACGAAGGCGGTGTTGCCGCTGAGCTGGTGGGCCCGGTAGTAGAGGATGCCCACCGTCGGCCCGGTCACCGTCGGTGCCGGACGCGACATGACCCCCCAGTCGGGGTGCGCGAGCGGCGGCGCGAAACCGTGCCCGGTCAGCAGCACCGTGTCGCTGAGGAACGCGTGCAGCTCGCGGAGGTTGTCCGGACCGCCCTGCGCCAGATAGGCGTGTGCCTGTGCCGCGATGCCCTGGCTCACCGTGGAGCGGGCCATCAGGTCGGCGTCGGGGAGTTGTTCACCGCCGAGCGCGACCACCGGCACGTCGCCGCCGAGCAGCGTGTCCAGACCACGCTGCCACATCCGGTAACCGCCGAGGATGCGGACCACCACGAGGTCCACGCCGGCCGTCAGGTCGGCCAGCGCCTCCGGTTCCTCACCGACGCGGGCCGGGTTCGCCAGCCGGTATGCCGCACCGCTGGACCGGGCGCTGAGCAGGTCGGTGTCCGAGGTGGACAGTAGTAGGATCACGCCGTCACCGGGCATGGTTGACTCCTCCCCGGGTCCGCGCCCGTGGCCGTCGGTCGCGGTCGACCGGAGTGTCTGGCTCGCGGCCCGGCACGGGGCCGGGCCGGTGACAGTGGCGGGACCGCCCCGGACTCGCACCGGGTTCCTCCGCGCCGACCGCGTGATGCTGATCTCGGCGGGTTCCGTGCCGAGACTCCGACTCTACGATGAACGGGTGCCCGCTGTCTCCACCCCGTCCGGCCGCTCCGGCGCCGACCGGTGTCCCGGGGCGCTCCGAGCCCATCAGGCCGCCGACGGACTCCTGGTGCGCGTACGCCTTCCCGGCGGTCGGCTGAGCACGTCCCAACTGCGCCGGCTGGCCGCCACCGCCCGACGCGACGCCGACGGCACGCTGGAGCTGACCTCACGGGCGAACGTGCAGCTCCGCGGCATCGGCGACCAGGAGGCGGTGGACCGGATCGCCGCCGTCCTGGTCGAGTCGGGGCTGCTGCCCAGCGCCAGCCACGAGACGGTCCGCAACATCCTCGCCTCACCGCTGAGTGGCCTGGACCACGGCGGCCGACCCGACGTACGGCCGGTGGTGGCCCGGGTCGACGAGGCCCTCTGCGCCTGTCCCGAGCTGGCCGACCTCAGCGGCCGTTTCCTCGTCGCCGTCGACGACGGCCGGGGTGACGTCGCCGCCCTCGGCGCGGACCTGTGCTGGCTGGCCGACACCGGTGCGCTGCTGGTGGCGGGCCGCGACGTCGGGCTGCGGGCCGACACCAACCAGGTCGCCGCAACGATCGTCGCCGCCGCCCGGGCGTTCCTGCGGCTTCGTGCCGGACGGCGCGACGTGTGGCGGGTGGCCGACCTACCGGAGGCATCCGCCGCCATCGTCGCGGCGCTCGGCGAGCCGCACGCCGAGCCGACCGACCCGCCACAGAGCGACCCGCCTCCAGTCGGTCCGCATCCGGCCGGCATCGTGGTCGCCGCCGCACCACTGGGTCGGCTCACCGCCGCGCAGGCCGACACGCTCGCCGCACTGACCGACGAGCCGGTGGTGGTGACCCCGTGGCGGACCGTCGTCGTGGTCGCCGCACCCGAGACGGCGGTGCCGGCGCTGACCGGGGCCGGGCTGGTCGTCGACGCGGCCTCGCCCTGGGTCGGGGTGACCGCCTGCGCCGGCCGACCCGGTTGCGCCAGCGCGCTCGCCGACGTCCGCGCCGATGCCACCGCCGCCCTGACTGCCGCCGCACCGCCCGCCGCCGCCGCGCTTCCCCTGCACTGGGCCGGCTGCGACCGGTGCTGCGGGCGTCCCGCCGGTCCGGCGGCCCTGGCGGTGGCCACCGGCGCCGGTTACCGTGTCGCCGGCCCAGGAGGAGATCACCACGGCCCGCTGGCCGAGCGGGTGGCACAGGCACGGAGACCACGATGAGTTACGACTACGTCCGCGCGGGCGCCGAGATCTACCGCCGCTCGTTCGCCACCATCCGCGCCGAGGCCGACCTGTCCCGGTTCCCCGCCGACGTCGCCCGGGTGGTGGTGCGGATGATCCACGCCTGCGGCATGGTCGACCTGATCGACGACGTGGACGCGCACCCCGAAGTGCTTGCCGCCGGGTACGCGGCACTGGCCGCCGGTGCGCCGGTGCTCTGCGACGCGGCGATGGTGGCCGCCGGGATCACCCGCAGCCGACTGCCCGCCGACAACGAGGTGGTGTGCACGCTGCGTGATCCGGCGGTTCCGGAGTTGGCCCGGCAGTTGGACACCACCCGCAGCGCCGCCGCGATGGAGTTGTGGCGGGACCGGCTCGACGGTGCGGTGGTCGCCATCGGCAACGCCCCGACCTCGCTGTTCCGGCTGCTGGAACTCGTCGACGAGGGCGCGGGTCGGCCGGCGGCGGTGGTCGGCGTGCCGGTCGGGTTCATCGGTGCGGCCGAGTCCAAGCAGGCCCTGGCCGCACATCCGGCCGGGATCCCGTACCTGGTCGTGCACGGTCGTCGAGGTGGCAGCGCCGTCACCGCGGCGGCGGTGAACGGCATCGCGAGCGAGGTGGAGTGACCATGGTGGAGCCCGGCACGCTCTACGGCGTCGGGGTCGGACCCGGCGACCCGGAACTGTTGACGGTCAAGGCGGCCCGGCTGATCGCCGAGACCGACGTGGTCGCGTACTACTCGGCCCGGCACGGTCGCAGCATCGCCCGGTCCATCGTGGCCGGGCTGCTGCGGGAGGACCACGTTCACGAGGCGCTGGTCTACCCGGTCACCACCGAGGGCACCGACGACCCGGACGGCTACGAGGGGGTGATCCGCCGGTTCTACGACGACAGCGCCGAGCGGCTCGCCGTCCACCTCGCCGCCGGACGTGACGTGGTGGTGCTCTGCGCGGGCGACCCGATGTTCTACGGCTCCTACATGTACCTGCACGAACGGCTCGCGCACCGGTTCCCGGCCGAGGTGGTGCCGGGGGTGACCTCGGTCAGCGCCGCCTCCGCCGTGCTGGGTCGGCCGCTCGTCGAACGCGACGAGGTGCTGACCGTCCTGCCCGGCACGCTGCCCGCCGAGGAACTCGCCCGGCGGCTCGCCGACACCGACGCCGCCGCCGTGCTCAAGCTGGGTCGGACCTTCGACAACGTCCGTGCCGCCCTGGACGACGCGGGTCGGCTGCCCGAGACGTGGTACGTGGAACGGGCCACCTCGCGGCGCGGACGGCACGCCCCACTGGCCGACGTGTCCGCCGACGAGGTGCCGTACTTCTCGCTGGCGTTGCTGCCCAGCCCGACCAGTGCCGCCAGCCGGGACGACCTTCCGGCACCGGCACCGGCGTCGGCGGGGGAGGTGGTCGTGGTCGGGCTCGGCCCGGCCGGACCGCGCTGGCTCACCCCGGAGGTGGCGCGGGCGCTGCGCGAGGCCGAACACCTGGTGGGCTACGGCCCGTACGTGGACCGGGTGCCGGTGCGCCCCGGCCAGCAGCGGCACACCTCCGGCAACCAGGTGGAGACCGAACGGGCCGCGCACGCGTTGGAGTTGGCGCTCGGCGGGGCCCGGGTGGTGGTGGTGTCCTCCGGTGACCCCGGGGTGTTCGCGATGGCCAGCGCGGTCTACGAGGTGGCGACCGGGCAGGCCCGGTTCACCGGAGTGCCGGTGCGGGTGCTGCCGGGCCTGACCGCGGCGCAGGCGGCGGCGAGCCGGGTCGGTGCCCCGCTCGGGCACGACTTCGCGGTGTTGTCGCTGTCGGACCGGCTCAAGCCGTGGCCGGTCATCGAGGCGCGGCTGGCCGCAGCAGCCGCCGCCGACCTGGTGCTCGCGCTCTACAACCCGGCCTCGGCCAGCCGTCGCTGGCAGGTCGGCGCGGCCCGGGAGACGCTGCTGCGTCACCGTGACCCGAAGACGCCCGTGGTGCTGGCCCGGGACGTGGGCCGGGCGACCGAGTCGATCACCGTGGTCACGCTCGGCGATCTCGACCCGGAGACGGTGGACATGCGGTGCCTGCTCATCATCGGCTCGTCGACCACCCAGGTCAGCACCCGAGGGGACGAGTCGGTGGTGGTCTGGACGCCGCGCACCTATCCCGGCTGAAGCGGCAGCGCCGACACCCAGTCCACCGCCTCGTCCACCCTGGACACCGTCGTCGGGTGGACGGCGGGCACCGGCCGGTCGATCATCAGGACCGGTAGGCCGAGCTGTCGGGCCGCGTCGAGTTTCGCCTCGGTGAGCCGGCCGCCGCTGTCCTTGGTCACCACCACGTCGATGCGATGGGTACGGATCAGCTCCAGTTCACCGGCGAGCGTGTAGGGGCCCCGGCTGCGCAGCAGCCGAATGTGCTCCGGCAGCGGGTCGTCCGGCGCGTCCACCACCCGGGCCAGGATCCACAACCCGGTCGACGGGCGGAACGCCGCGAGGCTCTGCCGTCCGGTGGTGAGCAGGACCCGCCGCCCGAGCGCCGGCAGTTCCCGGACCGCGGCGGCCACGTCCGGTACGCGGTGCCAGCGGTCACCCGGACGGGCCGTCCAGCCCGGCCGCTCCAGCCGTAGGTGCGGTACGCCGACCCGGGCGGCAGCGGTGACGGCGGCAGTCCGGATTCGGGCCGCGTACGGGTGGGTGGCGTCGACCAGCACGTCGACGCGATGGGCGTCGAGCCAACCGGCCAGCCCGTCGGCACCGCCGAACCCGCCGACGCGTACCTCACCGACCGGCAGACGGGGATCGGCGACCCGCCCGGCCAGCGACGAGATCACCGACAGCGCCGGCCGGTCGACGAGCCGGGCGGCGAGATCGCGTGCCTCGGCGGTGCCACCGAGAATCAGTACCCGCACCCGCCACCCCTCGTGTTCGTTCTCCGGGGGAGTAGTGAACCACGCGGCCATCTGAAAGGAAGGGCACCCTGCTAACGCCTGCGGTATAGGAAGGGCCCCTTCCTAACATCGCGCCGGTCCCGGTGCGCGGCCCGGCGGGCGCGCAGGGCCCGGTACGCGCGCCGGTCCCGGCACCGGCTCCCGCAACTCTCAGGCCGCGACCAGGCCGTCGATCTGGTTGATCGCACCGGTGGCGCCCTCCACCATGCCCATGTCCAGCACCTGCTGGAGCGCCTCGGCGGACGGGTACGTGCTCACGTACGTCACCAGCGTCCCGCCGTCGTGCGCGGTGAAGGTGTAGACGTTCTTCGAGACCGGCATCGCCGGGTTGGGGGTCAGGTCGTCGTTGGCGAAGCCGTCATCGAAGGCGAAGCTCTGCCCCTCGTCGACGGCGGTGACCACCCAGTATCCGGCGTAGCGCTCGCCCTCCGGGCTGGTCATGTAGTACGTCACCCGACCGCCGGGTGTGAGGTCGTGGTCGACCACGGTGGCCGGGTAGGTCGGCGGCCCCCAGATCTTCTCCAACTGGCGTGGGTCGGCGTACACCTGCCAGATCCGCTCCACCGGTGCGGCGAAGTCAGCGGTGATGGTCAGGCTGAGGTTGTCGAGGTCCTGCTTGACGTCGGTGACGGGCACTGTTCAGTCCTCCTGGTCGATTTCGGATGCGATGAGTACGTCGATTCGGGCGATCCGGCCGCGCCAGATCTGTTCGAGCGCGGTGAGCATCGAGGTGACCGAGCGCACCGCCTGCACGTCGCCGCTGGCCAGTTGCTCGCGACCGCTGCGTCGCTTGGTCAGCAGGCCGGCCCTCTCCAGCACGGCGACGTGTTTCTGCACGGCCGCGAAGCTCATGTCGTAGTTGGCGGCGAGCGCGGAGACGGAGTGCTCCCCGGCCAGCACACGGCGCAGGATGTCCCGCCGGGTGCGATCGGCGAGCGCATGGAACAGGGCGTCCGCCCGGTCCTCACTCGTCTCCGTCACGACTTCAATATACAACCAATCAGTTGTACGTCGTCAAGGGGCACGCTCGATCGTCAACGCGTGTCGCGGCGCGGCACCTCGCGTCTTCCCGCTCGGCAGACGTCGACACGCACCCCATCACGGTCCGTCTGGCTCGGCGAGGTGTGCCGACTGTCGAGGCAGCCCACCATTGGTGCTCGGCGCCGTGATCGACCGCGGCGGGTGGCTCGCCGCCGTGATCGGCCGCCATGCGTGCTCGTGATCGGCCCGCGGTGCGTGCTCGCTGCCGTGATCGGCCGCCGGTCGCGCTCCGCCGAGCAAGAGCGCCGGGCGTGCAAGGAAGGGTCCCCTGCTAACGCTTGGTGGCGTTAGCAGGGGACCCTTCCTTGCATCTGGGCGCGCGGGACGTGCACAGATCGGCAGGTGGGTAGATTTGTTGTCGCTGTAGCGACAACAAATCTACCCACCTGCGAACGTGCCTGCCTGGATCTGCCCAGCGAGGCGTCGGGACGGGCGCTTTGTCCGTTTTGGTGGCGGTGGCCTCGGGTTTGGTGGCGGTGGCGGTGGCCTCGGGGCTGGCCCGATCGCCACAGCGGCCGGTCCGACGGAGCAACTCACACAGCGGACGGGCTGACGCGGCGAGGCATGGCGAAGCCGGCGGGAACACGTCTACCAGGCCGACCGGCTGTCTACTCATCCAGAAAAGCCCGGCTCGCGGTGCCCGGCTCGCGGTGCCCGGCTCGCGGTGCCCGGCTCGCGGTGCCCGGCTCGCGGTGCCCGGCTCGCGGTGCCCGGCTCGCGGTGCCCGGCTCGCGG
>NZ_JBITKM010000011.1:174993-204627 GCF_044461025.1 Micromonospora sp. NPDC049900
CGGCGGGCTCGCTCGTGGGCTGGTGTGCTGGGGCGACCGGGTGGTCAGGGCGTCGAGGCGGCGGGGGGTTCTTGCTCAGGGCCGCGGCGTCGTTGCAGCGTGCGCGCGGCGACCACCGGCAGGACGCGCAGGATGAGCGCCAGGATCACGGCCAGCGTGACGGCTTGCCGTACCGACAGCCCTTGCCATGCCAGCACCGCACCCGCACCCACGCCGGTCAGCACTGCGCCGCGTGCGACCCGCAGCGCGACGACGAGACCCGAGGGCTCCTCCCCGGCCCGGTCAGGATTCGACCACAGCGTGCTCACCGCTGCCGTGACCGCGAACAGCACGGCGATCAGCAACGCCCAGAGGGCGACCCGACCGGCACCGGCGTCGTCGGTCAACGACGGTACGGCGAAGGTGGCCGCCAAGAGGATGAAGAGGGTGGGTACCCACGTCAGGAGGAAGGCCGCCAGCCCGGTCTGCAACGCCCGCCGACCTCGACCGACCTGCGGTTGCACCTGACTTCCGATGCCGGCGGTCACCTCGTCGGGGGCCCATACCAGCTGGCCGACCCTGCGCGGCCCGGGCGTTGGCTCAGACATGGCGACAAGCCTAGTGCGAAGGCTTCCCATCACCTTGTTCGGCGTCTCGCGCGCTGCGCTCGGCGTCTCGCGCCGTGCTTGGCGTCTCGCGCGCCGTGCTCGGCGTCCGGCGATCGCATCCGACGATCCCGCCACTGTGGACGGCTTCTCGGTCGTCGCGCGACCTGCCGTTCCCGGAGGACCGCCGTGAGCGTGGCCTTCCTGCTCCCGCAGCTCGGTAGCCCGCCGTGGCCCTGCCGTCGGTGCGCGGTGCTGCCGTGAGGCTTCAGTTCACGCGGCTGTCGTGGGCGTGGCCGGGCTGCTCGCGTCACGGTTGTCGTGAGCGTGGCCGCGCCGCTCACGCCGGCGTCACGCGAGCGCTTGCACAGGACCGCG
The DNA here is from genome assembly GCF_044461025.1 of Micromonospora sp. NPDC049900. NCBI lineage: Bacteria > Bacillati > Actinomycetota > Actinomycetes > Micromonosporales > Micromonosporaceae > Micromonospora > Micromonospora sp. NPDC049900. Next base: position 175,956 of record NZ_JBITKM010000011.1, read on the forward strand.
TCCTCACCGCTCGTGCAGGATCGCGGACAGGACTGCGCCTTCACCGCTCGTGCTGCACCGCTGTGACCGCTTGCACAGCACTGCGCCTCACCGTTCGTGTAGGGCCGCCGTGAGTGCGGCGTCGAGGATGTCCAGACCGGCGTGCAGGTCGTCCTCGCTGATCGTGAGCGGTGGGGCGATCCGGAAGATGCCGCCCATGCCCGGCAGTTGGACGATGTTCATGTGCAGCCCCCGGTCGAGGCAGGCTGCGGTGACCCGGGTACCGAGGGCGTCGGCCGGGGTGCGGCTCACCTTGTCCGTCACCAACTCGATGCCCTGGAGCAGGCCCCGGCCCCGCACGTCACCGACCACCTCGTGCGCGTCGCGCAGCGCCTGGAGCCGACCGGTGAGCTGCTCGCCGAGCAGCGCGGCACGTTCGACCAGTTTCTCCCGCGCGATGACGTCGAGGACGGTCAGCGCGACCGCCGCCGCCAGTGGGTCGGAGACGTGGGTGGTGTAGAAGAGGAAACCCCGGTCGTGGCAGACCTGCTCGATCTCGGCGCTGGTGACCACGGCGGCGACCGGCAGCCCGGCACCGAGGGTCTTGGACAGGGTGAGGATGTCGGGTGCGACCCCGTCGCGCTCGAAGGCGTACATCGTGCCGGTGCGGCCGAGCCCGGTCTGGGCCTCGTCCAGGATGAGCAGCATCCCGCGTTCGTCGCACATCTGCCGTAGGCGGCGCAGGTATCCGGGTGGCAGCTCGATGATGCCGCCCGAGGAGAGGATCGGCTCGATCAGGCAGGCGGCGAGACTTCCGGCGGACTGCTGGTCGACCAGGGCGAAGCCGTACGCGAGTTCCGCCTCCCAGTCGTACGTGCCGTCGGCCGACCGGAACGGCGACCGGTAGGCGTTCGGCGTGGGCAGGGCGAGGTTGCCCGGGATCGGTGGACCGTAGCCGCGTCGTCCGGCGGAGAATGTCGCCGACGCCGCCCCCTGGGTCATGCCGTGCCAGGACCGGTCGAACGAGACGATCTCGTACCGGCCGGTGTGGAGCTTGGCCATCTTGATCGCCGCCTCGTTCGCCTCGGCGCCGGTGGTGAGCAGCAGCGTCTTGCCGAGCGTGGGCGGCAGGGTGGCGGCGAGGCGCTCGGCCAGGGCGAGCAGCGGCGGGCTGAGCATGCCGCTGTAGAGGTGGTCCAGCGACGCGACGGCGGTCGAGACGGTCGAGACGATGTCCGGGTGCGCGTGGCCGAGGATGGCGCTCATCTGGCCCGAGGTGAAGTCGAGGATCGCCCGACCTTCGCGGTCGAAGACGTACGAGCCGTGGGCGCGCTCGATGATCCGGGGGGTGAAGCCGGCCCCGTAGCGGATCAGCAGGCGGTCCGCCTGGTCCCAGAACGTCGTGTCCATCAGCGGTCCTCTCGTACGCGCAGGCCGCGGAGCCGGTCCCTGCCGGTCATCCTGCGACGGCCCCGCCGGGAGCGACAAGCAGACAAAGATCGCTGATCGTTCGTTGTCGCCGTACGGTCGACTCATGCTCAACCCTCGACGCCTGGTGGTGCTGCGGGCGGTCCTGGCCGCCGGATCGATCAACCAGGCCGCCCGGAACCTGAACTACGCCCCGGCCACGATCAGTCAGCACATGACGGAGCTGGCCCGGGAGACCGGACTGGTCCTCTTCGTGAAGCAGGGCCGGGGCATCGTCGCCACCGATGCCGCCCGGCACCTCGCCGACCAGGCACAGACGCTGGTCGCCGACTTCGAACGCCTGGCACGGGTCGTCGCCGACCTGCGCGGCGGCCAGGGCGAACATCTGGCGATCGCCTGCTTCGCCTCGGCCGCCGAACGGTGGATCCCGGGGCTGGTGCAGACCGTTCGGCAGCACCGACCGAACCTCACCGTCGAGATCAGCCTCAACGAACCGGTCGACGGTCGGGGCCGCCGGCAGCCGGACCTGGACATCCGTACCGAGCCGGCGGGCGGTGTGGAGGTCCGGCTCGACGGCTACCAGCGGCACGACCTCGCCGTGGAGGAACTCGTCGCCGTCCTGCCCGTCGGGCATCCGCTCGCCGGGGCTCCCGAGATCGCGTTGCGGGACCTCGGGGCCGAGCCGTGGGTGGATCACGACATCTACGACAGCCCGATCGGGCAGATCATCTCCAGCGCCTGCCGGACCGCCGGTTTCACTCCCCGGTTCGCCGCCCGCCTGGACGACCACCGGGCCGCGCTGCGCCTGGTGGCGGCCGGCGTCGGCGTCACGCTCCTGCCGCGTCTGGCCGTGGTGGAGCTGCCCGAAGGGGCGGTGGCGAGGCCGGTGGTCCGTCCCGTCGTCCGGCGTCGCATCGTCGTGCACGTGCGCCGGGACCACCGACGGCAGGAACTCCTCGCCCGGGCGGTGACGCGGTTGCGCGCCGACGCCGGGTCCGACCCCTGCACCGCCACCCCCGACCACTGACGCGACGACCGGGGAGCGGCGGACGGGCGTACGCGCGCGACCGGCGCCCGAGGGCACCGGTCGCGGCGATGGTACGACGGTCGATCAGCGCAGCGGCCGGAACCCGGCGCGCAACTCCTCGGCGAACGCCATCGGTCGCTCCCAGGCGGCGAAGTGCCCGCCCCGGTCGAGCCGGTGGTAGTAGACGAGGTTCGGGTACGCCTGCTCCACCCAGCTCCGCGGCGCCTCGTACAACTCGTCCGGGAAGACGCTCACCGCCACCGGCACCCGTACGCCCTTGGTGGCGAAGAACGACAGGGCGTTCTCCGCGTAGAGCCGGGACGACGAGACGCCGGTGTTCGTCAACCAGTACAACGTGATGTTGTCCAGCACGTCGTCCCGGCTGAGGCCGCCCGGCCCACCCGCGAAGACTCGCGAGATGAGGTCCAGGCTGCGCGCGTCGTGGTCGAGCAGGAACGCGGCCAGCCCGACCGGCGAGTCCGCCAGCGCGGTCAGGGTCTGCGGCCGGGTGCCCATCATCAGGGCGTACGCGACGTGCTTCCACACGAAGTCGAGCTGCTCGCTGGCGCGCCGTTCCTCGGCGGAGAGGGTCGACGGCAACGAACCCAGGGCGTCGTTCGCCCCGCTCATGTCGGACTGGAACAACCTGTCCAGATCCGCCGGTACGGCGCCCGGCATGTTGGTGTGGATCCCGGCCAGCTCGGGCGGGGCCTGCACCCCCATCAGGTCCGAGATGATCGCGCCCCAGTCGCCGCCCTGGGCGACGAAGCGGTCGTACCCGAGACGCCGCATCAGCTCGATCCACGCGCTCGCGATGTGCTCCGGACCCCAGCCCGGCGTGGTCGGCTTGCCGGAGAAGCCGTGCCCGGGCATCGACGGGATCACCACGTGGAAGGCGTCGGCGGCGCTCCCGCCGTGGGCGGTGGGATCGGTGAGCGGGCCGATGACCTTGAGCTGCTCGATCACCGAGCCGGGCCAGCCGTGCGTGATGATCAGCGGCAGCGCGTCCTCGTGCTTCGAGCGGACGTGGATGAAGTGGATGTCCAGCCCGTCGATCTCGGTCATGAACTGCGGCACGCTGTTCAGACGGGCCTCGACGCCACGCCAGTCGTACTCCCGCTCCCAGTAGCGGGCGACGGTCTGGATCGTCGCGAGCGGCACGCCCTGCGACTGGTCGGCGACGGTCTCCTGCTCCGGCCATCGCGTGGCGGCGATGCGCCGACGCAGGTCGTCCAGCTCCGCCTGCGGGATCTCGACCGTGAACGGCCGGATCTGGGCGGTACGCGGTCGGGCTTCGGTCTTGACGGCCATCTCTGCCTCCTTCTCCCGCTTCCGCGGGTGGACGGGAGTCCTCGGACAAGGTCAGCGCCGTGCGGCGAACCGGTCGAGGTACGCCCCGTAGCCCTCGCGCTCCAGGTCGTCGCGGGGCACGAAACGCAGCGCGGCCGAGTTCATGCAGTAGCGCAGCCCGCCGGTCTCGATCGGGCCGTCGTCGAAGACGTGGCCCAGGTGGCTGTCGCCGTGCGCGGACCGGACCTCGGTGCGGGTCACGCCGAGGCTGGTGTCCGGGATCTCGACCAGGTTCCCGGACTCGACCGGCCTGCTGAACGTGGGCCAACCGGTGCCGCTGTCGTACTTGTCGACGGAGGCGAACAGGGGCTCACCGGACACCACGTCGACATAGAGACCGGGGTCCTTCTTGTCCCAGTACTCGTTGGCGAAGGGCGTTTCGGTCGCCGCCTCCTGGGTGACCCGATACTGCTCGGGCGTCAGACGCGAGACCGTCTCGGGGCTCTTGCGGTAGTCCTGAGACATGATTTCTCCTCCCGGCGGGCAGTGCCCGGTGGTCGGGGAATCTCCGAACCCGCTGCCTACCCGGCCTCCCGACGCCTACGCCTTCGTCGGACAGTCACCGGGAGGCGTACGCGGCCCGCGCGGGGGCACCCACCTCGTGCAGGTGCCGCAGCGCCTGCCGGTACGAGTCGACCAGGCCGGTCTGCTCGTAGCGGACACCGATCTCGGCGCAGTACGCCTGCACGATCGGCTGGGCCCGGCGCAGGTTGGGCGTCGGCATGGCGGGGAACAGGTGGTGCTCGATCTGGTAGTTCAGGCCACCGAGTGCCGCGTCCACCAACCGGCTGCCGTGGACGTTGCGCGAGGTCAGCACCTGCTTGCGCAGATAGTCCTCGGAGCCGGTCGGATGCGGCATCCCCTTGTGGTTGGGCGCGAAGGTCATCCCGAGGTAGACGCCGAAGATCCCCTGGTGCAGCAGCAGGAACGCCACGGCCTGCGGCGGGGTGAGCACGACCAGCAGGGCCGTGAGGTAGCCGGCGGCGTGCAGGAACAGCAGAGTGGCCTCCACACCGGGTCGCTTCACCGTGCCGTCCCGCAACGCCCTGACGCTGGACACCTTGAGGCTGACGGCGAGCAGGGTGAGCAGGGGGAAGAACAGGACGGCCTGGTGCCGGACGACGAATCCGCGCAGCCCGCGCCGGCCGACGGCCGACTCCGCGGTCCAGACGAGCACCTCCGGGGCCACGTCCGGGTCGAGCTCGTCGTGGTTGGGGTTGTTGTGGTGGCGGGTGTGCTTCTCCATCCACCAGCCGTAGCTCATCCCGACGCCGAGGTTGCCGGCCACCAGCCCGGCGAACGCACTCGGACGCCGGGTGCGGAACACCTGGCGGTGTGCCAGATCGTGTGCCACGAGGGCGACCTGGGCGAACGTGACGGCGAGGAACACCGCGGTGAGCATCTGCCACCACGACGAACCGAGGGCGAAGAAGGCCGTCCAGCCGCCGACGAACATGAGCCCGACGACACCCAACCTCAGGGCGTAGTAGAGGGGTCGGCGTCGCATCAACCCGGCATCGGTGATCCGGCGGGACAGGACGGCGAAGTCGCTGCCGCTCGCCGGGCGCGGTGGCGTCGTGGTGGTCGTCATGGTCCCAGCAGACCGCACGCGGGACGCCTCCGTCAGGAGTTCTGCCCCCTCCCTACCATGGGGTGCTAGCACCACCGAGAAGCGCCTGACACGCAGGCACAATGTGACGATGGACCGGGTCGACGGCGACGAGCGGGCGTACGCGTGGGCGTGGCAGGGCCTGCGTGCCGTGCTCGCCGGTCTGGCCGCCGTCGGTCTGGCCGCGACGAACCTCGTGCTGCTCGGCGTCTCGCTGGTGGCGCTGGTCCTGGTCCCGGTGCCGTTCCTCGGCATGGCGCTGCTGCCGTGGACGATGACGCTGGTCCGCCACCGCGCGGATCTCGAACGCCGGCTGGCCACCCGCGCCGGTGTCCCGGTGGTCCGGCCCTACCGTTCGCCCCCGGCACGCGGCGTCCCCGGCGGGTGGCGGCGGTTCCGGTGGATCGTCACGGACCCGGCCACCTGGCGCGACCTCGCCTGGCTCCTGCCCGGCGCGGTGGTGTCCACCGCCCTCGGCCTGATCTCCCTGGCCGTGCCGCTCTACGGCGTGCTGGGCCTGACGCTGGTGCCGGTGTGGATCTGGCTCGGCACCGACTGGTACGGCTACGGCCTCGTCTGGTCCGTCGACACCGTCGCGGAAGGGCTGGTCTGTGTCCCGCAGGGCGCCGCCGTCCTCGCCGGTGGGCTCTGGCTGGCGCCGTGGCTGCGCCGCGTCGACGGGCACTTCACCCGGCTGCTGCTCGCCCCGACCAGGGCCGCGGAGCTGCGACTGCGGGTCACCGAACTGACCGTCACGCGGGCCGACACCGTCGACGCCCAGGCCGCCGAACTGCGTCGCATCGAGCGTGACCTGCACGACGGCATCCAGGCCCGCCTCGTCTCGCTGGGGATGATGATCGGCCTGGCCGACGAGCTGATCGACCGGAACCCGAGCGCGGCCCACGAGATGCTCGCGGAGGCACGGGAGTCCAGCGGCACCGCCCTGGTCGAGCTGCGCCACCTCGTCCGCGGCATCCATCCGCCGGTGCTGGCCGAACGCGGGCTCGACGGCGCGGTGCGGGCGTTGGCGCTGGGCCTGCCGGTGCCGATCACGGTCGATGTCGACCTGCCCGGCCGCCTCGACACCCCGGTCGAGTCGGCCGCCTACTTCGCCGTGGCCGAGACGCTGACCAACCTCGTCCGGCACAGTCGGGCGCGGACCGGGTCGGTGTCCCTACGGCACGTCGACGACACGCTGACCATGGTGGTCGCCGACGACGGGACCGGCGGCGCCGACCCGGGCGCCGGTTCCGGCCTCCGTGGCATCGAACGCCGCCTGGCCGCCTTCGATGGCACGATGACCATGTCGAGCCCGGTCGGTGGGCCCACCGTCGTCACCATGGAGTTGCCGTGCGTGTTGTCATCGCCGAGGACCACGCACTCCTCCGGGACGGGTTGACCCGGATCCTGCGGGCCTTCGACTTCGACGTCGTCGCGGCCGTCGACAACGGACCCGCCCTGCTGCCCGCCCTGGTCAGCCTCCGGCCTCAGGTGGCGGTGGTGGACGTACGGCTGCCGCCGACGTTCACCGACGAGGGCCTGCAGGCCGCGATCGCCGCCCGTACCCGCATCCCCGGGCTGCCGATCCTCGTCCTGTCCCAACACGTCGAGCCGTTGTACGCCCGGGAGTTGCTCGGCACCCCGCACGGCGGCGTGGGCTACCTGCTCAAGGACCGGGTGTCCCACGTCGGCGAGTTCGTCGACGCGGTCCGCCGGGTCGCCCAGGGCGGAACCGCGATGGACCCCGAGGTGATCTCCCGGCTACTGGCCCGCCGGGAGCCTCTCGCGGGACTCACCGTCCGGGAGCGGGAGGTGCTCGGCGCGATGGCCGAGGGCCGCTCCAACGCCGCGATCGCCGCGAAGCTGCACATCACCGAGAAGGCCGTCAGCAAGCACATCAACAACATCTTCACCAAGCTCGACATGCCGCCCTCCGACGACCAGAACCGGCGTGTCCTCGCGGTGCTGGCGTACCTCAACCCCTGAGTGGGGTCGACGTTTCGTCGTACTCGGGCGTGCGGAGTTCCGTCAGGTGTCTCAAGCGTCCACTCTCCACGGACCGTTACCGTCTGCTCACCCAAGGATGGAGTCGGTGCGTGCCGTCGACGACAGTCGGCCGGAGCCGCCGACCGCGCCGGGTCGTCCGTTGCTCGTTCGGGCCGCCCGGACGAGCAACGGAAAGGGGCTCACGATGGTGCGACGAAGCGGGCGCCGACGGGTCGCCGCCCTGGTGGCGGTGCCCTGTACGGCGGCACTCGTCCTGTCCCTGGCGGTCGCGACACCCGCGGTCGCCGCTCCGGAGGAGGTCGGGCCGGTCTTCGTCGACGGCCAGGCCCAGATCGTGCCGGAGTTCGCCGACTCCGCCGACTGGATCCGCCAGCAGTTGTGGGTGGAGACGGAGTTCGACTCCGACGGCGACGGCCGACGCGACCGGATGCACGTGGACGTGACCCGACCGGGACAGACCGGCGACGGGCTGAAGGTGCCGGTCGTCTACGAGACCAGCCCCTACTACGCGGGCACCGCCTCCACCCAGGCGCAGTACTTCTGGAACGTCCGGCACGAGCTGGGGGAGGAACCACCGGCCCGGACCTCGCCGCCGGCCATCGCCCACCGCGCCACCCGGACGGCGGTCTCCACCAGCGAGGTCGCCACCTGGGTGCCGCGCGGCTTCGCCGTGGTGCACTCCGACTCGCCGGGCACCGGCCTGTCGCAGGGCTGCCCCACCGTCGGCGGCAGCAACGAGTCGTTGGCGCCGAAAGCGATCGTCGACTGGTTGAACGGCCGGGCGAAGGGCTACACCAGCGTCGACGGTGACGTGGAGGTCGCCGCCACCGGCTGGGCCACCGGCAAGGTCGGCATGACCGGTACGTCGTACAACGGCACGCTGCCGCTGGCCGCCGCCACCACCGGCGTGGACGGACTCGACGCGATCATCCCGATCGCGCCGAACACCTCGTACTACCACTACTACCGCTCGCACGGCCTGGTCCGGAACCCGGGCGGCTGGGTCGGCGAGGACATCGACTACCTGTTCGACTACGTCCACAGTGGCTACCCGGACCGCCGGGCGTACTGCGTCGAGCAGGTCCGGGTCAACGAGCTGAACCGCTTCCAGGACCGCCGCGACGGCGACTACAACGACTTCTGGGCCGGGCGCGACTACCTGCACGCCGTCGGCGGCGTACGCGCGGCGACCCTGATGGCACACGCCTTCAACGACTGGAACGTGATGCCCGAGCACAGCGTGCGGATCACCGACGCGCTCAAGGCTCAGGGCATCCCCGTGCAGATGTACTTCCACCAGGGCGGACACGGTGGTGCGCCGCCGCTGGAGATGCGCAACAGGTGGTTCAGCCGCTACCTGTACGGCGTGCCCAACGGTGTGGAGGACGACGCGCGGGCCTGGGTGGTCCGCAACGAGACCGGGACCAGCACGCTCACCCCGTACCCGGACTATCCGAACCCGGCCGCGCAGCCGGTGACCATGGTGTTCACGCCCGGCGGCGACACCAGCGGCGGGCTGACCTCGCTGGCGTTGCCGGGCGTCGGCGTCGAATCACTCGTGGACGCCGGTGACACCGCCTGCAACGCCGGTGCCCTCGCCACCACCGTCTCCGACCAGCGGCTGCTCTACGTGACGCCGGAACTCACCGCCCCGGTGCACCTGTCGGGCACCGCCACCGTGACGCTGCGGATGAGGTCGAGCAAACCGGCGGTCAACCTGTCGGTGGCGCTGGTACGCCTGCCCTGGACCAGTGCCTCGGGGTGCACGTCCAGCACCCAGGGCAGCACCACCAGCATCATCACCCGGGGCTGGGCCGACCCGCAGAACCGGCACTCGCTGACCCGCAGCGAGCCGCTCGTGCCGGGGGAGTTCGTCGAGGTGACCGTACCGCTGCAACCGGACGACCAGGTCGTGCCCGCGGGCTACCGGATCGGCCTGATGGTCTTCTCCACCGACCGGGAGTTCACCCTGCAACCGGCCCCGGGCACCGTGCTCGGGGTGGACATTGCGGCGTCGCGGTTGCGGCTGCCGGTGGTCGGCGGGCCGCTCGCCATGCCGATCTGCACGGGTCCGGACACCCGGGCGACCGTGGTGGTCGGTGGCGTCGACAGCCGGGTGGCCAACCGGGCGCTGGCCGGCACCTGCACGGTCAACGACCACATCCTGGACGGTGCGCCGTGGCCGAGCCGTGGTGAGTTCGTGCGGCACGTCAACGAGGTGGTGGACCGGCTGGTCACGGCCGGGGTGCTCGCGCCGGGCCAGCGCGGGCCGATCGTGTCGGCGGCTGCCCGCTCCGGTGTCGGCGGCTGACCGTGTGTGTAAGGAAGGGTCCCCTGCTAACGCCTGGTGTATAGCAGGGGACCCTTCCTTGTCCGCAGGCGATCGCGAGGGCGGGGCAGCCCGGTCGGGCCGTCCCGCCCTCGCGCCGTCGCTAAGCGGTGGGGAAGTTGTCCGGGGTGCGGATCCGGTCGCGGACCCAGACCCCGGCGGGCTTGAGCACACCGGTCCCGGTGTACGAGCTGCCACCGCAGGTGCCGGTGGTGAAGACGGCACCGGTGCGGAAGTCGTCGGAGAAGTTCCAGTTGACCCAACCGATCTTCTTGGTGGCCATCAGGTCCAGGTACTGCTGGGCGCGGGTGAAGTCGTTCGTCCCGTCGCCGGAGGCGGTCTGGGTGCCGAACTCGGTGACGAAGATCGGCAGCCGGTCGGCGGTGCGGGACAACGCGTTCAGGTACGTCGTGCCGTGCGAGGCGGCATAGAAGTGGAACGTGTACATGATGTTCGAGGCGTTGACCGGGTTGTTGACGATCTCGGTCTCCGAGGAGCCCTCGGACAGGCCCAGCGAGGACCAGGCACGGGTGCCGACCAGCACCACGCCGTCCGGGTCCTGGGCCCGGATGACCGGGATGATCTGCTCGGCGTAGCTCTTGATCGACGCCCAGCTCACCCCGTTCGGCTCGTTGGCCACCTCGTACAGGATGTTGGTCTTGTCCTTGTGGCGCTGGGCGATCTCGGTGAAGAAGGTGCGGGCCCGGGCCAGGTTGTGGTTCGGGTCGCCCGGGGTGAGCATGTGCCAGTCGACGATGGCGTACATGCCGCGCGCGGTGGCCCGTTCGATGTAGTCGTGCACCCGGTCGGTGAAGCCGCGCGGGTCGGTCTCGTAGCCGCCCTCCTGGATGTACATGGAGATGCGCAGCACGTCGGCGTTCCAGTCGTAGGCGAGGGCGTCCAGCGAGGCGTTGTTGACGCACTGCGAGTACCACTGGATGCCGTGGGTGCTCATGCCGCGCAACTGGATCGGCCTGCCGTACCGGTTGCAGAGCTGCACGCCGCAGACCCGCAGTTGGCCGTTGATCGAGGCGGGGGTGCCGGTCACCGCACCGGGTGCGGTGGTCGCGGAGACCGTCGTGCTCGCCGCCGAGACGTTGCCGGCGGCGTCGCGGGCCCGCACCGAGAAGGTGTACGAGGTGGCGGCGCTCAGGCCGCCGACGGTGGCGGTGGTGCCGACGACGCTGGTGGCCAGCGTGCCGCCCCGGTAGACGTCGTAGCCGGTGACCCCGACGTTGTCGGTCGCGGCGTTCCAGGCCAGTGCCACGCTCGACGTGCTGGTGCCGGTGACCCGGAGGTTGCCGGGCACGCTGGGCGCCTGGGTGTCGGCGCTGCCACCGCCGCAGGAGCCGCCGTTGACGGTGCAGTTGGTCGGCGTGCCGCTGCCGGAGACGATGAAACCGAAGGTGGTCGACGCGCCGGCGGCCAGGGTGCCGTTCCAGGTGCGGTTGGTGAAGCTGTGCCGGTTGCCGCTGCTGGTCAGTAGGGCGTCCCAGTAGCTGCCGAGGGTGGACCCGGCCGGCAGGTCGAAGTCGACCCGCCAACTGGTGATGGTGGTGGCGGTGTCGTTGCGGACGGTGAAGCGGGCCTCGTAGCCGCCGCCCCACTCCTGGACCTTGGCGAAGTTCGCCGTCGCGGCCTGTGCGCCGGGGGCGGCGACCAGGACACCGGCGATGGCGAGTGTGGCGGCGAGGACTCCGGACACCGCAGTACGCAGTCTGGACATTCCGCTCCCTCTGTCGTCGTGGGGTCGCTGCCGACACGCGTCGAAACAGGACTGTAAAGATGTCTTACAGTCGGGTCAACCCGTCGACGGCGATCCATGCGATCGTCGGGTCGGTCGGCATCGCGTCGACCCGTCGGCGACATCCGCGCGCGCATCCGTTCCGCCGGGAGCCCGACGCTAGCGAGTCTCCCGTGCGGTCCCGGGCCAGGTGGTGATCCGGACGACCTGGTCGTGCCCACCCGTGACCAGGGTCGTCGGGCCGCCGAAGGCGACGCCGTGCACCGCCCCGGCGTGGTGGACCCGGCCCACCTCCCGGCCCTCCGGCACCGTCCACACGCGCCCGGTGCGGTCGTCCCCGGCGGTGCCGAGCAGGCGACCCCGCGCACCGAACGCCACCGCCAGGACCCCACCGTCGTGGCGGACGGTGGTGACGGGGTCACCGGACCGGACGTCCCAGACCACGGCGGTACCGTCGTAGCTGGCGGTGGCGATCAGCGCGCCGTCGTGGCTGAAGGCCACCGCGTTGACCCAGTCGTCGTGCGGTAGCGACCGGAGCCGTCTGCGCTCGGCGACGTCCCACACCTCGGCCTCCCGGCGTCCACCGGCCGTCGCCAGCAGCGTGCCGTCGGGATGGAGGGCGACTCCGTGCAGCAGGTGAGTGCCGGCGAACGTGGCCAGCCGGCGTCCCGATCGGCTGTCCCAGAGCACGGCGGTCTGGTCGTGGCTGGCGGTGGCGATCAGCGCGCCGTCGGGGCTGAAGGTGACCGCGTTGACCCGGTCGTCGTGGCGTACCCGCAGCAGATGGTCGCCGGTGGCGGCGTCCCAGACGCGGGCGGTGCAGTCCCGCCCCGCCGCCGCGACCCGGGTGCCGTCGGGAGTGCAGCAGACGCCGCCGGCCGCGTCGTCGCCGGGTTCGAGGCGACGGCGCCAGCGCAGCCGTTCGTGGCGTAGGTCCCAGAGCTGGACCTCGCCGGGCGAGCCGGTCGTCAGGGTCAGACCCGCGCCGTCGACCGCCACCGCACAGACCCGACGTCCCACCGTGATCGTCCGGGGGTCGGTCCGGCCGTGCTGGGCGACGCCGGACGACGCCCTGTCGACGTCGGGTGTGGGCCCGCCGTCGGGCGTGGCGGTCGTCGGCGTGGCGGTGGGCGCCGTGGACCGGCCGTGGCCGGGCCGGGCGGCGGAGGCGGCGCCGGAGACCCGTCGGGTGTCGGGCGTGGGCCGCACGGCCAGGAGCGCCGCACCGTACGCGACGGCCAGCTCCGGTTCGGCGGTACGCAGCACCGGCCGTCCGGTGTGCCCGGACAGGGTCCGCCCGACCGAGGGCATCCGGCTCGGCCCGCCCACCGGGATGATCCGGTCGATGTCGGACCAGCGCAGGCCCAGGTCGTCGAGAAGCCGCTCGCACTCGGCGATGGTCTCCAGCAGGGCCGGCCGGACCAACTCGTCCAGTTCGTCACGGGTGAGCGTGACCGTCGTCGGCGGATCCAGCTCGGTGAGGTACGCCGGATGGGCGGTGACCGCGGAGAGCCGGATCTTGATCTGCTCGCAGGTGTCGCGCAACGCCAGCCGTCGGGGCAGGAGGTCGAGGTCGGTGGTGTCGGCGAACAGGTGCGCGATGCGGTCCGGGAACCGCTGGCGGAGGTGGGCTAGCAGCAGGCGGTCGAAGTCGGTTCCGCCCAGGTCGGGAATGCCGCCCGGTCTGCCCAGCACCTCGAAGGCGCCGTCCGGACCGGTCTGCGCCACCGCGCAGTCGAAGGTGCCGCCGCCCAGGTCGTAGACGAGCGCGGTGACCTGCGCCGGCAACGTCGTGTCGGCGAAGGCGTACGCGGTCGCGGCCACCGCGTCCGGCTCCAGCCGGACCGTCGCCGGGTCGAAGCCGGCGAGGCCGGCGGCGGCGCGCATGAGCTGCCGGTTGTGCTCCTCCCAGCTCGCCGGCACCGTGACGACGACCCGCTCCGGTGCGCCCGCCACCGTCTCGACGGCCTGTTCGCGCAGGAAGCGCAGCACCTCGGCGGTCAACTCGTGCGCGGTGAGCTCGCGGTCCTCACCGAGTGCCAACGGGATCGGGTCGGCGAAGTCGCGTTTGAAGCGGGAGCGGTAGTGCTGGGGCCGGAGCCGCCCGGCGTTCTCGGCCGCGCCACCCACCGCGAGGGTGCCGTCGGGCAGCAGGCACACCGTCGACGGCACGGTGGGCACGCCCGCCCGTACGGCCGGGTCGCGGGCCAGGACCGGCTCCTTGCCGGGACGGCCGATCACCAGCGTCGAGGTGGACATGCCGACGTCGACGCCGTAGACGAGGCCGGTGGTCATCACGGTCGCCGGTGTGCCTCGTCGGTCGGCCGGGCCAGGTCGTGGGCCCGGTCCCGGAGCCGGTCGAACTGTTCCTGAAGGCCGGCGAAGACGCCCACCCGGGCGTTCAACTCCGCGATCCGCTCCGCCCGCTCACGCTCGTCCCGGGCCCGAGCGGCAGTCAACCGCCGTTCGGTGGCCGCGTACGACTCGCTCTGCGCGGCCACGTGGTCCTCCAACGCCTGGGCAAGCGCGTCGACGTAGTCGTTGACCTGGTAGGTGAACTGCCGCTCGGCCCGTCGACGGGAGGACTCGATCATCGGGATGACGCGGTCGCGCAGCGCCGCCTCCTGCTCGTGCCGACGGCGACGTTCGGCCTGGAGCTGGGCCTCCTGCCGTCCGGCGAACCAGCCGGTGATCTGGCCGACCATGCCACCGACGATGCCGCCGAGCAACGCGCCCACGATCGGGATGACGCTGCCCGCCACCGCGCCGATGGCGGCGCCCGCCCCGCCGTACGCCATGCTGCCGCTCCACCCCGTGCGGAACGTGGCGAAGCGGGTGGGCTTGTTGCTGCGCGCCGGATGCACGTCGTGCACCCCCGCCTCGGCGACGAGATCGGCGCCCCGCGGGAGGTCGACGACGACGGAGAGGCGTTGGGCGTACCGGTCCGCCAGGTGCTCGGCGGCCAGCCGGAGCTCCCGTTGGGCGCGTTGACCCGCGTCGACGATCCGGGTCGAGACCCGGCGGGCCAGGGCGTTCGGGTCGGACCCGGCCTCGTCTGTGCCGAGGCTGCGCCGGAACTGTTCGGCGATCTGGTCGAAGTCCACGCCGAGTTGGTCGCGTACGCCGCGGGCGGCCAACTCCATGTCCCCGCGCAGGCTGCGTCGCCACCCCTGGGTCTCGGCCCGGAGCTTGTCGGCCTCGGCCCGGGCCGTCTCGATCTGCGTGCCCAGCTTGTCGAGGTTGTCGTCGACGAGCGCGGTCAGCTCGGTCGCCAGCGGCGCGATGGCGTCGTCGAGAAGGGTGGTCACGGCGTCCGCAGCCCGGACGACCTGCCGGGCTCCGCAGGTGGACGCGAGGGCCCCCCACAGCTCGCGATCGAGGGCGGGGAACCCGGACTCGGCGAGCAACTCGGGGTCCTCGTCGGCCAGCGCGGTGGTCTTGCGTAAGGCGGAGACGGCGACCACCCGCAGCTCGTCCTCGGGTCTGCCGGCCACCGCGGCGATGCGGCTGCGCGCCGCCGCCACCACGGGCTGCGGGTCGACGACCTTGTCGATGCAGGTGATCGCGACCAGCACGGTCGGGCACCGGGCCAGGGCGTGGGTGAGGAACTCCAGTTCGGGCGTACCGAGGGGCTCGACCGCCGACGAGACGAAGATCAATGCGTCGGCCTGGGGCAGGAAGGCCCGGGTCGCGGCCGTGTGCGCCGGGTTGAGGCTGCCGATCCCG
This sequence comes from Micromonospora sp. NPDC049900, assembly GCF_044461025.1. Classification (NCBI taxonomy): domain Bacteria; kingdom Bacillati; phylum Actinomycetota; class Actinomycetes; order Micromonosporales; family Micromonosporaceae; genus Micromonospora; species Micromonospora sp. NPDC049900. The sequence goes on from NZ_JBITKM010000011.1 coordinate 191,155, forward strand.
GGGGTGTCGACGAGCACCAGGCCGGAGCGCAGCCGCTCCAGCGGCAGCCCGATCTCCACCAGGCTCACCCGGCGGGTGTTGTCCGGGTTCGCCTGCTCGGTCACGAACCCGCCGATCTCGTCCGGCCGGACCGACAGCGGGGCGGGTCCGGCGGACGGTTCGTCCGGGTCCTCCGCGAAGTGCACCACCGCCTGTTCCGTTTCGGCCCAGTGCAGCGCGGTGACGGTCGCGGTGGTGACGTCCAGGTCGACCGGGAAGAGTCCGATCCGTTCCACCAGCGCGTTCAGCAGGCTCGACTTGCCCTGCCGGAACTCGCCGCAGACGACCACGTGGTAACGGCCGGCCGCCACCCGCTCGCGTTCGGCGGTCAGCGTCCGGACGGCGGATTGCGGCAGGTCGTCGGCGAGAGCGACCTGGACGTGGTCGAGGAGGGAGAGCGTGTCCTGCCGGAGTCGATCGAGCGCGTTCACTGGTCACCTCTCTGAAGGGCCGGGCGGTGGACGATCACCTGCTGGTCGTGCGGCGCCGTGCCGTCTCCGGCCGGAGCGGGTGATCCAAGGTCGTCGACGCCGGACAGCAGGCGCAGCGCCTGGCGTGCCCGGTGGGCGATGTGTTCGTGGCACCGCCGCATGGTGGCCACCGCCCGCGCGGTGGGCCGGTCCAGGGTCGGATCCTGCTCCCGGGCCGCCCAGGCGCGGACCCGTTCCCGGGCCCGGTCGAGGATGAGCCGCGGTGCGCTCTCCTCGGGCAGGCCCAGCCGGGCGGCGCAACTGGTGCCGTGTTCCCCGGTGACGCGCAGCAGTTCGGCCGATTCCTGCGCGGTGAGCGTCACCTCGCCGTTGTAGAAGGCCGACAGCGTCCGCAGTTCGGCGAAGGCGGGCATCCGGGCGCGTAGTCGCTCGACCGCGGCGGCGACCTCGCCCACCGGCGTGGGCACGGGCGGCCCGCCCCGCTGTGCGGCCAGCCGGACACGCGCCACCTCCCGGTCGGCGTCGCGCAGCCCGTGGTCGAGTTTGAGCAGCGTGGACCGGTTGCCGAAGTGGCTCGCGATCAGGTCCTCCAGGGCGCTGACCCCGCTGTCGGCCCGCAGCCGGTCCTGGAGCTCGGCGGGGGTGAGACCATCGCGGACGTACCCGCAGGCACGGGTGACACCCCAGGCGCCGAGCTGTTCGGTGAGCGCCCGGCGTTCGGCGACCGGCAGGGTGATGCCGTTGAGGTTCGGTGCGTGGGCGAAGCGTCCGACGTCTGCGGCGTGGCGGACGAGCCGTCGCGGGTCGGCGGTGGCGAGGTCGGCCAACCAGTTCAGGTGCTCGTCGGTCAGGGTCTGTCCGCCGATGCCGAGCAGCCCCGAGACGGGCAGGATGGTGTAGAACATCCGCCGCATCCGGGGCCGACGAAGATGCTCGTCGGCCAGGGCGCGCGCCGCGACCATCGGGTCGAACGTCATCGGGTCCGGGCGGCCTGGCAGGTCCGCCGTCGGTGGCCAGAACTGGTCGCAGCGGGTCAGCACGCCGAAGGCCCTCAGCGGTGTGATCGTGCCGCCGACGTCGCCGAGGAACTCCTCCAGCGTCGCCTTGTCGGTCTCGTGCAGGGCGCGGCTGAACAGATAGAGCACGGCGTCGGCGCGGTCCAGTTCGGCGGCGCTGTCCTGGTGCACGTCCCGCGCGGTGCGGTGCAGGACGTCGAGTGTGGAGCCCACCGCGACGCCGCCGTCGGTCGGCGCGAGCCCGAGGAACTCGCTGGTGTTCGCCGAGTCGACGCCGTGCACGCTGCCCAGCCCGGGTGTGTCGACCAGCCGGAACCGGCACAGCAGGTCGTGGGGCAGCCCGAACTCCACCTTGCGGATGCGCCGCAGGTGCGCCAGGTGCCCGGGATCGCGGACGGTCAGTTCGCGCAGCCGCTCCGGTGGCAGTTCGGTCGGCGTCGGGTCGCCCCGGTAGTGGACCCGGACGGTGGGCACCGGGGCGTATCGCAGCTCGTTGACGGTGAAGGTCAACTCCAGTTGGCCGGTGGCCGCCACCGGCGTGCCGAGCAGCGCGTTGACCAGCGTCGACTTGCCACGCTTGATCTGGCCGACGACGGCGACCCGCATCGGCTGGGACAGCCGGTCACCGGCCTGCCGCAGCAGGTCGGCCAACGGGTCGAGCGCCGGTCCGCCGGTCCGGGCGAGGGCGGCGCAGCGTGCCAGCTCCGTCAGCACGGAGCCCGGTGGCGGATGCGGGGGCACGACAGTGGAGGACATGGCCCTGGCCTTCCGGGTCACGATGCCGGTCGCGTCGAGGCTATGTCCGACGGCGACCCCTGTTCCGGTCATACGACGGCATCTGAGGTGCTCGGGCGGTCCGACAATGACCGCGCCGCCGGTCCGGCGGGAGTGGTGGGTCCCGCCCCGGTGCCCGAGAGGAGACGGAGACATGGTCCCGCAGGGGAGGTTCGTCCGCAGGCTGCTGATGGCGGTCGACATCGAGGGGTACAGCCGACGTACCGCGGCGACCCACTACGACGCCCAGGTGCGGCTGCTGCGGATCGTGCAGTGCGCCTGCCGCTACGCGCGGATCCGCCAGGTCGAGCCGCAGGAGAGCGGCGACGGCCTGATGCTGGTGTTCCCGCCGGGGCTCGACGAGGCCCGCGTGGTGCCGGCGCTGATCCGGGGCTTCCGGCACGGGCTGTACGAGAACAACCGTGATCCGGGCGGGTTCGGACCGGTCCGGGCCAGGATGGCGATCGTGGAGGGTGCCACCGCCCGCAGTCCCAACGGCTACGCCGGCCCGGCCTCGATCCTCGTCAACGACCTGGTGGGCGTCCCGGTGCTGAAGCGGAAGCTGGCCGACGCCCGGCCGGACAGCGACGTCGCGGTCATCGTGCCGCATCCCCTCTATGCGGACCTGGTCAGCCAGAACTATCCCGGCCTGTCCCGGGAGCACTTCTCCCGCGTCGAGGTGACCCTGCGCGGGGAACCGGTGGTCGCCTGGATCTGCCTTCCGCCGGCCGGGCCGGCACCCGATCCGTACGGTGCGGAGGTCCGTTGGGACGGGGTCGCCACGGTGCTCACCGTCTCCGGGCTCGCCACCGTCGCCGCCGAGTTCGCCCGCCGTCATCGGGCGGCCGTGGTAGCCGCCGGTCGTGCGACGTCGCCCGGCGGCCGGGACACCCACCACCGTGACCACGACGACCCTGACCGCTGGGAGCACCATCCGCCTAGCCACCACGACGACGTCGACGAGCCGCGCCACGACCCGCACCACCACGACGACGACCTGCACCACCACGACGACCTGCACCACGACGACGACCAGTCGCACCCCTGACCGGCGCGACGGTGGTGACTTTCGGTGTCGATGCCATCACCTGAGGTCGATCGACCGGCCGATCGGTGGTGTGCTGTCGGCATGACCGGCCTGCCATCGCCGCCGCCCGACCCGCCCCTGACCCCCGCCGAGGAGATCGCCGTCGCCGGCACCATCAACGCCTCGTTCCAGGTCGCCACCCAACAGGCGGACAGCAAGGTCAGCATGTTGCTCGTGGTGCACTCCGGCATAGCCGTGGTGATGTCCACCCACCTGAAGGAGGCGGCCGTGCTGGTGGCCTCCGGCGCGGCGGCCGGGCTGGCGGCCGTACCGTTGCTGGCGGCCGTGGTGGTCGGTTTCCTGGTCTCCGGATACCACCTCATGCAGGGACTTCGGCCACGACTGACGCCGCCGGCGCCGGACAACCGGTTCGCGTTCCCGGCGGTCGCCGCCGGGGCCCTCGGTGGACCGGAGGCGCCCGCCTCCGGGGCGGCCTCCGGCCGGTTGCGTGCCGAGGCATGGGAGTCGGCCCGGCGGCTGGCGGAGATCGCGATGGTGAAGAACCAGCACGTGGTCCGGGCACTGAACTGGATGGCGCTGATGGTGCTGGCGGCGTTGGTGGCGATGACCCTGGTGACCCTCACCGGTTAGGGCGCGACGGCTGCTGCCACGGTCCGCAGCCGTCCCGCGTCCGTGATCACCACCCGTCGGTAGCCGAGCGTCACCGCGCCGTCGCGCTTGAGTCCGGCGAGCGCCCGCTGCACGCTCGGCTCGGCCGCGGCCACCAGCTCGGCCAGGTCGGAGTGGCTCAACGGCACGTCGACGAGGATGCCGTCGCTGACCGGACGGCCGTAGACCTCCCCCATGTGCACGAGCAGCCGGGCGATACGGACCCGCACCGGGTCGCCACCGACGTCCACCCGGTGGCGGTTGGCCATCCGCAGCTTGGCGGTGACGACCCGGCGTACCGCCCCGGCGAGGCTGGGATGGTCGTCGAGCAGCCGGCGGAAGTCCGCGGCGGGAGTGACCCGTCCCGAGGCGGCCGACGCCGCCACGACCGACGCGGAGCGCGGGCCGCCGTCGAGGACGGCCAGCTCACCGATGAGGTCACCGGGGACTCGGACGGCGAGCAGGGTGGGGTTGCCGTCCGCCTTGTGGCCGAGTACCCGGACGTGTCCGCGCAGCAGCAGGATGACCGCGGTGCCGGTGTCGCCCTCACGGATGATCAGGTCGCGGGGCCGCCACGACCGGGGACTGCCGGCCGCCAACATCACCGCGCGGTCGTTTTCGGGCAGCCCGGCGAGGAAGCTGCCGGCGGGCCACGGGCTGCTGGGGGCGGTTCGCTGTTCGGGGATCACGGGAGCTCCCGGGTGGGCCGGCGAAGCGGATGCGAGGAAGCTAGCGCCCTCGGGCGGCCACCCGGCATCATCTTTCACGGTACGCCGGAAACCCGTTCACTCTGTGTAGATCACTCGACCGTCCAGTGTGCGGTCGCCGACTCGGTAGGCGACCCGGAGCACCCATTCCACGTGATGACGCCGTTTGGTCGGATCGCTCGCCACCTTGATGTCCAGATTCGGACTGGTCGACTTCTTGCCCTTCCCGGGCCAGCAGGGCGGATAGGGGCCGGCGGGCACGGTGATCTCGGCGTCGTGGTCGGCGAAGCGGTCCCGCAGCAACACGTCGGACCGCTCGGCGAACTGCCGCCACCAACTGCCCGGTGCGGGCAACGGGCGCGGGAACAGGGAGCGCACCGCCTCGTCGACCACCACCAGGCGGCGCAGCCGACCGCCCTGGTCGCGCTCGTCTGCGTACTCCCGCAGTCGGCGCAACAGGTGCTCCCGGTAGTGCCGCTGTTGGCCCTCCTCGTCCAGCCGATGCTTGCCCGCTCCGTCCGGTTGCAGACTGTGGTCCAGCGATGCGCGACTGCCCGCCAGGCTGAGCACGTCGGTCACCAGCCGCGCCAGGTCGTCCTCGCGTCCGTGCAGCGCCGCCGAGACCTCGGCGTCCGGTTCCGCACAGGCCAGGTCGAGCCCGGCGCTGCCCACACCGGGCAGGGCCGGTACGAGCGCGCCCGGCGGCCCGGCGACACCCTCACCCAGCCCGGCGAGTCGGCCGCGCCACCGGGTGGCCTGCCGCTCGGGAAACCCGAGGCAGGTCAACCACATCCACTCCCAAGAGTGGGCCGGGTCGAACGGGGGTGCGGCGTCCCGCCAGGCGGCCACCTCGCCGTCGGCGAGGAACTGCGCCACGAGCGCGGCCACCTCGTCTGCGAGTACCGGCCGCCCCCGCGCCGGACCGCCGGGCGCCACGAAGCCGGAGGTGGACGCCGCCGCGCTCCGCGATGCCGTGACGGGCGGCTCGGTGTCCCCGGTGCGTGGTGCACCGATGGTGGGCTCAGCGGCGGTCGGCACCGGGTCGGCGACGGCCCACAGTAGGCGCAGCACGTCGCCGATCAGCCGAGCCGTCTCCCGGTCGGCGTGGTCACCGGGCGGCGGCCAGTGGGCGGCGGCAGCCAGCGCCCGGCCCAGCTCGTCGAGGGCCTGCCGGGCCTGGTCGGCACGGGGCCCGCCGCGCCGGGCGAGGGCGTCGAGCGTCACCTCGAGCGGCGCACCGTCCGTCGGCTCCATCAGTGCTTCCCGGTGAACGGGTCCCAGTTGTCGTTCCACATCGGTTCTCCCTCGCTCATCGCGGTGTGGAAGACGGCCCCGGGGTGGCCGAGCATGTCGGTCAACCGGGTCGTGGTCAGGTAACGCGGATAGCCGCGGTGCACCCGCAGCCAACCGCGTCGGTCCAGGGAGGCGAAGTAGGGCACCGCGCGGTCGTACGGTCCGTCAGGTGGTTCGAGATGTGCCAGGACGACGGTGTCGCCCGCCGCGTCGACCCCCTCGAACTGCCACAGCCGCCGCCCGTCGCCGATGTCCACGGGTGTCGGCAGCGGCTGTTCGCTGACCATCCCGGGCACCGGCGGCTCGTCCGGATGCAGGGTGTGCATCCGGTGCGGCCACGCCGGGTGGTCGGTGGCGGCGGGGAAGACCAGGGTCGCGCCGTCCGACCGATGGCCGGTGTGGCGGGCCGAGGCGGCCCCGACGTGGACCGCGACCGGCAGCCGGTCGATGGCCCCGTCCGGGCCGGTGACCGCGGCCCGCAGGCGGGGCAGGATGTTCACCCCCGGCTCGTGCAGCAGGTGGTCGGGGGCCCCGCCCACGCACAGGAAGACCGTCGGGGTGAGATCCTGGTCGATCTGTAGTTGGAAGTACAGGTCGGCGGGGGGCTCGTCGGGCAGCGTCAGACCGGTCTGGCGCAACGCGTGGGTCGCCAGGTGGAACTGGAACTCGCCCCACTCGATGGACTCGCGGGCACCGAGGTCGCGGTGCACCCGCAGGTTGCGCGGAACCGGATACCAGCGGCTGCGCGCGGCCAGGTTGCCGTTGCGGTCGCTGTACCGGCAGGGTGCGCCCGCCTCCAGCAGCAGCAGCCCGCTGCCGCCGTCGGGTTCGCGCAGGAAGAAGTGGCACGGCAGGGAGAGGAACATGTTGTTCACGTCGATCATGACGGCGCTGCCGCCCCGGTTGAGCTGGGCGACGATCCCGGCGCCGTCCTCGGCGGTGCCGCGCAGGTTCTGTTGCTCCTCGGCCCAGCAGGCCCCGAGCGAGGCGGCCTGCTTGGCGTTCGTGGTCTCCACCGCCATCGCCGACGGGTCCCAGGCCCCGGTGGAGCCGTGCTGGGCGAGCCGTCGGGCGAGCGTCTCGCCGACGAGTTGGCGTACCACCGGCATCTGGGCGCTCCGCCCGGAGAAGAAGACCTGGTCGAGCGGTTCCGCGTCCGCGCCGCGCAGGCGTACGTTGACGATGTCCGCCGCCAGGTCGGCCGCCTTGACCACGACCGGCCGGACCAGGCGGACGAAGTCCTCGCTGGACAGTTCCAGCGACGGCGCCCGCACACCGCTGTCGACCAGCGGCACGTTGCTCCGGCGGACCTCGGCGAGGACCTGGTCGAGCTGGGTGTCGAGCACGGTCACGGATCCCGGCCCGGTCAGCCGACCCAGCTCGATCTTGACGGTCTCCGCCTCCGTCCACAACAGATTGAAGGCGTACGTCGAGATGCCCGACTCGGCGTCGGTCGGAAGCAGGTCACTCAACGCCTGGCGGACCGACGACGGTGCCGGGTCGAGCGTCTGGTTCGCCAGCACCATCGGAGCCAGCGGTTGGTAGCTGCCGTCGATCGCCCGGCTGATCCCGGGCCACTGGTACGTGTCCTGCATCCGCCGACGTTCCTCCTCCGGCAGGTTCGCCACCAGCGCGTCGGTCAACCTGGCCTTGATCCAGTAGAAGACCCGCAGGGTGAGCAGATCACCGCCGAGCTGCGGATGTCCGGTGGAGCCGAGTACCCGTGGGGTGATCAGGTAGGAGCAGCCCGCCCTCGGGTCGTTCGCGGCGGCCGGGGTCCGGTCCTCCAGGTCGAGGGCGAGCAGGGCGATGTCGGTGGTCCCGCCCCCGATGTCGATCACGAGCAGGTTCCGCCGCCAGACCCGCTGTCCGGCCACGTCGACCGGGCGGCTGCGACTGCGGAACCGTTCCATCCCCTCCGGCAGACTGCCGCGCAGTTCCCGCATGAGGAAGTACATGCCGGCCGCGACCCCCTCGTCGTAGGTGAAGGTCGGCAGCGGCACCAGCAGGTCGTCCTGGAACAGGCTGCGCAGTCGTTCCCGGCGGGCCGGCGGCATGGTCGTCGGATAGGTGACGACGACGTGGCCCACCCCCTGCGGCTGCCCCGTCCCGCCGCGCGCCGCGAAGCGCAACGCGCTGTCGATGAGCCAGTTGTAGGCGTGCAGCACCAGGAAGTCGCTGCTGGCCGGCTTCCTGGGAGCGGGATTCCAGTTCAGTCCCGCCAGGTCCGGCGCCAACGGCCGGCTCCGGCCCAACGACCGTTTGAGACCCGGCAGCGACCGGACGTACCCCTTCTCGTCCTCGGTGGGCCGCACCAGGCTGACCCGGGCCGGCGCGGGATCAGCGCCGATGACGTGCACGGTGCTGGAGACGGTGTCCGGGTTGTCGACCTGGTCGAACTGGACCTTCATCAGCTTCGAGGTGGTCAGCGCCGGGGTGTAGAGGGCGTCGTCGAGGATCCGGTGCAGGCGGCCCGCGAGCCACGTGCTCAGCAGGGGATCGCTGGTGGCGCCCGGCCGCAGTGCGATCAGCACCAGGTCCCGTACCCGGGCCCGGAACTCGCTGACACCCTCCCTGGCGTCGTCGAGCAGCCGGACCAGTTCGTCGATGTCGGTGGACGGGTGGTCCTGGGCGCCCGGCAGGCCGGCGGTCCGTTCCCGCACCAGCCGCAGGCACTTGTCGCGCAGGTCGAGCCAGGCGCGCCGGGCCGCGCCGTCGTCCGGCCCGGCGGACTGGAGCAGTTCGGCCAGCGCGGTGCGGAGCACCTCGTCCTGTGCGGGGTCGAGGTCGCTGCCCTGGATCTTGTGGTCGTTCACCATGGTGATGGTGGAGCTGGAGGTGCCGAAGTCGATGGCGAACATCTTGGCCACCTGGTGCCCGGTCACCGGCTGCCGCAGCGGCTGCTCGGCCACCCCGCTGCCCAGCCCCTCGCCACCGGAGAGCGTGTCCGTCTCCGGCTCGGCGTCGGGTGCCGCGAACTCCAGCAGCAGGGGAAAGTCCCGGGTGGTGACCGCTTCGCCGCCGAAGGTCACCCGCCAGGTGAGCCGGACGGACTCCAGCCGACCGGCCGCACCGGGCAGGTTCAGGTACTCGAAGACCGGAACCGCGGCGGACACCTCCTGGGGCTCACCCACGGTGACGGCCCGCCACGACGTCGTCGGGTAGTTGCGGGCCAGATAGCGGCCGAGCGCCCCGGTGGCCGGTGCGGCGTCGGCGAGGAACACGTCCCACACCTCCACCGGCCCGCCGACGGCGCGGATCGCCACCCGGGGCAGGTGATAGCGCCCGTGGTGCAGGTACAGCCGGAACCGGTCGGGTGCCACCACGGCGGTACGGCTGCCCGCTGCGGGCTCGAAGAGCATCTCGACGGTCACTTGTTCCCCTCCTCGCTGGGATCCAGATCGGTCGGCCAGTCCCGGAGCAGTCGTTGCCACACCGAGCCGGTCGTGGTGCCGCCCGGCTGCGTGTTCCCGCCGAGCCAGGCGGCGGACTCGTCGGCGACGAGCCGCTCGATCGACACCGCCTTCGGGATCTCCTGGTGGACCTCGGTGACCTCCCGCCGGACCCGGTCCGCCAGGTCCACCAGCGCGTCGAACAGGCGTTGCTGGGCGACGCGCAGCACACCGTCGGCGACCTCCTGACGCATCCGCAGCAGCCGGACGACGTGCTGTTCCTGCCCCTCGTCCTGGCTGGTCACCGCTGCCTGCCCGGGTGCGGTCGCCCACGGCAGTTGCTGGGCGGGCAGCAGCGGGAACAGGTCGGGTACGTCCGGGCCGTCGAGTGGCACCGGTTGCGCCAGCGCGTCGGACCGCCGACGGATCCGTTTGACCACCCATTGCAGTTGGGTGTAGCTGCGCAGCCAGGTGCGCCGGTTGGCCCCGCCGTCCGGGTCCAGCGCGGCGAGCGCCGCCGCCCGGGCCGGTTCGTCGAACGGGTCGCCGGGACCGTTCCACACCGAGGTCAGGGCTTTGGTCGTCTCGTCGACCCAGAGTGCGGTGAGCCGGTTGAACTGCCGACCCGCCTCCCGGGTGGCGTCGCCGACGAGTCCGGCGAAGCGGAGCCGCAACTGGGCGGTGTTCGTCAGCAGTTCGGCACCGCCGCCCCCGGTCTGCGGGGTGTGGGTACGCCGGTCCTCCTCGTCGTCGTCCTCGTCGACGACGTGCTCGCCGGCGGCGGAGGTGGGTACCACCACCCGTCCGGTGTGCAGCGTGGCGTCGAGCGTCTCGTCCCAGCCCTGCCAGGCGAACACGGTGCGGGCCACGGAGACCCGCAGCAGGTCGAGGGAGTCGTCCAGATGCTGCCGCCACGCCGGGTCGGCGGTGCCGGGGCGAAGCTTCGCCGCACCACCGACGAGGACCTGTTCTGCGGCGAGCAGTTCGTCGCGCAGCCGGAACAGGTCGCTCACCACGTCGTCGCCGGCCTGCCGCGAGGCGCTGGTGTCGTGCCACTGGAGGGTGGTGACGAGTTGGTGCATCGTCGCGGTGTGCCGACGCAGCGCGTCGAGCTTGAGCCGTACGCCGTGCTCCGTCACGTGTCGGGCGACGAGCGCCCGCAGCGCCTCGACGCCGCCGTCCTCGGCGGCGGCGGTGACCGCCCGGGCCAGCGGCGCGGTGGCGTCCCCGGCGGTGAGCGCGTCCCCGATCCCGCGCCAGGCCGCCATCCGCTGCCGCACGACCGCACGGTGGGCGGCGAGCACCCCGGCCAGCTCCCGGTCCGGCCGGTACGGCAGGCGATGCACGTCGATCGCGTGCAGGAGGCTGGCCAGGGCGATCCGGTCCGGGCGCTGGCCGGTCAGCTCGTACCCGGTGCGGGCCAGGTCGCGGAAGCCGGGGTCGGTCCGGGCGAGTTGGTCGACGGTGACCGCCCCGGTGGGCGCGGCCGGTGGGGTGAGCAGGTCGAACATGGTGCCCACCACGAGTACCGAGTCGGCCAGCTCGGCCTTGCTGCGACCGTGCCCGGCCAGCAGCGCCAGGAACCTGGTGGCGACCTCGGTGCCGGGCCGTTCCGCCCGTACGGTGATGAGGATGGTGTGGGTGTCGCGCAGCAGGGCGGCCGAGAGGAAGTCGTCGCGGGCGGCACCGCGCGCGTTGAGGCCGGGGAAGTCGAGGAACTCGACCTCCTGGACGCCGGCCAGCCGGTCGACCGGCCACCGGTCCGCCGGCACCGAGACCTGGAGCGTGATCCGCCCCAGCAGGGGAAAGATCTCCCGAAGCACCGTCGCGGTCAGTTCGGTGTGCGCCGGGAGGGGGATCGCCGGTGGACGGACCGGATAGGACGACGGTGGTCTGCGGGCGCCGCCGATGGTCAGTCCCTCGGCGTACGCGCCCAGGTGCAGCGGACGTGACGCCCCGGCGTTCGTCGGGTGCACCAGTTCCCCGGCCCGGTCCAGGGCGTCACGGATGCGCAGCAGCTCCCACGCCGAGTCCCGGATGGCCAGGACGCTGGACTCGGGAAGGGTGCCCTCGGGATGCTCCGGCCAGACGTACCGGCGGCACCACGTCTCGAAGGTCGTCCAGCCGTCCCGCACCGGGTGGTAGTGGCGCAGCGTCGACACGTCGACGGGCAGGTTGGTCTCGGCGACCGTGTTGCAGATCTTGTTGAGGATGAAGGCCGCGCCGGCCGACACCTGTGCCGCCGACAGCAGGCTCACCGAGGCGGACGTCACCTCCACCGGTGAGCCCGGTGGCCCGGCACTGAGCCGTACGGCGGTGACGTTGCCGGTCGTCGCCTCCGTCGACACCGGGAGCAGCTCCGGACGACCGAGCAGAGTGCCCAGCAGAAGGGACTTGCCGGCGCTGTACTCACCCACCACGCCGATGGTCACCGGGGCCAGGCAGGCGTTCTCCAGCTCGTAGGTCCGGGCGATCAGGTCCTTGTGCAGTTCGAGGAGTTCGGCGGGCCCGGTGGCGGTCTGCGTTTGGGCGCGTACCCGCTCGGCCCATCGTCGGTACCCGTCGATCCGGTCCTGTGTGGTGTGCGACATCGGCATCTCCGCTTCGGGTGGGGCTGGTCAGCCGCCGTTCCTGAGGTGACCCAGACGGGTCGACTTGCGGTAGTTCTCCTCCTCGCGGGCGAGGTCGTAGAGGGTGTTGGCGCGTACCTGGTCGAGGTCGGCGACCTGGTCGACGGAGTCACGGCCGGCTTGCAACCACCGCGTGGTGCGATACGCCGACAGCTCGGCCTGGGCCCGGACCCGGCGGTCGTAGAGGGTCGGCGGGGCGAGCAGCTTGAGCGAGACCGGCAGCAGGTCGATGGCGAGCAGCGTCACCCGCAGGACCCAGGGGATCGCCACCACCAGCAGGTTGTCGCGGTTGTCCTGGAGGAACCGGTGCAGCGCCCGCTCCTGGGTGATCCACCCGCGGTCGGCGGTGATCGCCGCGACGCTCGCGTCGATCCTGCTCTGCCGGTCGCTGCGCAGCTTCTCGATGCGCTCGTCGAGGGTGGCGTTGGCGGTGGCGACCTCATCGCGGGTCTGCCGGGCGACCTTGCGCAGTCGCCGCAGCTCCGTCTCACGCTGCTTGGCGACCTGACCGAAGCCGGGCCGTCCACTGCCGCTGGACCCGTCCGCCTCGCCGGCCAGGGCGTCCGCCGCCTCGGTGACCGCCTGTTCGGCCGCCGTGACCCGGTCGTCGTTCGCCTGCTTCTCGGACCGCAGCGCCGCGATCTGGGTCGTCTCGCCCCGGGAGTCGACCTGCTGCGCCACCCGGACCTGGTCGGTGTGGCTGCGGTCCAGCTCGCGGCGGATCTCGGACTGGAAGAGCAGCAGCAGGACGGCCTCGGTGACCAGGAAGGCGGCACCGACGGCGATGACCACCCGGAAGCCGTACTGCGGTAGTCGGCGACCGCGCCGCGACCACCAGCCGGCGCGCCGCGTGGCGGATCCGGCGTCGACCTGACGGAGGTCGCCGTAGCTCGGCTCGGCCATGATCGAGCGATCGGCCCAGAAGATCAGCACACCCCAGCCGACGGCGAACGGGATCAGCGCGACGGTGAACCCGCCCCGGATCACGGACCCGAACAGGGCGAACATGACCGCCGACAGGGTCGCGATCAGCACGATGAACACGCCGATGCCGACGTAGCGGTACCGCTCCAGCCGGGTCTCGACGAGGGTGCGGTCCACCCCCGCGCACCACAGGAACAGCCAGGTGAACGGATTACGCCCGGCCGCCCGACCCGGCCGGGCGGCCTCCGTGGGTGGCGGTGCGGCAGTCGTCGCCGCACGCAGCGCGTCGCCGCTGTCCGGGCCGCGCCGCCATCTGTTGCCCCATCTCGTCACCATGACCGCGCCACTCCCCACGACGGGCCTGCACCGCACCGGCCGGTGCCGGCGGTCGACAGTGTGTGGGTCTCACCGGTGCGCAGTCCCGATCAGAAAGCGGGATGTGCGGTCTCAAGAGGCGTGGGCCCCCCCCCCCCCGCCCGGGCGGGGGGGGGGGGGCCGGGGGCGTCGCCCCCGGGCGGTAATACCCCCGGGGGGCAGGGGGTTAACCCCGCGGGGGGGGTTGTGGCGTGTG